>NZ_CAOS01000003.1 GCF_000315365.1 Desulforamulus hydrothermalis Lam5 = DSM 18033
TGTCAGTTGTTCACAGGCAGCCTCTCGCAGTTTCCGTTGCCAATAGTAGTAGGTGTTTTCACGGAATCCCTCGCTTGCACAGAAGGCTTTAATACTAAGGCCACTTTCATTTTTTCTGCGCACTATCTGTGCCCAGTGTGCCAGGCGGTATTCCGCAGCAATTTCTCTAGTATTCATATTGCTGATACTCCTGTTCGTCTTGATTTACCACTAGTGGTTTTTCAAGTTTTTCATAGCCCAGTGTATCAGTTTTGAATTTGTGATTCTAGGTGACGGCTGGTTTGTCGCTTACTTTTTCGTTTCAAACTTGAGTTAGAGCCAAAAAATATAAGGTCGCCGTTGGCGACCTTATATTTTTCTCATCAGTCCTACCACTTTGCCTAAGATTTTTATATCCCGCACATAAATAGGCTCCATCAAACGGTTTGCCGGCTGTAGTCTGATTTGATTTTTTTCTTTATAAAATATTTTAACAGTGGCTTCGTCCTCCAACAAAGCTACGGCTATTTCGCCGTTGTTAACCGATTCTTGCCTTCTCACCAGCAGCAAATCACCTGGTAAAATACCGGCCTCAATCATGCTTTCGCCACGCACGGTCAGCATAAAAAACTCGCCGTATCCGGTAAAACTGCGGGGCAACATTACCCTGTCTTCATAATTTTGCACAGCCAACAGAGGGAGCCCGGCAGCTACTTCCCCCACCATGGGAACATATACCAGTTCATCTCCGGTTTGAGCTGGCTGGGGCTGCTCCTTGCCGCTGTCCGGGCCGATTACCTCAATAGCCCTGGGCTTGGTAGGATCCCGGCGCAAATATCCCTTTTGTTCCAATCTTTTTAAATATGAATGAACAGTAGAGCTGGAGGAAAGACCTACTGCCTCGCCGATTTCTCTGACCGAGGGCGGATAACCCTTTGCTTTGACATTTTCAATAATAACCTTAAGGACGGCTTCTTCCCGGGCATTTAACATAAAAGGGTTCACAACCTTTCTCATTTTAAGAGATAAAGGGGTATTTGGTATATTATAACATTGATTAAATAAAGTCGCAAAACATTTGTTCGAAACAAATATAGGTTTTTTGCAGGTTTTTGTAATTAATGGGCGAATAATGGTAGGGGGTGATGGATATGCTGCCCATAGCTATGCTTTCCGCTATCTTGGATTCTGTACAGGAAGCTATAGAAGTAACGGACCGTGACGGCAATATTATTTACGTTAATCCTGCATTTTGTCGGATTACCGGGCTGTCCTTTGAAGAACGCACCAAGCAGAACATCTTCCAAGCTTCTCCCAACGGCGCCCTGGCGCTGGCGTTAAAAACAGGCGTGCCGGTGAAAGGCTACCGTACCAGGGTGGGAGGGAGCAATGCAGAGGTTATTTCTAATGCTGTACCAATTATTATTAACAATGAAATAGCAGGTGCGGTGGTAATTTTTCAACATATTACCGACATAATTAAGTTGGTTGAAGAATTAAAAAAAAGCAACAGTATGCTGCGAAGCCTTTCTGATAAATACGGACAGGTTACCCGAAGTAAATATAATTTTGAGCAAATTAAGGGTAGCAGCCAAGCTCTGCAGGAGTGCATAAGAATCAGCCGGCAGGCAGCCCGCAGCAGCAGCACGGTGTTGCTGCTGGGCGAAAGCGGCACCGGCAAGGAACTTTTTGCCCATGCCATCCACCAGGCCAGTTCACGCAAAGAAGGTCCTTTTATTGTCATTAATTGTGCGGCTATCCCGGAAACGCTGCTGGAAAGCGAATTATTCGGTCATGTGCGGGGAGCTTTTACCGGTGCTGTAAAAGATAAAATCGGTAAATTTGAATTGGCCCATGGTGGCACGCTGTTTCTGGATGAAATCGGTGACATGAACCTGCTGCTGCAGGCCAAGCTGCTGCGGGTGCTGCAGGAGAGGGAGTTTGAGCGTATCGGTGGCACCAGACCGGTTGCCGTAGATGTAAGGGTAATTGCCGCCACTAACAGAAACCTTAAACAGCTGGTTAGGCAGGGCTTGTTCAGAGAAGACTTGTATTACCGGTTAAATGTGGTAGAAATTAACCTACCACCCCTGCGAGAACGTATGGATGATTTAGAAGAACTGGCCAATTGCATGGTAGTCAGATTAAACCGTAAATTAGGCAAAAAAATTATTGGTTTAACCCAAGAGGCCATGCTGGCACTGCGCAGCTATCACTGGCCGGGCAATATCAGAGAATTGGCCAACGTATTGGAAAGGGTAATGGTATCTTCGGACAGTAATTTAATTTCCTATCAGGAACTGGCTCCCTATTTGCAAGTTAAGCACCGGGAGACAAGTGAAGCCCCGGATGATATCATGCCACTGGACCTGTTAGAACGGCTGATGATAGAAAAAGCGTTACAAAAGTATGGTGCCGGTGTAGAGGGGAAAAGGGAAACAGCCAGGCAATTAAACATTTCTTTAGCCACCCTGTATAATAAGATAAAAAAGTACCGGATTAATATTTCTAAAAAATAGAATTATTTCTAATTATTATAAACAAATGCCGCAGCACGTTGGCTGTGTGGCTTGTTGACTTTAGTTGCACCAAAGGTGGTTTGGTCTCGGACAAGATTATGCAGAACGGAAATTTATAAAATTTAGAAATTATTTTAAAAATAAAGTGACACATTAATGGAAAAGTATTACATAATGTATTACATAATGTATCACAAACACAGGTTAACAGTATGTTTTACGGCCACAAGGCAGCAGCACTTATGTTAGCAGCGCGGCTGGTTGACGGTTGGTACTAATTTTGCATTACTGTGGGGTAGCTGCTGCCAATAACACAAAGGGGGTAGTTGACATTAGAACCATTGATTGCAGTGTTATTATTTCAGAAGTAGCAAGATTATGCCAGGAAGCCAACTTCCGGTTGGGGGAAGACGTGATAGAAGCTTTTAAAAAATCATGCCAGACGGAAGTTTCTCAGAGCGGCCAAGAAATATTAAATATTTTATTGGAAAATGCAGCCATTGCGGCTGCCGAATCCCTTCCTATGTGCCAGGATACCGGCGTGGCGGTGGTATTTTTAGAACTGGGGCAGGAAGTACATATTATTAACGGCCATCTTTATGAAGCGGTGAATCAGGGCGTCAGAGAAGGATATCAAAAAGGCTGCTTGCGCAAATCCTTGGTGGGTCACCCGTTGGCAAGGGTTAACACCGGTGACAATACACCGGCGGTCATTCATACAAAAATTGTGCCCGGCGATCGTTTAAAAATAACGGTAGCTCCTAAAGGGGGCGGCAGTGAAAATATGAGCGCCTTAAAAATGCTTAAACCGGCCGAAGGGATAGAAGGCGTGAAAAATTTTGTTTTGCATACTGTTAAAAACGCCGGCCCGAACCCCTGTCCACCCTTAATTATCGGGGTGGGTATCGGCGGTACGATGGAAAAATGTGCCCTCTTGGCCAAAGAAGCTTTATTAAGACCGCTGGGACAGCCGCACCCGCAGCGGGACATAGCTTTTTTAGAACAGGAATTATTGGAAAAAATCAATAAACTGGGCATCGGTCCCGCCGGCCTGGGCGGACGTACAACCGCGCTGGCGGTTCACATTGAAATTTTTGGTTGTCATATTGCCAGCCTGCCGGTGGCGGTCAATATTAACTGTCATGCGGCCAGGCATAAGTCAGTAATTATTTAGGATCAAAAGGGAGGATTTTTTCGAGTGACCCGTGTTTGTTTAACGACACCCCTTTCTGATGCAGCAGTGGCCAATTTGCGCATCGGCCAACAGGTTTTAATCAACGGTGTTATTTACACAGGCCGCGATGCAGCCCATAAAAGATTGGTAGAGCTGTTAGAGCAGGGTAAAGACCTGCCGGTGGACCTGCGGGGGCAAATTATATATTATGTGGGGCCTTCGCCGGCGCCGCCGGGCAAAGTTATCGGCTCAGCGGGACCAACAACAGCCGGCCGTATGGATGCTTATACTCCCAGGTTAATTGAACTGGGGCTTAAAGGTATGATTGGTAAGGGGGCCCGTTCAGAAACTGTCAAAGAAGCCATGCAAAAATACCGGGCGGTTTACTTTGCCGCTGTGGGCGGTGCAGCAGCCTTAATTGCCAAGTGCATTAAGCAGGCTGAGGTGGTGGCCTATGCGGATCTGGGGCCGGAGGCAATTTATAAATTAACTGTGCAGGACTTTCCTGCCATCGTAGTAAATGATGCTTACGGTGGCGACTTGTATCAGGAAGGCAGAAAAATTTACGCCGAGGAGTAAACCTGTTTGGTTTACTCCCGGCCAGGGAATGCTTGATCAGGGCTGATTTTTGCTGTGATGCCAATTGGTTATTATGTGTTTTGATTTTTTAAAATACCAGGCAACTTATCTTTTGGCTGCGTATACAGTATACAAAAGAGCAGAAAGGAGCCGGAAACATGAATAAGCTAAAGCGTACGGTTGATGCCCGAACAATTATCGACAACCCTGGTTTAACAGAACTAAGAAAGATGGCTTCACCAAAAGAACGAACTACCAAATACGGCAGTGCTGGTTTTATTTCCCGGATGCGCAACCGCAGTGCCAGGGCTACGTTTATTGTGGATTGCGAAGGGTTTACCCGGGGTGTGGATCAGCAGGGTATGCCGCCTGAAAAAGCGCTGGCCCTGGCTGAGCAGGTGCATGAGTTTTTGCAGGATAAAGAAGTAATTCGTATGGATCGTCAGTTATGCCTGCATCCTTCATGCAGCTTTCATTGCCGTTTATATATTACCAAAGATTATGCCAGTATTCCCCTGCAATGGTTGAATATGACTTTTGCGGTAAAAGACAAAGATGCCGAACCGGATTTTGTTACCATTTATGTGCCTGAGTGGCCCCAGTGCATTATTTTCTGCCATCCTCTGGAAAAAATAACTTATATCCTGGGGCCGGATTATTTTGGCGAGTGCAAAAAGTCTTTTTTGCGGAAGGCCATGTATGCCATGAAAGAAAAAGGTGGGCTGGGCTTCCATGCCGGCAGTAAAGTATTGAGAGTTTTAGACGTGCAGGGTGAACTCAAAGAAGTAGGTTTTATTATGTTTGGTTTATCGGGCACCGGTAAAACCACCTTAACCATGCACGATCACGGCTTAACCGAACCGGAAAAAGTCATGATTCGCCAGGATGATGTGGTATTGATGGATGAGCGGGGTTACTGCTACGGAACAGAAAACGGTTTTTATATTAAAACGGAAGGTTTAGATGAAACCCAACGTGTGCTGTTTCAGGCTGCTGTCTCTCCCCAGGCTATTTTTGAAAATGTAATGGTTTTGGAGGACGGGACTATTGATTTTAACAACGTGGAACTTACGTCCAACGGTCGGGGGGTTATCTTAAGATCCGAAGTTATCGGCACAGATGATAAGATTGATTTAGAAAAAGCCCATAAGATTATTTTTATTACCAGGCGCAACGATATCCTGCCTCCGGTAGCAAAGCTAACGCCGGAACAGGCGGCTGCTTATTTTATGTTGGGCGAATCAATTGAAACATCAGCCGGCGATCCCAGCCGTGCCGGGCAGTCGAAACGGGAGGTAGGTACCAACCCCTTTATCATGGGACCGGAAGCAGATGAGGGCAATCGCTTGTTGGATATTTTAAAGGCAAACCCGGATATGGAATGTTATCTCTTAAATACCGGGGCGGTGGGCGCCCGGCCGGGACGACCGGGTCAAAAGATCACCATTGCCATGTCCACAACCATTATGAAGGAGATTGCCAGGGGCAACATTCAGTGGCAACAAGACCCCGACTGGGGCTATCAAGTACCTGCAGCCATACCGGGTATTGAAATTGCAGCGTATCTGCCTCGGCATTATTATGATCACAACACATATCAAGAATTGGTAAATAATTTGCGCCAGGAAAGAAGAAACTGGCTTAATAAGTATCAAGGGCTGCGCAGCGAAATACTGCAGGCTGTGGAACCTCCCGGCAGTTAATCAGTTGACTTGTATACATGCATTTGTTCGGTTTTTCATGCGGGCCTAACTTCAAAAATATGATATAATTTTCCATGTAAGCAGTTCAGGGAGGCGGGGAGGATTGTAAATGAACGCAGTATCTGCACAAAATGAAGGATTGGCTAATTATCATTTTTTTGTTCGGAAACTTCACTCTTTTCTAGGTTTTTTCCCTATCAGCTTCTTTCTGACAGAGCACTTAATAACAAATTCGCTTGCTGTAGTTAGCCCGGCTTTATATAACAGCGCTGTGAGCCGGCTGCAAAGCATCCCCTTTTTACCGGCAATAGAGTTTTTATTTATTGCCCTGCCTCTTGCCATTCATGCTTTATACGGTCTTTATATTGTCTATGTGGCAAAAAACAATGTTTTAAGGTACAGCTATCTTAGGAATTGGGCTTTTTATTTGCAAAGGGTAACAGCTTTAGTCAGTTTAGCCTTTATACTGGTGCATGTTTGGCAGTTGCGCGTGGCCTATGCCTTAAGTGGATTGGCTATAACATTTGACACCATGTCACATCTGCTGGCCAACCCCTGGTGGCTTGCCTTTTATGTTATCGGTTTGTTGGCAGCAGCTTTTCATTTTGCCAACGGTTTATGGAACTTGACGGTTAGCTGGGGCATTGCAGTGGGAGAAAAGGCACAGGAATTTATTTGGAAACTGTGTATGGGATTGTTTATTATTGCTTCCTGTGCAGGGCTGGCTGCAATTGTTGCCTTTATCCAGTAATGCGGGGGGTTTTGCTATGCAAACAAGCAGCATAATTGTTGTGGGCGGCGGCCTGGCAGGTCTTATGGCAGCCCTGAAAGTGGCAGAAATGGGAGTGAAGGTTCAGCTGTTTTCCCTGGTGCCGGTAAAAAGATCCCATTCGGTTTGTGCCCAGGGAGGTATTAACGGGGCTGTTAATACCAAAGGTGAAGGAGATTCCCCGCTCATCCACTTTGATGACACTATTTACGGAGGAGATTTTTTGGCTAACCAGCGTCAGGTGCTGGATATGTGCCAGGCCGCTCCGGCCATTATTAATTTGATGGATCGGATGGGGGTAATGTTTAACCGTACGCCGGAGGGGTTGCTGGATTTTCGGCGTTTTGGCGGCAGTAAACACCATCGCACCGCCTTTGCCGGAGCCACCACCGGGCAGCAACTATTGTATGCCCTGGATGAACAGGTTAGACGCTGGGAAGCGGCGGGCTTGGTAGAAAAATACGAAGGCTGGGATTTTTTGTCGGCAGTCTTGGACGACCGGCAAGTCTGCCGGGGTATTGTGGCGCAAAACTTGCAGACGATGGAAATCAGGGCCTTCGCTGCAGATGCCGTAATCCTGGCAACGGGGGGCTGTGGCGTTATTTTTGGCAAAAGCACTAATTCCATCATTAATACAGGTGCTGCAGCCAGCGCGGTTTACCAGCAGGGAGTTTATTATGCCAACGGAGAAATGATCCAAATTCACCCCACCGCCATTCCCGGGGATGACAAGTTGCGCCTGATGAGTGAATCAGCCCGGGGTGAAGGGGGGCGTGTGTGGACCTATAAAGACGGCAAGCCATGGTATTTTTTGGAAGAATGGTACCCGGCATACGGTAATTTGGTACCTAGGGATATTGCTACCAGGGCCATTTATAAAGTTTGCTATGAACTGAAACTGGGTATCGACGGTCAGAATATGGTATACCTGGATGTTTCGCATATTGACCGAACCATTCTGGATAAAAAGCTGGCGGGAATCCTGGAAATTTATGAACGGTTTGTGGGGGATGATCCACGTAAAGTACCTATGAGAATCTTCCCGGCGGTGCATTATTCCATGGGTGGATTATGGGTGGACTACCATCAAATGACCAACCTGCCGGGTTTGTTTGCCTGTGGTGAGTGTGACTACCAGTATCACGGGGCCAATCGGCTGGGGGCTAATTCATTGTTGTCCGCCCTTTACGGTGGCATGATAACCGGCCCTAACGCTGTTAAGTACAGCAGGGCATTAAATAAGCACGCCCAAGATGTGCCCCGGGCGGTCTTTGAAAGAGAAGTAAAACGCCAGCAATCTTTTATGCAGCAAATTTATCAAATGGACGGGCATGAGAATGTATATAAACTGCACCAGGAGCTTGGCAATTGGATGACCGAAAACGTCACAGTGGTTCGATATAACCAGAGGCTGCAGGAAACAGATGATAAAATTCAAGAGCTGATCCAACGGTGGCACAAGATTAAACTGGTTGACAAAGGAAGCTGGGCCAATCAGGAGGCAGCCTTTACCCGTCACTTATGGCATATGTTGCAGTTGGCCAGGGTAATCACACTGGGGGCGCTGGCCCGCAATGAGAGCAGGGGAGCCCATTACAAGCCCGAGTTTCCCGAGCGTGACGATGCCAACTGGCTAAAAACCACCAAGGCCCAATTTACGCCTGACGGTCCTGCCTTAAGCTATGAAGAGGTGGATACATCTTTAATTCCGCCGCGGCCCCGTCGTTATGATGTTGACAAGGAGGCGGTCGGTTAGTGAGCGAGAACTATGTATTATTAAAAATTAAACGTCAACCGGATCCCCACCGGTCCCCTTACTGGGAGGAATTTAAAATTCCTTATAAAGAAAAGATGAATGTCATTTCTCTTTTAATGGAAATCCAAAAAAATCCTGTCAATGCCAGGGGAGAATCCACCACGCCGGTGGTTTGGGAGTGTAACTGCCTGGAGGAGGTCTGCGGGGCCTGCACCATGGTGATTAACGGTATTGCCAGACAAGCCTGTTCCACCCTGGTGGATCAACTGGCACAACCTATTGTTTTAGAACCGCTCAGTAAGTTTCCGGTAATCAGGGATTTAATGGTGGATCGGACGGTTATGTTTGAAAATCTGAAAAAAGTTAAAGCCTGGATTCCAATTGACGGTACCCATGATTTAGGACCCGGGCCGAGGATGGCTCAAAAAGTGCAGGAGGAGTGTTATCCTATTTCCCGCTGTATGACTTGCGGCTGCTGTATGGAAGCATGTCCCAACGTGAATAATAAAAGCAAGTTTATGGGACCGGCACCCCTGGCCCAAGTGAAGCTGTTCAATTCTCATCCCACCGGAGCTATGAACCAGGAGGAACGTTTGGATGCAATTATGGGAGTGGGCGGCATAACCGATTGCGGTAATGCCCAAAACTGTGTTAAAGTATGTCCTAAGCAAATTCCGTTAACCAAAACTATTGCTCAATTAAACAGAGACACCACCCTGCGCGGAATAAAAAGATGGCTGGGGCGATAAAACCCTTCCTCTCTGGCGCCGGGATGTCGTTTAATGAATTGAAAAGGGGAGGAACTAATAAATGAAAAGAAACAAAATAACCATTGTGGGTGCCGGCCATGTGGGAGCCACCTGTGCCCACTGGGCGGCGGCCAAAGAGCTGGGAGACATTGTGCTGATTGATGTGGCTGAAGGTATTCCCCAAGGAAAAGCCCTGGATCTTATGCAGGCTGCCCCGGTGGAGGGTTATGACAGCATCATTGTTGGTACTAACAATTATGAGGATACTGCCGGGTCAGACATTGTGGTAATAACTGCCGGGATGGCACGCAAGCCCGGTATGAGCCGGGACGATCTTCTAAACATGAATGCCGGTATTGTCCGCAGTGTCACCGAGCAAATTGTCAGATATTCTCCCGACGCTTACATACTGGTGGTTACCAACCCGGTAGATGTCAGTACATACATCGCTTATAAAACAAGCGGCTTGGCGCCAAACCGTGTTTTTGGTCTGTCCGGCGTACTGGATGCCGCCCGGTTCCGCACCTTTATCGCCCGGGAACTGAATGTGTCCTTTGAAGATGTCACCTCCTTTGTACTGGGCGGTCATGGCGACGATATGGTGCCAATGGTACGGTACACTTATGTGGGAGGTATTCCGGTAGAAAAGCTGATTTCTAAAGATCGTTTAGATGCTATGGTGGAACGGGCCAGAAAGGGTGGCGCAGAAATTGTAAATTACCTGAAATCCGGCAGTGCCTATTACGCGCCCAGTGCGTCGGTTATGCAGATGGCGGAATGTATCTTGAAAGACAAAAAACGTATTTTACCTGTGTCTGCTTATCTGCAGGGCGAGTACGGCGAAACGGATATTTTTGCAGGCGTGCCTGCTGTTATCGGCGGCAATGGAGTGGAAAGGGTTATTGAGCTTGATTTGAATGAAGAAGAAATGAGTGCATTGAAAAAATCTATTCAGTCGGTGCGAAATAATATTGCCAAACTGAGTTAACCAAGGGGCCGGCGTACACGCAAAATGTGTGCCGGCCTGTTTTCCTTTTTTAATGAACAATTATCGAAGGTGTTTAACCTAATCTTAACTGATTGTTCAGTAAACTTTAACAAATCCCCTATATAATTTAATTAAAAAAATAAGCAGAGTAGGGGATTGCTTTGGCAAAAATTGTTGTTGTGGATGATGAAACCAATATTTTGGAGCTAATAAGGTTTAATTTAGAAAAAGACGGGCACCAGGTGCTGACCAGCACCGGCGGTGAAGAAGGGCTGCATTTAATTCGTTCCGAATTGCCGGACTTAGTTATATTAGATGTTATGCTGCCAGAGCCGGACGGTTTAGAAATATGCAGGCGGCTGCGCCATGATCCAGCCACTGCTTTGGTGCCCATCCTGATGGTTTCGGCCCGGGGAGAAACCCTGGACAGGGTGGTGGGTTTAGAAATGGGGGCAGACGACTATATTGCCAAACCCTTCAGCCCGAGAGAGTTGATGGCCAGGGTTAAGGCGGCCCTGCGGCGCGCCAAACAGAATCAGCAGACCTCGTCTGCCGGCCGGGAGTTAAGATGCGGTCCCATCATGCTGGATACTGAAAAGTTTCAAGTGGTAGTGGCAGGACAACCTGTTAGCTTTACTCCCAAAGAATTTAAGTTATTAAAGATATTAATGTCTCATCCCGGCAAGGTTTTTACCAGGGAACAGCTGTTGGACCGGGTGTGGGGTTTTGACTTTAATGTTGATACCCGCACAGTGGATGTACACATACGGTATGTCCGGCAAAAGATTGAGCCAAATCCTGCTAACCCCATTTACATTAAAACTGTGCGTGGCATTGGCTACAAGTTTTCAGGTGATAATACCGAGTGATCTAACAGGCTTACGGTTGTCCCGTAAGCCTGTTAATTTTTTCTCAAAATATGTCGATTAGGTTAAATTTATTGCTATAATATAAGAAGTTGAATTTGCTTACCCGGGAGAGATGCCAGTGCAGCGGAATATAGCTTCTCATATATTTAATTTAATACCAGGTGTACTGTTAATGTTTGCCATAGCGGTTTTTACCATGGGCGGTGAAGACCTTGGCATTCCCTGGCCGGGTTTAGAAACATATTTACGTACCAACCCTGTTACGCAAAAGTTTCTGATTGAAATATTGCGATTAAATTACATTCTTTTGTCTATTATAATTGGTATGTTAATCGGTAATTTATTTAGATTACCGTCCTGGCTAATGGCAGGAGTTGCCACCTCCCGCTTGTTTATTAAATTAGGCGTCATCCTGCTGGGGTCATTATACAGTTTTGTGGAAGTGGCGCAATTAGGTGCCACGGCTATTTTTCTGGTATTAACTTTTGTGGTTATTACGTTGGTTTTTACTCTCTGGTTGGGAAAAAAAACCGGCATGGAGCCTTCCTCAGCTGCTGTGCTGGCAGCCGGTACGGCGGTATGCGGTGTATCAGCCATTGTTGCTACAGCACCGGCCGTACGAGCTAAAACCACAGATGTGGTTTTTTCTATAGCCACCGTGCTGTCCTTTGGAGTGGTTTGTATTTTTCTGTTTCCCATGATCGGCCATATATTAAACCTGAGTCCTCACCAGTTCGGGGTATGGTCTGGGACAGGTATTCTAAGCTCCGGGCAAGTATTAGCGGTTTGTCTCATTTATGATCCCGGCACAGCCAACCATGCTTCTGTCAGCTTAAAAACCGGTGAGATTTATAATTTAACCAGGGTGTTGTTTCTGCCCTTTGTGGTGCTGGCACTGGCCGCCCTTAGCAGCCGTTCCGCCAGGCTGCCGGATGATCACATCAATATTCACACCGGTTTATGGAGCAAGTTTCCTGTCTTTGTCTTAGGATTTTTAATTATGGTTTTTCTTACTTCACTGGGCTTGCTGGGACAGAACTCACCCCCGTCGCCGGAGTTGATAACTATCCGTAAGCTGTATAACTGGTTTTTTGCCATTGGTTTGACCGGCCTGGGTATGCAAATTTCTTTTTCTGAACTGCGAAAAGCGGGGGGCAAACCTTTGGTGGTAGGGTCAGCGGCTGCTTTTTTAAAAGCCCTTTTGGCCCTGCTGGTAGTGTTGCTGTTTATGCCGGAAAATCCTTAAGTCAGAGGGTGAAATTATGACAAAGAATAAAAAAGAAATACAGCCTGAAAAATATGAAGCAAAAATATATACTCTTTTTGCCACGGAAAGAATGGAAGATTATGCGGCTCTTTCGCTGGCGCTGCTTATTGTAATTATTGTATTAATGGTTCACCAATAAAAAACCTCCTTGCCATTCATAAGGCAAGGAGGTTTTTTTAGGAACCAAAGGGCTGGCTGTTGTTTAGCAGCATAATCAGCGTTCCCGCGTAGATGCCGTCATCATCATAGACCGGGGTTACTTCACAGTTAAGGGAGTCTGAAAGGCTCAGTCTGTGGGTTGTGCGAGAATCAATTTGGTTATAAATGAAGGCAGCCAAATTACGATCAACTACCTCAATACTGGTACCGGGAACTAAATTATTAAGATAACATTTAGCAATTAAATTAGCTAAGGCAATCTCGTGGTTTTTATTAACAAAAACTATTCCCTGGGGCAGGGCATCAATTAATTTATCTAATATTTGATAATAAAAAGCGCTGTCCTGGTTGCTTGTTCTGATAACTGTTAATGAGCCTAAAATTTTATTGTTCTTAATAATGGGCGAATGAATGGCCTTAAGCAATTTATCCCTGAATTTTAAGGTTAAGGTGGTGGATCCTTCATTTTCCTTGGGCAATTCGTCTGTATTACCGAACAGTTCTTTTAATTTAATATTTCTTAATGTGTTTTTTCGATCCGCAAATATGTGATGCGCTGCTTCGTTGGCAAATAAGATGCGTCCGGAGTTATTGGCAATAATCACACCTTCATTAATTTGGTTAAAAATAGCAAAATCAATATTTTCAAAATAAGTTTTAGCTGTATTAACTCCCCAGAATTCAACCAGTAATTCATAAAGGCAAACATAAAGGGCAAATACCAACAGCAAAACCGTTATGGCCCGGTATAATTCAAAGTTATTTGCCTCAAAAAAGAAGTATAGTTTCCAAAATCCGTCTCCTGCTTCCGACATGACAATTCGATACTTTTTATTGTCATAGTAAAAAGTATCTTGTTGAAGATCAAAAGAAGCAGCTTTAACCTTTTCAAAGGGCCAGAGCACAGGCCGATTGGCAGCGTCAAAAACAGCTACCCGATAGTTTTGATTAATAAATCCTTGAATTAATTCATTTTGCAACCGGTCAAGGCGGAAACTTACTGCTAAAGTGGCATTTTTGTTTTTTAAAGGATACAAGGTAGTAATTGCTTCGTTTTTGGACGATGAATCCAGGTGTATACCGGCATAGTATATATCGGAAATCTTTTGCGGCTCAAACTGCTTGGCCAGGGAGATAACAAATTGATCCGGCGTTAAATTAGAAGCAGAGCTTAATATTTTGCCATCTTTTAACATATAGATATTAACCAGGTCGGGTACAAAATAAATGTTATCATAAAAAAACCGTTGCATGTCCGGTTGATGATCCAGCATACCGGCAATGCTTATGGTTACTGTCTTTAAATGTTCATGGAAATTGTTAGTTTTATTGACAGCCATTTGCACAATACCTGATTCATAGCGGTTGATAACGTTGTTAGTGTGGCGAAATTCCATAATTCCAAATAAAATAAAAATGCTTAAAAAAAAGATCGTTACAAAAGTAGGAAAGATACTTTTAAATAAGGGGGATTGTCTCATAAAATCCTCCGGTTAAACGACTGTTTATTTAATGATGCCTCTTTTTACGGCTACAGTGAGTGCTTCTTCCACAGAGTGAACATTTAATTTAGTAAATATATCTTTTAAACGTCTTCTAAAAGTAGAAAGGCTGATATAAAGTTCCGCGGCAATTTCCTTTTGATTTTTACCTCGAGCAAGCAATTGTAAAATTTGTATTTCATTTTCTGTTAAACCTGTGTCTGCCAGATTCAACAAACTGTCGGTATTTAAGCCGGGATAAAGATAAGAGCCTCCCTTGTGGGTCATAAAAACTGCAGACTTAATCTCATCAAAAAAGGCGTACTTGGGAACAAAACCCTTAACCCCACATTCCATGGCTTTTTTAATAAATATGGGATCGTCATAGGTGGTAAGGGCGACATGCTTAATTTGTGGATAAATTTGTTTAATGCGGCCGGCCAGCTCTAAACCGTCGCCGTCAGGTAAGCCAATATCAAGCAAAATTACATCAATATCACTTGTCAATTTGGCCAGGGCTTCTTGACAAGAGCCGGCTTCCGCCACCACTTGCAAGTTCTCTTCCAACTCCAATAGTTTTTTCAGGCCCTCTCGAAAAACATTATGATCTTCAATTAACATAAGTTTAATTTTCTTCATCCGCTTGTCCTCCTGATTGTATCGGGACAGTTAAAGTAACGCAAAATCCGCCTTCGCCATAACCAAACGTAATATCGCCGCCAATCAGTGCAGCTCGCTCCTTCATTCCCCAGAGACCCTTGCCTGCCAAAAAATCGCCTTCAGAGCCGCCGTTGTCCATTATTTCTATTTTTAGGGTTTCTTGTTGTTTGGTAAAGTTAATATCCGCTTCGGTGGCTTTGGCATGTTTAACAATATTACTTAGGGCTTCTTGAATGATTCGATAAATAATAATCTCATCCTTTTTTTTCACGCGTAATGCCCGATCTTGATAAAAAATATATACTTTTATTTTATTGAGCTTTTCATAAGTTTGAATGTACGATTCAAGGGCGGAAATTAGACCTACTTTATCTATTAAATAGGGGTGAATGTCATTCATAATCCCACGCATTTCGATAGCTGCATTTTGGCAATGATTACGCAGATCACTTAAATTTTGCATCAATTCATTATCATTTAGTTGTCCCGCTTTATGCAACCGTAAATTATAATCCAAGGAATGGATTATAGTAGACATATATCTGGCAATCCAATCGTGAATTTCAATAGAAATTCTTTTTCTTTCTTTTTCCAGGGTATCCAGTAACAATGGCTTGTCCTTTTGTTCATCGGTCAACCTGGCAATCAACAATATTCCCATTAATTTATTAAACAATATAATCGGCAGATAATCTACAGTTAGATCAATGCTACGCCCGTCATTGTTAAAGCTAATTTTTTTTCTAAGTATTGGTTTTTGTGTTAACAATACGTGCAGAAGTGGTTGAGTAATATTTTGCAATGACGGGAAAAGGGCAGAAAATTGTTCAATATGTTTATTGTTTACCATTTCCGGCAATAAACCAAATAGGTCACGCGCAGATTTATTGATGTATTTTACTTTACCGGAGTTGTCAGCAAATATTAATGCGCTGTCTGTGTGCTCAGCCAATTCATTTGCATAAAAACATTTATTAATATATGGTTTTAAAAAAAGGTAAAATACATATGGTAAAACAAACATTGAGATAAGCCATACTATCAATAACAGTATGGTTTTTTTGTTGACATTATCTAATACAACCTGAAATGAATGCTCTAAATTTTTATTATATATTTTTCTAACATCATATAATTGTGCATTAATTTGCTCGCAAAATTTATGGTTCCGTAAATAATATTCATAAATCTTCTCTTGTGTGTATTGATTGTTTTGAATCGCAGGTATTACATCGACAGAAACAAAATTTATGTAGCTTTTGTATAGGTCTATAAATTCAAAGACATTTTTATTGTTAGATAAATTTCCGTTGGTTAAAAATTCTGCTTGTTTTTTAGATAACAAAGCACTGTATTTATAATAATCATTCAGATACTCAGGTTTTTTTAATAAAATATAATTTTGCATATTATCTGCCATTGTATTAAAGGCATCATGAATTTCATTAATATTAGTTATTTGCTGCTGGTAATCTTTTATTTTATCAATTTGTTGAAAAGAAGTTAATATTGCTTGAAAGAGTAAAACAGAACATGCGCCAACGGTTAAAAGCAATATTAGTATTATTTTAATAATTTTATTATTAAAAAACATATAGCCACCGCTCTACAATAAACTTAATTTAACCATAAACAGTTAATATATTATTTTGACCATTTACACTAAAATCCTTTCCAATATAATTATTTTTTAACAAAGCAAGCCTGGCCAATAATAGCATGTCGTACACAAGACAGTTGACAAGCAATTTGCAAGACAAAATAACAATCATGCAAATGACACAAAAGTGTCATTTGCATGATTGTTATTTGCCATATACGGCTTGTTTCATTGACCTGAAACACTAAAAACATTAAGATTTCATTAAGTTAACCAACTGGTTGCCATTTGTTAATGATAAAAGTAACAAATGTAACATAAGGTTAAAGGGATGACTTTTAGGAGGGAATTTTGTGAATAAGATTCACATTAACATCTCCCGTAAAAAAAAAGAAAAACTGGTAAAGTGGTATGGATGGATATTTATTTTGTTAATCTGCATGACGCCATTGGTAATAATTGTACTTCCTAAATTAATGTTAAATGTAAACAGAATTAATACATTGCTAAGAGAATCCATTATCCCTGAAAAAGAAAGTGTGAACGGTAACGTAAATAAAGTAACTTGGAACAAAACTTATGACGGTGATTTGGGTTGTATAGAAGGAGAAATTGAAATAATCAACCATGAAAATAAAATTATAAAATGCATTTTTAAAAAGTATGTAGGGCCAAAGTATAATGAAACTTTTGAATTGAATGTAAATGATAATATTTACCTAACCGGTTTGTTCAAAGAAAATGTCTTCTTGATTAGAAATATGCAAAACAACGGCAATAATCAAGTGTATACTACGGAACCAATGGTTTCGGTGTACTAAATATAAAAACTTGAAGAAGGGGGGAGCTGCCACCGTAGGTGCGGTTAAATTTCCATTTTAAACAGGTAGCTTATTATTAACTTACTAATAGTTTGGAGGTGTATTTACTTGGCACAAACACAAATCAGCCAAGCACAAAGTGAAAGCTTAAGTTCACAAATTGCTAAAGCAATACCGGGTCTTATTCTGGTTGTTCTGGTAGCCATTGCTGCCAGCTGGGCAGAAGGATTTATTAAAACAAACTTTAAAAAGATTTATGAAATTGCCCACCTGAACTACGTTTTGTTGGCAATTATTTTTGGTATGTTGATTCGCAACACTGTAGGTGTTCCTTCGGTGTTAGAGCCGGGTCTTAAATATTCCACTATTTTAACCAAAACAGGTATTGTGGTCATGGGTACCAAATATACTTTGGCTTCGCTGGTTAAAGTAGGTACCACCAGTATGATTTTTATTGCTGTTACCTTGTTTGGTACTGTTGCTTTGATGTTCTGGCTGCGCAAACGTTATGAAATGACCGATTCCCTGGCGGGATGCTTGGCGGCCGGTTTCTCCATCTGCGGCGTTTCGGCTACTGTGGCTACCGGCCCGGCTGTTAAAGCCAAAGGGCAGGAAATGTGCTACAGCATTGCAACCATTCTGATTTTTGGTCTCTTAGCACTGTTTACTTTCCCGGCTTTAGGTCACCTGTTCGGTTTGAATGAACATCAGTTTGGTGCCTGGGTCGGTGTCGGTATTGTTAACTCAGCGCAAGTTCTGGCAGCCGGTATGGCCTATGGTCAGGACGCCGGACTTATAGCCGGTATTTATAATATGGGTCGTGTAGTGCTGTTGCCCTTTGTTGTCTTGTATGTGGTAATGCTGGTACTGAAAAACGACAGCAAAGCTGCCGGTGAAATTAATAAAACTCAGTTTGTTGTGGACAAGTTCCCGGTCTTTATTATTGCTTTCTTAATTGCTGTGCTGGCCAATACAGCCGGTTTATTCAGCAAAGAGGAAGTGAAAATGGCCAACACTTTTATGACCTGGGCATTCACTTTAGGTTTTGCCAGCATTGGCTTAACCACCAAATTCTCCGATATGAAAGCTGCCGGTAAAGACGGTATCGTGCTGGGCTTCATTGTAGGATTTATTAAGGCAGCCTTTGCCCTGGTGGTTGTAAAATTTGTGCTTCCTTTATAATAGTAAGTTAATTAATAAACAGGAGGTGCCTGTTGATGTCTGATAAAACCAGTTGCGGGGTAGATGAACAAAGGGCTGCTGACCTGAAGGTCAGAAGACAAGACTATATGGTTATCTCTTTAGGATTATTCTTGCTGGTACTGGCCAAAGTTATGGCTTAATCTAATCATGCTTTTATCTATGGCAGGGTGGGGACTGAGCAAGTCCTTGCCCTGCCATACTATATCAGGGAGTGGGGTTATGTTTAATAATATACTGGTGGCAGTCCACGGTGATGAAAAAGAAGCCTTTTGGGCCAAAATAGAGGCTTTAATTATGTTAACTAAACCGGAGGTTACAGTACTGCATGTATCCGAGACCGGTTTAACGCATTACGGTTATGTGGACCAACTGGCAAGCGGTATCGCAAAAGAACAGTTTATCGAATACATTTATCAGATGGCTGAAGAAAAACAACAGGTAATTTATCAGAAGATTAAGGAGCTTTCGCAACGGGCAGGTATTAATTTTATGTGGCAAGTACGCCGGGGATCCCCTGCGAAGGAAATAAGTTCAGAATTAAGCAAGGGAAGTTATGACTTATTAATATTAGGCACTAAGCCAAAGTCACTGGGCAATACTTCCAGTAAAGTAAAAGAAAATTTGCTAAAACACAATTGCGTTTCGCTGTTAATTTTACAATAAGAAATTACAAATATTTTGTCACTACATGTCAAACTCCTTGTTTTAAGGCCGGATTATGATAAAATATTCACAAAACTAATCCTGCCTGAGAAACGAGGGTGAGGGCATGAAGAATTCTAACAGCCCCACAGGAAAAGAATTGTTAAATTATTGGGCAAAGATTTTTCCCTGTCTTTTGCTTTCGGTATTATTTTTCTGTATTGTTCGTACTTACAGTTTTGAACATCCGCTGGTTTTAGTGCCGCTTGTGACAAGTATATTTGTGTTGTACTATTTTATTGTTCCCATAGCAAATGATGAAGAATAATAGGAGCTTAAAAAAGCCACCCGTAAAGGTGGCTAAAAATTTTTTATTTGCAAGTTTCCTTCATCGTCCAGATCAACAATAATATTAAACATTTCTTTATCTAAAGTTTTGCTCATTTTCCCAATCTGTACAGTAACACCTTCAAAGGCATGCTCAATTTTAACTTTTTTATCTGCGGCCACGGCCACCTGTGATTTGGTACCCATCTGCGAGCCAACCTCTTTAATATACACATCATCCGCCGCATTGATGATGCCGCCCCGAAAAATTCCGTCTATTTTTACATTGCCTTCAGCTATAATATGGGTGTTAAAACAGCCCTGACTTACCAAAACATCGCCGGAACTTTTAATTACAGAATTAAGCGCCACTTTAATACTGACCATACTTCGGTTTTTAACCAGGCTGTCCACATAATAAAAGAAATTATTTAAATCAGTCAGGGTTTTTTGAAAATCACCCGGTGTTTGATATTGCAGTATATTAATGCCGCTAAGACTGTTAATGGTTCTTTGTAAAACCTGCTCATAGCTGCCAAGTAGTTTCAAGTCCATTTCTTTAAATTTTTTGTTTAGTCTGTCCAACAAACCGTTAAGATGTATAAATTTCTTTTCTATTAACAGAACCAGTATATTACCAAAAATCACCTTTGTTTTGGGAGGCAGTTTTTCAATCATTAAATTGGCTGAAATATACAAATCCTCTAAATTTCTAAGCAGGTCTTGCAGTAAAGGCTTCAAATTATTACATAACACACTGAAACCGCCGCTTATTACCTCGGCATTTACTATATTCCCTTTAATATCAACATTGCCGCCGGCAGTGATTTTACATTTTGTAATAATATTTTGTACAGTTATATTGCCGGTGGCACTGACGCTCATGTCGTTATCTACTGACCCCAAGATGCTTACATCGCCTTTAAATCGTACGTTGCCGGTTTTGACATTGACATCACCGGGGATTGTCAGTACCGGTTCAACTGAAAAAAACCAGCCGTTGCCTGACTTCTGAACTTTTGGTTGCCCTTCTCTGGTGGCTACCGCCTTCAGTCCGTCCTCCACTATTTCAACGCCGGGACCGGCCAGCAAATTTATTCTTTTGGGTTCTCTGGCTTTACAAACCTGATTGGTCACGGTTAAGCCCGGACTGCCTTCCTGACCGAGCATCTTTCTGGCTAAGGTATCGCCCATGGATACTGATGGTATATTGCTCATTTCTTTAAAATCAATAGTACCCTTGATATTTTCATAATGCGTGGCGTTATGTTCAAACAGCAGCTCAACTATATCATCTGTTGATTGGCCGGGGGGCAGACCCTGGGCAACCTGCTTCATGCCATCCCTTGGTTCTTTCAGTATACTGTCTATGGCATGAAGGTCAATGCCATAGCTTACTTTGTGATGAATTAAAAGGCTTATCAATGATTCACGGGTTTCTTTAAATATTATCTGTTTTTTAAGTGCTGCCTTTAATATCAAATGATGTGCAGGTGGACAATCGACCAGTTCATATATGTTGTGGCATCCGGTTTTAATTTCTAAAAAAGCTGACATTTTATCAGGCGTGATATGAACTTTTACTGAACCCGGTTCTTGGCGGCTGACGGGGATGGCTTCTATTTTATCACGTTGCGATACCTCTGTTTTGCCGGCAACCGGTTTGTCATTTACCAATATTTTAACTTCCGGGCAAGGCGTAATAGTAGCCTTTTTCCCTTCATCGGCAGGATCCTGCACATATATTTTACCACCCTTAACCCAAGCTGCCCCCTGATTTATTTTTCCGGGGGAAGAAAAAGCGTCTGTTCCAGGTTTTTTTTCGGCAGCAGTTTGTTCTTTTGCATCCATCCGGCAACCCCCCCCTGGTTTAGTTGATAATTAGTTAATCAAAATTATTTATAAGTATTTTCGGACATTTTAATATTAACTAAACAGAACAAACAGGATTTATATATTATTTCGGATAAAAAATAAAAAACTTAACTTTCCAATTTACCTTTGACAACCAGGAGGGAAAATATGACTATAGTTTGTGGTGTCCCAACGCAGGAGAAATCTGCTGCCTGCCCGGTTTGCGGCAGCGGTGGCAAACCGATGCAGCCTGCCACACTTCAAAGCCTTATTAAGGAAGACTACCTGCCGGAACAACTGACAGGCTACAGTATGTGTCTTAACGCCAGTTGCCCGGTGGTGTATTTTGGTCAGGCAATTATTTATAAAGAATCGTTAAAAGTAAAAGTTTGGTTTAAAGAATCAGACCCCGCAGTACCTGTTTGTTATTGCAGTAATGTTTCTACCCGGGATATATTTGAGCATATCAAAGTAAAACAATGCTGTCATAATCTCAAGGATATTCAGGAACACACCGGCGCTAATACAGGAAAACAGTGCTTGCTTAAAAATCCCGCCGGCACATGATGTTACCCTGCAGTGCAATCGGTGATTGCCAAAGCATTAGAAGAACGATAACTTATCATAAAAAGCAGACAATAAATTATTAATATTTTTTAATATCTATTTTACAATTGCTTTTCATTTGTGTTGTAAACTAAGGCAAGAGGTGATGCAAATTTGAAAATAGCTGTATTGTCAGACATTCACAGCAATTTAACAGGCTTACAAGCAGTACTTCGGGACATTGAAGCAAGGGGTATTAACAGAGTTTATTGTGCCGGAGATTTGGTGGGTTATGGTTCAAGACCCAATGAAGTAATTGCATTGCTGCGCGACAGGCAAATTCCTACTGTGATGGGTAATTACGACGATGCTGTCGGATTTATGAGGTTTATTTGCGGCTGTGATTACAAAGATGAAGCTGCTATGAAGTTGGCTGAAAAATCTATGCTTTGGACTAAGGAACATACATCGGAAGAAAATAAAGCTTGGCTCAGGGAATTGCCTCAACAGTTATCCTTTACTGAAGAAGGATTAAGGTTTCTCATTGTACACGGCAGCCCCAGGCAACTTAACGAATATCTTTTTGAAAACACGCCTGATGACTATTTAAATCAGCTGCTGGCCGAAAACACCTGCGATGTCTTAATCTGCGGCCACACCCACTTGCCTTATTATAAAGAATTAAGTAACGGCCATGTGATTAACGTAGGCAGTGCCGGTAAGCCCAAACACGGTAATCCCAATTTAACTTATGGCATATTGGATATTCAAGAAGGGGGGCGGCTGCAGGTAGAATTTGTTCAGGTTGCTTATGATTTTGCCCGAGCAGCCAGGGATATTGAAGAAGCCGGCTTACCCGCTGAATTTGCCCGGGCTATTAGAACAGGAACGGCATAAAAAAAGCAAACGCATCCCGAAATAAGACGTTACAATGCCAAGCTCTAAAGCAACCATATCGCTGAAAAGGGATACAGGTTGCTTTTTTAATTTAATATTGCAAAAATCAAAAAAAGTTGATATGATTAAGTAAATATTAAAATTATTTAGTTCTGCCATGCCTTGTCAAAAACATGGCAAATGCATATTATATATTTATGATTAACAAAGTGCAGATAGCCAAAGCATTAAGTGATCCTATCCGTTATCAAATCATGCTAATGCTGGCCAGGAGGGAGGAGGGGTGTTGTCAAGGGCCCGGTACTGGTTATATGCAACCGGGATTATGCAATTGTGAAATTATGGCGGAGCTAGGCATGATTCAATCGAGGGTTTCTTATCACATGAAAGAACTGGCAGAAGCAGGTTTGGTCACAGAGGAACCCAGGGGAAAATGGAAAATGTATTATCTTAATACCGACACCGTAAGACAATATATCGAGCAGCTGAAAATAGATTTTTTAGAGTAAAATTTTTTTAAGCATATACATCAAGAAAAATTGATATTAGGAGGGGCCAAAATGAAAGAAAACTTGCGTGAATTGGTCAAGCAAAAATATGCACAGGCCATAACACAACAAGGGTGTTGTTGTGGCAGCAGCTGTTGCGAAGGAGTAAACAGTGACAGCGCTGATATGATCAGCGGTAACCTTTATTTCGAAGTCAATTGACAGGTTTGCCCGAGGATTTGGTAGCCAGCTCTTTTGGCTGTGGCAATCCTACTGCTTTAATAGATTTGCAGCCCGGCGAAGTGGTTCTTGATCTGGGCAAACGGTTCAATAATAAGCGCCTTTATCAGGGCAAAAAAGTAAGTTATTTATAAAGTTGTTTATGAATTCATAAATTTAGAAACAAACAGTAAGACTCCTCAGGTTGCTGAACAAGGTTGCTGAACAGTCCGAGGAGTCTTAATTATTTAATTAGGCGTCAAATTAACAGAATTAACCGGCATACAGAGAGATTTGTAGGGCTCATGAAATATAAAAGGTATAAAAAGGATAATGTGGTTATTATTAATGGCCATATTGGTTCCGATAATGTATATTATGTTAACTTCTATAGCAAATTGTTTGGTTTTAGCTTGTTGCTCTTTAGCCTATTTTTTTGTCCCGTTGATATTTTTGGCATCATGGACAAGCTAATAAGGCTTTTTATGGCTTTTGATTTTTATATCATTCATTGCTTTAGACATGGTTTAATCATGTAATATGGTTGACATTGCAAGGATACTACGAGAGGGATAAATGAAGGAGAGAAATTATATTTTAAAGTATAAACCGCAGGAACCGTCCCTGCGGTTTAATACAAGGAGAGAAATATATTTTAAAGTATAACCCGCAAGAACCGTCCCCGCGGTTTAACTAAATATAATGTTATTGATCTTGCCTCTGAAGTACTCATAATCTCCCCAGGAAGTATGCCAGACTGCCTTAACTAAAGAAGGAAAACGGACACCCTGTCTTGTTATATAGTGATCAGCATACACTGACCACCTCATTTTTTTATATTCCCTGCCCTTTTCGGTATAGTATCTGTCATCAGATACAAAACGGACAAACTCACCTGCTTCATTGAAATAAAAAATACCGCTGACCTTTGTGTTATTATAGGCTATTTCCGCCTTTGCCGTTGTTTGATCAATGTCTGTCCACCTTAGGTAGCTTTGCAAAGCATAGGCAGGCACTAAAAAACATTCAGCAAGAACAGTAACCAGCGCCGAGGCATCTATCTCCCGACCTTTAGCATCCGCAATGCCAATGAATTTTAGCAGTTTAATGCGCATATTGCCATGTCTGTCACCGCCGGGATATAATTGACCCAGGTTCGCCGGAAAGAAAATGACCCACCCTTAGCGAATATATCCCCTTCGTAATTAACGGCCAAGTTAATCTTCGGAGGGAGACACATGCTAAGGAGTGGGATAGTGATATCGTTACATACCATGAGGGCAGAAGGCAAGAGTATTCGTGAAATTGCCCGTCTAACGGGGCATTCTCGAAATACAGTTCGCCGATATCTCCGGGGTGAATTCTCCCCCGAAAAGGGAACCCGTAAATCTCGTGGTTCCAAGCTTGATCCGTATAAACCGTTCCTGCAGGAACGTCTTCAAGAAGGTATCTATAACTGCGAGGTTTTATTCGATCTTCTACGAGAAAAGGGGTATACCGGGGGACGTACCATCTTGAAAGACTATGTGAAGGACTTCCGTCCTCCCAAACAAGTTCCCGCTGTTCTTCGTTACGAGACGAAACCTGGTGAATATGCACAGGTCGACTGGGGACTGTGTGATTACGTAGATTTGGACGGTACAGTCCGAAAAGTGCCGGTATTTGTCATGGTATTGGGGTACTCTCGTTCCACCTATATAGAGTTCACTAAGCGTTGTGACATTCACAGCTTTCTTCGTTGCTTGATTCATGCTTTTGAATATTTTGGGGGCATCCCAAAGGTAATGCTGACCGACCAGATGAAAACCGTCGTACTGGGCATGGGAGATGATCGAAAACCTCGCTGGCATCCGCTTTTTGCCGACTTTGCTGCAGCGATTGGGCTTGTTCCAAAAGTATGCAAAGTTCGACGCCCCGAAACAAAGGGAAAAGTGGAACGAGGCGTTCAATACGTAAAAAACAACTTTCTTCCTGGCAAACGCTTCGTTGATTTACAGGATCTCAATCAACAAGCCCTACACTGGTGCGAGCGGATTAACCGCCGTATTCATGGAACAACCGGCGAACGTCCCATCGACCGACTCCGTGAGGAAAATCTGTCGCCTATCCCTTCAGCTGAACGATGGGAAAAATACTTGCATGAACCAAGACAGGTCAGCCGAGACGGATTTGTTAGCTACGATGGTGTACGATATGGGGTTCCATGGAGGTACAGTGGACGTGAGGGTACCGTGCGAGAAGTGAATGGGTGGGTGGAAATCTGGGCCGACGGCACATGTATTGCTCGACACCAAAAGGTCTATCGATCCCGTGCAACTGTTTTTTGTGAAAACCAGTATGCAGGTCTTACGACTGCTCAAGGATATGCCTATCCACGTCCGCAAGCCCGACAGATTTCATCGCAGCAAGTGGAAGTGCGTTCGCTGGATGTCTATGAGCAGCTGACGGGGGTGGGAGCATGATTGAACTGGAACAAGCACGGCTACGTCTCGAGGAACTTGGGCTTCAGCAAGCGGCTCTACTCTTGGATGCCCATTTGGAAGCGGCAAGTCATGGACAGCCCACCTATCTGTCCTTTCTCAACATGCTTCTAGATGCAGAGATAGCGGAACGTCAAAAACGGAATATGGAGGTACGCACCAAACTCGCACACTTGCCTTACCGAAAAACGCTGGAGGAGTTCGATTTTGCTTTCCAACCCAGCATTGACGAACGGTTGATTCGAGAGCTGGCCACGATGACTTTTGTAACCCGACACGAGAATGTCTTGTTCTTAGGGCCTCCCGGAGTAGGAAAAAGTCATCTGGCGGTGGCGTTGGCTGTAGAAGCCATCTCGCAAGGGATATCCGTTTACTTTGTCAGTCTCTCGCAACTCATCGAAGATCTGCGAAAAGCTTACACGGAAAACAGGCTGGATAAACGCCTACGCATCTATATTCGACCAAAGCTCCTGATTATTGACGAAATTGGTTACTTACCGTTTGACAGTTTGGCAGCTAACCTCTTTTTCCAGGTAGTAAGTGCAAGATACGAGAGAGGGAGTATTCTGTTGACCAGCAACAAGAGTTTCGGTGAATGGGGGGAACTGATGGGCGATCCGATACTTGCTACGGCTATCCTGGATCGGCTCTTACACCATTCCCACATCGTCAATATTAGGGGGAATAGTTACCGACTTCGTGAGAAGATGAGGACTGGAGCCTACGGCTCCCCCTCTACCACCTAACCAACAAAAAATCGCCGGGTGGGTCAATTCTAAACCGGCGATGGTGGGTCAAAATAAAGTCGGCGTTGACAATGTCCGTTTTGATATTTATCTCTGCCTTCAAATGGCAATGCCCCCAACAGCTTGCTTTTCATATAGACAATGCGAGCCGGTTCAATAACTGAATTAAATTGATAACACTTTAATTTTAACCATTTCTTACCAGGTGATATTTTTAAAAATGCATCTCCCCACTCTATTGTTGCATGAGACATTATCTCTTTGCCCAGATAACCGCAAGCAACAAAGAAATACCGCACAGGTTCCGGCAAACCGGCTATAACATGTTCGGAGAATAATTTTTTGGGCCCTTTAAGGTTTTTAACCAGTTCGGTATTCACTTCTTGATCATAAAGTTTTTTCATTACCCCTGCTCCCGTGATCATCAAGATTGGCCTCTTGATTATGTGAACTGATTAACCAGCCAATAATTATTACCGGCAGGGCAAATAATATTAACTGGTTCCAGTTTTGCTGCTGAAAAGCCACACCCAGCAAAACAGCCCCGGCTGTTCCCAGCAAAGCCAATGCGTGCCCAAAACGGCTTTCTCTGGCCAGTTCGATTAAACCAATAATGCATAAACAAAGGGCCAGTGTACAAAAACTTGTAATATTCATTGCATCACCATGTTTTTGAATATTTTAACTATATATTCTGTGCCATCAAATTTTTTCCTGCCGGTTGCGTTGTCAGACATAAAAAAACCCCTGTTATATGAGGGGTTAATTATGAATCGGCATATTTTTTTATACCCTTTAAAACGGCGTTTAAGAAAGCGGACCGGATTGGTTTAACGGCCATGACCGCTTGTACCGGCGGCGATTTTTCCAGGAGATTGACAATCCGGCCAAGAGCACGGTGGCTAAGACGGCTGGGATCATCAAACAGCAAGTTGGTAAATTTACCTCTTTCTATGGCCATAAGCACAATTTTGTCAAAGGAGGTTTCCGGGGTTAATACCCGTTGAGCACGAGGTTTCATGGTGATGGCACCAAACTTACATGATTGGTAACATACACCGCAGCCCAGGCAAAGTGATTGCTCGCAGACAGCGGTTTACTACCGGTGCCAAAGCAACGTATCGTTGGCCTTTGTGTTCCACATCAAAAACCAACCCCCTGGCTGCCAGTTGGCTGATTTTATCACTTAATTCATCCTGGGGCAGACCCAGTTTTTTAGCCAGTTTGCCCAACAGGCTTGGCCGCAGTGGTATCTGCCTGGCCAAGTCAGCTTCGGCAGAAGAAAAAAGCATTTTTAGAATTTTAATAAAAACCGGTGAGTCCGGTGCCCCTTCGATACAATGATCCAGTCTTTTTTGCAGCAGCTGATATTCCCTGTCAGGATTATGAATATGGCCCAATTTCTTCTTCCTTTCTTGCCCGGTGCCGGATTCTTTGCATGAACGCAAGCACTCTGACTATGACATAAGCATAGACAATTCTTGCTTCAAGCCTTCGGCGGTGCCAATTATTTCAGTGGCCGTTCGCCGGCCGCCCTGAGCTGTGTAAAATACAACCTTCCCCTTTTTAATATCAGCAGAGTAACAAATCGGTTTTTGTTCCGGCAAGACCAGTTTAACTATGGTAAAACCTTGATTTCTGTAAGCAAGACGATATATTTGTTGCAAAAAAGCCCTTGGACAATAGGGCAACGGATCCTGGGCTTTAATTTGAAAAAACTTTTCAATTAATGTCATGCCACCACTTCCCAACCACCAGGTGGTCTTTTTAATATTATAAAACTAAATGGTATATATTTCTATACAAAACAAACCCGTAACACTTTTTATGTGATCGGGTTTGTTAGGGTATAAGCAGCTATTGAGTCAGGGTTTTAATAATATCTGATCTGCTGACAATGCCAAGTACCTTGCCATTTTCTACTACAGGTATGCGTTTAATATTATGCTCTATCATTAAGGTGGCAATCGTGCGAATGTCAGTTTCTTTTGATACGGTAATGACTTCGCTTGTCATAATTTCTGAAGCTTTTAAGGCGGCAAGTTTTTTAAAATCTTCACGGTATTGATCAACACCGCCGAAATAGATCATGGCCCCCAGAATACCGAAAAATTTGGGTATTCTGGGATTTGCCTCTTTATGCAGCAGGTCGCCTTCGGTTACGATGCCAACCAGTTTTCCCTCCTGATTAACCACCGGGACGCCGGAAATCCCTTTGTCTGTCAAAATTTGAGCAATGTCTTTAATGTTGGTGTCTGCTGTTACTGTAATAACATCGGTTTTCATTATATCCTTTGCTTTCATATATATTATCACCTCTTTCATTTTATTTTCTTCAATTTTTAGACAGGCTATGAAAAATGCCTGTCTAAATATATCTAACCGGTCTGGTTATCCGGGCAAATGCCCGGTTAGTCAATCCTGTTAGAGTTTTTATATTTTTCAAAGTCAATAACCTGGGGCCTCTTCTCTTCGGCAAGACCGGACAACAAAACTGTTAAATTTAATAACAAATTGACTTCTTGCGAGTCATAGACAAGCTTATTGCAATGATCACAAACATATGCCTTAACACCGTTAATCTTTACTTGATATTCGCCCCAGCCGGCCTGGTAAACATCGGAGGTCTGCCGCATAGGCGCACCGCAAACACAGTTCATTTTCTTCCCCCCTGCCAAGTCTTTTTCTGTATTATTTTAATGAATATTTTTAAATACCTGCTTGAATTAAATAAATAAATTTTTCTAAGTATTTGACTATATTTTCAAGTAGTAATATAATAAATAATCATATTTAAAAATTTGGATATGAAGGTGGTGAGCTATGGAAACTCTGGTAAATCTCTATAGGGCTTTAGGTGATGCCAACCGATTAAGCATTCTGCAAATGCTGTCCGGGCAAGAATTAAGTGTATGCGAAATTATGCTGGGATTAAACCTTTCTCAACCGGCTGTTTCTCATCATTTAAAAATTTTACGCCAGGCCCAACTGGTGAAAAATGTAAAATATGGCAAGCTGGTATTATACACTCTTAATGCATGCGGTTTGCAAAAGATTCATCCGCTGGTTGATAAACATTTGGGGGATCTCCTGCATTTTGCCTTGTCCCGGGTTAAACCTTCTGCCCTGCGTGAAACACCCAATTACTGTGAACTGGTAGGTCTTAAAAAATCTATCTGCGAACAAGATATTTAAGGAGGAACATTTTTATATGGCGAAAAAAAGACTTTCCACCCTGGACCGGTTTTTAACGCTTTGGATTTTCCTGGCCATGGCCGCCGGCGTTGGTTTGGGTTATCTGTTTCCGGGTATTGCAAGTTGGCTGGACAGCATGTCTGTGGGAACCACCTCGATTCCTATTGCGGTTGGCTTGATTGTCATGATGTACCCGCCCCTGGCCAAAGTAAAGTATGAAGAAATGGGCAAAGCATTTAAGAATACAAAAGTAATGGGTCTTTCCTTAGTGCAAAACTGGATTATTGGTCCCACCTTGATGTTTATTCTGGCTATTGTCTTCCTGAGAGATTATCCTGATTATATGGTTGGGCTTATTTTGATAGGGTTGGCCCGCTGCATTGCCATGGTCATAGTTTGGAATGACCTGGCCAAAGGTGACAATGAATACGCGGCTGCCCTGGTGGCAGTAAACTCTGTCTTTCAGATGGTATTTTACTCTGTTTATGCGTACTTTTTTATTACCCTGGTACCAGGCTGGTTAGGAATGGAAGCCATTGAGGTGCATGTTTCGATGGCCGAAGTGGCTAAGAGTGTGCTCATTTATCTGGGTATTCCTTTTGCCGGTGGCGCACTGACCAGAGCACTGCTGCTGCCCAGGAAGGGTAAAGAATGGTATGAACAAGAGTTTGTCCCTCGCATCAGCCCCCTGGCGCTGATTGCATTGCTGTTCACTATTGTTATAATGTTTTCTTTAAAAGGCAAATATATTGTTGAGCTGCCCATGGATGTCGTGCGTATCTCTATCCCTCTCTTGATTTATTTTACCATTATGTTCTTCCTGTCTTTCTTTATGAGCAAACAAAGCTGCATTAATTATGGACAAAGCACCACCCTGGCCTTTACTGCCGCCAGCAACAACTTTGAACTGGCAATTGCGGTGGCGGTAGCTATATTTGGCATTAATTCCGGTGCAGCCTTTGCGGCAGTTATCGGACCTCTGATTGAGGTGCCGGTAATGATTGCTCTGGTTAATGTAGCACTAAAATTTCAGAAAAAATATTTTGCTGCCGGCGGAACGGTAAAATAAATAAAAAGTGGGTGCTGTAAAAAACGCACCCACTTTTTTTAGAATTTTAAGGATTGACAAACATCATGATAATATTAGTATTATATTATAATTAATTAATATAAGATTTAACCATATTGTTTTAGCGGCAATAAGCCAGTCCGCTTGTGAAGCGGTCTTTTCCTCTGAGCAGCCCCTTTATAACCGATCATACATTGCTTGCATCCACCCTCTGCTAATTTACGATAATACTTGATATATATTTGAAAAAGAGTTAATATTAAAACGACACAATATAAATATATCCTAATATAATTTTTTATTTTAACTAACCGGTTAGGAGGGTATAAAATGAAGGAACGCAATATTTTTGTATTAATGGTGGGGCTTTTTTTGCTTGCTTATTTTATCCCGCTGGATAATCCCCGCATAACCGGGGCTATTTTAGAATCTTTTTATATGGTACAGGATTATGCGCAAAAACATGTACTTACCTGTTTAATTCCGGCCTTTTTTATTGCCGGGGCAATAGCTGTTTTTGTTTCTCAGGCTTCTGTTTTAAAATATTTTGGTGCCGGTGCCAATAAAGTATTGTCTTATGGAGTTGCTTCGGTTTCCGGTACAGTGCTGGCGGTTTGTTCTTGCACTGTACTCCCCCTGTTTGCCGGCATCTATACCAGGGGAGCCGGCATTGGCCCTGCCACTGCATTTCTTTACTCCGGCCCGGCCATTAATATCCTGGCCATTATTTTAAGTGCCCGGGTGCTGGGCACAGATATCGGCCTTGCCAGGGCTTTGGGAGCGGTGGTCTTTTCTGTTATTATCGGACTTATCATGCACATCATTTTTATTAAAGAAGAGCAGGCTAAAGCTGACGCTGCCTTGACTCTGCCACCGCCGCCGGAAGACAACCGCTCTTTAGGCCAGTATGCCCTTTACTTTTTATCTATGATATTGGTTTTAATCTTTGCTGCCTGGGGCAAACCGCTCAGTCCGGTTGGTTTTTTTAATGCTGTTTACGAAATACACTGGTATTTGGCCGGTATCTTCTTCGTTTTATTATTAATCATGCTAAAACTGTGGTTTTACCGCAGCGAAATAGATAACTGGTTGGCTGCCACCTGGGACTTTGCCAAAAAGATTTTTCCCCTTTTGTTGGGCGGTGTTATGGTGGCCGGCTTCCTAATGGGTCGACCAGGAATGGATTCCGGGATCATCCCCGAAAAATATGTAGCCCATTTGGTAGGAGGCAACTCCCTGGCGGCCAACCTGTTGGCGTCAGTTTTTGGGGCCTTTATGTACTTTGCCACACTTACGGAAGTTCCCATCCTACAGGGATTGCTTGGCAGCGGCATGGGAAAAGGTCCTGCCCTGGCTTTATTGCTGGCAGGTCCTGCCCTTAGTTTACCTAACATGATTGTAATACGACAGATTATGGGTACTAAAAAAACAGTGGTTTATGTATCACTGGTAATAATTATGTCTACTATAGCCGGCATGATTTTTGGAGCTGTCCGGGGCTAAAGAAAATTATTAAGGAACATCTGCCAGATGTTCCTTTTTGAATCATTTTGGAATAAATAACGTTCCAAATTGTCTTATGGATGATACACAGTTAAACCACGGCAAAGATACTATATTAGTTAATGTGCTGGCCAAGATGCCCTATATGAAAATACGAACAGATCGTCAGTGTAAGTTTGTGGAAGATAATGCTGCTGCAGTTACTTACCGGGGCGAGGTAGCACCCTGTTATGCCTTAATGCATGCTTATCATTGTTATATTTACGGCCGCAAAAAAGAGATCTTGCCCTTTTATCTTGGCAACGTAAACGAAAGCTCCCTGGGAGAAATCTTGACAGACCCGGCTTATGTTAACTTCCGCAGCAAACTAAAAGATTTTAAATTTCCATCCTGTACTGACTGCAAATATGTAGACGGTTGTTCTTATACCGATACCAATGAGTCTGATTGCTGGGGCAACAATCCTTCCTGTGCCGAATGTTTATGGTCCAGACGACTAATTGCTTGTCCTTAGCGAATGCCGGAGCGGCAAGTATACAATATAACCAGGTTGGTGCCATTGACTGGTGACAATATAAATAACATAATTAATTAAATGTAATATAGATGGGTGAAATTAATGTTGATTGATGTGCATACACACATTTACCCTGAAAAAATATCTCATAAAGTGGTTAATTTTTTACAACATCATTACGGGTTACCGGTGCCTTATCAAGGTATCCCGGCAGAATTGCGTCAGATTAAAAAACGTTACCAGGTCAATGCCGCTGTTTTTTTTACTGCTGCTACCCACCCCTCCCAGGTGCGAAATGCCAATTTATGGGCAAAGTTAAACTATAGCCATGGTATGATCGGCTTTGGTACTTTACATCCGGATGATCCTCAAATTGATAGTGAAATTAAATGGCTGAAAACAATGGGGATTAAAGGTATCAAGTTTCATCCGGATTTTCAGCGTTTTTTTATTGATGATGTTAAAGCGTTGTATATGTATGAAAAGATTGCCAAAGATTTTATTGTAATTTTTCACGTGGGAGATGATAATGCCCCGCGAAAAATTCGCTATTCCACACCCCGCAGGCTAAGTAAGGTTTTAGAATTGTTCCCCGGTATGAAAGTTATTGCTGCCCATATGGGCGGGTATCAAATGTGGCAGGACTCTATCAGGTATCTTTGTGGCAAAAATTTATATTTTGATACTTCCAGTACAGCAGGTATTTTGCCGGATGATACATTCAAATTTATTATACGGGAACACGGCTATGACAGGATCTTATTAGGCAGTGATTATCCTTTCAGCGATCCTTATGGGGAATATCAAAAGCTGGCTCAAATGGGTTTAACAGGTCAAGAACTTTCTGCCATTGCCGGCAGCAATGCAGCCAAGCTGTTTAAAGACATTGGTTTGTAACAAAGGTAATACATTTTACAAGTTAAACAGGATTTTGTGAAGTCACAGCAGGAGGTGTTACGATGGACGAAAAAGAACAATTATATGTAGATTTAATGATGGCAACCCCAGGTGATCCGGCAACCATGGCTTTAATCAGCCAGGGTTATTTAACCGAGGATTGGCAGTTTACTGACAAGGCCAAGCAGTTTATTGACGCTTTTTTGGATGAAAAAAAAGAAGCAGTCTTTCAGGCCTTCCGGGAACTGGGTCCAAACGCCAGAAAAAGCGATATCCTAAAAACTACAGGTATTGTCCAACTTGGTGTGCTGGTAGATGTAGCCAACCGGTTGGTCAAGGAAGGTCGGTTAAAAAAAGAAAATGGCAAAGTGTTTGCCATTGGTTAGACCGGGGGCCTTTAGCTCCCGGTTTGCTGTTTGCAAAGAGCGGTTTTATCCATCCCCTGCGCTTGTCGAAGCAACTTGGCTAATCTGAAATTATATGTATTGAATATAGGTTCATGTATGGTACAATTACTCTTGTGCGTAAAATATTATACTCTGCGGGGGAATGACGGTGCAACAAACCTTTAAGTTATCCTGGGATGCCGTAGAGAGCCTGGCTTCCCGTTATGCCACGCCTCTCCTGGTATTGTCCCTGGAACAAGTGGAATATAATTATAATTTTTTGCAACAACACCTGCCGGGTGTAAAGGTTTATTATGCCGTAAAATCAAATCCCGAGCCTTCATTAGTAAAAAAGCTGGCGCAATTGGGCTCGTCTTTTGATGTAGCATCTGATGGAGAAATTTTAGCTTTGCGGGAGCTGGGCATCCCGCCCGAACGAATGGTGTATGCTAATCCGGTAAAAACCGCCCGGGGGCTGGCTGTGGCCCAACAAACCGGTGTACGGCAGTTTACTTTTGACAGTGCCACTGAAATAGATAAAATTGCTGCCTACCTTCCAGGCGCAACAGTACTGCTGCGGGTTAGGATCGATAATGACGCTTCTCTGGTTAATTTAAACAAAAAATTTGGCGCTGATGCCCGGGAAGCCCTTGATTTGCTGCTGCTGGCCCGGCAGAAAGGGCTGGATGTTGCCGGACTGTGCTTTCACGTGGGAAGCCAGAATAACAGTGCAGCGGCTTACCTGGATGCTTTACTGGCAGCACATGAAATATTTCAGGCGGCCGCTTTGGCAGGTCTTAAGCTTCGCATATTAGATATCGGCGGTGGCTTCCCTATCCCCACCGGGAAAACCAATATTGATACGATGGCCATGCTGAAAAAAATACATCAACAACTGGTTGCCCTGTTCCCTAATACTGAAATCTGGAGTGAACCGGGACGTTTTATCAGCGGCACAGCGATGAATTTAATTACCAGCGTGATTGGTGCTCAAATCAGAAACGGCCGGCAATGGTATTATCTGGATGAAGGTTTGTATGGCACTTTTTCAGGTATTCTTTTTGACCACTGGGAATATGAAATGGAAACTGCCAGGGGCAAACAGGGACCGGAAATTGAAGCCACCTTCGCAGGACCCAGTTGTGATTCCCTGGATATTGTGTTTCCAAACCGGCGGACTGTTCGCCTGGAATTGGGCGATTTGATTCTTGTTCCCAATTGCGGTGCCTATTCATCAGCATCCGCCACCACCTTTAATGGTTTTGCCAAAGCCGCGGTGGTAGTTTGGGAGGAGGTAAAAGAAAAACTGCAGCCAAGCATGGCGGCAGTCAGCTAACAAACACCCGGCGCCGGTGGCGCTGCCCTGGCTGCAACCCAGGGCTGCTGCCGGTGCCTGACTATTTAGAGGGCAATTTGAATAATAAAAACTATCCCTACTAAAGCGGCAAAAACCATCAGTTCAATCACCGGGCTGACAGAAAAAACAGATAACAGGCTGCAAATTGCTCTCAGCATACATAAGACACCTCCCAGACATTGGTTAGCCAATTACTTATATATTCAGGCAACAGACGTTTTTTCCTGTCTGAAGTTTTAAAATATTTGGTAATAATTAATCCGATAATATATGTTCTTCAATCCAGGTTCGAAGCTCTTGATTTATCTTGTATATACGTTCACGGTTTGCCTCTTGTCCCCGTATGGCGGCTTCTAACATTTCGGCGGGAGGCTGCAAGTCGGTGTGATCGCATTTGATGCCAAAGGGAGTAAATTTATAAAGGGCCAGTTTAGGACTTTCCCAGGCATCAATAACAAATGTATAGCCCTTTTCCCTGTTTTGAAATTCTTGTGAAAAATCATAGTCCCAGTCAATTAATGCCTTAATAATTGGCAGTGTCATTTTGCATCTCCTCTCTCTCTTATCCTTTACCTTTTTATTTTATATCATAATTCCGCCTTCCTGCAAACCGGCGGCAAACTGTCATGGTTACTTTGTTCCTGGGAATACTAGTGTAAAAACATTATCAGGAGGAGAAGCGGTGGCAGAGGGAACCAGGGAACCACAACATGACCAAAGTTTAAATAATCATAGTAAAGATCAAAACGATAAAAATACAGAAATATTTTGCCAGATTATTTCTGTTTTGGGTGGCTTAATGAAGCAGGGTAGGGCTAATTTTTGTTTCAATTACAAAGAAACTGCCTTCTCACTTGACGATTCACAGCAAGTAAAGGAAGCACTGGCGGCATACTCAGTTTCCCGGGTACAAAAAGTAATTGAAGAAATGCTGGATATCACGGTGAAACTGCTGGATAACCAGGAACAGCAACTGCTCAATGAGGCCCAGAAGGAAGGCAAAAAACAGTATACGATGTTGCAGCAAAAAATAACAGCAATTAAAGAGCACCTGTTATCTCCTGACCTAAAAAATGCTTACCTTTTTTATCGCACTTGTATAAACAATGTTTTAGAACAGTTTACTGCGCAACGGCTGGTAAAGCCGGCCAGTCCCCAATATCCCGGCGTGGAAACTGTTTTGGCGAAAATTACCATTAAAGACAATATGCACGATAACAGCAGACAATCATTTTTCTTCGAGTTATATGAGAACCAGCTGGATGAGTTAATTATGATTCTCAGCCAGCTAAAAAGGGATCATTCTTCGTGACATTTGCTATGCCTTATGCTTTAGCAGCGTGGAGTTTGCCGTACCTAACAAAGATTCATAGTAAGCAACTAATTTTTCTGCACACTTTCGGGATGAAAGGGCCTGCGCATTTAGCAGTGCCTGATTGCCCATTTTTTTACGCAGTGCTTTATTTTCTATCAGGAAATTGACTTTGTTAACAAAGGACTCAATTGCCGGACGGACTAAATAACCGTCTTCTCCATCCACCACCATATCTGAAACCCCGTAGGCATTAACAGCTACCACCGGCAGTCCGGCTGCCTTGGCCTCAGCAATGACTATACCCTGGGTTTCAGTCATGGATGCAAAGACAAACAAGTCAGCCCCGCCATAGACTTTGACCAGCTTCTCCCTGGCTAACTTGCCGGTAAAAATAACTTTATCGGTTAAACCAAGATTTTGCGCATAGCTTTTTAGGTTTTCCAGCTCCGGTCCATCCCCTACCAAGATTAATGTTACATTTGAATGGCGTCGGCAAATTTGGGCAAAACAATCCAGCAAGAAGGAAATATTTTTTTCTTTGCCGGCTCTCCCCACAGAAAGCAAAATTGTTTGCTCCTCTAAGGCAAAGGTTTGTCTTAGCCAATTTTTGTCCAAATCAGCAAACTCGGACAGTTGAATACCGGTAGGAAGACATTTAATGGGCGAAGTCACCCCCATGCTACGGATATGCCTGCTTATATTTTCGGTGGGGGTAATTACCAAATCACAGCGATTGCAAAAATCCACACATATTTTACGGGTAATGCCTTTGCTTAGTTCCCGGGCAAAGGGGACATAATGGGTATACTGATCATACAGGGTGTGGAATGTAAAAATTAACGGAACCCCCAGTTTTCTGGCTATTTTAGCCCCCAACCGGCCTAACAAAAAAGGCGAATGAACATGAATCACATCCGGCCGATTAACAGACAAAAAGCGTTCCAGGCCGCCGGCAAAAGGAACAGCCAGGTAAAAGCCTTTATAAGTAGGTGTCGGGATAGCCGGAAAACGAAAAATATCCTTTTCTTTTGCTACCCCCGGGTAACTGGGAGCATAAATATTAACCTCATGACCAAGACGGCGCAATTCCTCGGTGAAAATTTCAATGGAGCGAACCACGCCGCCAATATATGGCAGATAACTGTCTGTAAAGATGCCGATGCGCATGAAAAACACTCCTTTATAATAGCAACTAAGAGAAGTATTAACAAAGGAGCATATTAATAAACATTCAAGCAAAAATACAGCCGGATGTCAGTGGCGTGGATTGTTCTTAACAATTTGAATAGCGTTTAATATAGCGGCAATAATTTCAGCCCTACCCCCCACTTGCTCCATGGCCACCTTCGTATAAATGCCCCCTTCATCAGTTACAACATAACGGGTTGGCAGGTTATTCAGTGCAATAGCCATGACATCCAAGCGGCATCTTGGACAGGTACAGGTATCAGGGTTTTTTTCGGCATATTTTTTTAATACATCATCCAGCATCTGCTCCACTGCCAGTTCAATATAGTTGCGGATCAACGTATAACCCCTCCTTTTTGGCTTAGCTTAATCTCCCAAACAGATGCCAATTTTTCTGGCTGCATTTATCAAATCGCCTGCCACATCCACTTGCCGGATGCCTTTGGCCACCTCAGACAGAGGAATAGGTTTGATAGCTTCCCCGTCCAATGAAACAACATAGCCAAACTGTCCCCTGGCCGCCAGATCCATCGCAGCTACCCCATACCTGGTTGCCAGGATGCGATCATAGGGTGTCGGGCTGCCGCCGCGCTGCAAGTGGCCAAGCACAGTAACCCGGGATTCAATGCCGGTTCTTTTTTCCAGTTCCCTGGCTACCACTTCACCTATGCCACCCAAACGGATAGGTTCACTGCTTTGTGCAATAATTTTTTGCACCACCATTTCACCGCCGACAGGTTTAGCCCCTTCGGCCGCCACTACCAGGCTGAACCGTTTATTTTGGCTCAAGCGCTCATTAATTTTACTGATAATACTTTCATATGTGAACGGGATTTCAGGCAACAGTATAACATCCGCCCCACCCGCCAAACCGGCATGCAAAGCAATATGACCGGCGTAGCGTCCCATTACTTCCAAGACAATTATTCTATGGTGTGATTCGGCGGTGGCATGCAGTCTGTCCAGAGCTTCGGTGGCAAAAGCGTAGGCCGTGTCAAACCCAAAGGTTTTAGCCTGCCCGACGGCCAGGTCGTTATCAATGGTTTTGGGGCAACCGACAACCGGCAGGCCCTTTTGTGCTAACTCATAGCCAATGGCAAGCGACCCATCTCCCCCAATAACAATTAAGGCATCAGCATACTGTTTAATAATACTGATACACTGGTCCGACCTGTCTTCAAATTTGCCTTCTGCCACCTGGTAACGAAAAGGATTATCACGGTTGGTGGTGCCTAAAATTGTCCCGCCCCGGGGCAAAATGCCAGACACAGCCGACTCGGTTAGCATAGTAACACGATTTTCCATAACCCCTTTAAAGCCGTCCCGAAAACCGATTACCTCAATGTTATATTGCCTCACTGCAGTTTTAACAACCGCTCTGATTACAGCATTCAGACCGGGAGCATCCCCACCGCCCGTTAATATGGCAACCCGTTTAATCATCCCATCACCCCGCGTTTGTCCTTTTAATTATTTTATCATAAGATAATATTAATGAATACCAAACTTAACCAACCAACTCAGTAAAACAAGAGTAAATGACGGGCCTCCACAGACCCGTCATTTAATAATTACTTTAAGGATTAATTTGTTCTTTAAATACCTGCTTACCGTCTTTTAATTCAAGGATAGCTGCACCCTTAACAGGGTTGTGGTTAGCATCAAAAGTATATTTGCCGGTAACAGCCTGAACATCCTTTAAGCTGGCCAGCGCATCTTTAATCTTTTCGGGCTCTGCGGAACCTGCTTGTTCAATGGCCTTAACAATCAGGAGAGCTGCATCATAGGCCAGGGCAGCCAGTGCATCGGGAGTTTCATTGTTGTATTTGGCTTTGTACTTTTGGACAAATTCCTGTACCGCCGGATCCTGAGCATCGGGAGAATAGTGGTTGCTGAAATAGCAGCCGTTTAAGGCATTGGGCCCGGCAATCTCGATAAGCTTGGGAGAATCCCAACCGTCGCCGCCCATAAAAGGTACGGTAATGCCCAGGTCACGCCCCTGTTTAACAATCTTGCCTACTTGCTCATAATATGCGGGAACATAAACAACATCCGGTTTTAAGGACTTGATTTTAGTTAAGGTAGCGCTAAAATCCTGATCTTCAGATAAGAAAGCCTCTTTGGCTACAATTTTACCGCCCTGCTCCTCAAAAGCTTTAATAAAGAAATCAGCCAGCCCTTTACTATAGGGGGAGTTATTCTCCACAAAAACCGCTGCGGTTTTTGCACCTAATGTTTTGGCAGCAAATGAGGCCATAACTGTCCCCTGGAAGGGATCAATAAATACGGAACGGAAAACATATTCACGTACTTTGCCGGTGGAGGGATCCACTGTTACATCAGGGTTTGTCCCCCCGGTGGTGATAACCGGAATTTTGTTATCCATGCAAATTTGGGAAAAGCCCATGGTGTTGCCGGAAGTAATGGCACCCAGTATGGCCACCACTTTTTCCTGGTTAATCAACCTGGTGGCAACGTTAGCCGCTTCAGTGGCTTCACTCTTATTATCTAAGCAAATAAATTCAATTTTCTTGCCTAACACGCCGCCCTTGGCGTTTACTTCTTCAAAATACAAGTTAATGCCATTTTTGGCGGAATTGCCAAAGGTAGCAACCTGGCCGCTTAATTCATAGTTGCCGCCAATTTTAATGACATCAGCCTCCTGGGCCTGGGGCTTGCTTTCCTGGCTGCCGCAACCGGCCAGCAAACTGACTATCAGCAGCAATGCCGTCAACCAAATACCTTTACTTACTCTGCTCATCTTTATACCCCCATATTAATTAGTTGTTAAAAATATTCAGAAATAATTCTTAAATAAAGCCACCTCCGTATCGTCATATATTGGACAACTTAAAACAATTGTAGCCGAGGGGTTACCGGCCTGTCAATAGATATGTCATACAATTCCGTTTAATAATCAGCTTGTCTTGTGTTTAAAACCTTAGACACAAGAATTATCTTTAGATACGACTGCGGTTGTTTGTATTCCCCTTTGGCTCCGGTTTCAGGCTGCCCATTAAAACTTACCCCGGGTGACTGTTTAATTAATTTTTATCTTTCCTAAAAAAAGAAACCCGTATCGCTTTCAGTGCGATACGAGTTTACCGCCAGACACAGTTTTATCTAGGGATTAGTTTGATCTTGCAGCTTATTCAATACTTCTTTTAGCGCGTTTAACGATTGACCGTAGCCAGCCCAATCGCCGTTTTTAAGCTTGGTTTGGGCTTCTTCGTACAGTCGGTTTGCTTCCACAGCCAGTTCTTTTATGGTAGCCTGCGGCGCCGGCTGCTCCTGGCCGGTTTGTCCGGTTTGCGGCGGAGCGCCCTGCTTGATCGGAGTCGGTAAAGCAGCACCCTCGCCAAAAATCCTTTGCAAGGCTAATTCCAGGGTTGGTTCCATAACAATTTTTTCACCATGAGCCACAATAACCCGGCGCAGTTCCGGCATTTTACTTTGTTCTGACTGCAGGTACAGCGGCTCCACATAAAGCAGTGAGTCCTTGATAGGAATTATCAGCAGGTTGCCCCGGAGAACGGATGAGCCCCGCTGATCCCAAAGGGTCAGCTGCTGGGAAATGGTGGTATCCTGGTCAATCCTGGCCTCAATTTGCATGGGGCCGTAAACCAGTTCTTGTTTGGGAAATTCGTAAACAACCATTTTCCCGTAGTTTTCACCGTCTGAACGGGCTGCCAGCCAGGCAATCATATTTTTCTTGTTTTGCGGGTTAAAAGGCATTATTAATATATATTCCGGCTTTTGTTCGCCCGGCAAGACAGTAATGGTGTAATAAGGTTCCATGGGTTTTTCTTCTGTGCCGACCTTTTCGGTAGGCAGTGTCCACTTGTCCTCACGGTTATAGAAAACCTGCGGGTCGGTCATATGGTACAGTGTGTACATTCGGCATTGCACTAAAAATAAATCTTCCGGGTATCTTATGTGGTCACGCAAATCGGCTGGCATTTGCGCCAGTGATTTAAACATGCTTGGGAAAATTTTACTATAGGTTTGCAAGATAGGATCCCTGGTATCGGCAATGTAAAAGTTAACTTCGCCATTGTAGGCATTGACAGTTACTTTGACCGAGTTGCGAATGTAGTTATTGCCTCTGTTATCAAAGGGTTCGGAGTATGGATAACGGTCACTGACGGTATAGGCATCCCATAACCAGATGATTTCGCCCTTTTGATTGATCACCGGGTAGGGATCACTGTCGTAGCTTAAGAACGGGGCAATTTTCGGTACCCGCTCTTTAATATTGCGATAAAACAACACCTGGCTGTCGTTGGTAATATCCCCGGTCAGCAGCAACTTGTAATCGGCAAAGTTAATGGCAAATAATAATTTGCGCAGGAAAGAATTGACTCTTACCCCGCCGCTGCCTTCATACTTGCTGTAAGCATTGCCATCACCTTTGGGGTAGTCAAATTCTTCTGTTTTTGTATTGACAATTACATAACCGTCATCAGATTCACCATAATATATTTCCGGCCTGGTAACTTTAATATCGGTGGCAGGTACCGGCGGAATATCTTTTAAGAAAAACTGCGGCAAACCTTCACCGGACACTTCGTTTACCGGGCTCATGGCTATGCCGTAGCCGTGGGTATATTTTAATCGCTGGTTAATCCAGGTTTTTGCCTGCTGGGGCAATTGCTCCTGGTTCATTTCCCGCACAGCCAGCATCACCTGGCGGTACCGGCCGCCTATCTCGTAGCGGTCAATATCTATGCTTTTGAATTCATAATACAAGCGCATTTCCTGCAATTGACTGTAGGTTTGCTGCAGGGGTTGCCAGTCCCACAGGCGGATATTCTCAACGGTGTTGCGATTCTCCTGGATGTCTTTGGGTTGTAAGGTGCGCCCGGCGGGAAAATCCCTTTGCTCAATGGTGTCTAACTGATATGCCTGTTGGGTTAACTTAATATTGTTTGCTATATAGGGGGCTTCCCGGTTAAACTCATTGGGCAGGACAACAAACTTTTGGATTACAGCCGGATAGAGACCGCCCAGAACAACCGAGGCCAGCAACAACCCCCCAATGGCATAGGCAGTTAAACGAAATTTGTTTAAAAAAATATTGGCAATAATAACCAGGGCAGTAATTAAAGAAATAACAGACAGTACTTGATAGGCCAGTAAAGTTGCATGAATATCTGTATAGCCGGCACCGTGCACCACACCGCCAGTAGAATATAAAAGCCCGAATCGATTGAGCCAATAGCCCCAGCTCTTCAAAATGAAGAATAATGCTGCCAGGGCAGACAGATGGTACCTGGCGGCAGGAAAACGGAATATTTTGGTCAGCCCTCCCCTGGCTGTATCTGTAACCAGGTAAACCAGAGCCACCAATAAAATGTTAATAAAGATGGCAGAGGCCAGTAATCGGTAAATGAGTTCATAAAACGGCAGTGAGAAGATATAAAAACCAATGTCTTTATTAAATATAGGATCCGCCACACCAAAGGCGGTTTGCTGAACAAATTTAAGTACGGTAGTCCACTGGCCTGTCACTGTGGCACTGTAAAGGAAGCCCAGCACCAAGCTGATTACAGCAAAAATTGCCGTCAACCGCCCGGGTGTAATTTGTTCACGCCAGCTGTCATAACTTGGTTGGTTTATGGTAATTACATCATCATCAGGGAAAACCGGGCGAAACGGTTTAGCGGATTTTATTGCTTGCAGTACCGACTTTCTGGTAAGCAACAGGTTGACCATTAAAAATAAAAACATAAAAAAGCCTATAGCTGCCCGTAAGCCAATTTCAGATAGGAGTTTGGTGATAAACACCTGCGGGTAATGCAAAGCACTAAACCACAACCAATCAACATACAATCCGGTACCCCAGTTTACCAGGGAAAAAACAAACACTGTCAGCAGTATAAACAGGCCAAGCGAAAACCTTGATCCCCGCTGCACGACAACACCTCCGGTTAATTATTTAATATTTATATGGGTTTGGTACCCTTCATTTGATCATCTGATTCTTTGCGCAACTTAGCTTCGCAAAGCTGGCAAAAGGATACTGTTTTTTTAGGTTTGGGAATAAAATCATCCTCATCCTCCCATGGGTCAAAGGATTTTTCTTGTACAATGACCCGGCCGCACATAATGCATCGTACTTCTTTTTCTTTACTTGTCATTCTGCCACCCCCATGTATGCCCTTAAATGGGCTGATTAGTAAGACAATTCTGCCTGCCAAGACAAAAATCCTGCCTGAAACGGCGCAAAGTAAAATAAATCACAAACCTTTGCATTGGACATACTGAGCCATTGGCAACAAAAAAGACGGACGGCGCCGCCTTTTCTGTAATTACCGGTCACTTTCTATGATTGCCGGGCCAATTCAACGATACGGCGAACAAGTTCAGGAAACTCGATGCCGGCATGTTTGGCGGCATCCGGAAACAGGCTGGTGGCAGTCATGCCAGGTAAGGTGTTTATTTCCAGTGCAAAAGCATCCCTCTGCCGCACGATAAAATCAACCCTGGCCAACCCCCGGCAACCAATGGCCCGATAGGCTTTTACCGCCAATTCCTTAATGTAGCCCTGGGTTGCTTCGGGCAGCCTGGGCGGAATAATATGATCGCTCAGACCGGGAGTATACTTTGCTTCATAATCATAAACTCCTTTTGCTGAAGTTATTTCGATAAGCGGCAGCGCCACAGCTTCCTCATTGCCAAGCACCGATGCGGTAACTTCCATGCCGGCGATGAATTCTTCAATTAATACATCATGGTCATACTCTAACGCATTTTGGATGGCAGAGCTCATTTTATCTTGTTGATGAACAAAGGAAATGCCTATGGTTGACCCCTGGGTATTGGCTTTGACAACTGCCGGTATGCCCACTTCCTTAAAGACCCGCACAGCCGCCTGATCTAAGCCGTTTGTATATACCTCCCGGCGGTTTACCACTGTGAACCGCGGCGTCGGAATACCTTCCATCATAAATATTTTCTTGGTGGCAATTTTGTTAATGGCCAGTGCGCTGGCCAAAACCCCACTGCCGGTATAAGGAATATCTAACATTTCCAGTAAGCCTTGGATGGTCCCATCTTCTCCGTATTTTCCGTGCAGTGCCAAAAAAGCCAGTTCTATTTTATTTTTTTTAAGCTGTTCTACCAGGTCAATACCTACATCAATTTTGGTTACACAGGTATAACCGGCTGCCAGCAGAGCCCGGTAAACAGCTTCGCCGCTGCGCAAAGATACTTCTCGTTCGGCCGACCTTCCACCGCACAAAACGCCGATATGCAATGTCACATCCCCTTTCTTCCCAGCCGGTGCATGCCGGCATTTCTACAATTTTATTATATTCTGAAGACATACACAAAATCCTTGCTGGTTAATATTCCTTTTTTAAAATACAGGCAGTTAATTACAATACTGTATAAACTTTAGTTTAAAAAATATTTTACATTTCAAAGTATAACGTAGTAAACTATGTAATGTGCTTTTGACATCTATCTATACTTACTTAATCTACAACAAACAACATAATGAATTACTAAAAAATATAACATTAATATTAATTGGCAATTGGTTAAATTTTTTTACAATCAAAAATAATATTGAACAAATATACTATTAAAGTATTTTCTAAATCAAAAGACATTTTCATATATTACAACATATTGTCCTTAAATTGACTTTGATAATATAAACATGAGATAATTTGCACAAGCAAATAACCAGGGAGGAGATTTTATGAACCCCGTATCGGAAATAACTAAACTCCGCCGAGATCTCTTTACCAAAATTGCCCGCTGGGCACTTCATCATCCTTTGGATGCTCCCTTTGAGATGGATATATCAGCTATGGTTAAAGAAATGATTCCTGACGGACCCGCTCGTTACCGGTGCTGTATTCATAAAGAAAGAGCCATTGTTGAAGAACGGATAAAAATCGCCGTGGGTTTAACTCCGGTTAATCACCCGGTTACAGTAATCTCAGAGGCATGCAACGGCTGCTCATTAAATAAATATGTGGTAACTGACGCCTGTCAAAATTGTGTGGCTCACCCCTGCCGCAACAGTTGCCCCAAAAAAGCAATTTCTGTGATCCAAAACCGTGCCTTTATTGATCAGGTTTCTTGTGTCGAGTGCGGTAAGTGTGCCAAAGCCTGTCCCTATAATGCCATTATAGAAATTAACCGTCCTTGTGAACGGGCTTGTGCTATTGGTGCCATTAAGGTTGACGATTCCCGCAAAGCAATTATTGATAATGAATTATGCGTTTCCTGCGGTTTATGTGTAACTGTTTGTCCCTTTGGCGCCATTACCGACCTGTCACAAATGCTGGATGTTATTGTTTCCCTGCGGGTTAAAGAACAGCCCCATGTGGCAGTTATTGCACCGGCCATTGCAGGCCAATTCGGCCCAAAGGTTTCACCGGAGCAAATCAAAACCGCTTTGCAACAACTGGGCTTTGACGATGTGGTTGAAGCAGCCCTGGGAGCGGACATTGTATCTAAGCTGGAAGCTCAGGAAATTATGGAACATGCCGCTCAAACCAATGTTATGACCAACTCCTGCTGCCCGGCCTTTGCACAAGCTGTACGCAAAAAACTGCCGGAACTGCAGGACAAAATTTCCACCACCTTATCTCCCATGCGGGTTGCCGGTCAGTTAGTTAAGAATAAGTATGACGGAAAAGTAACAACGGTTTTTATAGGACCTTGCATAGCTAAAAAAGCAGAAGCCAACCAAGGAGATGAAATAGACCTGGTGTTAACCTTTGAGGAACTGTCAGCTATTTTATCTGCAAAGGAAATTGATCTAGCCGGCCTTCCTCCCACCGCAATGACCGGTGTAACTCCCAACGGCAGGCTATTTGCAAGGGCCGGCGGCGTGAGCACCGCTGTTCGTAAGCATTTAGGCGATATTTCGTTAAACGTGATGCAGGTTCAGGGTCTGGGACAATGCCTTGCTGCTTTAAAAACTGCCGCTAAGCAAACCAATGACAGCTTTACCTTTATTGAGTGCATGGCCTGCGAAGGCGGCTGCGTGGGCGGCCCCGGAACCATGGTTACACCCGCTGTAGGTACCAGAGCAGTGGAAAAGCATGCCGGCGAAGGCATTATCTTACCTAAATAACAAACCGGCCCCAGGCCGGTTTCAGAGTGTCAACAAACATTATCGGTGGTTTATGATCCCCTTTGGCTCCGGTCTACGCACCGACAGCACTATGATTCGCTACGGTCGCCATTGGGGTCGCCTCAACCGGGCCATCCTGGCCCGGTTCGGCTGGCGCCCACGTCCTGTGGGCGCCACCCCAATGGCTCCTTTCGCTCATCAAGTGCTGTTGCCGGTGCTTCGACAAGTCGCCGACAGGGGATCATAAAACCACCTCACTTTGTTTTACAACCTTTGTCTACAGTTTGAGACCGGCCCCAGGCCGGTTTAACTGTTACCGTTTTTTTTGAATTTCTTTGGTACGGGTGAGACAGTAAAAAATGCAGCATTTGCAGAAAATAATAATTTATTTTAAAAATCGTTGGTTTAATTTTGTCAAGTTTTATAAAAAAACGGCAACCATTAAAGGTTGCCGTTTTCACTGGCGGGGGCACTAGGACTCGAACCCAGAACCAACGGTTTTGGAGACCGCTACTCTACCAATTGAGCTATACCCCCGTATGTACTTCCCTAACGCAAGAATTAGTATAGCAAAAACTTAACGATTAGTCAACATAAAATTTTTATCCTGCACAGTAACCATTTCCATGATAGGATAATGAAGCTTGGTATATTTTTATTTTATCAATTTAAACTACCTTTAAACAATGGTAAATATATAAAAAATTTATGAGGCAGGTGAATAATCAATGGGGCATTTCTTTTATTTTGACCCCAAGGAAAATAACCTTGCGGCATCCGCAGGGCAGGCAAAGGGCAATCAGCCTAAAATTAACCTGACAGCACCGGCAGAATGGACTTACTGTGAAAAAGAACAAGAGCTTACAGAATTTGCCGCTCGCAATAAAAAATAAAAAACGCCGACAACCCCGGGGTGACGGAAGCGAATCATCGCTGTGGCTGTCAGACCGGAGTTAAGGTGAATTACCACCCGTCGGCAAGGCCTTGTCAGCATTTAAAATCCCAGGGGTAAAACACCCCTGGGATTTTTTACTATTTATTAGCTTCTTTTTCTTCCCGGGCCTTTTTAATTACCAATTCAGCTTCGCGGCCGGAAAATTCTTCATAGCTGTAGAATTCCATGGTAAAAGAACCACGGCCTTGGGTCATGGATTTTAAATCAATGGCATACCGGTACATTTCGGACAGAGGTACCTGGGCGCGGACTTTTACCAGCTTGCCCATGGGTTCGGTACCCAGTACACGCCCCCGTTTGGTATTAAAGTCACTGATTATGTCACCCATAAATTGTTCAGGCACAGTGACTTCCACGTTTTGAATGGGTTCCAGCAAAACCGGGCTGGCCTGTTCACAACCTTTTTTGAAGGCTAAATGGGCGGCAATCTTAAAGGCCATTTCGGAAGAATCCACCGGGTGATAGGAACCGTCATACAGGGTGGCTTTCAAACCGGTAACCGGGAATCCGGCCAGCACCCCTTCTTCCATGGCTTCCCGCAGGCCCTTTTCTACGGCCGGGAAATAGTTCTTCGGTACCGCACCGCCGAAAACTTCTTCGGCAAAAACAAAGTGCTCTTGCGAGGGCTCAAAACGAATCCAAACGTGACCGTATTGGCCCCGGCCACCCGATTGCTTTTTGTGTTTGCCTTCCACTTCAACTTTCTTACGAATGGTTTCGCGGTAAGGAACCTTGGGTTCTTCCAGCACCACGTCAACGCCAAATTTTTTCTTCAGGCGCTCAACCATAATTTGGGTTTGGGCTTCGCCCATGGTAATCAGCAAAGTTTGTTTGGTTTCCGTATTCTTTTGTACTTTTATAGTAGGATCTTCTTCGGTTAACTTTAACAGAGCATCCCCCAGCTTGTCTTCGTCGTTTTTACTTTTGGGAGCTACCGCTGTGGTTAAGGTGGGAACCGGGAAATCGATACCGGCCAATTCCATAGGCTTGTCTTTGTCAGCCAGGGTATCACCGGTATTGGTATCCTGCAGTTTTACCAGTACAGCCAAGTCGCCGCAGGGAACAACTTCGGTGGGACCGGTGGTTTTGCCCCTTACATATAAAATTTGACCTATTTTTTCCGGTTTATCTTTGGTTACATTAACAATGGCCGAGTCATTTCTTAATTGTCCCCGGAACACCCGGATAAAGTTCATTTTGCCAACATATGGGTCAGCGATAGTTTTAAATACCAAGGCGGCCACAGGACCTTCTTCAACCTTGGGAGCCGGGAAATATGCGGCCAAAAAGTCCAAAATTTGAGCTACCCCGATATTTTTCGTTGCGCTGCAGGCCAGTACGGGCACCACTTTGCCCAGCGCCAAGCATTTACGGAAGCCGTCTTTAATTTCGTCCGGAGTCAGTTCTTCTCCTTCCAGGTATTTCATGGTTAATTCATCGTCGCCCTCAGCGGCAGCTTCCACCAGCGCTTCACGGTACACTGCCGTTTGGTCAACCAACTCACCCGGGATAGGTGTTTCTTTGCCCTTGCCATCACCGGTCAATGCTTTCTGATCAATTATGTTGACAACACCGGTAAAGTCTGTAAAGGCGCCTATGGGCAGCTGGATGGGGACAAAATTGGCGCCAAATTTGCTTTTCAAATCCTCAAGCACTTTGTCAAAGTTCGCGTTTTCACGATCCATCTTATTAATAACTACAATTTTAGGCAATTCCTCACACATATCCCAGATCACTTCATGCTGAACCTGAACGCCGTCTACAGCTGACACTACCATTAAAGCACCGTCAGCCACCCGCAAGGAACCTTTTACTTCACCTATAAAATCAGAGAAGCCTGGTGTATCCAGTAGATTAATTTTGCTATTGTTCCACTCCACAGGTACCAAACTGGTATGAATCGTCATTTTACGGGCAGTTTCTTCAGGATGGTAATCCGCAACAGTGGTACCGTCTTCTACCCTTCCTAGACGGGACAACGTGCCGGTGTTAAACACCATGGCCTCTACCAAAGAAGTTTTACCAGAACCGCCGTGTGCAACTACTGCCACATTGCGTAGTTGAGATGTTTGGTAATTTTTCAAAGTTCAGGCCTCCTTTTGTTTTATAATGGTATCCTTTGTTGGGAAAATATATACATTTTTTCTATATCTTAGAAAGTCTTAAAATAGCTGCTTGTTTTATCCTCCAGGATCAAGGTTGGCTGATTAAATTTATGTTAACATTTCTACATGTTTTACCTAAATCCTCTTAATATATCGAAAATTGAATTTTATTTTTTGCCTTGCCTCAGATTTACTTTGCATACTTTTCATACCGCCACGGACAAGATCATAAATATACATAGATAATAAACAGGCCTGCTGATTGGCGAAAGGAAAATGGACATGTCAGGACAATCCTTTATCTTAGGCGCATTAATACTGCTTGGCGCCAGCTTTGTCAACCGTATCATCGGCTTTGTTTATCAAATCATGATGATTCGCTTAATTAAGCCGGAAGGGATCGGCTTATTTAATATGGTTTTCCCTGTTTATATTCTGGTGCTGGTTTTAGCCACCATGGGCATTCCGGTGGCGGTAGCCAAACTGGTGGCGGAGGAAGCAGCCAAACATAACATGCGGGGCGCCAATCGAATTTTTAAAATAAGCCTTTTGATTTTGCTTTGTTCCAGTATCTTTTTTACTGTACTGTTGGTCCTGGCTTCGCCCTGGTTAACCAAATATGTTTTCCCTAATCCTAAGGTGTATTATATTTTTTTGTGCCTGCTGCCCGGCATTATTGTAGTGTCTGTTTGTTCTGTTTTTCGCGGTTACTTCCAGGGCCTCCAACAGATGGCCCCCACAGCCATCACCCAAACCTTGGAACAAATTGTGCGGGTTACTGCCGGTCTGTCCATTGCTTATCTGATGCTGCCGAGGGGCGTGGAGTATGCCGCGGCAGGTGCTTCCCTGGGTGTTGTCATTGGCGAGTTTACAGGTTGTTTAGCCATGCTTTACCTTTTTATTAAGAAAAAGCAGCCCGTACCGGCAGGCTACCGGCCGGTGCATGAACCTCTGCCACAAACTTTGGGGCGAATATTTACCCTGGGGATTCCGGTTACTATGACAAGATTTGCCAGCACCCTGCTGATTTCCGCTGAAGCGTTTTTTATCCCGCAGCGTCTGCAGGCGTCAGGCATGTCTGTTCAGCAGGCCACCTCCGTCTATGGCCAGTTGGTGGGAATTGCCGAAACCTTATTGTATACCCCGTCCATGGTTACCATAGCCCTGGCTACCGCTCTGGTGCCGGCTATTTCGGATGCCCTGGCGCTGGAAAATTACCGGCTGGTGCAAACCAGAACTGCCCAGGCTTTACGCATTACCATCGGTGTTGGTTTACCCTGTGCAGCTGCTTTTTGCTTGTTAGCTCAAGAATTGTGCGGCATCTTGTTTGGCTACGAGGATGCCGGGAGGCTTCTGGCAGCCCTGGCTCTGGGTGGTCCTTTTTTGTACTTTCAGCAAACCAGCACCGGTATTTTACAGGGCATGGGCCAGGCTGTTAAACCTTTTAAAAATTTAGTTATTGCATCTGCCTTTAAATTATGGGGTCTCTATTTCCTGACTCCTCTCATGGGAATTCTGGGTTCTGTTCTTTCCCTTAACCTGTTTTATGTGCTGATGGCTTTATTAAACTATTTTGATTTACGCAAGTTAATCGGTTATCGTGTGCAGTTTACCGCCGACATTGCCAAACCGTTGCTGTCTGCCGGCGGCATGGCTGTGGTAATTTGGCAAATTAAAATAATTTGCTCTGCTTCTCCGGTATTAACATTAATCGGCGCGTTGTCGGCCGGCGGACTGGCCTATATATTGCTTCTCTTTTTGTTGGGCGGCATTCAACGTCAAGATTTTTGGCATATTGTAAAACTGGTAGTCAAGCGATTTTAATAAAATCATGCTGGTTGAAAAACCATTTTTTTAGCCAAATATTTTTTCGGGCAGCGTCACATACTAGACATATCATAAGGATAAAATAATTTTTTAAGTCAACAAAAATATTGGAAAAGAACCATTGATTTATGGGTGCCGCAGACAAGCCGTTCAGGTAAGGCAGATAAAATTAACGTGTTCTGACTGAACGGCAAGTAGTGCGGCCAAGGGTAAATTGTTAATAACTGTTAATAACTTTTAAGAATTTTATTAAGGAGGGAATTATTATGGCTAGGAACAAAGTGATGGATTATAAAATGAAGCATTATGCTGCCCGGGTACAGGGTGTGGAAAACTTAATCTTAGGAGAAAAAAGCGATTACGGCAATCTCACCTCACGGCAGTGCGGCAATTTTGTACGCATTGCTTTAGAAAAGGCCAATGAATTAGTATAAAAAAGCTCTCCATTGACAAGAGAGCCCAAAAAATTACTTGGTCGGCAGCCAGCCGGCCAATTTTTTGCGGTAGGTATAATCGGTGAGGTCCAAGTGCAACGGCGTAATAGAAATAAAACCTTCGTTAATGGCGGCGGCATCTGTTTCCGGGTCATCCTCATCCATGTTGTAGGGTTCGCCCGCCATCCAGAAATAAACTTTTCCGCGGGGATCGATTCGCTTATCAAAGCACTTGATGTAACGGCGGCGGGCCAGCCGGGTAATCCTGACACCCCGCCCGTCGTAGTGATTGGGAATGTTTATATTAAGCAATACACCGGGGTCCAAAGAATTAGCCACCACCAGGGGTACAAATTCCTTCATGAATTGTGCGGCCGGTCGGTAGTCAAGGTTTTCCCAGGCAGCCAGAGATACAGCAACGGCCGGCACGTGATTAATTACCCCTTCAAAGGCGGCAGATACCGTACCTGAGTATAAAACATCAGTGCCCAGGTTGGGACCCAAATTGATACCGGAAACCACCAAATCCGGCGGGCCTTCTAAGATTGATTCCAGACCCAGTTTAACACAATCGGCAGGCGTACCGTCCACCACCCAGCCCTTTGCTTTGCCGGATTTGAATTTGTGAATTTTTGCCCTGAGAGGACGGGTTACAGTAATACCGTGGCCGCAGGCACTACGTTCACGGTCCGGTGCTACCACATAAACTTCATCAGCAATTTCTTCCATAGCCTTACGAAGTTCACCTATGCCATCGGCGTAAATACCGTCATCATTAGAAATTAGTATGCGCATAGTTGCCTCCTAGGTTTCATAAATCGATATGGTCATTTTACCGTCTTTTGTTTTGGTTAAGCCGAAAATTATTTGTTTTTCTTTTAAGGTCCGGTTTAAAAAATCGACAATCTTGTACATTTCCGGATAAGCCGTAAAACTTTGTTGAGCAATCATTTCCAGTTTATCGGAACCTTTATTTTCGGTATTCACAAAATTCCCTCCCGGTTATTGGCTTTTCATGATGAGGCTTAAAGCTTCCGCCCGGCAAGCATCATTTTTCTTAAAGATACCCCGGACAGCCGAAGTTACTGTTTTGGCCCCCGGCGCTTTGACCCCCCGCATGGACATGCAGAGGTGCTCTGCTTCCACCACCACCAGCACGCCATAGGGGTTTAGGCGGGTCATAATGGCATCAGCAATTTGTTTGGTTAATCTTTCCTGCAACTGTGGGCGGCGGGCGTATCCGTTAACCAATCTGGCCAGTTTGGATAAGCCGGTTACGTTGCCGTTTCTGGGAATATAGCAAACATGTGCCTTACCGATAAAGGGGATTAAATGATGCTCGCACATACTGAACAAACGAATATCTTTTACCAGCACCATTTCCTCGTGTTCTTCTGAAAAGGTTTTATCCAGATGAATCATAGGGTCTTCTGTTAAGCCGGCAAATATTTCCTGATACATTTTGGCTACTCTGGCAGGTGTTTCCACCAACCCTTCCCTTGCCGGATCTTCACCGATAGCTTCTAAAATCATTCTCACAGCTTGTTCTATTTTTGGCAGATCAAACATTATGTCACTCCTCTATAACTGCCCCATCATCAGGTGCGTCTGCGGAATCACCCTTACGCCGGGTAAAATTTTCAGGGCACATTCCTGAAGGCGCAGCACCTTGTCAACCGCCGGCGCAACAACACCGCCACCGGCAGAGACAGGCTGCAAAATCAACTCAATTTGGGGGTTTATACTTTCAATCAGCCGGCCGGTCTGCTCAATCTCACTTTCGGTTGTATGCTCAGAAATAACAACTTTTACATAAACTTGTTTTTGGGCTGCCACTGCCAAAAATTTTTTATGAACAGCCCAGGGGGTGGGCTGGCCGGTTGCACTGGCCAGTTTAATATCCATGCTGATAATATCAAGGCTGTCAAGCAGGCTGGCAAGTTGATCGGGCAGTGTGCCGTTGGTTTCTAATAAAATGCCTGCCCTGGTACCGCCAATAAGGGGCAACAGCTGCTTTAAAAAAGGGGTATGCAGCAAAGGTTCCCCACCGGTAAGGCTGACCGCATGATGCAGGTTTAGTTGGTAATGGTCGGACAGCACGGCCGCCAAGGAAGCCGCTTCCACCGGATTGTTCAAAGTTATAAAATCCCGGCGGCCCGGGTTTTTTTCCAGACGCCAGAGAGGGGGAAACGGTTCAACAGGTGTGTCACAATAAACACATTTGAGGTTGCAGCCAGCTAACCTGATAAAAATGTGCCGACAGCCAACCAAAGGCCCTTCCCCCTGGACAGATGAAAAAACCTCTTGTAAATGCACACCGCCGGACACTAGCTTACCCCCCTGACCTTGCAGCGGGCAAGCCGAATGCCGGTCATTTCTGCCCCGTAAGCCCTGGCTATAATTTCTCCCAGGGACAAACTATCAGCCGGCGGGATGCCCAGATCAGCCAAACCGACAGTTTGTACCGGGGTGTTGCGTGAGGAAATGTTGAGTCCGGTATGAATCATGGTTGATACCGGGCTGGCGGTGGCAATAGATACCGAAAGTTTGCCTTCCCCCCGGTAAAGATCATCTCCTTTTCTTCGCAGGCTGATGCCGGTTCTGCTTTCAATAATTTCTTTTATAACAGCCATTAATAACCGCTGGCGAACAACAGTTTTTTCTAAATCCATATCAAAGTGTTCAATGATAAAATGCAGCATGTCTTCGCTGTAGATAGGAGCATTTTGACGAACATCAGCTAAATCCACCATTTCAGTCAGGGCTACCTGACAGGAACCACGAAAACAAATGACACTGTCACCCTGCAGCCCGAAATTACGGAAGCCAAACAGGGAAGATAATTGACGGCCGTCATAATGTATCGGTTGTTGTGCTACATGGATCAGCACCTTACTCCACCCCCCGGACCTGTTTTGCAGGGATACCGGCAAATTCATCCCGAGGGATGAAAAAGCCCGTATCATACGCAGGCAACTTTCGCATTTGCCGCACATGGCCTGTTCGCCCCGGTAACAACTCCAATGAGCTGCCAGGGCACCGTTAAACGGTTGCCCAAGGCAACATTTCTTGTTATACTAACGGTTGGTATAACTGACTAACTCTAACTTGATTAGCGGTAGCGTAGGCCAGGGCTTTACCGGCAGCCGCCGCAAATTCCGGCGTATTGTCCGGAAAGGTAGCCGCTTCTTCCCGATTAAAACCTGCCACCACCTGACCGCAATTTAAACTTTCCGCAAAACAGGCGGCTATATTAATAAACAAGCCATTGCGGTTAGGCACCCAAACGGCGGCTGCGGTTTTTTGCGTAACGTCCGGATTATCCAGTTCCTCGGCGGCCGGCTCCGGCAAGCTCCCTTCCTCCTTGACCAGAGAGGTTGCGGTAATTTGGGCCAGCCATGGCAGCTCAACAACTTGATGGCGGATGTTGTAATACCCGGCCAGTGCTGCCGCAGCTTTTATTTCCCGGCGGGCGGCCCTTTGGCCGTAATCCATGGTTAAGGCCAGTTTTACACTTCCCTCGGTTAAGGCATAGGCCAGGTTAACGGTTGAATCCAGACCGCCTGATAATAACACCACACTGTCCAATTACCTTTCCTCCCAATAGGTAGCATAGGCATCAGGCGATTCCCAGACGGAAATCTCTTTTAACCGGATACCTTGCTGCAAATCTGTTACAGGTTGCTTCAGCGTTTGGTAAATATAATAAGCCAGGTTTTCTGCTGTGGGATTAATGCCTTGCTCCCTAAAGCCCGGCAATTCGTTAAGCAAACGATGATCCAATTGATCGATGATCAAAGAAAGTTGTTTCTTTAATTCTTTAAAATCCACCAGCATACCCAGGGAATCTAATTTTTCCCCTTCCACCTTAATTTGAACTGTCCAGGTATGCCCGTGTAGTCTCGCACAATCGCCGGGGTAACCACAGAGACTGTGGGCAGCGGAGAACCTGCTTCGGACTGTCAATTCGTACATGTATCTTTCCTCCTTAAAATCTAGTATTTCTCCGGGGCCCAAACTTTACTATATTTCTCCCTCTAAGGCCAACTCCCTGCCGAAAAGATGACATTTTTCGGTAATAAAAAATAAAAAACTTGGTAACAGACCAAGTTTCTCAAATTAACCGGCTAACCCCAGAGCCCGACCGTAGCATTCAGCAGCTTCTCGCATTTTACCCTGTTTGGCCAGTACTTCCCCCCGCAGGCCCCAGGCTTGATGGTGATGGGGTTCTTGTTGAAGGATTTTTTCTACAATTTCCTGGGCTTCCTCCAAATGATTCAAATTTGCCAGGCAATGACCGTAGTTTAATAAAAATGTGATATTTTGTGGTGATAAGTCCACCGCTTGACGATAACTGATAAGGGCTTCTGCCATTTTATCCGCCTTTTCCAGACAGATGCCCAGGTTGTTATGAAGGGTGGCATCATCCGGACAGGACTTAACAGCGCTGCGATAACAAGCTACCGCCTCGTCTGCCCGCCCCAACACATGATAACAGGAAGCCAAATTACTTAACAGCCCCAAATCATGGGGCATAAACTGCCTGGCCACTTCGTAACAAGACAGGGCTTCTTCATAGTATCCCAAATGGAAAAGACTATAGCCTTTATTATTTAACAATTCCACATTACAAAAGCCCAGGGCTTGTGCTTCTTCATAGAATTCCAATGCTTCACGGTGGCGGGTTAGTTTGCTTAAAGCAAGGCCTGTATTAAACAGAACGGCAGGGTCATCCCCGCCCAATGCACGAGCCTGCTGAAAACAAGCCAGAGCCTCATAATATCTGCCCTTTTCCAACAATAAAAGACCGCTGTTATTTATCTGGGTTATGGCATCACCGGCAGGGTCTTCAGGTACGGTGTCAGCCGGCCCGACTTCGCAAGATGCCGGCTGCTCCCAGCGATTACCTTTAAGTCCGCCGTGGCAGGCCCGGTTGAGCCAGTAGATAAAACTGCCGGGGCCTAAACCGGAAGCGGCTTTTTTACAATGCAGGGCAGCCTGGTCGATTTGCCCCAGTTTTAAATAAAGCCGGCTGGCCTGCAAATGCAAATCAATTTTATGAGGGTTCATTTCGATAGCTTTTTGCAGGGAACGCAAGGCCGGCTTTCCTGCTCCGGCAGCTTCCAACAGGCTGGCTGCCAGCTGAAATAAGCTCACCCTATTGATGGCCCTGGCAAGCATTTCTTTGGGGTTCCACATCCAAGCATCCCTCCTTTTATAATTTGTAAAGAATACTTCTCCGAGTAAATTGCCTATTCCTTCCATTTATTCCATGTTTCGTATGTCAAATCCCCCGTTGTTTTGACAATATGTTAATGCTTTTTTTCTAAAAAATAACATTTATTCACGGTGCAGACAGTGATATAGTATAATTAGAGAATGATAGGGCGGTGATGTTGATGCAGGTATTGCCTGCTCCCAACAGCGATCTGATTGGCTTGCAAAAAAATTTGGAACAAATGTTGGGGCATCCCCTTTGTTTTATAAAGCATGTGCTTTTCCCAGGCTGTATTTATCTTACTTCCTATCAACATAATGATGAAATTGAAGAAGAAAATTTTTATTTAATTTATGAAATGCAAAAAGACCGGGGGGGGCTTCCCCAGGCCAAAATTCATTTCCTGCAGATACCCCTGGGTTTGAGAAAAAAACAGTTGGGCAGCAGGGTTTATCGTTTATTGGAGGCTCTTTTGGTTAAACAAGGATGCGCCTCCGTTGTGCTGGAGGCTAGGGTTAATTCTCTAAACCCCAGTGATAATTCCGTAGGTTTTTGGGGGCGGCAGGGCTTTGTACCGGGTGTGCATTATGCCTTTGATGATGAAAATTTTCCGATGATTAAAAGGCTGGGATAATCTTATTAAAACGGCGGCGCTTCGACAAGTCGCCGACAGGGGAGTTCAAAACCACCTCACTTTTTTTACAACCTTTGTCTACAGTCAAAGAAGGCCCGCCGGCCTTCTTTAGTAATTTATGCTTTGTGTTTTAAATCATCAAGATATTTTACCGCACTCAGGGCAGCCACCTGTCCTTCCCCGACGGCTTTGCTCAACTGGTAAGGCGCACCGGTGCAATCGCCGGCCGCAAATACCCCAGGCAGGTTGGTGGCACAGTGGCGATCCACAATAATGCCTGTGTTGCTGACCTGCAGGCCCGGCACCAGCTGATCCGGCAAGACGGCGTCCCTGATGATAAAAATCCCGTCAGCGGTAATACTTTGGTCTTCCAGTGCCACACCGGTTGCCCACATATCGCCGATAATACCCATCGGTTTGCCTTGTACTGTTTTGATATTAGGATGCAGCTTAATACCTTGGGCCTGATCTTTTTTTACCCGGTCAACCAGTATTACTTGCGAGGCAATTTCTGCCAGGAAGTTGGCTTCTTCCAATCCTTCCCGGTTATAAGCCAGCACTATAACCTTTTTCCCTTGATAAAGGGGACCGTCACAGGTAGCACAGTAGCTGACCCCCCGTCCCAGGTAGTCCGCTTCCCCTTCAATGGGCTGCACTGCGCTGACACCGGTGGCTAAAATAACAGTTTGGGCTTGATAAAATACGTCCCGCGCCTGCAGGGTAAAACCTGCGGTTTCAGGGTATACGCCCGACACTTTAAGCTCCAGTATTTGCAAACCCAAGGACTTAACGTGATGCAAAAATCTCTGCCGCAGTTCTTCGCCGGTAATACTATGTAATCCTAAATAATTATCTATATGCGGTGCGTGGTGCAGTTTGGGACTACAAAAGTCGGTACCAAAAATACCCACCTTTTTTTTGCGAATGGCAGCATTAACCGCTGCTGATAAGCCGGCCGGACCACAGCCGACGATGGCAAGGTCAAACCGGTCTTTTATTTTTATTCCTTCCACAATATCACCCCGTTTAGTATTATTGTTGCCGGGGGCTTTTAGACTTATGCGGGCGCAGCGTTAGTCCACCACTTGATAGCCTTCTTCGGTAATGGCTTCTTTAACAGCTGCCGGCAGGCTGCTGCCATCGTGAGTTATCTTTACCGTTTTTTCTTCCGGCACGGCTTCCACTGCCAGTATGCCGGGAATTTTTCGCACAGCGTTTTCGACAGCCCTTTTGCAATGCTGGCAGCTCATGCCCTCTACTTTTAAAATTACTGTTTCAGCCACTACAAATCCCTCCTGATCTTGTTTTAATATACATTAGCATACCCGGTGAGGTGGGGTGAATTTCTTTAACCGCAGTGCATTGGTAACCACCGACACCGAACTGAAAGCCATGGCCGCCCCGGCCAAAACGGGGTTCAGTAATCCCAAGGCTGCCACCGGAATGCCAATGGTATTATAAATTAAGGCCCAGAACAGGTTTTGTCGGATGTTTTTCATGGTAGCCCGGGAGAGTGCAATGCTGTCCACCACTCCCCACAGGCTGCCGCCAATTAAGGTTATGTCTGCCGCTTCGATGGCCACATCCGTGCCGGTGCCAATGGCAAAACCAACATCTGCCGTAACCAGGGCCGGCGCATCGTTAATGCCGTCCCCCACCATTCCTACACATTTATTTTGTGCCTGCAGTTCCTTTATTTTGTCTGCCTTTTCTTCCGGCAACACTTCAGCCAAAATATTTGTAATACCAACCTGAGATGCGACGGAGCGAGCCGTTCTCTGGTTATCGCCGGTAAGCATCCAAACTTCCAGACCCATGTCCAGCAGCATTTTCACAGCAGCAGCGGATTCCTCCTTAACTGTATCTGCCACTGCCAGCAGTCCGGCAGGCTGACCGGCCACAGCCATCAGCATAACAGTATTGCCTTGCTGCTCCAACTCTGCTTTGTCAGCTTCCCAGGAGGAAAAATCAATGCGGTACTGAGTCATTAATTTGTCAGTACCTATGAGAATTTCGTTGCCGTCTGTCTCAGCTTTAACCCCAAAACCAGGCATTGCTGTGAAGGCAGTTGTCGTATAGGGATTAGTCCCCTGCCCCTCAGCAGCCTCCACAATCGCCTTGGCCAGCGGGTGTTCCGAATTTCGCTCTACAGCGGCCGCCAGTTGCAACACTTTGGTTGGTTGCCCGTGATATGCGCCTACAGGTATGACCTTGGTAAGTTTGGGCCGGCCATGGGTGATGGTACCGGTTTTATCTAAAACAATGGCATTCAGACGATGAGCTTTCTCCAAATGTTCGCCGCCTTTGATCAAAATCCCCAATTCTGCACCTTTGCCGGTACCCACCATGACTGAGGTTGGTGTGGCCAGGCCAAGGGCGCAGGGACAAGCAATAACCAGCACCGCAGTGGCAGCTAAAAGAGCCTGGGTTAGCTGACCGGGCTGCCACCACAAGTACCAGAGGGCAAAAGTAACAAAGGCCACAGCCACCACTGCCGGCACAAAATATGCCGCGATAACGTCCGCCAGCCGTTGGATCGGCGCCTTGCTGCCTTGGGCTGCTTCAACTATGCGAATAATTTGGGCCAGGGCAGTATCTTGCCCTACCCGGGTGGCTTGCAGCTTAAAAGTTCCCAATTTATTGACAGTGGCGCCTATTACAGTGTCGCCTGGCTGTTTATCGGAGGGTATGCTTTCACCGGTCAGCATACTCTCATCCACTGTGGACGATCCTTCAATGACGATACCGTCCACGGGTATCTTTTCACCGGGCCGTACCAGCAGGATATCTCCTACCCGGACATCTTCCACCGGTATTTCCTGTTCGCGGCCGTCCTGAATAATGACGGCGGTTCTCGCCTGTAATCCCATTAAGCGGCGGATAGCTTCCGAAGTCCTGCCCCGGGCCTGTGCTTCCAGCAGTTTACCCAGTAAGACCAGGGTAATAATTATCGCACCGGTTTCATAATATATCTCTGTTTGTCCGATCTGTTCCCCCCGGAAAGTGGCCGCCAGGCTGTAAAAGTAAGCAGCGCTTGTCCCCAGAGCCACCAGGACGGACATGTTGGCACCGCCCCCGCGCAGCGTGCGCCAGGCGTCTTTATAAAAATAGATGCCGGGGCCAAACTGAACCACCGAAGCAAGGACAAGCTGGGTATAAGGGTGAAAGATCCACAGATCCATGGCCTGATGCCAGCCTGCCAGCATTACTGCCATATAGGCCAGCAGTGGCAGGGACAGCAGGGCTGAGATACTGAACAGTTTTTTTTGGCGGCTAATTTCCTGCTCCCTCATCTGACGCTCCCGGTCAGGGGTAGCGGACATTTCAGAAACAGGTGCGTAGCCGGCCTCCCTGACGGCCCGCCGAAGGTCGGCAGGCGTAATTGCCAGCGGATTATACTTGACTACGGCTTTTTCCGTAGCCAGGTTTACTGTTGCCTGGAAAACACCGGGCAAGCGGTTTAAAACCTTCTCCACCCTGGCCGAGCAGGCTGCGCAAGTCATACCTTGAATTCTTATCTCTGCTTCTTCCATGGCAACCCCAAAACCGACGGTCTCAATTTTACTGATAATTTCTGCCTGCTTTATTTCCGCAGGGTTATAAACAATGGCAGCAAATTCGCCCGCCAGATTCACCCGGACCTCGGTCACGCCCGGCAGTTTTCCGAGCGCGCGTTCTAATCTGGCGGAGCAAGCGGCACAGCTCATGCCGGTAACTTTTAAACGGGTTTCTTCGGTATGCACAATTCCACCGTCCCTTGTTAATGGTTAACAAAATATTATAACCGGCCACAGATAAGGTCAATGACAATCCCCTGACTTTTCGATAGCTGAAGCCAAGCATTGGAGTATAACCGCATCCGATCGGGCCAAAATAATAAAAACCTGGAAAGGGGGTTAAATAATGAAACGACAGAAACCAAAAGAAAATTTCGCTGCCGGTAAAAAATTTGTTCAGGAACCCACTGGGTCAGCCACAAAAATTAAGGTTGACGGCCAAGGTGATTATGATTTTTATCAGCCTGCCAATACAGGCAATTCGGGCAGCGGCGACAATCCTTTGGCAGAATAAACAAATCCCCGGGACTGTCGGCAAAATTATTACATGACCGTGTTACTAAACCTTTGCCTGGTCAGGTGATGACCAGGACAGAGTGTCGACAAACATTAGCGGTGGTTTATGATCCCCTTTGGCTCCGGTCTACGCACCGACAGCACTATGATTCGCTCCGGTCGCCCTTGGGGTCGCCTCAAACGGGCCATCCTGGCCCGGTTCGGCTGGCGCCCACGTCCTGTGGCGCCCCCCAATGGCTCCTTTCGCTCATCAAGTGCTGTGACCGGTGCTTCGACAAGTCGCCGGCAGGGGACCATAAAACCACCTTACTTTGTTTTAACCCTTTGTCTTCAGTCTGGCCTGGTCAGGTGACCAGGAATTTTTCTTTTTTAGTGAGTCGGCTGTCTGAGACGGAATTCCGCCCCCAATTTCTTGGCCAAAGAGCGGCAGGCCTCAAGATCAACTCCCGGCCATGCCACCACAGACAAAATTACCCGGGGAATCACACCCACACATTTTTTAACAAAATCCAGCATAGAATAATAGGCCTGCTCACCTTGTACGGGCTGACAAAGTTTTACATAGGTAGCGGCATCCTGGGCGTTTAACGATATGGAAATAACGTCCACCAATCCGGCCAGCTCCGGCACGATATTGCGCCCGTAAATAAGGTTGGCCTGCCCGTTAGTGTTTACTCTAATTATTCTTGCCCCTCTCTTTTTTAATTCAGCCGCTGCGCTCCGCACCAGTTCCAACCGGCACAGAGGTTCTCCGTAACCACAAAAAACAATCTCTTGATAATCTTGCGGATTCGGTACGGCAGCCAATACTTCCTGAACAGACGGTTCTTTGCTAAGCCATAAGTTATAACCAACACCTGTTTTCGTCTGCCGTATGCAAAAGATGCATTTATTATAACACCGGTTGGTAATGTTTAAATACAAGCTGTTACCTATGCAATAACTTACCACAAATTCTTTTTCCATTTAACCTGCCCCTTATCATGTCATAAAATAAACCCTGAAACCATAAAAATATGTTAAAAAGTGTAAGGAGGTAAAAAATATGGCACTCCTGAAACAGGAAACACCCGGCACGCCGGTGATCCATTTCTCCTCCGTCTGGCGCGGCACCCTGGTAGCTCTGGTTTTTTCCCTATGCTTAAGTATTTTGGCCGGACTGGCCTATTATTTTACCGGTTTGTCCGAAAACACCATGCCCTGGGTGGCCGGCGGCATACTTTTTGTCAGTGTGGTTACGGGCAGTGGTTATGCCGCTAAAAGAGCCCGCAGCAAAGGCTTGTTTAACGGGCTGGGGGTCGGCATCTTCACCTTTATTATTATCTGGCTGCTGGTAGGTTTATTTTTGCCCGGACAGGTGTTGCTGCCGGGGGCGTTGAGTAAGTTTGTTTTAACGCTGTTAGCCGGCTCTCTGGGTGGCATGCTTGGTATCGGCCTGGCCTCTTAGCTTTAGCTAAGGGGTCTTTGCTTTCTCGTAATTGACCAGGGGGAGTTTGACGGTAAACGTACTTCCTTTGCCGGGTAGCGACTTGACAGATATTCTGCCGCCGTGGTTATCAATGATTTGATAACTTACCGGCAAGCCCAAACCTGTGGCTTCCGGCCGGGTCGTGAAAAAGGGATAAAAAATCTGAGTCATTTTTTCCCTGGGGATACCCGTTCCGGTATCTGTAAAGGTAATTTCCATAATATCTTCCGCAGTGAGATAACGGGCCGCTACTGTTAAGGTGCCGCCGTAAGGCATGGCGTGAATGGCGTTGCTTGCCAGGTGCCAGAATGCTTGTTGTATCTGGTCTTCATCCAATACCATCAGAGGCAACCGGTGATTGTACTGTTTCTCAATTATTATGCTGCGGCGGTTGGCTTCTGCCGCCACCGTAAGCAAAACCTTATCCAGCACAGCCGGCAAAGAGGCAAAACTAAGATTAGGCGTACGCCGACGGGCTAACTGCAAAAGTTCGTTAATTATGCGGTTAATCTGGCCAATCTCCTGCAGCATTATGGCCACATATTCCCTGGCCGGGTCCCCTTCTTGAAAGCGCCGGCTCAAAAGCTGGATTAACCCTTGTACAGTGGTAAGCGGGTTGCGAATTTCGTGCGCAGTGCCGGCCGCCAGTTCACTAATCATAGCTAACTTGCCCCGCTGGCTTAAATAGTTGCTCAACAGTGAATGTTCCGTTACCGGCAGAGCGATCAGCATGGCACCGGCAGACTGTCCGTCTTTCTTTAATATTTCTGCTGTACACAGCAAATAGTATTTCAGGTCGTCTTCACGCTGGTATATATAATGCTGTTCATGGTAGACCTGCTTGTCTTTTAATGTCTGGGCCAAAAAAAATAACGGATTGTCATTGGTAAAAGACAAGGCAAAAAGATTAATAGGCTCTTTAAGATCTGAGATGCCGCATATTTCTCCGGCTAAATCATTAATGGCCGTGATCTGCCCCCGCTTGTCCGCCACAATCAAAGGAACCGGCAGATCCTGAAACACAACCGGAGATTGTGTTTTAGTTTTATCCGCCAACTCTTTGATCCGGGCAGTAACACGTCGATAAAGCATAATGCAAGGGCCGGCCGCCAGCAGCACTTGTAAACAACAGGCAGCCGCTACTGTCAACCCAAGTGTTTTGGCCAGCCAGTGAGTAAAAACAAAAGTTGCCAGTTGCAAAACAAACATAGCAATCCAAAATTGATTGGTCAGAGTCAACACCTCTTTGCTAACCAAAATGTTATATATTGTAAATTCGAGGTATTTATTGTAAATCCTGCTCTGACCAACCGGTTACCCTATATCTTCAATAGGGGTGCTGAAAGTTTGAAGGCAAGCCAACGGCCTGCCTTACAACCAAACTATTGCCAAATTTTCAGCAAAATAGAACGAATCAGATTAGGCAGCCGTACAAAGTACACACGCATTACAATCACCCCTCATTATTTTTCAGTTCCTTTTCATATTATTTCTCTGGGGTTTGATATGTGCATCTGTGTAACAATATGACGGCCGGGAGAAAAAAATGCCATTGGTTTAGGCCTACTTAGAACTTTGGTACTTTGATTTTACTGATCATTAAATATGAGAGCAACAGCATAGCCATGGGAAGAACCAATGCCGGCAGTTTGCCTAGGTAAATTATAATCAAGGCGATTATGCCGCCGGCCACAGTGATGGGCACCCCCATAAAACTGCCGGTAAAAGTTGTTACATTAAAACGGGCTAAACGCAAGGCGCCACACATAACAAAGGCCAGTGCGATGGCCAGCCCCAGATACCCCCAATCGGATAACTGCAGGGCATAAGCCAGAATGGCCGGGGCTACGCCAAAAGAAACCAGATCAGCCAGGGAATCCAATTCTTTGCCAAAATCTGAGGTGACCTGAAGTTTTCTGGCCACTTTGCCGTCCAGGTAATCCATTAAGCCGGCCAGCAAAATCATTATGCCACCCTGCATGTACGCCTGATCTAACGCCAGTACCAAAGCAAAAACACCAAACAATAAATTTCCCAGTGTAAATAAACTGGGTATGTGTTGTCCCTTCATCAGGAACCTCCCCGTCATGATATTTGCATACAGAACCTAATGTATTACTTTATTTTAGCATCTCAAAGCCCGGAGTAAAAGGGGGATGCCAAATTATTCTTTCCTGCTGCCCAGCCACGCCTTTACTTGATGTACAATTTGCTGCCAGCTGCCCCGAAAATGTTCCCCCAGGGGAAGGGAATTAAAAAACTTTGCCCCGTATTTTTTTTCCACCAAGCGGCTATCCAAAATGACCACCACTCCTTTATCCCCTGCATCCCTGATTAACCGGCCAAAACCCTGTTTAAATTTGATAACCGCGTGGGGAATTTGGTAATCCCGAAAACCGTTGCGCCCCTGTCGGGCTATTTTTTGCAACCGGGCTTCCAACAGCGGGTGATTTGGCGGAGCAAAGGGAAGTTTAACAATAATTACACAGGACAGTGCTTCCCCGGGAATATCTACACCCTCCCAAAAACTGGCCGCCCCCAATAAAACTGTGCGCTGTCCGGCGGCAAATTGTTCTACCAGGCGACGGCGGCTACCGTCCAACTCATGGCCCAATAAGCAAAGGTCTGCTCTTTCGCAGGGGTCCTTTAACCGGTGATATACTTCCCGCAGAGAGCGGTGAGATGTAAAGAGTACCAGGGTACGGCCTTGGGCAGCCATTGAGATGTTGTAGACGGCCCGGGCCAGTTCGTCATGATAATGGTTGTCGCCCGTTTGAACAGGTTGAATGTCATTGGCGGCACATAACAAGGCCTGCTTGGCATAGTTAAAGGGAGAAGCCAACTGCTTTTCGATAATTTTGTCTGCCGGCAGAACATCTAAGCCGATGCTTTTGGCAAAGTGCTTAAAGCTGCCGTCCACTGTTATGGTAGCAGAAGTTAAGATAACCGGGCGTGTTTCCGCAAACAGTTTTGCCCGCAGCAGCGGCCCCACATCAATTGGGGCAGCCCGCAAAGCCAGCTCCGACCGCTGGCCGCTCCCTTCCACCCAGTACACGTAATCGTCTTCATGGTGGCGGCAGATCCTTTCAAGGTTATGGGCAATGCCCTCGCCAACCGCAGCCAGGGCAGCCAGTTCTCTGGCCGGGGCCGGCAGATCATCTGTAAAAACTGTCGCTTCGCTCAGTCGTTCGGCCAATTTTACCATCAACCGGCTCAGGGAAAGCAACTGTACCAGCAGGTTATCCAGCGCAGAGTCAAGGGCGGCCGGCAAGCAGGCAACCTCGTCCCTATTGTCTGCCGGGCCGAATCTTACCGCCCACCTGCCTTCATAGTTGACAGCGCTGTTTTCAATCCAGCGAGCTAACATTTCAAAAAAGCTATTGGCTGCTTCTCTGCACTGATGCCTTATTTCGGCTGACTGCCTAAGCAAATTTAACCATTCCTGCTGATGATCGGTGATAACAAAGCCGTCCAACTTGCTGAGCTGCTTGCCGGCCGCCGCAAGCCAGCGCAGAACTTCTGACCGTCCGCTGCTGCTGCCCAGGTGTTCGGTGGCACAAGACTCCAGATGATGTGCCTCGTCTATTATGAGGGGGCCGTAAGACGGCAGCACCCGGTTGTCAGCGTTGGCATCGCTAAGCAGTAAAGAATGGTTAACCACCACAAGATCTGCCCTGTCTGCTTGACGCCGCGCCGCCATAAAGAAACATTTTTCCTTAAAATAGGGACAGCGGTTACTTAAACAACCTTCACTCTCACTGCAGACAGCCGCCCAGTAATCCTGTTCCTGATAAGACATTACCAGCTCACTTTTATCGCCGGTGCCGGTCTCATGCAGCCAAAGCATGACTTTGGCTAAAAAGCCGGCTTCTTCCGGTTGATGCTGTTGTTCCGACATGGCTAAATGCCAGCGGCGCAGACACAAATAATTACTGCGGCCCTTCATCAGGGCTGCTGTAAACTTAAAACCCGCCAGATTGGTTAATAAAGGCAGATCTTTATGCCATAATTGCTCCTGCAGAGTTATAGTGTGGGTGCTGATCAGCACCCGCTGGCTGTTTTTCACCGCCCAGCAAATGGCCGGCACCAAATAAGCCAGGGATTTGCCGGTGCCTGTGCCGGCTTCCACCAGGAGATATTTGCTTTCGTTTAATGCCGTTACTACCCGGGCTGCCATATCGCACTGCTGTGGGCGATATTGAAATCGCGGCAGCGCTTCTGACAGATTTCCTGCCGGTCCCAAAACAGCCATACATTCTTCAAGAGTAACAGGTACTGCGGCCTGGGGTTGCCGCTCTTTAACAGAAACTTCCACCGGCCTGGCCCCCGGCGCCTGATAAGTTAATTTACGGTCCGGAAATTGTTTTAAGATCTTAACGCTTAATTTTTCCAGCACCGGATGCCAGGGCGAGGCCGCTTGTTTCAACAGTTGGCTCAATTGCCAGACCAGCTCAGCCTCTAACCCGCTTAAACGCTCCAGCAAAGCCAGCAGCAGCCGGGCAGCCCCAAGGGCGTCATCCAGCGCCCGGTGCTGCTGCTCCAGGGGCAGCCCCAAATTATGGCATAAATCGCCCAGGCGATGGCTGGGGGCCGAGGGCAATAAATACTGAGCCAATTCCAGTGTATCAAAAAGCGGATTGGCAATGGTCTGCCCGGCAGCGGCAGACAAAAAGTTACCGTCGAACTTAATGTTATGTCCTACCAGGGGTAAACGGTCAATAAAAGATAAAACTTCGGGCAGGATTTCTTGCAGCAAGGGTGCTGTGCTGAAATCCTCATCTTGCAGGCCCGTTAAACGCTTTATTCTAACCGGCAGCGGTTGCCGGGGGCGAACCAGTGTCTGAAAGCGATCTGTTTCCTGGCCGTCAACATATTTAACCAACCCGATCTCAATTATTTCATCCTGCCAGCAGTTTAGACCGGTGGTTTCCAGATCCATGGCCACGAAGTTTAACATCCCTTAACTACCGCCTTCCTCATCGGGCTTCCGGCAAATTTGCCTTACTTAGTGTTTCGCCCGTTTAATCACGCTTCCTGCTGAGAACAAAACAATTATACCGTTATCTGTATGGGGCAAACAGTTCTTGTAACTTTGTCCACTCTGTGATTATACCGAAGGTATCATCGCAGGAAAAGTTCTTTGGTGTAAACCGGTCTGATATTTTGGTATAATATCTTAAAATTGTCAGAAGGAAGGCGGTAAACCGTGAGCGCAGAAAGCACTCGTCTCAGGGAATCTTTGCTCCGATTGGAAGATGCTTTGGGCCAGGATTTTATTAAAAAAGAAGTGCATAAGATAAAAGGCTGGCCGCCGGAAGGATCATGCGGCTTGCACCCGCTGGTTTTACTGTGGTATAAGACCAGGGAAGATTTGGCCTTAACGGAACTCACCGGCTGCCTGCCGCATTCCCGCTGGGTCCAGGAAACACTGCAGCTGGCTGACTGCTTAAAAAATTATGCCAACCACCCCTTATATCAGGACATGCTTCATCAACTACGGGACCCGGTCAACTGGCAGTCGGCAGTGGATCAAATGAAAAATTGGCAGAACCGGCAGGACGGTTGTTAACTTAACTGCTATAGGTTTGTGATTTGCCGGAATTTGCTTTCTGTAGTAGAATATATGGGAATTTATCTAAAAGGAGGGTATTCTTTTGAAGAAAGGCAGTATTGAGCTGGAAAAGGGCGGGAAAATATTGATTGAATTTTTTGATCAGGCCGCCCCGGGAACGGTGGCTAATTTTGAAAAATTAGCTAACCAGGGATTTTACAACGGCTTAACCTTCCACAGGGTTATTCCCGGTTTTGTAGCCCAGGGTGGCTGCCCATACGGTACCGGAACCGGCGGCCCCGGCTATACCATTAAGTGCGAAACTAAAAACAACCCCCATAAGCATGTCAGGGGCGCCTTATCAATGGCCCATGCCGGCAAAGATACAGGCGGCAGCCAGTTCTTCATTTGCTACGACGCTTTTCCCCATTTAGACGGCGTACATACGGTGTTTGGTCAAGTGATTGAGGGTATGTCATATGTTGACCAAATTAAACCTGGCGATAAGATGAAAGAAGTAAAGGTTTGGGAAGAATAGGCAAGTTGCCGGGCCATGCCAAAGTAGTTTTACAATTTTTATAACTCCTAAACAAACATCCCGTTCCGCTTTTAGTTTGTGAAACGGGATGTTTTTTCCGTTAGGATGGAATCGCCTTGGCCGGCTGCATTTTATAAAGCAAAGGATTCACCCGGCTGCAGGATGATTACCTGGGCGGCAGTCTGTTCCTCTACAGCTTTTTTAAACTCTGCCGGCTGCTGGGCGATCAAAGGCCAGGTATTATAATGCATGGGTACCACCAGCCGGGGTTGCAGCAGCTTGACGGCTTCTAAAGCATCTGCCGGGCCCATGGTAAAGTTATCGCCTATGGGCAGCAACGCTGCATCAATATTATGCAGCCGTCCCAGCAGGGCCATGTCGCCAAACAGGCCGGTATCTCCGGCATGGTAGATGGTTTTGTCTTTGACGGTTATCAGAAACCCGCAGGGATTACCCAGATATTCCGCCGGCCCCTGCTCACTGCCCAGCGAACTGCCGTGTAAAGCCGGGGTTAGTTTTACTTTAAAATAACCAAAATCATGGCTGCCCCCGATATGCATGGCATGCACTTTGGCTCCCTGGCGGGCGCAGTGGTTGGCCAACTCATAAACCGCTACCACCGTACCGCCGGACTGCCTGGCTATTGTTACAGCATCACCCAGGTGATCCGCATGACCGTGGCTGACCATGATATAGTCAGCCTGCACCGGCAGATCAGGTGCGGCCGGATTGCCGGTCATAAATGGGTCCACAGCAATAGTCACCTCTCCTGTAGCCAGCAAGAACGCAGCATGCCCCAAGAAGGTTAAGCGCATCAGTTTACCTCCTGCAATTTAGTTCATGTTTTTAACAGTTGTTATTTTACCAATATTTAGCTTATCCTGCCAGGATAGAAAATAAACTTTTTTCTTTTAAGTTTTGCCAACTGCACCGGCTAACTACCCAGCACCTCTTTAACCAGGGGCGCCACTTCCCAGGGCAGTCCGGCAACTTTAGCCCCGGCCGCAGTCAGGGCCGCCACTTTGCTGGCAAACGTCCCCTGACCCCGCTCAATAATGGCTCCGGCGTGTCCCATACGTTTGCCCGGCGGAGCTGAGCGTCCGGCCAGGAAAGCCACTACCGGTTTGGTCATATGACGGATGTACCGGGCAGCTTCTTCTTCAGCGTTACCGCCAATTTCACCTACCAGAACCACTGCTTTTGTGGCAGGGTCATGTTCAAATTTTTCTAATACCTCGACAAAAGACAACCCCACCACCCGATCCCCGCCCAGACCTATCACGGTGGACTGGCCCAGGCCGTTAACGGTAAGGTTATAGGCAATCTCATAACTTAAGGTGCCGCTGCGAGCCACCACGCCTACCGGTCCGGGGGTATAAATACTGTTGGGCATGATACCCATTTTGCTCTGTCCGGGCGAAATAATTCCAAAGGTGTTGGGGCCGATGACGGTAACATGCTGTTTTTCCGCATAAGCCATAATATCCAACTCATCGTGCAGTGGGACATGTTCGGTAATAATAACCAGGGTTTTAATACCTGCTGCCATAGCTTCCAAAGCAGCATCCTTGACGCCGGGAGCAGGTATAAAAATGATGGAGGAAGTTATGGGATGCTGTTCTTTTGCTTCTGCCACCGTATTATAGACAGGCACACCATGTACTTGCTGACCTCCCTTGCCCGGTGAAACGCCGGCTGCTACCCTGGCCCCGTAAGCCAGCATTTGGGCGGTATGAAAACTCCCCTGCCGGCCGGTAATCCCCTGTACCAGGATGACATTGCTTTGATCAATTATGATAGCCATTATACTGCCTCCTTGCCTGCGGCCAATTGCACAACCCTGGCCACTGCTTCCTGTGCCGTACGGTACACATTGATACCATGCTGCTTTAATATCTCCTGTCCTGCTTCTTCATTGGTACCCACCAGTCGAACCACCAGCGGAACCGGTATGCCCGCCGTATTTTTCACCTGAGCAAAGGCTCGTGCCACATCATCGCAACGGGTAATACCGCCAAAGATATTTACCAGAACAGCCTTGGGGTTGGTTGACAGCAAAATTTCTAATGCCCGAGCGGTGGCTTCGGTACCGGCACCGCCGCCGGCATCCATAAAATTGCGGGGATTACCGCCATAATGATGAATCATATCCAAAGTAGCCATGGTGATACCGGCACCGTTGGCCATGACACCGATGTCGCCCGCCAGTTCTACAAAAGAAATGCCAATCTCAGCTGCCTGCCGTTCCTTTGCTGTCCGTTCCTCCACCCTGGGCAGCCACTCCGGCAGCCTGAATAATGCTTCATCGTCAATGGTAATTTTAGCATCTGCCGCCACCAGTGTATTGCCGCATACCACCAGAGGGTTAATTTCCACCAGTTCGGCCTCATAGGTACGGAACAGCCGGTACAGCTTAACTAACAGCTGGGCAAACGGCCCGGCTTGCTCAGGCGGCAAACCCATTTTTCCGGCCACTTCCCGGCCGAAATACGGCTGCAGCCCTGCGTGCACATCCACATGCAGCTTAACCAGGTGTTCTTCCGCCACCTCCTCAATGTCCACCCCGCCCTGGGCGGAAGCGATAACCAGCGGCCGGCGCCCGGCACCGTCTACCGTAACAGCCACATAATACTCTTGCTCAATTTGCAGTTTTTCTTCCACCAGCACAGCCTGCACAGGCAGGTCTTTTATAACGGTTGACAACAATTCGGCAGCAGCAGCTTCTGCCTCAGCCGGCGAAGCGGTCAACCTGATCCCGCCGGCTTTACCCCGCCCGCCGGTCAATACCTGGCTTTTGACGACTGCTGCTGACCAGCCGGCCACAAATTCAGCCACGCCTGCCGGCGAAAAGAATACCCTGCCCCGGGGTACAGGAATACCTTCCCGGCGCAAAATCTCTTTGCCCATATACTCGTAAAGTTTCAAATCAGGTCCCCCTTAAAAATTCATACTAATTAAAATATTCGAGATTCGGCAGGGTTTTCCTTTTCTAACAGTTTAATAATTCGATAGAATAACTGGGCAACAAGCTCTTCGTTTTGTTTAATATACTGACAGTTTTTTGTCATATGATCGGCCAGCAGCAGGGCCTGCTTTACGGTTTTTAAGCTGCTGACCGAACCAATACTAAGCCCGTTTTTTAGCACGATCAGGGTTTTCTTGTCTTCTTGTGCTGCTTCCCTGACCTCTTGGATTGACTGCAGGTGAATAAAACCATAGCAGGGGTCGCCTGCACAGCGGGCGGTACGTGTTTTTACGGCAGCCAGTGTGTAGCCAGGTGCCAATGACAGCGGCGGCAGGCCGACACCGCCCTGCCGGCGGAACATCTTGCGCAGGGCGGTATAATCCAGGGCAAAGTAGCGGCAAACCGCTTTCCGCACACTCCGCACATTCCTAAGGTCGTGGCCGATGTTTCCCTGCTCATACGCAATTTCTGTTCCGTCACCGTCCGGCAAGTAGACAGGTCGAAAATAAGCCAGCCGATCATAAGCTACCTGGCAGCGAGATACAGCCATACAACATCTTCCTTTCTGTTTTTGCACCAGTATACAGGTGTTAGGTGAATTAACGGTGAAAAGCTAAGCTGCCAGGGTGAAAATAAGGTGGCTGCCTGGTAAAAAAATAAAAGCCTCCGGCGTGTTGCAGTTGCCGTCTGGCTGACGTTGGCAACTGCAACGATTTGCGGAAGGCCTTTATTTTTGTATCTGCACGTTTGTCAGGTTAAGCCGGTAGCCATAATGCCGTTTGCTTTCAATATAGTGCTGGCGTTGACCGTCATCACCCAGTTTATGCCGCAACAGTTTAATATGGGTCTTCACATCTCCCGGCACACCGTATACAGCATCCCCTCCCTGCACGGCAGTGTACAACGCATCCCTGGCCAGGAAACGGCCTGCTGCCCCGGCCAGCCGCATAACAAGACGCTTTTGGGCGGGAGTCAGGTCAAGATATTGATCACCCAGCCAGGCTTCCTCTTTGTTAAGGTAAACGGTTAAAAAGGGAATTTCCCTTTGCTTGCTCGAAACAGCAGCGTAAGATACAGTTCTTTCATGCAACTGAACCGGCCAGCGCTGCTTTTGCAAGCGGCTGAGCAACCCTTTTCCGGCAGCCGCCAACCGGGCATCCGGATGGTTGGCAAGGTTAATGCATAAAAGCAAAAGCCGGCTGCCGGGTGCTTCGGCAGCCGGCCATTGCCACTGTTGCAGCCAATCTAAAGCCTGCACCAAGATGTCCTCGGGAAACCGGTCCAGCCTTAGCAGGACTTCCTGTAAAGAGATCAGTCCCCCGCCGGCTTGAAACAACATCGCTGCCCGACGTCGTTGCCAAGGATCCGGGTGTAACAGGAAGGGGACAACCGTCAGCCACTCATGTTTGCCGGGCAGGTTTCCTTGTCTTAGTTGTTTGTCCGGGAATTTTTTAATACTCATAGCGCACCAGCCTGCCTTTTAACGCCTCGGGCCCGCCCTCCAACAGCAGGTTCAGGGCATCTTTAACAGGTGGATGGCTGAGATCTCCCTGTAGGGCTACCCTGCCACGGCAGCCGTCTGCCGCCAGTACCAAATTGTTTTCTGCCTCACCGTTAACCGGAATATTGGGGTTGTGGGTGGCAAAAATCATTTGCCGTCCAGCCTTAACTTTTTTAAGAGCCGGCACCACTGTGTGAAAAATATAAGCATTATCTAAGTGATCTTCCGGCTGGTCAATGAGCAGCGGGCGGTAATCTTCCAGCAGCAGCAAAGGTAAAACTGCGGTACATTTCTGGCCTTTGGACAGTGTCTCCAGGGTTTTATATGCTGCCCCGTCCTGCAGCCGGATTTCTACCAAATCTTCCAGCCAGATATCCTCTAATGCCAATAAATCTGCCGGCGTCAGTTGGGCTGCCAAAAAACCCGCCAGCCGTTGCGCCCGGTCTTTATCTATACCGCAGCACTGTTCCAAATAGCGGTCATCCCGGTGCCGCAGGATTTCAGCCAGTTCCCCGGGAGATAGGCGGCAAACGATTTGCTCTGTTAACCGGTTATAATGCATGCCTGATTTGCTGAGCGCCGCCGCCAAAAATTCCCGGTACTTGTCAGTATTGCCGGCCTGTCTCAAATTCACCTGGATCTCCGGCTGCAGCAGATTATTATACTCCTGACAAACCCGCAACCTCTGTTCGTATAAATTGTACTGCAGTTGTTGTAAACGATGCTTTATTTGTTGCCGTTGTTCCAGCAAAACAGCCTGGGCTTGTTCTTTTTGCGCCAGCCGGTCCACTAACCTTTCCAGTTCTAACAGCAGGCCGGTCAGCCGGTTTCGTTCTTGCACTGCTTCCCCCAATCCCTTGACAGGCAGACCGGCCTGGATGCGATCATCCTCCCGTTCCTGGGCCCGGTGCCGCTCGGCCAAGCCAGCCATAAGATTGGCCAGCTGTTGAAGTAATTTTTCCTGCAGCACAACTGCTTGGCTGACCAATTGGCGTACCGCCGTTTCTGTTTCCCGGCTGATCTCAAGGGCCCGGGCCAGAATATCCTGGTTGGGGGCAGCGGTCTCGTCCCAAACCGGTTCCGGTTGAGATGCTGCCAGCCGCCTTTTGTCCTGCTGCAACTGCTGCTTCACCGTTCGCATCAGTTGGTCAAAAAACATTCTTTCCCGTTCTCTGTGGCGCTGCCGCTGCAATAAGTGATCTAATTGATCTCCCGCCAGGGCCTGCAGGCGCTCTTTAATATCCGGCAGTATTGCCAGCCGCTCGGACAGCGCCTGACACTCCTCAATCAGGCCGCTTAATGCCGTTCGGTTTTCTGCCAGTTCATTCAGACAGGTCCGGATTTCGTTTTTTATAAAAGGAAATGACGGGCATTTACCGTCAATGAGTGCTAATTGAGCGGCCGGCATTTCTGCCATGCTTTCCAGCTCACTCTGGCCCACTATTACCACGCCGAAATTTAAACCGCCGGCTAAATCCAGCGCCAAAGGGTTTCCCGCCCGGTCGCTGACCCGCGGGGCACGGTCGCCCAATGACCGCTGGACAACATACTGCTGGCCGCCGGCAGTTTCCACTGTTAATCTTACTTTGCCGTTGCCCAAAATACCTGTCAGATGCTGCTCCAACTTCCTTCGGGCCGGCAGATCCGCCGGGTAGGCATCAAGGGCAAACCGGATTAATTCAATGATGCTGGTTTTACCGGCCCCCCGCCCCCCCACCAAACAGTTTAAATGGGGTCCAAAGGTAATTACCTGGCCGTCAAAAAAACCACCCAATACTCTTAACTCCAGAATCTTATGCCAATTTTGAACAACCATTACTCCCCCCTCCATTCCAGAACATATGTTTGATGGTATTATAATCCAATTTTCAGGTATTGACAACACTTATTTGCTTGACAAACAAACAAGGTTGCTAACCACCAGGGTCAGCAACCTTGATCCGATCAAATGACCGGCAGACCGATTTGCTGTTTTATGACAACAGACGGGCTTCTAAGTAACCGCATAAATATTTTGGGCTGAATTGGAGATAATACTAAAGCAGGTTGAAACGCTCAACCTAATCTCCTCTCCCTTTCACGCTGTATCTGACCCAGATACAGCTTTTTTCTTAGCCCGCCAGCGATGCCAGGTATTTTTCCGCCTCCATGGCTGCCACGGCACCGTCCGCCACCGCCGTTACCACCTGGCGCAGCGGCTTTTGCCGTATATCTCCCGCTACGTAGAGACCCGGCACGCCGGTTTCCATTTTGTCGTTGGCGGCAATATAGCCCCGGGCATCAATTTCTACCATTTCTTGTACCAGTTCAGAATTCGCCCTGGTACCAACATAAACGAATACGCCGTCCAGCGGCACTTCCTTAGTTTCGCCGGTGCGCACGTCTTTTACGCGCACTGCTTCTACTTTATCTTCGCCCACTACCTTTTCCACCACAGAAAACCACAGAAATTCAATTTTTTCGTTAGCCATGGCCCGTTTTTGAATCAGCTTGGTCGCCCTCAATTCACCCCGCCGGTGAATAATATAGACCTTCCGGGCAAATTTGGTTAAAAAAATTGCTTCCTCCACTGCGGCATCGCCGCCGCCTACCACTGCCACTGTTTTATCCCTGAAAAAAGCACCGTCGCAGGTTGCGCAATAGGAAACACCCCGGCCGTGAAACTTACTTTCCCCGTCAACGTTTAAATACTGGGGTTTAGCACCGGTGGCTAATATTACCGCCTTGGCTTTGACTGACTGTTGAGCAGTATAAACAATAAATTCATCGCCCTGGCGTTCCAATTTTTCTACATCTGCATTCATGATCTCCAAGCCAAAAGAGCGGGCTTGCTCATCCATTTTCAAGGCCAGGTCAAGACCGCCGATACCCCCGGGAAAACCAGGATAGTTTTCAATCCATTCGGTGGACGCAGCCTGCCCACCCGGCATGCCTCGTTCAATTAACAGGGCCTCAATGTCAGCCCTGGCTGCATATAAACCGGCGGCATAACCGGCCGGCCCGCCGCCGATAATTACCAATTCCTTTGCCAGCAAAGCAAAACACCTCCGCAAAAAAACAAAATACTGCAGCAATTACACGCACTGCAGTTTCATTATCTCATTATACAAAATAATGCGTCAAGCAATACTTCATTCTTACCGCCTGCCCGGTTAAGAAAACGGGTTGATGTTAGTCATTTTCTTTAAATTCTTTTTCCTTTAACAAGAGAGCTTTGGTTTCCCGGGCCGCCCGCAGCACTTGCGGTTCTTCTGACGGGTTGCTTAAAATCCGTTCCATATGTTTAAGGGCGCTGGGCATTTTTAACCTGCCCAGGGCCAGGGCGGCCTGCTCTCTTACCATGGCCACCGGGTCATCCAGAGCATTAATCAGGGAAAAGTAAAAAGATGGGTCAGCCATTTGGGCCATGGCCTGGCAGGTGCAAACTCGCACCATACTGTCCCGATCCAGGATGGTTTTGCTCAACAGGTTAACGGCATCTTTGCCGCCCAGCCGGCCGCAGGCCCAAACTATCTGTAAAAAAACTTTTTTGGCTACCCGTCGCGGCAATGCCTTAAAACACAACACCACGGCAGGATCTCCCCGACGCACCAACTCACGGATGAGATGTACCGCTATTTCAGGATTTTTGCCTGTTAAAACAGCCGTACTGCGAGAAATTTTATCCCTGGCTTTGCTGCGCATGACAGACAGCACTTCATCTGCCAGGGCCGGCACCACCAGCGGGGCAATCAGCCGGGCAGCCTGCTCTGACAGGCTCAACACACTGTCATGGCCGGCATCCTGGACAAGTAAATTACCGGCCAGCAAACACTCCAGCAGGGCAATGATTTGTTTCTTCGGCCAGCCCGCCAGCAAACCGTAGGCTACAGTTCGCGTGTAATAGTTCTCGCCGGCCAGCCAGGCGGTTTTGCTGCCCTTTAAAATATCAGCAAAACGGTGGAGATTAACCTGTTTTTCCACCTCAAATAAGCCTTCAAACAGCTTGATTAAACAATCCGGTTCCAGGGCCAAATCCATATCCATAATCATTTGCTCGGCTTGCAGCCGTTCCAGGTAATTTTTAAACACCTTAAACCTGTTGCGAAAATCCGCCATAAACCGGATTAAGTGAATACCTGCCCCGGCCAGCTCCCGGTGGGAAAAAAGTTGTTCCTCGGTAGGACTGCCCAGGGACAGAACAACCTCCTCCAGTTTTAAATACTGTTTGCGAAACAAATCCAGGTAAACTTCCGGATAGCCTGTCTTTTGCATGATTTCAGGCAAACGGCAGCCGATGGTAAACAGGCGCATGATAATTTCCCAGGGCTGCCAGGGATGATTCTGGGCCGCCGGGCAGGCGCCCAGCACTTCCTTGGCGCAGGCCAGGATGTCTCCTGCCAATCCCTCCGCAAAAGAGGGGGGATAAGCAAACTGGGTATTCAGCTTGGCAGCCAAAATATCACGAAAGGTGGGGTTATCCAAAAAAGGCCAGTTTTTATTTAAACAAAAGATTAAATCAGGAATCACTGTATCCCGCAGGTACGCCACCGCCAGGGCGCTTTTGGGGCCACCCCACTCCTCGGTGAAAAGTTTTTCCAGGCGGCGGGCTAAATCTTCGGCACGGTTGGCCGGCCTGGCTTGTATTTTTATATCCATATCCTTCACATCCTGCATGGTAACTCCAGGATACATATTCCACAAAACTTAAAATATATCCTGTTGCCGCTGCAGTAAATGGCTTAAAATTCTGCCCTGCCTAATATGGCTGCCTGAGAAAAACAGAATAAAAAGACACTGCCAGCGTAACCAGGGTCAACAAGACGGTGCCTACCGCCCCGCGCTTGTTTTGCTGCCGCCATAGCCAGACGGCCAGAGACAACGTGTAACTGCCGATTAACAGCGGCCCCAGGGCCAATAAGTAATCCATGCTCACTGCTCCTTCTTCTCGGCTGCCATTTTTCTGATCAGGCCGGTACGGCGTATGTTAGTCTGAAAATCCACTTCTATTTCCGCGTTGGCGTAGATTTCCTGCCAGAGCAGATTCTCCCACGCCTCCCAGCTGTTTAAATACTTGCGGTAATAACGGTCAAAGCCAAAAATGTCACCGTAGCCTTCTTGTTTGGTTTTTTCAACCAATTGCCGGGCCAGTTGTTCCATCTGCCGGTCAAAATATTCTTCCAATACTTTCTTCTTGCCGGGTTTTTCATAATTTTCACAGCTTTCAATGGCCCAAAATTCCCCTTCCAAAAAAATCTTTTCTTTTATCAACAACCTGCCCTCCTGTTGCTTAAATTCAATATCCGGCTTTTTCCCTTGCCTTAATCTTAAGGTCACCAGCTTATCACGGTGCAAAGGATCGCGCAGGGTAAATGTCGATAAGTTAAATTGCCCTTCCAGTAACAACATTGTTCGGGTTTCATCCCCGTTTAATCGGCCCACCAGCTTATCTTTTTGGAAGACCGCTGTGCCAATAAACTCAGCATAGCCGGTGCCGCCGGATTGCGGCACTTCCTGGGCCGCATAAGGAATACGCAGCGGTTGGTCGGCGGCGGCATGAGCTTTTTGGCCTTTGGTGATACCCACCAGGGCTGCCGTGGGGTTGCTGTGCAGGGTTTTAACAGTCTTGTAAAAACCATGGATATCTCTGTCGGGAAACAGGCCGGTGATGCCCGAAATCCTGTCCATAAATTCGTATTGCTTGGCCGGCGAGGCTTCCAGTTTGGGCATATTTTTCTGCAAAAACTCCTTGGCCGTACCCTGGCAAATAAACAAAGAGCTGTTCCGGCGCACTTCCAGGTGCCGCAACAGGGAGTTGAGGTATTTGCCCAGGCCCTGGCGGGCAATTTCTTCGCTGAAAACATATGCCCTGGTATGCTGAAAACTCATTTCACGGGAACCGAAGGAATTAAACAGCAGGTAACATTCCCAGATGGACGGCCCTTCCACACTGGCTGTTAAAAAAGGTTCTTCTTGGCTGCCGCCACTCTCGCCGGCCGCAAAGGCCCTGGGATTGGCCACGGTAACCGTCATTTCCAGGGGGGCATTTTTCCCTTTGTCAAAGCCCACCGCCAGAATAATCGCAATTTCGTCCGTTTCCCGGGCACCGATGCAGCCGGTGCAGAAGACGGGTAGCAAGATCATTATTAACATCCTTAACATCCTTACCGGATGCAAGCCAGGCTGTTTTTCTACCATACAGTTCACACCCGCTTGACCATGAATTCGCTTGTTCGGAAGCCGGCCGGTGGTTTTCAGCACCTTTCAGCGACAACTGCTTTTTATTCTGCCGTGGGGCGATTTTTGGCTTTCTTGGACCCGGCCATAGATTGTTTAACCAGGCAGCATATTAATAAAAGCAAAGGCAGCAGCACCGTGGGAAGCAGCCCCAGTTGGCCGAACACAATGCTGTCTACCTGCAGGGCCGTGGGCAAATCCGGCGGTATAATGCTGACAGCCAGGCACAGCAATGTAATTATCCATAACAGGGGCCGGTAATCTTCTATCCGGCACATGCGGGCAAAGATAACCGTTGTAATATAAAGAAACAAGGCAATTTTAAAGAAACCCACCATGGCCCAGGTCAACAGAAAAACCGACTCCAGGCGCTGAAAAAAACGCCCGATGGTAATAAGCTGGCTCAAATTAAAGAAGGGCTGGATTAATTCAGTGGCCCCTTGCACTCCAAACACCAGCAGGATCAGGACGGTAGTGGTCAAAATAGTTAGCCCGGAGGCAGCCAGCGTTAAAAACCCTAGCCGGCGGTAAGAGTGCCAGTTGCCAAAGCAGTGGATAATCACTGCTGAGGCAATCAGCTCACTGGTGGCCGTATAATTAAAAAAGGATTTTTGCAACAGGTTCAGCGGTTTGTCCAACCGGAAGGGGTAAAGGTAAGTAAGATCCGCATAGGGCAAGATCGCAATAAACAGGATAACCAGACCCACAGCCACAAAAGGCAATGCCGCCCGGGCCGCCCGGGCAATAGCCTCCAGGCCGTAATAGGCGCTGGTAAAAGCCGCCAGGGCCAGCACACTGATTACTATACTGATGGGCGTCCTGGGCAAGGCAGCCACCAAAAAGGCTTCGGCGTATTCCCGGAACAGCAGCGCTTCCCGCAGAACAAAGTGCAGGAAAAATATGGCGTTTACCAGAGTGCCCGCATAGGTGCCCAAAAGTGCTTCGCTGACCTCCACCAGAGTCAGCTCCGGCTGGCGTTTCATCAGTTCGGAGATAACCCAAAAAGCCAGCAGCACCAATATAATTGTTAACAAGAAAAGGAGCCAGGCCATGTTTTTGCCGTCTTCTATAACAGCGGAGGGCAAGGTTAAAAAAAGGCTGGTAAGGCTGGATATATAAAATAAGGAAAAACCTTCCGCAAAACCTATTTTTCCTTCCCTAAGCAAACGGCATTCTCCTTTACCTCTCAATCTGTCATATGCGGCCCAATACTCCCGCCTGTTGCCAGGCCGCTTCCTTTTAGCAACCGGCAGCAACCAGATTATTCCGTTTCGTCCGGCTTACTGTTTTTCTTTACCCACCCCCGGGCCACCCGGGGCTGCAAATTGTCTTTCTGGGTGTTTAAGTAGTCGGCTCGCTTCTCCCAGTTAAACACCGATACCCTGAAAACCACATCACCGCTGGTTTTGGTGGCCGGCGTCATGGGCGACAGGTAAGGCACGCCAAAGGATTTTAAAGATACCATCATGTGCATTTGAATAAACAAGCCAAAGACAATGCCAACAAAGCCCAGCAGGGCTCCCAGCAAGATGTAAATAAAGCGAACAATGCGCAAAGAAAATTGCAGCGAATAAGAAGGTATGGCAAAACCCGCCAGGGCTGTTACTGCCACAATAATAACCAGAATGGGACTGACCAGGTTGGCCTGTACCGCTGCCTGCCCCAGGATTAATGCTCCCACAATGCCGATGGTGCTGCCCAGCACGCCGGGTACCCTTAACCCGGCTTCCCGGATTAATTCAAAAGAAACCTCCATGATGACAACCTCCACAAAACTGGGAAAGGGCACCCGTTCCCTGGCCCCGGCAATGGCCAGCAGCAATTCGGTGGGAATCATTTCTTTGTGGAATAGCACAATGGCCAGATATACGCCGGGGGTTAAAAAGGCCACATAAAAGGCAAAGGCCCTGATTAACCGCAGCATGCTGCCATACAAAGGACGCAGGTAATAATCTTCCTGGCTGTGCAGCTGGTCAAACATGGTGGTGGGCACCACCAGCACGTAGGGGTTGCCGTCTAAAAAAATGGCTACTTTCCCCTGCATAATCATGTAAGCCACTCGGTCGGGTCTTTCGGTAGCCATGACCTGGGGGGCAATGTTCCAGGGCCGGTCTTCTAAATACTGTTCAAGAATGCCACTGTCCAGCACCGCATCAGCCTGAATAGATTGGATTCTGCGCTTAACTTCCGCCACCAGGCTTTGATTGGCCACTCCCCGCAGATACATAACAGCTACATCATTCTGGCTGATTTTACCCAGCTTAAACATTTCGGTGGTTAATTGGGCGGAACGAATATATTTCCTTACCAGTGCGGTATTGCTGCGCAGGATTTCCCCAAAGCCTTCCTGGGGCCCCCTGATAATGGGTTCGTTGGAAGGGGTGTCGATGCCCCGGTGATCCCACCCCTTGGTTTCTACCACCAGGGCCTTGGCACATCCTTCAATAAATATGGCGGTGGCGCCATAATTAACGCCGCCCACAATTTTCTCAAAGGAATCGTATTGATTAACCTGGTTGGTTATTAATACCCGCTTTTCCAGGTAGTCCAGCAGGTAGCCGTCTGTTTGCTGATGAAAATTGGAAAATAGCATCATGGGCTGCAGTACATACTGGTTGACAGATGCTTTATCGCTTAACCCTTCCATGAATAAGGCAAAGGCCTGCACCGGCGGTTTGAGGGCAACGGTAAAGTCCCGGATAATAAAATCCTTGTTGGCCGGCAGCCCGTAAATTTCATAAATCCTTTTCTTATTTACCTGCAGGCTGGGGCTAACCCGGTCAGGGTCTTCTTGTGCCGGGGCTTCGTGTACCTTGTGCGGTTTTCTTAAGGTGCTGCGACGCTCTCCCCGCTCGCCTTTTGGCTTGTTAAAGGAAGCTGCCTCCCGCTTCTCCGCCGGCTGTTGATCGGCAAGTTTGGCCCTTTCCTGAGGGGTTTCCTTTAACACAAAACCTTCCCGGTTGCGGTTTGGCTGATATTGCAAAATCTTAACCAGCTTGGTCCACAGGCTCATGCACATCACCGATATTAGTTTGACCATCTGCCGGCGGATTATCCTGTCTTTTGCAATCCGGCAAAATAATATATGTTTAGTTAAGACTTGCCTTATCTGCATAAAAAAACCGGCCTTTTTGACGCCAGGCCGGCTTGTCTGACGGTTTTCCGTTGACTTTGGAAACCAGGGGTTATTTATTTATGCTCAAGCAGTCTTTTAAAATAATCATACAGCCAATCAGCCCAGAGAGTTATGCTCGGTACGGGCAATGATTTCGTCTTGCAATTCTTTACTCAGGTTATGGAAATAATCGCTGTAGCCCGCCACCCGTACGATTAAATCTTTGTATTCCTCAGGCCGCTGCCGGGCCTCCAGCAAGGTTTGCCGGTCGATCACGTTAAACTGGATATGGTGACCGTCCAGGTTGAAATAGGTGCGCACCAACGCTGCCATCCCCTGCAGCCCTTCTTCGCCTGCCACCGCCGCAGGATTAAACTTCTGGTTTAACAGGGTGCCGCCGGTCCGCAGGTGATCCATTTTAGCGGCTGATTTCAGCACCGCCGTGGGCCCCCGGCGGTCTGCCCCCTGTTCGGGTGATATTCCTTCCGAAAGAGGTTTGCCGGCCAGCCGGCCGTTAGGAGTAGCCCCGGTGACCGAGCCAAAATAGACATGACAGGTGGTGGGCAGCATATCAATACGATAAACACCGCCCTTTGTGTTGGGCCGGCCGTTAACTGCTTCATAAAAAGCATGAAAGGCCTCTGTCATGATCTGATCGGCGTAGTCATCATCATTTCCGTATTTGGGGGTTTTGTTTAATACCAGATGACGCAAATCCTGGCAGCCTTCAAAATTGGCTGCCAAAGCCTGCATCAGTTCCTGCATGGTAAATCTTTGATGATCAAATACGTTATATTTAATGGCGGCCAGGCAGTCCGTCAGGGTACCGATGCCCACCCCCTGAATATAAGAGGTATTGTACCTGGCGCCGCCGGCGTTGTAGTCTTTACCCTTTTCAATGCAGTCGCTGATCAAGACGGACAAAAAGGGACAGGGCATCTGAGTGGCATATAGCTGTTCAATGATATGATTGCCGGCTATTTTAATGTCTGCAAAATAATTTATTTGCTTTTTAAATGCTGCAAATAATTCTTCGTAGCTTTTAAAATCAACGGCATAACCCGTCGGCAAACCCAATTGTTGGCCGCTTAGTTTATCAAAACCGTTGTTTAAGGTCAGCTCAAGAATTTTCGGCAGGTTAAAATAACCTGTCAGAATATAGGCCTCTTTGCCAAAGGCCCCGGCTTCCACACAACCGCTGGCGCCGCCTGCCCGGGCGTCGGTGATGTCTTTGCCGGCCCTTAAAAGTTCCTGGATAATTGCATCGGTATTATACATGGCCGGCTGCCCCCAGCCCTGGCGGGCAATTTCGCAGGCCCGCTTAACAAAACGGTGTGGTGATTTGCGGCTGATTTGCACGTTGGAGCTGGGCTGCAGCAGCCTTAATTCTTCCATGACATCCAGAATTAAATAGGTTACGTCATTTACACCGTCTGAACCGTCCGCTTTGACACCACCGCTGTTGATGTTGGCAAAATCTGTATAAGTGCCGCTTTCTTGCAGGGTAATGCCTACCTTGGGGGGTGCCGGCTGGTTATTGAACTTAATCCACAGGCAGGACAACAATTCTTTTGCCTTTTCCTTTGTCAGGCTGCCGTCAGCAAGGCCTTTTTGGTAAAAAGGATATAAGTGCTGGTCTAACCTGCCGGGGCTGAAGGCATCCCAGTTATTTAATTCCGAGGTCACCCCAATATGCACAAACCAGTACATCTGCAGGGCCTGGGCAAAGGTTTGCGGCCGGTGAGCGGGCACCACCTCACAGTTGGCGGCAATCTCCAGCAGTTCCTGCCGCCGCTGCGGGTCATCGGTACACGCCGCCAGTTTTTTAGCATACTCGGCATAACGCCGGCCATAAATCATTATAGCATCACAGCAAATTTTCATGGCTGTCAGCTGGACTTTTTTCTCATAGGCTGCCGCATCATTTAAAAAGTCCAGGCTGGCTATAGCTTGCATGATTTCTTTCTGAAAATCCAGGAAACCCTTTTCATATATTTTCCCGTCCGCCACTGTATGGCCGGGGGCCCGCTGCTCCATAAATTCGGTAAATATGCCGGCGTTATAGCAAGCATGCCACCGGGGCGACATGTGGTCAAAAATTTTCTTACGCAGGGATCGCTCCTGCCAGTAGGGTATGATTTGCGCCGCTTGGATCCGTTTGGCTTGCTCGCTGACCTTATAGGATATTTTCTCCCGCCGGTGCATAATCTCAAAATCTTCCAAGGTATGACAGCACAGCTCGGGATAGGTGGGTGCTGCCTGGGGCCCTTCCCCTTTCTCCCCCACAATCAGTTCTCCATCCAGGATACATAAGGTTTTATTGGCCATGATGTGCTTAAAGGTTAAGGCGCGCAGGATAGGGATTTCCACCGTCCCGGCATACCTTTGGTAAGCTTCGGTAACCAGTACCGCCCGTTCCATAGAAATGCTTGGTTCAGTGGTGACACTCTGCTGCCTGAGCCGGCGAATTCGTTCATTCATGCCTCGTTCCACCATATCAGCCCCCAATTTTTACATTAAGTTTATATGCCTCAAACAACTGCTTAATTTTATGTAATCTTGCATCGGATGGCCTGGCCCATAAATGGCCGGGGTACTCCCGCTGCAGCCTGGTGTATTTGTAACTGCCGGTTGCATGGTATGGCAGCAAATGCACCCGGGAAATCTTTAAATCTTTCACAAAATCAATTAGGGCCAGGATTTGGTTATCATCTGTATTAATGCCATCCAGCAAAGGTACCCGCAAGTGAACAACCGCTCCTTTATTGACCAGCCGCACCAGGTTTTCCAGGATCAGTCGGTTGTCCTGGCCGGTGTATTGCTTATGCAGCTTTGCATCCATCATTTTCAGGTCATAAAGAAATACATCTACATATTTTAATACCCTGTCAAAACAGCTGAAAGGTAAGTGCCCGCAGGTATCCACCGCCACCGAAATACCTTTGTGGTGCAGAATTTTTACCAGTTCAGCCACAAAATCAATCTGGCAAAGGGCTTCCCCGCCGGACAGGGTAACACCGCCGCCTGACTGTTCATAAAAAGGACGGTCCATTTCTATTTCTTGCACCAGTGCATGGACAGTATAGGGGTGTCCCACCGTCTCCCGGGCATCGTTGAAACAGACAGCTGCGCAATTGCCGCAAAAATGGCAGCGGTTAACATCAGTCAAGATACCTCTGGGGGTTGTCATAATGGCCCCTTGGGGGCAGCTTTGCAGACATCTGCCGCAGCCGCTGCATTTTTCCCGGTTGTAAAAAAACTCCCTGTGGAAGGATTGGCTTTCCGGGTTATGGCACCACTGGCAATGCAGCGGGCAGCCTTTGAAAAATATAGTGGTTCTGATGCCCGGTCCGTCATGCAGGCAAAATTTTTGAATGTTAAAAATAACGGCCTCTTTCATAAATACCTCTTTCATCTTAGCTGTCCGGTTGTTTAGAAAGAAAAATCACAGTCCACCAAGGCAAACTGTGATTTAAACAAGGGGCAACCCTCAGACTTGCCCTGCCCGGGCGCCGGCCAGCACCTGTTCAGCCAGGTTAAAACCCAGTTCCAGAGCCTGACGGTTGATGTCCTCGGTGCCTTTGGGCACTTTACGCAATAAAGCGGTGGTTACGGATGACCGGCTGACAATATTGGACAGGGCGGTCAGGGCGCCCAGGGCCACGACGTTGGCCACCAGTTCCCGTCCCACTTGCCGGCGGGCGGTTTCGGTAATGGGCAGAGCGTAAACCATGGCTCTGCTGGGAGGTATATGATTGACCAACCCGGCATCCACAATGGCCAGCGCATTTTCTTTACAGTCGCCCATATACTTAAACACTGACTCCTGGTTTAGGCCAAGAAAAACATCCGGCCGTTCCACCTTGGGGTAATCAATTTCTTCCTGGCTGATAATAACCTCTGCTTTGCTGGCGCCGCCCCTGGCCGCCGGGCCATAGGACTGGGTTTGCACCACATTCTGACCGTCCAGGATGGCAGCTTCCGCCAGAATAATGCCGGCCAGTATCAGCCCCTGGCCGCCGGACCCGCTGAGCCTGATTTCCCATGTACCGGGCATAATCCCTACCTCCCCTGGAATTTTTCCAGCATTTTTTGATAAGCTGCCGTATACTCGGGGGCTTCCTGCTTGTGCAGCACGCCCACGATAAATTTATCCGCCCGTTCTGCCGGGGTTAAATTCTGATAACGCGCCGCAGTAACACCATGATCCCGCTGCCATTTTAACATGTCGGCCGGCGAACCCATTTTGTTATACCGGCCAAAGGCAGTGGGACAGTGGGTAACAACTTCAATCAGGGAAAAACCGTTGTTTTTATGCCCTTCAATAATTAAGTCGGTAAGCAGCTTAGTATGGTAAGTGGTGGCTCTCCCCACAAAGGTAGCACCGGCCGCCGCCGCCAGTTCCGCCAGGTTGAAAGTTCGTTCCAGGTTTCCGTAAGGAGAAGTGGTGGCACGGCAGGCAGGGGGCGTCATGGGAGAATATTGCCCGCCGGTCATGCCGTAAATGCTGTTATTAAATACTATGGCGGTAAGGTTGATATTGCGCCGGGCAGCGTGAATAAAATGGTTGCCGCCAATGGCTGTACAATCACCGTCCCCGGTTAGTACAAAAACATGCAATTCCGGTTTAGCAAACTTAACGCCGGTGGCAAAAGCCAAGGCACGACCATGGGTGGTATGCAGCGTATCAAAATCCAGGTAGCCGGAGGCCCTGGCCGCACAGCCAATGCCGGAAACCATCACCGTACGGTCCTGATCCAGGCAAAGTTTATCAATGGCCTTTACCAGACAGTGCAAAACTATTCCGTTGCCACAGCCCGGACACCACATGTGAGGTAGTTTTTCCAGGCGGAAATATTGGGCAATTTCCGGGAGCAAGCTATAACACCTCCCTGATTTTGTTAAGTATGGTTTCCGGCCGGATAAGTTCGCCGTTAGCCTGCAGGCAACCAACTACCTGGCTCCGACCGGCAGCCACCCTTTGCACTTCCAGCAGCAGCTGCCCCCGGTTCATCTCTGCCACCATTAATTTCTTGCCTGCGGCAGCCAGCTCCGCCACTGCTTTTTCCGGAAAAGGCCAGAGAGTTTGCAGGCGCAGTGTGCCAATTTTATACCCATCCTGACGGGCTAACCTGACCGCCCGGGCCACCGCCCTGGCAGTGCCGCCGTAAGAGATTACCACCAGTTCCGCATCCTCTGTTCGCTCACTGTCATAAGTAATAATCTCATCCAAGTGACGGTAGATTTTGTTATGCAGGCGCCGCAACTGCCCTTCAATAATATCAGGTTTTTCGGTAGCAAAGCCGCTCTCGTCGTGAAACAAGCCGGTTACATGAAAACGATAGCCTTCGCCAAAACATGCCATGGGCGGTGCTTTATCTTCCTCTGCCCGGTAAGGGTAATAGTCCTCCCGGCTGACCTTCGGCTTGCAGCGGTCGATTACTGTAAGCCCGCCTGGCGCAGGCAGTGTAACTTTTTCTCTCATATGGCCCACCACTTCATCCATCAGCAGGATGACCGGCACCCGGAATTGCTCTGCCAGGTTAAAGGCTCTGACTGTTAAGGCAAAGGTTTCCTTAACGGAGGATGGGCTTAAAACAATAATTGGATGGTCACCGTGGGTGCCCCAGCGGGCCTGCATGACATCTCCCTGGGCCGGTGCAGTGGCTACCCCGGTACTGGGCCCCAGTCGCTGCACATTTACTACCACACAGGGCACCTCCGCCATGCAGGCATAACCGATGTTTTCCTGTTTTAAGGAAAAACCCGGCCCGCTGGTGGCTGTCATGCTTTTGACGCCGGTTAAAGAAGCCCCCACCACTGCTGCCATACCGGCGATTTCATCTTCCATCTGAATAAATTTACCCCCCACCTGTGGCAGGCGTTTGGCCAGGATTTCCGCAATTTCCGTGGACGGAGTGATCGGATAACCGGCATAAAATCGCATTCCGGCATAAATGGCTCCTTCGGCGCAGGCTTCGTTGCCCTGCACCAAACGTGCGTCACTGTTCATTGCTCTGCCACCTCCAGGGTTATGGCATAGTCGGGGCAGAAACTTTCGCAAAGCCCGCAGGCCACGCAGCTGTCAGGCCGGACAACTTCCAGCCGGTTACCCGCACTAAAGGCCAGCACCCCTTTGCTGCAAAAAGCTATACAAATACCGCACTTTTTGCACCAGGCCTGGTTAACGGTTACGGTGGCCGGTCGCAGACCGGGCGCTAAAGAGAGATCTGTCACAACACTACACCCCAATCTGAAATACTTTATCGCCAATCCAGCCTGTAAATATATCTCAGTGAACATTTTAAGGGGTTAATTTTTGACTATTTAGATAATTAAGAACAGATTACTGCTAAAACCTCGGCAAGTCAACCTCTTTGGGGCTGCACGTCATTGCGGCAACCCTGCCCAGCCGGTAATTTGGCCAAATGGCGGTAATTTTCAGAAAAATACATATATTTTGGCGCTTACCTGCCATGAGATATAAACAGTAAAAGAAGGAACAGCACTTTTGTTATTGGCCAGGGCATGGTTAGGCCGGCAAGAGTGCAACAGGCTACGGCCTGTTGCACCCGTTAGCCGCCGGCCAGCGGGGAAATTAATACAATTTCTGCATTGTCAGCCGGCTTATAAGATAAATCCCTGCGTTGACCGTTAACCACCACCGTCATGACCAGTTGGTGGTTTACCTGTATCTGCTGCAGAATTTCTTTTACCGTTAAAGGTTTGCTTAAAGAAACTGTCAGCACTTCTTTGCCGGCGGGAAAATATTCAGTCAGCAAACCGGTTACTCTTACATGCACCTGCAATATATCACTTCCCTCAGTTTGTTAAGGGGATAGTCTGACAAAGGAAAGTCATGGTGGTTTGATGATCCCCGGCCGGCGACTTGTCAAAGCACCGGCCGCAGCACTTGCTGAGCAAAAGGAGCCATTGGGGTGGCGCTCTCAGGACGTGGGCGCCGGCCGAACCGGGCCAGGCGGGCCGGTTCCAGGCGACCCCAAAGGCGACCGGAGCGAATCACAGTGCTGTCGGTGCGTAGACCGAGCCAAAGGGGATCATAAATCACAACTAAGATTTGTCGTCAACCTAACCGGTCCGTGCAATAATTAACTGAGCTTGCGCCCGCAGGCCTCCAACTCTTCAATCACAAAGTCTAATCCCATTTGCGCCAATTTTTGCCGGGTGGGCAGGCCGTTTTTATCCCAACCCCGCAGGCGGTAGTAGTCATCCAACAAGAAATCCAGGGTTTCCATGGATATAATGTCCCCGGCATTGGGTCCGCCGGTGACGGTTTCTTCATAAAAGCGGGCCGGCGGGTAGTCGTATTTCCTGCCGTAATCCGCCAGTTCTCGCCAGGCAAAAGCCCGGGTAAGGTGCCATACCTTTTCTGAAATTTTCATTAAATCGTCCTGTGTATAATCAAACCCGGTTACATAGCGCAGTACTTCCGGATAGTGGGCCAATTCAAAACCTATTTCTACCCATTGCAGACGGCAGCAGCCGATCATATCAAAGAAGGGGCGGATATGCTGCAGTTCAATAACCTTCTGGGCTTTGCCTTCCAGTACCCGGCGGCCCACCGCAATGTCATGGGTAACCGACCAGGCCCGGTTGTGGTGAGCACCCAGGTCACAGGTCATATAGGCCAGCATGTTGGACGGGGCGCTGCGGGATTCATAACCGCTCCACTCCAGTCCCTTAACCTGAATGGCAAATTTGATGGCATCGCCGCCCAATTGCTCGGCTGCATATTTGACACCCTCAGCCAGGATGTTGCCAATGCCCTCCCGGGCAGCAATTTTCTCCAGCAGATATTGGAAGCTGGCCAAATCACCGAATTTTAACTCCCTGCCCGCCTGTTCTTTAGTTAATATGCCTTTTTCAAAGCATTCCATAGCAAAGCCAATAACATTGCCGGCCGAAATGGTATCCAACCCCAGCTCATCACATAAGTAATTCAAATAACCCACTTGCTCAATATTTGTGAATAAACAGTTGCCGCCGATGAGAGCGGTGGTTTCATACTCCGGACCTTCAGTATAAACATTGTAAGGTTTAACATAACAGTATTTACCGCAGGGGCTGGGGCAGCCAAAACACCCCTTATCGGTGACCACCATTTTTTCCCGCATTACCTTACCATCCAGGTTTTCATTGCCTTCCAGATAAGATGATTGGAAATTTTTAGTAGGAAAAGCGCCAATATTATTGGCCCAGACCGGTACACCGGCAGTACCGTAATTTTGCCACTCATCCAGGTTTTCTTTGGCAAAACACCCTTTAAGCATTTCCTTGCCCTTTTCTACAGTTGCCTTAAGATCCGCCAGGGGTATTGCTTGCTGGCCGCAAATTGCAATAGCCTTTACTTTTTTACTGCCCATGACGGTACCCATGCCGGTACGCCCCGCCTGGCGGCCGAAGTCGTGAGAAATGCAGGCGTATTTAACCAACCGTTCGCCGGCCGGACCAATGGTGCAAATTTGGAATGCTTCGCCCAATTCATCCTTTAAGGCTTTTTCGGTTTGGATAGCGCCCTTACCCCACAGGTGAGAGGCATCCCTGATTTCCACCTGGTTGTCTTTTATATAAATGTAACAGGGCCGGCTGGCGGCTCCTTCCAGTATGATCACATCGTAGCCGGCATATTTCATTTCAGCGGCAATATGGCCGCCCATGCAGCTTTCACCGTAAATGCCGGTGGCGGGAGATTTAGCGCCAAAGCTCACTTTGCCGCCGGCCGGCACCAGGGTGCCGGCTAACGGGCCGGTAGACATAACCAGCTTGTTTTCCGGCCCCAGAGGGTCTATACCGGGTTTTAACTCATCCCAAAGAATTTTGGCAATAAAACCTCGCTGGCCAATCCATTGGCGTGCCATTTCCGGTGGCAGTGGTTGAATATGCATTTCACCGCTGGTTAAGTTAATTCTTAAAATGTTGCCGCCGTAACCGTACATTACTGCACCTCCCTGGCATCCGCATCGTATATCGCTCCCCGCTGGCACAATTCAACACACTGGCCGCAAGCTACACACTTAATGGGCGCTTTTTCGGCCGGGTGCTGAACCATGGCCTCAGAGGGGCAAGACTCTACGCAGGCACCGCAACCGGTACATTTTTCTTTATCAATACGGTAAACCCCACCGGCTTCTTGGATGGCCTCTGCCGGACAGACAGCAGCGCAAAGGCCGCACTGGTTGCAAATATTAATTTCATAGCGGCCGGGCGCAGGAAAATGCCCGATAATTTTTACGGCAGCTTTTTTGGGATTATTTTCGTTAAAGTTATGCAGGCTGCAAATCACCTGACAGGTGCGACAGCCCGAGCAGCGGGCTTCGTTTAATGCAATTTGCAAAGATGCTCACTCTCCTGTTGTTAATTTTTTGTTAGTTAATTAAACCACCGACGGCTCTACATAGAGCTCTCCCCGCTCAAAACGGGTAAAATCAAACATGCTGATGGGAAAACCGGTTGGTTCGCCCAGGATGTGTTCGGCCATTAGCTTGCCGGTCATGGGAGCAATCATAAAGCCATGGCCTGAGAAACCGGCTGCCAGGTGAAAACCTTGCAGGCCGGGAACACTGCCAAGAATTTGCTGGCGGTCTGGCGTTAAGTCATAAAGGCCGGCCCACTGGCGGACTACCCGCAGATTAGCCAGGGGAGGCAAGATAAAAGTTGCTTTGGCTGCCATCTCGTGCAGGAACTGCCAACTGCCCTGCTGGTTATATTCCTTAGGTTCATTGGGATCACCCAACCCCATAATAAAACTGCCGTGAGGTACCTGCTGGCAATACAACCCGTGATAAAAGCTCATCACCATGGGCCCCTGCATCATTTCCACCGGTTCGGTTACCAGAATCTGGTGGCGTTCGGGCGTAATGGGCAGGTCTACACCTACGGTAGCCGCCAACTCCCGGGAATGAGCGCCGGCGCAGAGAACAACCACAGGCGTTTCAATTATCCCGCCGCCGGTTTCTACACCGATTATTTTACCATCCCGTTCCAGCAGCCGGCTAACTTCCGTATAGGTCATGATTTCCACCCCTAAGCGTTTGGCCGCCTTGGCGTAAGCATCGGTGGTTTTAAAGGGGTTACAGTGACCGTCCTTACCGCAAAAGGTAGCCCCCAACAATCCCTGGGTGTTTAAATGGGGTACAATTTCTTTGGCCTCCTCCGGCGTTACCCAGCGGGAAGGTATGCCCAGGCGGTGCTGTACACCCAGGTTTTTATGAAACTGCTCGACCATTTTTTCGGTATATGCCAACAACAGGTAACCGCCCTGTTTAAATTCAATACTGTCGGGATACTCCAGTTCTTCTTCCAGGTGTTCAAACATTTCTATGCTGTGCTTCGCCAACAGACAGTTGGTTTCGGTACCAAACTGCATGCGCACGCCGGCACCGCAGCGACCGGTAGCACCGCTGGCAAGATAACCTTTTTCTATTAATACAATGTTTTTAGCACCCTTTTTAGCAAGGTTGTAAGCAATGGAGCAGCCAATAACGCCGCCGCCCACAATAACATAGTCAGCGGTTTTATTCATGTTCGGTACCTCCTGCCAGAACACCCAATTTAACAGGGGTGGTAGGCTGGCGAAAAACCGTCAGGGGAATTTCCCGGACAGGACGCCCGGTAGCCCTGGCCAGTTCATTAACAATCAAGGGGGTGCAAGTTCTGCCCTGGCAGGGCCCCATACCTACCCGGAGCAGTCTTTTTAATTGCTCCAGGTCAGTGATGCCCTGCTCAATATAACCCCGTACCTCTTCTAAGGTAATATCCTCGCAACGGCAGATAACTGTGGTAGCAGTTTGGTTTGCGTCACACATTTACCCCACCCCCTTAACTTTGCAATGGCGAACTTCCATCATTAAATCTTTGGCTACTGCCAGCCAGATAATGGCGGTGCGATCCTGTGCCTGCGCATTCTGCACCCGCACAACCCGGGCTTCTCCCACAGCCTGACCGGCCCGGTTGACCGCAGTCACCACATCACCCACGGCCGGCAGGGGATGAAATTCATAGGGCAGCTTGACCAGTGCTTCCTGTTCTCCATAGGCAGCATCCACGACAAAAATAGCTAAACCGGGGCACCGGCTCATACAGGTGCCACAACCGTTGCATTTATCAAAATCTATCTGCGGCCGCTGGTTGATATCGGTAAATTCTTTGATAGCCCCCTGTTTACAACTGTGGTAGCAGGGATCACAGGGTATATTTTGAAAACATTCGGCAATGGCCACCGGTCCCCGTGCCAGCCTTGCCGCCGGAGGTACTACCTGAGCCAAATCATCCGGGGTGGCAATTCCGTTTTCTGCCAGCATGCGCATCACTCCTCACTTTAAAAGAACTTGGGCCAAGCCCTTGCGAATCTTTTCTCCCACCGGCCCGGAACGCAACCCGGCCAGTTGGACCAGCAAATGCTGCCGGTCAGCGGCCAGACTTTCACTGGTGTAACCCAGGTCGGCAGCTGCATTTAAGCCTGCCAGGGCCCCCTCCATCATGGCTGCTGAGGCTTCTTCAATGCCAGATACATCGCCCGCTACATAAATACCGGGTACGGATGTTTCTAACCGTTCATTGCGCAAAGGGACATGGCCGCCCAGTTCCGGGACAAACACCATCCGGCAGCCGGCCTGCCATAATAATTCTGTTAAAGGAGTTAACCCTACAGACAAGCAAATAACATCCACATCAAACATCTTTTCGGTACCCGCCACCGGCTGCCATTTTTCATCCAGCTGCACCACCGTGGCACCGGTTACTTCCCTGGTGCCGTGGGCCCGTAGAATGGTATGGCGGGTATAGATGGGTACGCCGGCGCGTACCACCTTGGCTGCATGAACCCAATAGGCACCGATGCGGGGAGCTGCTTCAATAATTGCTGCCACTTCTACCCCGGCCTGCAACAGTTGATAGCTGACAATCACCCCAATGTTGCCGGCCCCCACCATCAGTACCCTTTGCCCGGGTTTAACACCGTACACATTTACCAGGGTTTGTACTGCTCCTGCTCCGTACACCCCGGGTAAATCATTGTTGGGAAACAGCAAAGTCTTTTCTGCCCCGCCGGTAGCAATAATCAGCCGCTGAGGTTTAACGGTAAAAACCTTGCGCTGCTGTTCCACCAGCAAAACACCGTCCTCATAATAACCAAGGGCGGTAGCTTCGGTCATTACTTTGATGTTTGGCTGAGCGGTAACCTGCTGCGCCAGTTCCCGGGCAATATCGATACCCCGTTCGGATGCCCGCTGTTCTTTGGAACCAAAGAAACGGTGGGTTTGTTTAATTAACTGGCCGCCCAGATAGTCGTTGCGGTCTATCAAATACACCTCGGCTCCCAGTTTGGCAGCCTGCAGGGCAGCTGACAGGCCCGCCGGACCGCCACCGACTATGGCAATTTCGGTTTGTTTCACTTTAACTCACCTTTCCCCTTCTGGGTTTCCACCACCATGCCTTCCCGCAAGCGCTCCACACAAACCCTTACATTGGGTTCCCCGTTTACCACCATTAAACAGGAGGAACAGTTTCCGATATTGCAAAACAGCCCCCTGGGGCGGTGTAAACGGCCGCTTTCCCGCATAACACGAATCCCTGCTGCATGCAAGGCGGCGGCAATGGTTTCGCCTTCATAACCCTCCAATTCTTTACCGTCAAAAATAAATTTAACTTTTTTACCGGTCCTAAATTCTAATATTGGATGTTCAGTTATCCGCATCTGCCTTACCCCCCTCATAAATGAAGTAAAGCAAAATCCATGCCAAAAGGACAATTTGCCATCTCTCAAAAACACAGTTGCTTGCGATAAAGCCTCGAGTTATTGATATTAGACGTTTTTTGAATAGCATTAATTGTTATTAAATTTTTTTTGCCAAAAAAAAACACGTATTACACGTGTTTTAAAACTTTAATTAAGATATTGTTGTATAGTTTTCTGTACAATCTTAAGTATTATTGGACATAGTTGTTTGGACAGTTCTTAACAGGGACATAGTTAGGGGGATAGTCTTAGCCGTTACCGCTACATAATTCCCAGTTGATGCATTTTGTAGTAAAGTGTGCTGCGCGGGATACCCAGCATGCGGGCTGCCTCAGAGCGATTGCCATTGACTTGTTTTAAAGTACGAATAATCAGCTCCCTTTCGGTTTGTTCAGTAACCGAAGCCAAACCAACCGTAGCGGTTGACTGGTCCTGGCGGGATCCCGTTTTTAAGGTTTCAGGGATAGCGCTCTCGGGAATGGTATCTCCTTCGGTCAAAATAACCATCCGCTCAATAACATTTTTTAATTGCCTTATATTGCCCGGCCAGGCATAAGCCAAAAATGTAGCCATCACGCCCGGTTCCAGTTTGTTGATTTGCTTTTGATACAGTTGGCTGAATTCCTGCAAGAACAGGTAAACCAACTCCGGAATGTCCTCCCGTCGCTCTCTGAGGGGAGGTATTTCCAGGGCAACCACATTCAGACGATAATAAAGATCCTCCCTAAATTGACCGTTGGCCATCATTTCTTCTAAAGAACGGTTGGTAGCAGCTATGATCCTGACATCCACCTTTACCGGTGTGGCACCCCCTACCCGGTAAAATACCCCGTCCTGCAGCACCCTTAATAATTTTACCTGCATATCCGGGGGCAGCTCACCAATTTCGTCCATAAACAGGGTACCGCCGTCTGCCAGCTCAAACACTCCCGGTTTCCCCTTTTTATCAGCACCCGTAAAGGCGCCGCTTTCATAGCCAAACATTTCGCTTTCAAATAAGCTAGGAGGGATAGCTGCACAGTTAATGACAGAGAATTTTTTATCCGACCTCGGGCTGGCCTCGTGGATCGCTTTCGCAAACAGTTCTTTACCGGTACCGCTTTCTCCCCGCAAAAGAATGACTGCATTGGTGGAAGCTGCTTTCCTGGCAATATTAATCAGCTCAATCAAGCGTTTATGATGGCCTTTGATGGCCGCAAAAGGATTTCTGCCGGCGGAAATTTTGTGAATTTCATTTTCCAAGCGTTTTACCTGGGTACTGGCCTGCGTTAACTTTTGATTTAATTGGACAATTTCCGTTATATCCCTTTCAGCGGTCACCCCGCCGATTACCTTGGGACCCAAACGCACGGGAGTGGCATTAATCAATACATGGGTGCCTTCCACCGGTTGGTGATGAAGTGCCCTTATTTCCTCCCATTCTTTATTCACCCGGGTTACTACCAGGTTGGAAAAAAATTGGTTAATAGGCTTTCCCACAATATCCTGAGCTTTAATGCCGTACAACTCTTCCGCCCGGCTGTTCCAGATAACCACCCTGTCAAAATTGTCTACAATGCAGACTGCTTCTTCAACCGTTTCAACCACTGCATTAATACGTGCCTCAGTTTCGCAAACCCGCAGCGCCAGGTCATGAAAAACCTGGTCATAGGATAAAACACCCAGCACTTCTCCCTGCCTGTTCCTGCAAACCAAAGCATGATAACGCAACTCCGGCAGAAAGGCCAGAATCTCTCTCTCCAGATCCTCTTCATCCAGGGAAGAAAAATCCCTTTTCATTACCTGTCTTACCTTAACATCAGACTCCAACCGCCGGTTAATGGCATCCTTCCAAAGCAACACCCCCACCAGCTTGTCCTCTTCGACAACCAGCACCACAGGACGATTGGGGATTCCTTTTTCCCTCACTTCGCCAATGGTAGTATCTGGAGTAACAGGCAGCAGGTCTTTATACAGCATATCTTTTACGGTTAAAAATCCTTTGTGCAATATAATCACCCCAGTCATTTAAGAAGTGAGAGATAAAACAACAAAAACAGCCGGTCTGCCTGCTATAGTTTTAGCCTTGCCGTCAGTTTGGCAGCAAACTTGTCAGAGTTTATATCAACTTTACCGGTAGGTTTCTGATCCCTTCTGCTAAGGTTTCCGCACCGGCGGCACGCTGATTTCGCTACGGTCGTCATGGGCCTTGATATTATTTATTATTCTCCTAAATAAGCCTTGCGCACTTCAGGATTATTGGCTAATTCCTTTGCCGAACCGGCCAGCACCAGTTCCCCTGTTTCCAGTACATAAGCCCTGTGCGCAATAGATAAAGCCATATGGGCATTTTGTTCCACCAATAAGATGGTGGTGCCGTTTTGGTTAATCTCTTGTATAATTGAAAAAATTTCCTGTACCAGCATCGGTGCCAGCCCCATGGAAGGTTCGTCCATCAGCAGTAGGGTAGGCCTGGACATTAAAGCCCGTCCCATAGCCAGCATTTGCTGCTCTCCCCCTGAGAGGGTTCCGGCCAACTGTGCTTTGCGTTCCGCCAAGCGGGGAAAACGTTGAAAAACCCTTTCTATATCTGATTTAATATTGGCCCTGTCCTTGCGGCTGTAAGCCCCCATTTCCAGGTTTTCTAAAACAGTCATTCTGGTAAAAACCCGGCGCCCCTCCGGCACCTGGCAAATACCAAGACTGACAATTTGGTGCGGCGGTAATTTGGTGATGGGTTGCCCCCGGTAAATAATACTCCCGGCTTGCGGGCGGATTAACCCGGAAACGGTGCGCAGGGTGGTGGTTTTGCCGGCGCCGTTTGCTCCGATTAAAGCAACAATTTCTCCTTCGGCTACCTGGCAGGAAATGCCCTTCAGCGCCCTGATAGCCCCATAAGAAACATGCAGGTCTTTAACTTCAAGCAGCATGGGCTAAACCACTTCCTTTCCCAAATAGGCGGCAATTACCGCCGGGTTCCGCTGGATTTCTGCCGGGGAACCTGACGCTATTTTTCTGCCATAATCTAAAACTGCTATGCGATCAGATAAACTCATAACAAATTTCATGTCATGTTCCACTAAAAATATGGTAAGGCCCATGGCCTGGATTTTTCTAATCATACTCATAAGGGTTTGCTTTTCCTGCGGGTTCATGCCGGCAGCCGGTTCGTCCAATAACAACAGTTTCGGGCGACTGGCCAACGCCCGGGCTATTTCCAACCGGCGCTGTTCGCCGTAGGGCAGGTTCATAGCCAATTCATCTGCTTTGTGTTCAAGTTCCATCAACTTCAAAGCCTCAAGAGAATTTTCCGTAATAGCTCTCTCCTCTGCCAGCACTGCCGGAGTACGCAGCAGAGCTCCCAGAAATCCGGCCCCGGTTCTGCAGTGCATACCGATTTTCACATTGTCAAGTACGGTCATTTCACCAAACAGCCGAATATTTTGGAACGTTCTGGCAATACCCAGTTTGGTAATTACATGAGGTTTCAATCCGTTAATTTTACTGCCCATAAACCGAATTTCTCCGGCGGTAGGAGCATAAATACCGGTAATGAGGTTAAATATGGTACTTTTGCCCGCCCCGTTGGGCCCGATTAACGCCCTTACGGTGCCTTCTTCAATTTTCATATCAACACTGTCTACCGCGGTGAGGCCGCCGAATCGGATGGATACGTTGTCCAGTTCCAAAATAGTCTTTGACATTGTCTTCACTCCTTTAGTTAGCCCCGCCGGAGGCAGATGTGCCGGTTTGTTGTATGCTTTTACGGGCAAACAGACGCCGTAATTGCACGCCGCCCAGCAAGCCCCTGGGCCGTACAATCATCATAAAAACCATTAACAAACCATAAACCATCATCCGGTAATCCGAAATAAATCTTAAAAACTCCGGTGCCAAGGTTAGGACACCGGTACCCAGAATTACCCCGGGAATACTGCCCAAGCCGCCTAATACAATGAAGGTTAAAAACTCAAAGGATTTAATAAAACCAAAATCCGATGGATTTAAGTATTGAATCAGATGGGCATACAAAGCACCGCTGATGCCCGCCAAAAAAGTGCCGATGGCAAAGGCGGCAATCTTAGTGGAAGTAAGGTTGACTCCCATGGCTTCCGCAGCTATCTCATCTTCCCTAATAGCCGCCAAAGAGCGGCCAAAGCGGGAGTTCTCCAGACGAAACATAGCCCAAACAGTAATGATAACCAGTAGCAATACCACTGTCAGTGTGGTATGGCGGGGAATGCCTGCCAGTCCCAAAGCACCGCCGGTAATGGTCATGTTTAAGAAAACAACCCGCACTATTTCACCAAATCCCAGGGTAGCAATGCCCAGGTAGTCGCCGGTTAAACGCAGGGTAGGATAGCCCAGAAGAACTCCCCACAGCCCGGCCATCAAGCCGCCTGCCAAAACAGCCAACCCGAAGGGCAAATGAAGTTTGAGACTTAATATGGCTGATGTGTACGCTCCAATGCTTAGAAAAGCTGCATGACCAAAGGAGAGTTGTCCGGTGACACCGGTAATCAAGTTAAGTCCCAACGCACCGATCAGATAAATACCCAACATTGTCAGCACTTGAATGTAATAGTCATTTAAAAACATGCTAAAAATGCTATCCATGACAACCTACCTACACTTTCCTCTGGATTGGTCGCCCCAGTAAGCCGGTGGGCCGGAACAGCAACACAATAATCAGTAAGGTAAAGGCAATGGCATCCTTGTACAGGTCAAATCCACCGGCTATGCCAAGGGTTTCGGCTACCCCCAGAAACAACCCGCCCAGCATGGCGCCGGGTATGCTGCCAATCCCGCCCAGGACGGCAGCGCAAAAGGCTTTGAGGCCGGCTAAAACACCCATAAAAGGAGATACCGAGTTAAAATAAATGCCTACCAGCACGCCACCTGCAGCGGCCAGGGCCGAACCGATAGCGAAAGTAAAGGATATCACCTGGTTTACGTTAATCCCCATCAGGGCTGCCGTATCATAATCTTCCGAGGCAGCCCGCATGGCTTTGCCGATTTTTACATATTTAACAACAAAATGAAGGCCTGCCATCAACAGACTGGCAACAATTAAAATAATAACTTGGACTTTGCTGATTTCCACCGGCCCCAATTTATACAAGGCATCGTTAATTACAGGGGGAAAGGCAACCGGCTGGGGACCTTTAATTTTCGTCATCAGGGTTTGTAAAAAAATAGATACACCAATGGCAGAAATCAAGGGAGCTAAACGAGTGGACCGGCGCAGCGGGCGGTAAGCAATACGCTCAATGGTAACGCCCATAATCATGCAGGCGGCCATGGCAGCCAGCAGCGAAACCACCAATCCCTGTTGGAATACGGAAACCATTAAAACCCCGACGAAGGCTCCTACCATATATATTTCTCCATGGGCAAAGTTAATTAATTGTATGATACCGTAAACCATGGTATAGCCCAGGGCAATAAGAGCGTAAGTTGCGCCCAGTGTAATACCGTTTAATATTTGCTGCGACAGCATGTCCTCATCTCCTTCCTACGGGGTGTTTAAACAGTGGTTGCAGCCATTACAGAATACGAATGGCTGCAACCTTTTAATCTTAATTTTTTATTTCCGGTTTACTTAACATCCACCGTTTCTTTTACAACAAACTTACCGCCTTTAACTTCCAGCAGGTAGACAGGACTCTTGATAGGTTCCCGGTTTTCCCGGAAGGTAATGGTACCGGATACGCCGGTCCAGTCTTTGGTCTTAGCCAGTTCAGCGCGGAATTGTTCAGGATTGTCACTGCCGGCAGCCTTAATGGCATCCGCAATCAGCATGACGGCGTCATAACCTTGAGCAGAGAACATATCGGGCAGGGCACCGTTGTTGCCTGCTTTATAAGCCTCGATAAACTTCTTGGTTTTTTCGCCTGCTTTTTCTTCGTCCGCAGCAAAACCACAGTATACCATGCTGCCTTCCACTGCGTCGCCGCCCATCTTCATCAGCACGTCAGACAGCAGGCCGTCGCCGCCTACCATAACAGCTTTCATACCTTGTTTTCTGGCTTCCTTCATAAACAGGCCGCCCTCAGTGTAGTAACCGGTGAAAATAATGCCATCCGGGTTTTTATCTTTTATAGCGGTAACCTGGGCAGCAAAGTTTTGATCGCCGTCCTGGATGCTCTGTTCCGCAACAATTTCCATCTTGTTGGCAGCCAATGCTTCTTTAAAGAGTTTGGTTAAGCCAACGCTGTAGTCATTATTCATGGAAGTGATAACCGCTACTTTCTTCCAACCCAGCTTTTCATTGAGGTATTTGGTAACAGCCGGGGCAGCCACGGCATCCAGCAGGGTATCGCGGAAAATGTAGTCACCGATTTCCACGACACCGGTGCCTACAGCACCGGCGGACAGCAGCACAACTTTATTTTGCTGAGCAATGGGAGCGGCTGCCTTGGTAATACCGGTGGTGGGATCGCCCACAATGGCTACAACCTTGTCACGGGTAATCAGTTTCTGGGTTACGTTGGTACCCTCAGAAACCTTGCTGCCATGGTCTTCTTCAATAATTTCAATTTTCTTGCCAAGTAAACCGCCGGCGTCATTAATGTCCTTGGCGGCCATTTGCATTCCTTTGAGGGTTTCTACGCCGTAAGCAGCATGCCCGCCGGTTTTGGCGCCCAGGAAACCAATCTTAATGGTATCCCCGCCGGAAGCGGCTTTTTCCCCTTCTGCCGCCTTTTTCTCCTGGCTGCCGCCACAGCCCGCCAGGATCAGGGCAGTCACTGCCAACAGCACTAACAGCTTCCATACATTACTTTTTTTCATCTCTCTAATCTGCCTCCTTCTTTATTATTTAATTATTACAGATTAAGCTAATTAATTAATAAATGAACTCACCTCCCGTATGCTTGATGTTATCCTTTAGCAGGAATACCCAGTTGACGCAGTTTATAATATAAAGTGCTTCTGGGAATACCCAGCACCCTGGCCGCCTCCGAGCGGTTGCCCCTGACTTGCTGCAAAGTTTTAAGGATCAGTTGTTTTTCAGCTTCGACGGCCACATTCATCAGTTTACCTTGGGCAACCGGACTTGTCACCAGAGATATATAAGTATTGCGGCGCAGGTTTTCCGGCAATGCCTGTTCGTCAATGACATCACCGTCGGTGAGCACGACCAGTCGTTCGACGGCATTCTTTAACTCCCGCACATTACCGGGCCAGGTATAATCTAAAAAGGAACTCATCACCGCCGGTTCGATTTTTTTAATGGATTTGTCGTATTTGCGGCAGAATTCCTGCATAAACAGGTGCACCAGCTCAGGTATATCTTCCTTTCTTTCGCGCAACGGGGGAATTTCCAAGGAAACAACATTCAGCCGGTAATACAGATCTTCTCTGAACTGGCGGCGGTTGATCATCGCCTCCAGGTCCCGGTGGGTGGCTGCCAGCACCCTTACGTTAACCTGCACCGGTTGCGCTCCGCCCACCCGGTAAAAAACACCTTCTTGCAGTACCCGCAGCAATTTGGCCTGCATTTCTACAGACATTTCACCTACTTCATCCAAAAACAGCGTGCCCCCGTTAGCCAGTTCAAACATGCCGGGCTTACCTTTCCGGTCTGCTCCGGTGAACGCCCCTCCCTCGTAACCAAAAAGTTCGCTTTCAAACAGGTTATTGGGAATGGCACCGCAATTAACTACAATAAAAGGATTCATGTGGCGGGAGCTGTTTTGGTGAATGGCACGGGCCATCAATTCCTTGCCGGTGCCGCTTTCTCCCCTTAGCAAAACGGTTGCGTCCGTTGTACTGATTTTTTTACCAAAGGCAATCAGGTTTTGCATAACCTGACTGCGTCCAATCAGCTTGCGAAAAGCACAATCCTGTCCGGAAATCTTACGGATTTCCTGTTCCAGCAATTTCACCTGGGAACTGGCTTTGGTTAATTCCTGGTTCAGCTGTACCAGTTCCGTAATATCTTTTTCCACTGCCAGGCCGCCGATTACTTTATCCTGCCACTGCACCGGCGCTGCATTAATCAGGACATGGGTTCCTTCGCAGGGTTGATGGTAGTGGCCCTTAAGCTCTTTCTTTTCGTGCATGCAATTGCTGATACGCAAGTTAGTGAAAAAATCTTCAATGCGGGCAGACAAAATTTTCTCTGCCTTAACCCCGTAAAGTTCTTCAGCTTTAGGGTTCCACACCACCACCCGGTGCTGTTTGTCAATGCCGCAAATGCTTTCATTAACCTGGCATAAAAGGGTTTCGAAATAACTTAGCACCCTGACCAACTCTTTTTGCAGGGCATTGGCTGCCTGCAGGGGATCAAGCATACCTGCCGGTCGATTGTGACTGTCTTTGATGACAGGTATTGCTGTAGGATTTTTTATCCATTGTTTAAACAGTTCATCAATGGTCAGCTGTTCGTTAATGAATAAAGCCGGTCGCCGTGCTACCGTGTGCAAAGCAGCATTTTCCGCCGCAAAGATTAAATCGCAAGCTAAAATAACCATGTGCCGGTCTTTGACACGCAATAACAAACCGCCCAAAAGGCCTGATTGCAGCAATCTCTGTCCTTCCTTTACAGAGATTGACTCATCAACTTCCTGGACAGGCAGATTGTGCAAATCACAGGCTTTTGGGTTAAATTCATGGTACCTCCCCATAGCCTCTCACATCCAGGTTACATTTTTTTCTTACGTTACCTTAAGAAAATTAATTCCACAGTACTGCAAAAATTCCTGCATCTGTTTGAATCTTTTTATGAACATGTGTCAAGTTGTGTGCAAGCAATTGACACATGTCATCTAGCCGCCTAAATATGCTTTTTTGACTTCGGGTGATTCCAGCAGTTCCCTGGCATCTCCCGCCAGGACAATTCGCCCGGTTTCAACCACATAGCCCCGGTGGGCAATAGACAAGGCCATTTTGGCATTTTGTTCCACCAGCAAGATGGTAGTACCCTGCTCATTTAATTCTTTGATAATGGAAAAAATTTCTTTTACCAAAATAGGCGATAAGCCCATAGAAGGCTCATCCAATAACAGCAGGCGTGGCTTGGACATCAAAGCACGCCCCATGGCCAGCATTTGCTGCTCGCCGCCGGATAAACTGCCTGCCAGCTGGTTTTTCCTTTCGCGCAGCCGGGGAAATCTGTTGTACACATGTTCCATGGATTCAGCCACTTCGCTTTTGTTTTTATTCAAAAAGGCACCCAGCTCAAGATTTTCGTATACGGGCATATTGGCAAAAATTCTGCGCCCTTCCGGCACTTGGGTCAACCCCATTTTAACTATTTCCGGTGTCGCCAAGCCGGTAATATCTTTGCCTTCAAAAACAACCCGGCCGCTTTTGGGTTTGAGCAAACCACATATGGTATTCAAGGTGGAGGTTTTGCCGGCGCCGTTTGCGCCAATCAGAGTAACGATCTGCCCCTGGGGAACCTCCAAAGAAATGCCTTTAAGGGCATGGATGGCACCGTAATATACATGAACGTCTTCCACTTTCAGCATTTAGGAGGCCTCCTCTCCCAGATAAGCTTCAATTACCCGCCGGTTGTTGCGAATCTCCTCCGGTGTGCCGATGGCAATAATTTGGCCGTAATCCAGCACGTAGATTATCTCGCAAACTCCCATCACCAGCGACATATCATGCTCAATCAGCAGGATGGTTAAATCAAATTGTTGCCTGATCCAGCGGATCAATTCCATTAATTCGTGGGTTTCCTGCGGATTCATGCCTGCGGCCGGTTCGTCCAACAACAACAGGCGGGGCTGGGTAGCCATCGCCCGAGCTATTTCCAACCGCCGCTGCTCACCATAGGGCAAGTTTTTAGCCAGTTCGTTATATTTATGTTCCAGTTTAAAAATCTTTAAAAGTTCCATGGATTTTTCATGTATTTCTTTTTCCCCGGCATAAAAACCCGGCAGCCGGCAGATTGCCCCCACCAGCCCGTATTTGGCGTGGCGGTGATAGGCAATCTTTAAATTGTCTATTACCGTCAGGTCATTAAACAGGCGTATGTTTTGAAAGGTCCGGGCTATGCCTCGATGGTTAATTTGGTATGGTTTTAAACCCACCAGGCTCTTGCCGTCCAGTTTTATATCACCGGAGGTAGGCAAATACACACCCGTCAACATGTTGAACACAGTTGTTTTACCTGCCCCGTTAGGACCGATCAAGCCCGCCAGAGCATTTTTGGGAAGTTGCATGTTAAAATTGGAAACAGCCTTTAAACCCCCGAAAGATATGGACAGGTCATTGACTGACAGCAGTGCCATGTTGTTTTTCCTCCTTATCTTTCGATTTTTTACGGAATAAGCGCAGGCTGAATTCCTTGGTTCCCATCAGGCCCTGGGGCCGGAACAGCATGATGATAATCAGCAGCAGCGCATATATAACCAAACGCAGTTCGGCAAATTTTTGCAAAGAAGCAGAGATAATGGTCAGCACAATGGCTGCTATAATCGAACCGGTTATACTGCCCTGTCCCCCCAATACCACCATAACTAAAATATCAAAGGATTTTAGAAAGTTAAAGGTGTTTGGTTGAATGGTATAAAAATAATGGGCATGCAAACCGCCGGCCAGACCGGCAAACAGCGAACCGATGGTAAAGGCCATTACCTTATACTTGGTTGTATGAATGCCCATGGCCTCGGCGGCAATTTCGTTTTCTCGGATAGATATAGTGGCTCTGCCGTGCGTAGAATTGACAAAGTTCCAAATGACCAGCACTGTCAACACGGTTAACCAAAAAACCCAGGTCCAGTTGGCTAATTTGGGGATGCCGGAAAGGCCATAGGCACCACCGATATAATCAATATTAACAATAAGGCCCCGAATGATTTCACCAAAACCCAGGGTGGCAATGGCCAGGTAATCACCACGCAGGCGCAGGGTAGGCAGACCTACCAGAACACCGCAAAGGGCAGCCAGCAACGCCCCCACCAGCAGGGCAATGATAAAAGGCAAGTGGGCCTTAAGGGTAATCATGGCAGCTCCGTAGGCACCCACGGCCATGAAGCCGGCGTGCCCGATGGAAAATTGTCCGTTAAAGCCGTTAATTAAGTTCAGGCTTACGGCCAATATTACGTTAATGCCGATTAAGATAAGGTTTAACTCATAGTAAGGATTAAGAATGCCGCCTTTAATCAGAAAATCGACCGCACCCCAAACAGCAATCAAAATTAATAAAATACCTATCTGCTTGCCGATTTTACGCTCGTACATTGACATCACCTACACTTTCTCCCGGACATTCTTACCAAACAAGCCGGCCGGTTTGACAATCAAAATAATGATCAGGATGATAAAGGCCACCGGGTCACGGTAAAGGGATTTACCATAACCGCTTACCATCGCCTCCACAATTCCCAACAAGAAACCACCGGTCATTGCTCCGGGGATGATGCCAATGCCCCCCAGTACGGCCGCTACAAAGGCCTTCAAGCCGGGCATAATACCCATCAAAGGATTAATGGCGTTATAATAAATTCCCACCAGCACGCCTGCCGCCGCCGCCAGGGCGGAGCCAATGGCAAAGGTTGCTGAAATGGTCTTATTAACATTGATACCCATTAATTGAGCTGTTTGTTTATCATGGGAAACAGCCCGCATTGCCTTACCGATTTTTGTTTTATGCACAATGTACTGCAGCAGTACCATTAATGCAACAGTAACCACCAGAATAATGATTTGGCGGTTGGTAATAACCAAATCACCGAAAAGTTTGTATTGCACTTCGGGCAAAACCTGAGGAAAGGTCCGTACTTGGGGCGTTACCATCAACATCATACCGTATTCCAGAAACAGTGAAACACCAATGGCGGTAATCAATGCGGCAATCCTCGGGGCGTTGCGCAATGGAGTGTAAGCCAGTTTCTCAATGACCATGCCCAGGATAGCGCAAACCACCATAGCTAACAGCAGAGCCGGTACAAAGGACCAGCCCAGAACGGCTGTGGCAAAAAAACCCAGATAGGCACCCACCATATAAATATCGCCGTGGGCAAAGTTAATTAATTGGACAATACCGTAAACCATTGTATATCCCAGGGCTATCAGCGCGTAGATGCTGCCCAGTGAAATACCGTTAATCAGTTGTTGTAAAAAAACTTCCAAAGATGCCACCCCAATTCGTTGTTTTGCAGACAGGTGAGGGGTTACCCCCTCACCTATAGAATGATCAGCCCGGTGATTTTAAGGATTTACATATGTTTTATAAACTTGCTTGCCGTCTTTCATTTCCAGAATAGCGGCACCCTTGATCGGGTTGTGGTTTTCGTCAAAGGACAGTTTTCCGGTAACAGCCTGTACATCTTTGGTTGCTTTGAGAGCTTCTTTAATTTTTTCAGGACTTCCGTCACCGGAACGCTTAATGGCATCAACAATCAGTATGGCCGCGTCATAACCGAGAGCAGCCATAGAATCAGGCACCTGACCGAATTTAGCTTTGTATTTTTCTACAAATGCCTTAACGTTAGGATCATCCTGTTCAGAGGAGTAGTGGTTGCTGAAATAGGTGTTGTTGAGAGCTTGGGCGCCGGCAATTTCGGCCAGCTTGGGAGAATCCCATCCGTCGCCGCCCAGGAAGGGAACCGTAATACCCACTTCACGTCCCTGTTTAACGATTTTACCAACCTGCTCGTAGTAGCCGGGGCAATATACAACATCAGGATTCAAACCTTTAATCTTGGTCAGGGTAGCTTTAAAATCCTGATCTTCCGGCACGAAGGCTTCCTCACCGAGAATATTGCCGCCTTGTTTGGTGAAAGATTCTTTAAAGAATTGAGCTAAGCCTTTGGAATAGGGAGAGTTGTTATCAACATAGATGACTGCTGTCTTGGCTTTCAGATCTTTAATGGCAAAGTTGGCCATTACGGTGCCCTGGAAGGGGTCAATAAAACATGCACGGAACACGTATTCGCGCACCTGTTTGCTATTGGGGTCCACAGTTACATCCGGGTTGGTGGCTGAGGTGGTTAAGACGGGGATTTTATTGTCGGCCGCCACCTGGATAAAGCCAAGGGTATCACCTGAGGTGGTAGCGCCAAGAATGGCTGCCACTTTATCCTGAGTGATTAAACGGGTGGCTACGTTGGCAGCTTCGGTGGCATCGGATTTGTTATCCAACTTAACAAACTTGATCTTTTTATTCAGCACTCCGCCGGCGGCGTTTACTTCATCGAAGTATAACTCGGCTCCGTTAGCCGCAGCTGTGCCAAAGGTAGCTACGTTACCGCTTAACTCAAAGTTACCGCCAATGACGATTTCATTGGCAGACGCAGCTTTTTGCTCTTGTTGAGCGCCACCGCTGCCGCAGCCAGCTGCTAAAACTGCCAGCATCACCATTACTGCCAAGAGGGCAGCAAAACGAACCTTTTTCATACTAATTAATCCCCCTCTGATTCTTTGCTCGGTGCACACTTGCTTTACCGCGTTAGACCTGTCAGTAGTTTAATCACCTCCCGATGCGACAAAATATTAGATTTGATTAAAAATTTCTACGAAAAAATATTCCACGACAGCGGTTGAATTCCTCCAGGCAGTATTTTAAAAAATAAGATTTTTTAAGAAAAATATTGTGTGCAGCATACTGACATAATTTGGCCGTTCTGTTCGCTTTGTTGGGTGCTAAACAGTATAAAAAATTAACCGCCCAACGGTTAGGGCGGGCAAACAAAACAACCCTGCCACCGAGAAAATCGGCTGACCAGGGTTGTTTGGCCGGAAAGTTCTGTTTTTATATTACACTTATTTTACAGCGGCCAGAATATCTGCTAAAACTTTGCTGATTTCTTGATCGCCGTTAATGTTTTTCAAAATTCCCTTTGCAGCATAATAGTCAATCAGGGGTTTGGTTTTTTCAATATAGGCATTTAAACGGGTGCCCACGGATTCTTCGTTATCGTCCGAGCGCTGGTACAGCTCACCGCCGCAGGTGTTGCATTTGCCTTCTTCTTTGGGAGGATTAAAAAGAACGTGATAGGAAGCGCCACAGCCTTTGCAAACCCGACGGCCAGTTAAGCGGGCCATTAATTTTTCCAGGGGTACTTCAATATTAATTACGCCGTCTAACTTAATGCCCATGTCCTGCAGGGTAGCATCCAGGGCGGCCGCCTGCTCAACAGTGCGAGGGAAGCCGTCCAACAGGAAACCTTGTTGGCAATCCGGCTGGGACAAGCGATCTTTAACCATACCAATTACTACTTCGTCAGGTACCAAGGCACCTTTATCCATGTATTCCTTGGCTTTTTTGCCCATTTCGGTACCTTCCTTAATTGCTGCCCGGAACATGTCGCCGGTGGAAATGTGGGTAATGTTTAATTCCTTAACCAATACTTCTGCCTGGGTGCCTTTGCCGGCGCCGGGGGGGCCCATGATTAATAAATTCACAACTATCCCTCCTGAATTAATTAATAAGCTCGTGCCTAATGATATTGTATATTATATCACAAACCGGTCAATATGAATTAGCAAGAAAAAACAAAAAATGTTTCCATTGGAAAGCGCCACACTTAAGTTTATAATAAAGAAAAATATGATGAAAGGAATGTAAAACCATGACTGTCAATGTTGACAAGTTTGTTCAGGAGCACCAGGAGGAAATTATCGCCCTGGTTAACAACAGTTTAAACCGGGCCGGTGATATAGTGGCCAAAAAGGTGCAATCAGGTGAACTGGGTGCCACTCTGCAAGATGTTTTGCCGGTCATGCTGTATGAGATATTACTCACAAATACCGTGGCAACCCTGCGGCTGGTGGCAGACATGCTGAATAACAGCACCGGACTAAACTAAAAGTTTTATCATTATCCTGACGGCATTAAGCAGTTAAACCCGGGGGCGTATCTGACAGCCGGTCATACTGCTGACGTAAACAGTTTTTAACCTGCCGGTGATGGCAGTATATTTTGTAACGGTGCAAAATAAAAAACATCCCGTTTCACTATAAGAGTGGACGGGATGCTTGTTTTTGGTGTTATATTGCTGTAGAAGTCGGGTGGCAGAACCGGAAACGACTTTGGGAAAAGCTACTTGGTTTCTTCTTTGGCAAAATCTTCTTTGGTAGCCCCGCAGGCACATTTCTGGGGACGGCAGCGGCCTTCTTTGGTGGCACCGCATTTTTGACATTTCCATACAGCCATTTATCTCAGCCTCCTTTTACTATAGAGTTTTTTGGGATCCGGTCATAAGCCGGCCGCTAACAGATAGCTGCTGTGGCTTGTTCGGCTGCCCGGCGGATATCATGTACCGCTTGCGCAGGATCAGGCGCCCCGAAAACGGCCGAACCGGCCACCAATACCCGGGCGCCCGCCCGGGCTACCAGAGGAGCTGTCTCGGCATTGATGCCGCCGTCCACTTCAATTTCAGCGGTCAATCCGTTTTGCTTGATTAAGCGGGAAAGTTCATCGATTTTAGGCAGTACCTGGGGAATAAATTTTTGCCCGCCAAAGCCGGGATTAACCGTCATTAATAAAACCAGATCCAGCAAAGGTAAGATGTATTGTATAACATTTAAAGGCGTATGGGGATTTAATGCAACCCCGACTTTCGCCCCGGTTTCCTTAATTTGCGTGACACAACGGTGCAGATGGGTGCAGGCTTCGGCATGAATACAGATTAAATCGGCCCCCGCTTGTACAAAGTCGTCAATATATCGTTCGGGTTGTTCAATCATCAAGTGAACATCAAAGAACATTTTGCTGTGCGGCCGCAGTGCTTTGACAAGCAATGGTCCCAAGGTAATGTTCGGAACAAAATGACCGTCCATCACATCAATATGAAGGTACTCGGCACCGGCTTGTTCAACCTTTTGCACAGATTGGGCAAGATGAGCAAAATCTGCTGATAAAATTGACGGTGCGATTTTAAGCATATTATTAGTATCTCCTCTCCTGCTGCAAAACTTCCTCTAAAAACATTAGGTAATGTTGGTACCGGGTCTGATTGATCAATCCCTGCGCTACGGCTGTTTTAACGGCACAATGGGGTTCGTGGCAATGCAGGCAGCCTTTAAATTTGCACTCTGCCGCACAGGCAGCAAATTCCGGAAAACAATATCCCAGCTCTTCCCTTTCCATGTCAGGCAAATCCAAACTGGAAAAACCCGGAGTATCCGCTACAAAACCACCGTTCGTAAGTGGCAACAATTCAACGTGACGGGTGGTATGTTTACCTCTTCTCAACTTATAGCTGATCTCGCCGGTTTTTAACTGCAAACCCGGCTGCACGGCATTTAGCAGGCTGGACTTTCCTACTCCGGAAGGGCCTGCCAGTACGGAAGTTTTGCCCGCCAGCAATTGACGCAGGTCATCAATACCTTCATTGTTTTGGGTGCTGGTAATAACCGTCGGATAACCTATTTTGCGGTACAACCTGAGCCACTCGTGATCACGTCGGCCGCTCAACAGGTCTGCTTTATTTAAGCATACCACCGGAGCCACACCGGCATGCTCGGCTAAAACCAAAAACCGGTCCAGCAGAGCCAAGTTTGGCTCCGGGTCCTGGACGGCAAAAACAATCACCGCCTGGTCTATATTGGCCACCGGGGGGCGAAAAAGTTCTGTTTTGCGAGGCAGCACTTCATCGATGCGTCCGGTGTTACCTCTCACGGGTGTTACCCTGACACGGTCTCCCACCAAAGCAGCGGCACCTTTTGCCAAACGAAATTTGCCCCGCAAGGTACACTGCCAAATTTCCGCGCCCTTTTGGACATAATAAAATCCACCGTAGGCCCTAATTAAAACCCCTTCAAACACGCAATTACCCTCTCCTTGACCAGGACATCAGATTTCCTTCTCATCCACCAAATTTCCGTCTATATACACCCTTACTTTGGCCTTGCCATAAACCCGTATACTCCTTGAGATCTGATCTCCCGGCTGCTGGGTACTGATGTAAGGGTAGTATTTGCCCCTGACGTCTTCGGTTTCTATCTTAACTTCGTGGGTTTGTCCGTCGTCCGGCACAGTAATGCGTACGGTTACCTCCCGGGCGGTTGGTCCGGGGCCTTTGCTCAGAATTAGATTAACCTTAGTGCCCTCTGCCACCTCTTCTCCGGCGCCGGGCTGATGAGCAATAATTTGGCCGCTTAAATAATCTAAACTTTCCGCCTGGCTGATTACATCGCCCAGTTCCAGCCCTGCTTTATTTAATTCCGTGCGGGCGGCTTCCTGGGTCAAACCCACCAGATTGGGTACCTTTTGCACCGCCGGTTGCGGGCCCTTGCTGATAAACAATTTGATGCGACTGCCTCGCGGCGCTTGAGTATTGCCTGCAGGTTCCTGGGCAGCAATTTTATCAGCCGGTATATCATTGCTGAATACAGGTTGCGGTGTATCTACCTGGAATCCTTCGTTCTCCAGCAGTAACCGGGCTTCATCAAAATACCGGCCGGTGACGTCCGGTACTTTTACCAGATCCGGTCCTTTACTAACCACCAGCAGGATGGTGCGGGTTACTTTAATCTTATCATGGGCTTTCGGATCCTGGAGGATTACTACTCCTTTCTCTGCGTTTGCGTCAAACCGCTCGTTAACAGTTATATTATTAAATCCTCTCTCTTTAAGAATCCTCTCGGCATCCTCCCGTTTAATCCCCACCACCGGCGGCACTTCCGCCTCGGCCACATTGAGGTAACTGTTCAAGGCAAACAGCAGGCCGCCTGTTAACAGCACAACCAGCAACCCCAACACCCCCCAGGCGGCAGGTTTTAATCCTTTACGTTTGTTCCGGGTATGGGTAAGTGCCGCAGATCTGGCTTTGGCTTCTTCTTTAATTAGGTTGGGGCCGGGCAATACCCTGGTGTGCTCGTCTTCTTGGTCATAAAGCGCCATGTTTCTGGTTTCTTCGCTGATGGAAACCAAATCCTCAGCCAAGGCCCGGGCACTTTTGTGCCGTCGCTCGGGCAATTTATCCATCGCCCGCAGCACCACCAGTTCCAGGTCTTCCGGTACGCCCGGGTTAATTTCCCGCAGGGATAAGGGCTGTTCTTGAATATGCTTTAAAGCTACGCCAATTGCACCGTCCCCCTGGTAAGGCACCTGGCCGGTGAGCATTTCATACAGTACCACGCCCAGGGCATAAATATCGGATTTCGGACCGGCCGGTTCCCCCCTGGCTTGCTCCGGGGAAATATAGTGCACTGAACCGACAATGGTATCGGTATGAGTCAGGGTGGAAGCGCTGGCTTGGGCAATGCCAAAATCTGTCAGTTTGGCCCGGCCGCTTTTAGTTATTAAAATATTATGGGGTTTTACATCCCTGTGAATTATATTGTTTTCATGGGCGTGTTCCAGGGCCTCGGCAATTTGCCGTCCCAGTTGGATAACCCTGGCAGGGGACAAGGGGCCTGCCCGGCGGATTAATTCTTTCAGGCTTTCCCCGTCCACATATTCCATCACCAGATAATGACTGCCGTTTTCCTGTCCGACATCATATATACTGACAATATTGGGGTGGGACAAACTGGCCACCGCCTGGGCTTCCCGTCGGAAGCGCCGTACAAAGTCCTGGTCGCTGGCATACTCCGGCCTGAGAACTTTAACGGTAACCAAACGGTTAAGGAAGGTATCTTTTCCTTTCCAAACCAGCGCCATACCCCCGCCGCCCAATTGTTCCAATATTTCATAACGGTTACCCAGAAGTTTGCCTATCATCACTGTCTCACTCCTATAAGTTCTCGCTTCTCAAATACGCTGCCATTACTTCTCTGGCGATGGGAGCCGCCACACGACTGCCGGAACCGGACTTTTCCACAATTACAGCCACTACTACTCTGGGTTGATTGGCAGGCGCAAAGCCGACAAACCAGGCATGGGGCAAACTGTGAGGCTGCCGGACGGTTTTGGTCTCGGCGGTGCCTGTTTTCCCAGCTACCTCCACCCCCGGGATAGCCGCCGGGGAAGCGGTACCCCATTTAACGGCAGCTATCATCCCTTGCTTAATTATCTCAGTCACCGTTGGATCGGCGGCAGTCTGCCAGACACTGCTTGCGGTAACCCGCAGCACTTGACCGTCCGCCCTGCGAACTTCTTTTACCAGGTAAGGCTTCATAATTACACCGTGGTTGGCAATGGCTGCTCCCGCCAGCGCCATATGCAACGGGCTGATTAAGGTATCCCCCTGACCAAAGGAGGTTTCCGCCAGCTGGCTCCGGCTGCGTCGCTCAGGGACAGCCAGAGTACCGGGACGTACCGGTATCCCTAAATCGGGATCTTGATTAAGACCAAATCTCTTAAAAGTATCGCTGAGTCCCTGCCAACCCATTTTTACTCCTGCCGTGGCAAAGTAGGTGTTGCAAGAAACAGCCATTGCTTTAATAAAATCTACCGTGCCGTGAGCCCGGTTGTCGGCTATCCGGTTGCCGTCTACCGTCACATAGCCGGGACAATCAACGGTTGAGGACGCTTGAGCAGTTGCCCGGGCCAAGATGCCTGCCCCGGTAATGATTTTAAAGGCCGACCCGGGGGGATAGGCCCCTTGGGTCGCGCGGTTAAGCAGGGGGGCGTTTTCCTCATCAAGGTTTAAGCCCTGCCACACACCGGGCCGGTCAATGGCATTGCTGTCAAAGGCCGGTGAACTGACCATGGCCAGTACTGCACCGGTTTGCGGATCCAGTGCCACCACCGCCCCCCGCCTGCCCTTTAAGGCCTGCCAGGCTGTTCTTTGCAAAGCAGCGTCCAGGGTCAGCACCAGATCATGCCCCCGGGGGCGGCGGTTTAATACTTTATCCAACAGGTTATTCAAAGTGTCTGCCTCGGTAAGGCCCAATAATTCCTTACTGTAGGAAGCCTCCAAACCGGCGGCGCCATATCTCTCAGAAACATAACCCACCACGTGGGCAAAGGGAGAAATATGGTTTTCTGTTAAATAAATCCTTTTTCCCCGCTCCCCTAACCATTTTGTTTCCGCCAGTACAACACCCTGCCGATCATAGACGGTGCCTCTGATTATACCGGCTTCTCTGGCTGCCAAACGGCGGTTTTGCGGGTGTACAGCCAGCTCCTGACCTTGCTGCAAAACCAGGTAGCTTAAATATAAAATCAGCAAAATAAAGTTACACAGCAAAAAGTAACCCAGATTTCTAATATTATGCTGCATGGTTACGGTTTACCTCGTGGGAAATATTAAGGAGCAAGCCCAGCAACACAAAGTTGGCCACCAGGGAACTGCCGCCGTAACTGATAAAGGGCAGCGTTACCCCGGTCATGGGCAGCAGCTTAATCACTCCTGCAATAATAATAAAGGTTTGCAGCCCCATGAGGGCCGTTAAGCCAACGGCTGTCAAGGCAGCAAAATCATGGCGGGCCGCCAGGGCAATCAGCAGGCCGCGGTAAATAAAGCACATATAAAGCAGCAGTACTGCACAGCCGCCCAGCAGCCCCAATTCCTCCACAATGGCGGAGAAAATAAAATCTGTATGTACGGCAGGAATTAATTCAGGCAATCCTTGCCCCAGGCCGCTGCCGGCAATCCCGCCCGATCCCAGTGCAAACAATGATTGAATAATTTGATACCCTTTCCCCTCCAGAAAAGGCCAGGGATTTAACCATATTTCCACCCTTGATCTCACATGGTCAAAAATATGATAAGCTGCGGTTCCTCCCAGGAAAAATAAAGCTAATCCTATGCCCACATAAAACATGCGGGCGGTAGCAACATATACCATAGCCAGAAAGGTGCAAAAATAAATCAGTGCAGTTCCCAGATCCTTTTGGAAGACCAGTATTAGCAGGGAAATCCCCCACATCACCACCAGGGGACCATACTCGCGGACGCCCGGTATGCTGATGCCAAAAATTTGTTGCTGGCCCGCCGATAAAATTCTCCTGTTTTCTGCTAGAAAACCCGCCAAAAACAAAACCAATAATATTTTAACAAATTCTGAGGGCTGAATTTGTAATATGCCAAGATTTAACCAGCTGCGGGCACCATACTGTTCCTGGCCGAAAAAGATAGGCAGTACCAACAGCAGTACACCGACAGCAGCATAAATATACTTGTAATCAGCCAACCAGTCCGGTTTCCTGAACATGGTGGTCAGGATGACCAGCACCAGTAAACCAATTAATAACCAGGCAAACTGCCTCTCGGCATACTGGGGACGCAAACGAAACAGAAAGATTAAACCCAGGGCAGTTAAGCCGGCTGTAATAGGCAATAAATAAGGATCACAGCAAAATCCGGCCAGCCGCCAATACACACTGATCAGCCAAAAACCAACCATAGTACCGACACTTAGCAAGATAACAAACCACCAGAAGGGTAACTGTTTACCGCCGGCCAGTGACAACTGATAAACCTGCCGCAGCTCCGGGTCCCCTAAATAAAGGGTAACCAGCCCTACAGCCAGATAAGCGGCAATGTAATACAACAAGGTTCGTTCTTCTTTACGCAGGTTGGCTGTCAAATGGCTGTACACCTCCGAAGGTTACTCCATTTCGACCAGAATCATAGTAATATTATCATGCCCTCCCCGTGCCAGGGCAGTATCCAATAAAAGCTTAACCGCAAGGTCTAAATCTTTTTGAGCCAGAATGGTTGATTTTATTTCTTCGGGCCGCATGTGGTTAACCAGGCCGTCAGTGCATAATAATATTTTGTCTCCGGGCTGCAGCCGACGGTTGTAAAAATCAAAGGTAACGGCCGGCGCAGTTCCCATGGCCCGTGTTAAAACATTACGCTGGGGATGACAGAGGGCCTGTTCTTCGGTAATACCGCCATGGCGGAGCATTTCCCCGACCAGGGAATGGTCGTCCGTAAGCTGGATAATGTCATCATCCCTTACCAGGTAAGCCCGTGAGTCGCCAATATGGGCAATAAACAGTTGGTATTCCTGAAAGAGGCCGGCGGTAACGGTTGTGCCCATGCCGCGGTATGCCTCAAATTCACTGGACAGCCGAAAAATCCTTTGATTAGCTTCCTGTAAAATACGCTGGATAGAGGCTTGGATATCTTTCGTTGTCTTTAATGCTTGTCGCAAATTTTCCGCCAGGTAATTAAGGGCCGTGCTGCTGGCAATTTCTCCTGCCTTGTGCCCTCCCATGCCATCAGCCACAGCAAACAGGCCAATATCCGGGCAGGCGCACAGACTGTCTTCATTGCCGGCTCTCACCCGTCCGACATCAGTAATTTGACTCCATTTCATACGCCCACCTCACAAATCGAAAAATAACTTCACCAATTCTAATACGGTCTCCGTTGGCCAGTACAGTAGGTTTTGTCAGCGGCATTTCATTAAGATAAGTGCTGTTTAAACTGCCTAAATCTTCTAACCAATACTGACCCTGTTGATAAAAAATACGGGCATGTTCATGGGAAGCATGCGGACCGCTGAAAATAATATGATTACCCGCTCCCCGCCCCAGCCTGGTTACGTCGCCCAGGGGATAGGTGTCACCGGGCCGGATTTCTTGATCAGCGGAGGTCACCACCTGTAAAACCGCACCGTCGCCCCCGCAAACCGCCGGACAGGAAGGCACGCGTTCCACCGGCTGCCGGTTTTCCCGGGCATTCTCCCGCAGACGGTCGAACATGCTGACAGTTAAGCGAAAAATAAATAAATATAGTAAAATTAAAAAGATGGTTCTTAAGACGGTTATGGCCAGTGACAGCACTTTAAATCTCCTTAAAAATAAGAACTGTATTACCCACCGTAATGACGTCGCCGGTAGTTAATTCTGTTTTATCTACAGGCAAACCGTTCACATAGGTTCCGTTGGTACTGTTGAGATCGGTCAGCCAAAAACGGCCGCCTGTTTTTTCTATTTGGGCATGCCTTCTGGACACGCTGCTGTCTGCCAGAACAATGTCGCAGGTATCACGGCGGCCAATGCTGGTGCGGTAATCGGTCAAGGGAAATTCTTTGCCGGCATCCTTTCCTTCCTCAACCACTAAAACCGCCGAATATTTTGGCTTGACATCAAATAAAGGAGCAGTGTCCGATAAAGGCCTGTAATCTATAGTATCCTGATTATCCGTCGGCAGAGTTGCAGGGGGGGTACCGGCATGGTCTGCCACCTGTCCTGTATCCGGCACACCAAATTTACTTTCTATCACAATATCCCCTGCTGCCACCTTTTCCCCCTCGGCAAAAGTAATACGAGGCCGTCCAACCAGGGTAAACTTTTTTTCCGACGCTTTTTGTACCAGGTAGTCTGCCAGTTCTTCCGACAACAGGGCAGCCATAGGGAAGATCGCTTGATAATCCGCTGTATGCAGTTTTACGGTATATTCATTGGGTACGTAGACATGGGAAACACTAACCCGCCGTTTATCCCGCATCGCCCGGGCCAACTTTTTGGCTATGTCCGTGGGCTGTACCCGGGCATCAGCACTGAACTTATCTTTAAAAAAACCTTCAATGTACTTTTCCAAACTGCTTTCCAGCCCCGCGAACAGTCGCACGTCAGTCACCTCCCGGCTTTTGCTTTTCATACCGGCGTCTTAATTGGCCGCAGGCGGCATCAATATCACCGCCCATTTCCCTTCGGACGGTAACATGCAAGCCTCCTCGGCTTAAAATAGCACGAAACCTTTCGGTTTGGGCCGGCGAAGACCGCTGAAAGCCCCGTTCCTGCACCGGGTTGGCTGGAATTAAGTTAATATGACACAGCAACCCTTTTACCAGAGAGATCAGTTGCCTTGCATGTTCTTCCCGGTCATTGACGCCGGCCAGCAAAGCATATTCAAAAGTAATCCGCCGTCCGGTCAGGTTTACATAATCATGGCAGGCCTCAATTAACTGCGCTAATTTATAGCGGCGGTTAATCGGTACCAGTTGATCCCGTAAAGCGTCATTGGGTGCGTGCAGTGAAACCGCCAGCGTGAGCGGCAGTTTTTTTCGAGCCAGTTCCCGCATACGGGGTACCAAACCGCAGGTAGAGAGCGTGATATGGCGGAAACCGATATTAAGGCCGTATGGGGCATTGATATTGGCTAAAAATTTTAATACATTGTCGTAATTATCTAAAGGTTCTCCGGTGCCCATGATGACTATGTGGCTGACCCTCAGCCCGCTGTCCTGCTGAATGCCCAATACCTGATCATATATTTCGGCCGGGCTCAGGTTGCGCACCAAGCCGCCCAGGGTTGAGGCACAAAACAAACAACCCATGCGGCAACCTACTTGAGTGGAAACGCAGACAGCATTGCCGTAACTATGTTTCATTAAAACACTTTCCACCGCATGCCCGTCCGTCAGGGTAAACAGATATTTTACGGTGTCGCCGTCGGCTGATTGCCGGCGAACTGCCATTTGAGGGGAACTTAGCCAGGCCAGCTCAGCCAGCTTGCTTCTTAATTCTTTGGACAGGTTGGTCATTTCGCTAAAACCGGTTATCCCTTTAGCAAAAATCCAACGGCAGATTTGCTCCGCCCGGAAAGGCTTTTCGCCTAATTGGCTGAGAAGTTGCTGCAGCTCGGTCAGGTTTAAATCCTTTAAATTAACTTTGGAGTTGCTATTTCTACACATTTTTACTCAAATCCTTTTTTTCTCAAGCGAGCCAGGAAAAACCCGTCCATGCCGTGGACATGCGGCAGTAATTGCAAATATCCCCTGGCAGCGGTTGCTTCCCGGTCTAAACCCGGCGGCAGGAACTGTCTTAGGTCACCCAGGCTGAACTCCGGATGGTTCGCTAAAAAGTCCTCCACGACCCCCAGGTTTTCTTCATGGGAGATGGTGCAAGTGCTGTAAACCAGCACCCCGCCGGGGCGCAAGCATTTGCTCGCAGATGTCAAAATCTCCTTCTGCAGCTTAACTATACCCGGCAGCTGGCAGGGGTCTTTGCGCCAGCGGGCGTCCGGTCGTCTCCTTAATACGCCCAGACCGGAACAAGGGGCATCCACCAACACATAATCAGCCCAGCCTTGATATTCCTGATGGATGTCCCGGGCATCCGCCACTTTGGTTTGAATGGAGTTAATACCCAGGCGCCGGCAATTGTCATTTATTAAATCCAGTTTATGGGCGTATAAATCAAAAGCTAAAATCTGACCCGAATCACCCATTAACTGAGCCAGGTGGGTTGTCTTGCCGCCCGGTGCTGCCGCCACATCAATTACCCGGGCTCCCGAAGCCGGATTTAAGACATGCGCCACCAACATGGAACTTTCATCCTGCACCTGAAATAAGCCTTCCCGGAATGTTGTCAGCGATCGGTAAGATAAAAAACCGCTTAAATTTAATCCTTCCGGAGCGTAGGCAGTAACAGTTGCCTTAACCCCTTCATCCTGCAGGCGCGCCTGCAGTTCCTGCCGCGAAATTTTTAAAGTATTGGTGCGCACCGTATTGGGAGCCGGACTGTTGTTGGCCTGACACAGGGCAATGGTGGCTGAAAAACCAAACTCTTTTAACCACCGTTCCACCAGCCAGGTGGGATGAGAATATTTAAGAGCTATAAAATCTACCGGGTCTTGCTCGGGATCAGGAAAATCCAAATTATCCCGTTGTCTTACCACATTGCGCAACACCCCGTTAACAAAATTGGCTGCACCGGCATGGCCGTATTTTTTAGCCAGGTTGACAGATTCGTTACAGGCTGCAGAATCGGGTATCCTGGGCATAAACATAATTTGATAAGTCCCCATGCGCAGAATGTTGCGAATCCAAACGGTTTGCGAAGCCAAGGGCTGCTTTAAAAAATGGGCCAGTATCCAGTCAATGGTATTTAAATGTCGCAATACCCCATAAACTAATTCTGTGGCAAAAGCCCGGTCCAATTTGCCGGGCTGATATTGTTCAAGCACCTTATTGAGAGCAAGGTTAGCGTAAGCACCTTCTTCTTCCACTGCTTTGCCAACCAGCAGAGCCAGCTCCCGGGCGGTGATATTTTTCAATTTTTCATCCCTTCCTCATACCTGTCAGTGGTGCAGCCCAAAAAGAATTCAACAGCCCGGCTGACGCCGGCAATATTAACCGAAGTATTAAAACAGGGTCCATAGGGGCGATCATTTAACACGCCCAGCACCGGTATTGGGCTGCAGTCCTGAATACCGCTGGCCAGGTCCCTTTCACAGGCAACCGCCACAATGGCCCTGGGCCGGTACTCTTTAACAAATTTACGGGCCAGGGTGCCACCGGTGGCTACCCCTACTCGGATACCGTATTTATCACGCAGCATCAGCAGATCAGCCACTTTACATTTGCCGCACCGCCGACAGTTATTGATATCGTGGGTCACCTTGTGGGGACAATGGCTCTCTTGCAGGCAGTGGGGCGCCAGCAAAAGAATTTGCTCCGGGCGCAAAGCCTGCTGATTGGTGCGTACCAGCTCATTATTAACTTCAATAAAAGAATTTTTTATTTTATCTGTATCTATTTTAAAAAGACGCCCCAGCCCGATGGCAAAGGGAAACAGCGCTGACATGGCAACGCGCATCAAAGGCTGCAGCGGTCTGATGGTTTGCGCCAGCCAGATGGTTAGAACTATGCCGCCGATGCCGAAACCTACCGCTAAAATGGCCAGAATAACCAAACCAACCACCGCGATTAAAATTACCTGATGCAGCAATGTCGTAGGGTGATAAAGCAGGTACCAGACGGTTCCCGCCAGCAACCCTACCACCAGCAGGCTGGCCACCAGCAACCCTAAGAACAGTCTTTTGCGAACCTGTGGCGCCTGCATTTGACCGGGAGTAATCATGACCGGAACATTCCTCCCCCACCCAAAACCGTACCGGGAGCAATAGGTTTTCCCCGCAGGAAATCTTCAGCCGCCATTTTTTTACTGCCCTGCAATTGCAATTCAGAGATTAATAGGTGTCCACGACCGGTTTGTACTAGTATGCCTGAAGAACCGGCTTCTAAAACAGTACCCGGCTGCGCGGCGACAGTTTCTGACGAAATCTCCCGCGTCCGCCAAATCTTTAATATTTTGTCTTCCCAGGTGGTATAGGTGCCCGGCCAGGGATTCATGCCCCTGACCTGGTTATGGATGTCTCTGGCCGGCCTATCCCAGTGTATCAGTTCATGTTCTTTTTGCAGCATGGGGGCATAGGTGGCTTGGCTGTGATCCTGGGGTGTCCTGGGCGCCAAACCTTGTTCCAGTAAATCAATGGTTTTTACCAACAGTTCGGCCCCAACCAGGGCCAATTGATCATGCAGCATCCCCACTGTATCATCCGGTCCGATAATCACTTTTTGCTTTAAAATCATATCGCCGGTGTCCATGCCTTGATCCATAAACATGGTGGTAACACCGGTTTCCGTTTCCCCGTTAATGACAGCCCAATGGATAGGAGCAGCACCCCGGTAACGGGGCAACAAAGAAGCATGCAGGTTAATGCAGCCCCGGGGGGGCAGCGCAAGGACGGCCGGCGGCAGAATTTTGCCGTAAGCCACCACCACCAGACAGTCCGGCCGGAGTTCTTGCAAGTTTTGTACAAACTCCTGGGTTCGGATGCTGTCCGGCTGCAGTACCGGCAAATGATTGGCCAGTGCCAGCTGTTTTACCGGCGGCGGTTGCAATTGCTTACCCCTGCCCTTAGGTTTGTCCGGCTGCGTCACCACAGCCACCACCTGCTTGCCGGCAGCCAGCAAAGCCCGCAGGGAGTATGCAGCAAAATCCGGTGTACCCATAAAAACAATGCGCATAAAACTGTCTCCTCTGGCTGATTTATTCTGCTTTACGCAGGTTGCTGGCTTTGTCTACAAAAATAATGCCCTCCAGGTGATCAATTTCATGTTGCAAGGCACGGGCCATAAAGCCTTTTGCTTGGTAAACCACCTCTTTGCCTTGGCGGTTTAATCCCTTGACAATTAATTTATCCGCCCTGGCCACCTCACCAATCATACCCGGTACCGAAAGGCAACCTTCCGTATCCACCGCCTGGCCGGATGCTTCCACTATTTCCGGGTTGATTAACTCTACCAACCCCTCACCTACGTCCACCACGATAACACGCTTAGAAACTCCTATTTGGGGTGCGGCCAAACCGACTCCTTTGGCTGCGTACATGGTGTCGGCCATGTTGTCCAGTAGTTTTAAAATATGGGGCGTTACTTCTTTAACCGGCTTCGCCTTTTCCCGCAGCACCGGATCACCGATTTCTACAATTTGATAAACAGCCATTATCTGGTCCTCCTGTTCTTAAGCAAACCTTTTTATTATGAAGTATCTTTGGGAGCCCTTTTTAATTCCGCCGGCAGGCTATAAGTTAAGCGGGTCTACATCGATGCTCACGGCTACTTGCTTATATCGGGTGCCGGCTTGTTCCAATACGGCAGCTGCCAAGCGGCGAATATCCCGGCTGGCCATGCCTTTAAGAATCAGCTGCCAGCGGTAACGGTTCTTAATGCGGGGAATGCCCGCCGGGGCAGGGCCCAGTATTTCCCAGTCCCGGACCGCCAAATTTCTGCCTGCCTCAGCTAAACGTTCCTGCCAGTATTGGGCAGCTGCCATAACATCACCTTCATTAAGGCCGGTAAACAGTATCTTGATTAAATAGCTGAAGGGCGGGTATCGCAGCGAGCGGCGCACCGCCATTTCTTTGTGGTAAAATCCCAGGTAGTCATGGTTTTGTGCCGTAATAATGCTGAAATGTCCGGGATCATAGGTTTGAATAATTACTTCGCCCGGTTTGCTGCCCCGGCCGGCCCGGCCGGCCACCTGGGTAAGTAATTGAAAAGTTCTCTCGGCAGCACGGAAATCCGGCATATGCAGGGTAATATCCGCACTGATCACACCAACTAAGGTTACCTGGTGAATATCCAGCCCTTTGGCTATCATCTGGGTACCGATCAACACCTGGGCGTCCCCGTGTGCAAACTCATGCAGCAACTGCCGGTGGGATCCCTTACGGGCGGTAGTATCAGCATCCATACGCAAGACCCGGCAGTCTGGGAAAAGTCGTTTCACTTCTTCTTCCACCCGCTGGGTACCCACGCCGAAACTCCGTATGGTTTGCCCGCCGCAGCAAGGGCAAATACCGGGCGCCCGGGCAGCATGACCGCAATAATGGCATTTTAGCCAGCCGTCACTGTGCAACGTGTAAGAAATCTCACAGCGGGGACATTTCATAACCCCGCCGCACTGCCGGCAGATCACCACTGTGGCCAGTCCCCGGCGGTTAAGAAATAAGATGCTTTTTTCTCCCTTGGCCAATCGCCCGGCCAGGGCGTTTTGTAAAGCAACGCTAAAAATGCTTGTGTTGCCTGCGGCCAGTTCCTTGCGCAGATCAATTATATGTACTTTGGGCAGTTCCCTTTGATCCACACGTTTGGTCATGGTAATTAAGCCGTAAGGACCGCCTGGCCTGGCCCTGCAATAGCTCTCCAAGGCCGGGGTAGCACTGCCCAGCACCACCACTGCTTTGTTTTGGGCAGCCCTTTGCAGCGCTACCTCACGGGCATGGTACTTAGGGCTTTCTTCCTGTTTATAAGAATGTTCATGTTCTTCGTCGATGATAATTAACCCCAAATCAGGCACCGGAGCAAAAATTGCCGAACGAGCACCTAACACTACCGCAGCCTGGCCTGCACGAATACGCGCCTTTTCGGCATATCTTTCCCCCTGGGACAGGGCACTATGTAGCAGGGCCACCTGTTGGCCAAAGCGAGCCCGAAATCTTTCAACCATCTGGGGCGTTAATGAGATTTCCGGCACCAGCACAATGACCTGCCGCCTCATGTTTAAGGTTTCGTCAATCAGCCGCAGATATACTTCTGTTTTACCGCTGCCGGTGACACCATGCAACAGCCAAGCGGAGGGGCCGGCTGCCCGGAGGGCTTGCCGCAGTTGGCTGACAGCCAATTCCTGCTCAGCAGTTAGTGGGGGTATAGCCGCGCGGGGCATCGCCTCATGTCCGCCCGCCTGCACAGCTGCCGCCTCCTTGAGGAGGCCTTTAGCCAGCAGTGCATTAACAACTGCTGCCGATACCCCTGCCTTCGCCGCCAGTTGGCTTTTGGTTAAACCGGGACAAGCCCGGGCCGCTTCCAGGGTTATTTTTTGCTTGGGGGCCCTGGCTAAAACGGCCTGGTTAAACTGCCCGTCTGCCACCACCAGCCCGTTTTCCTGCCTGGCCTGACTGCTGCCAACCGGCGAACCGGCTATACACTGTAGCGCGTCACCCAGGCTGCACAGGTAGCGCTGCACCATCCAACACGCCGTTTCATATAAATCATCATTTAAAAAGGGGGCCTGTTCCAGCACCCTTTTTATGTCTTTTACTTTCTGTAAATGCGGCGGCCGGCTAAACCCAACTACAAACCCTTGCACCAGGCGGCCGGCAAAAGGCACCTCAACCCGGCTGAACTTTTTCAGCTCACTCTGCAACTGCGAAGGCACCCGGTAATGAAAAGTTTGGTATAAACGCACCGGAACGATAACAGCCACCTCGGCGTACTGCATTTAGTTTGCCTCCCGCCGATCTGTCAGCAAACCAGCCACCCGATCCAGTATCTGTTGGGCCACTTTATTTTTATCCATTAAAGGTAATGACACAACCTCGCCGTTACGGGCAAAAATTTTCACCTGATTGGTATCGCAGTCAAATCCTGCGCCGGGTGCCGTAACATCATTGGCCACCAACAAATCCAGGTTTTTGCCTTTTAATTTAGCTAAGGCGTGTCGCTCCAGATCATTGGTCTCAGCCGCAAAACCCACCAGCAGTTGACAGTCTTTTTTCCGGCGTCCCAATTCGGCTAAAATATCCGGGTTGTGCACCAGCTGCAGTTGTAATTCCTGCCCCTGTTTTTTTATTTTCCGGCCAGCCACATCCTGGGGCCGGTAATCAGCCACGGCTGCTGCTTTAATAACTACATCGGCCTGTTCAAAATGCTGCAAAACAGCTTCATACATTTCTCTGGCTGTTTCTACCGCAATGGTTACTACATCCGGCGGCGCTGTCAAACCGGTGGGGCCGCTCACCAGCGTTACTTCGGCACCGCGCAGCGCAGCTGCCCGAGCAAGGGCATACCCCATCTTGCCGGAACTGCGGTTGGTCAGGTAGCGCACCGGATCCAGCGGCTCCCTGGTAGGACCGGCGGTAACAAGAACGTCTAACCCCGCCAGATCCTGGGGGGTCAAGAGTTTTTCAACATTATACAAAATGTCCGCCAAATCAGCCAAACGACCTTTTCCTGTGGCACCGCAGGCCAATCGACCCTGCCCCGGTTCAACAAAACGATAACCTAGTTTCTTTAATTTATTAATATTCTGCTGAACCGCCGGGCTATGATACATAACCGTATTCATGGCCGGGCAAAACAAAACCGGACAGGAGGCGGCCATGATTAAGGTAGATACCAAATCATCGGCAATACCGCCGGCGGCTTTACCGATAATGTTGCCCGTAGCGGGAACAATGATTAAAAGATCGGCTTTTTGCGCTAAATCAATATGCAATACACCGCCTTCTGCCCCGGTTCGAAAAAGTCGGGTATGAACCGGGTTGCCGGTGAGAACCTCAAAGGTAAGCGGTGTCATAAATTCCTGGGCCGCTGCTGTCATGGCTACATGCACATCCGCCCCGGCTTTTACCAGGGAACTGACCAGCTCGGCGGCTTTATAAACCGCAATACCGCCGGTGATGCCAACGGTAACGCTTTTTCCTGCCGGCAACTATTTTGACACCTCCGTTACTTTTGACCCGAGCGAGTGCGACGATAGGTTACCAAACCCTTTGCTATTTCCTCCAGAGCCAGGGTGACAGGTTTCGCTTTCAAAGACTGGTTTGTCTTCATTTCTTCTTCCGTCAACATACGTGCCCTTTTGGCGGCAGCAACAACCAGCGTATAGCGGCTGTCTACCCTGGTCATTAACTCATCCAGCGTAGGTTTATTCATCATGGCTGCTTCCCCCCACATGTCAAGACTGTCAATCAGCAGGCTAAAAATTCTCTCAAGTCAAAGTTAAAACGTGACGGCCGACATTTTTCCGCCTTAATAATTGATTCGATTTGATCTACCGCGTTTTCCACCGTATCATTAATAACCAGATAATCATACCGTCCGGTGTTGGTAAGTTCGTCATACACACAGCGCAAACGACCGGCTATACTTTCGGGTGAATCAGTGCCACGTTTGATAAGTCTTTCTTTCAAGAGCGATAAGGAAGGCGGCACCAGAAAAATCAATACCCCCTGGGGGTATTTTTGCTTAACCTGCAGCGCACCCTGAATATCAATTTCTAAGATGACGTCCCGGCCGGCTGCTAATTTCTCTTGCACATAATTGAGCGGGGTGCCGTAATAGTTATCGTAAACCCTGGCATATTCCAACAGTTGGTTATTGGCAATCATTTGTTCAAAGGTTGGCCTGTCTACAAAAAAGTAATTGATTCCTTCTTGTTCACCCGGCCTGGGCGGCCTGGTAGTACACGAAACAGACAGGCATAAATCTTGATTCCTCTGCAGCAATCGTTGGCAAACTGTGCCTTTTCCCGCACCTGAAGGTCCTGAAATGACAATAAGCAGTCCTTGCCTGTTCATTTATCTGCACCTAGTCCGTAGGCTCGTCTACCTGAGCGGCTTCTTTGCTGACCAGGCGGTTGGCCACGGTTTCCGGCTGCACGGCTGAGAGGATTACATGGTCGCTGTCAGTAATAATTACTGCCCTGGTGCGGCGGCCGTAGGTAGCATCGATCAGCATCCCCCTGTCCCTGGCCTCGGTGATAATGCGCTTGATGGGAGCAGATTCAGGGCTTACAATGGCAATGATCCGATTGGCTGAAACGATGTTGCCAAAGCCAATATTAATAAGCTTGATATCCATAGACAGTTCCCCCTATTACATTATTCTATATTTTGCACTTGTTCCCTTATTTTTTCAAGTTCGCTTTTGGCATTTACCACAGCATTGGTGATCACCAGATCATTGGCCTTGGAGCCAATGGTGTTGATTTCCCGGTTCATTTCTTGCACCAAAAAATCCAATTTGCGCCCTACGGGGCCTCCCTCTGTCAGAATTTGTTCCAACTGCTGCAGGTGGCTTTGCAGTCGGACAATTTCCTCGGCAATATCTGCCCGTTCCGCAAAGATAGCTACTTCTGCAGCCAAGCGGGCCTCGTCTATAACCCCGCCGGTCAGCCATTCAGCCAAACGCTGGGACAACTTATCCCGGTACTCCTGCACCACCAGAGGCGCCCTGGCAGCCACGTCTTCTACCATCAAGCGCTTAATGGCTGCCGCCCGCTGCAGAATATCCGCCGTCAAGCGTTCCCCTTCCGTTTGCCGCATGGCCAGCAACCCATCAAGGGCCTGGTCAGTGGCTTGTTCAATGGCGGCCAACCATTCGTCTACGTTTTCTGCCGGCTGCTCCAGAGTAATGACGTTAGGCAGGGCAATAATATCTTTAATAGAAATTGCCTCGGAAATACCCAAACAACCCCTCAGTTCTTCCATTGCCTTATGATACGCCACCGCCAGGGCTTTGTCAACTTTTACCTCGGGCGTCGTCTCCCCGGTTTCCTCAATGGAAATATAGCCGTCCACCCGGCCTCTGGCCACTCGTTCTTGAATTCGCTTCTTAATTTTATCTTCAATTTGACTTAAGGTTTTGGGCTGCCGAAGAATAACTTCGCAAAAACGGTTATTGACTGACTTTAGTTCCACTATAAATTTGCGTCCGGCGGCGCAAGACTCCCCCCGGCCATAGCCGGTCATGCTTTTGATCAAAATGCCATCACCCAATTACTTGTTATTTTTTAAATAATTTTTTAACAGTATAATGTTTCTACTTAAACTTAGATTATCCTTTAAATTTGGCTTAAAAACTAAGATTTAAAAGCAAAAGAGCCGTTTCCTGATCATAACTCTTTATTTCATAGTTATGCCCGGTCCGGCCCCGTATTAGAAATTTTTCAATTAAAAATTACAAAGTGTTGCTAACCTAAGGGAGGTTTATGATCTCCTTTAGCTCCGGTCTTTACGCCGGCAGCACGATGATTAATTCGCTGCGGGCCCGCCTGGCCCGCAACTTTAAATTAAAAATTGTTGCCCCGGTGGTTGTTGTTTTCTTTTTCCAGCGGGGTGCGTTCATCTGCAAATTCACGAAAGGACTGGTAAAAAACCCCGTCGTCAACTTCATACGGAACACTGTCAGGATCTGTAAAACTCTCTGTGTGTTCTTCGTTGATCAATTCTTCGTCCCCGTAATAGGACCCGGCCTGGCTGCGGTCAGCATGCTCATTCCAGCGGGCCACGGTTTCCCAGGCATCCTCGCCGTCAAAACCGTTGTAGTCTTCGTTGTCTCGCCAGGCACGGCTGAAGGGGTCCGCCAATACATCTTCTTCCGCTGTCCGCTCCCGAGGCCGGGGCAGGCTTTCATCCTTAGATTTGCACCGGCTGCACTGGGTAGTATAAGGAACAGCTTCCAGTCTGGCCGGGGGGATCTCCCGGCCGCATACCTCGCATATGCCGTATCTGCCCGTTTCCAGCTTAGCCAAGGCATCCTCAACAGCCAGCAAAATAAACTTGGCATCACCCTTTAAAGCCAGGTCTTTGCTGCGCTCAAACATCTCGCTGCCCAGGTCGGCCGGATGGTTATCATAAGAAGAAAGTTCTTCCAGTGATTCATCCGTAGAAAGTCCCAGACCGCCGCCCCTTTCCTGGTTATTGTAGTTGTTAATACGGTTTTGCATATGTTGTCGCATCTTTTGCAGGCGCTGTTTAAATACTGCCAGTTGCTGTTCTGTTAACAAAACCATACCCCCGTTTCCACCTGCGGGGCTAAAAAGCCCCGGGCTAAATTAACTATAATTTGCCCGGGGCTTTTCAAAAATAATCTGTTATTGCAACTGGCGCAGCAGTTTTTCGATGCGATCCATACCCTCTTTAATATTTTCCATTGATGTAGCGTAAGACAATCTGATAAAGTCATCCCCGCCAAAAGCAATGCCGGGTACCACCGCCACTTCAGCCACTTCCAGCAACAGGTCCGCCAGGTCAGTGGCACTGTTCACCGTTTTGCCCTGATAAGACTTGCCGAAGTAAGCACTGACATTGGGGTACAGGTAAAAAGCACCGCCGGGTTTCGGGCAGCTGACGCCGGGCAGGGCCTTTACCCGCTCCAGCATATAATCGCGGCGTTTGGCAAACTCAACCACCATGGCTGCCACCTCAGCCTGGGAACCATTGAGGGCCTCCACGCTGGCTGCTTGGGCAATGGAAGTGGGGTTGGAGGTGGCGTGCGACTGCAGGTCGGCCATGGCTTTCGCGACCGGAGCAGGAGCGGCTGCATAGCCGATACGCCAGCCGGTCATGGCGTAGGCCTTGGAAACCCCGTTAATGACTACGGTATTTTCTTTTAACTGCGGACTGAGGGAGGCAATGCTGACGTGTTCTAAACCGTCGTACAGCAGTTTTTCATAAATTTCATCAGAAATAACGGTAATGTTGTGTTCCAGTAAAACCTCGCCCAGAGCAGCCAGTTCGTCGCGGCTGTAGACGGCGCCGGTGGGGTTGCTGGGGCTGTTGAGCAGAAAAACTCTGGTTTTGTCCGTAATGGCTGCCTTTAGCTCCCGGGGAGTCAGTTTAAAGCCGTTGGCTTCCCTGGTTTGTACAATGACAGCCTGGGCACCGGCCAGTTTAATTTGTTCCAGGTAGCTGACCCAGTAGGGTGCCGGCAAAATAACCTCGTCACCGGGCTGGCAGAGCACCTGAAAAGCATTGTACAGTGAATGTTTGGCCCCCACCGAAACCACAATTTGATTGGTCTGGTACTCCAGACCGTTTTCCCTGCGGAATTTATCAACAATGGCTTGTTTCAGTTTTAGTGTGCCGCCGGCCGGTGTATAGCGGGTTTCCCCCGCTTGAATGGCTGCCACGGCTGCTTCTTTAATGTGGTCAGGTGTATCAAAGTCCGGTTCCCCCACCCCAAAGCTGATCACTTTGATGCCGGCGGCTTTCATTTGCTTGGCTTTGGCATCAATGGACAAAGTGGGTGACGGGCTGATACCCAAAGCTCGTTCCGCTAATCGCATAACAGTCTCTCCCAACTATTATTAATATTTATTTAAAACTCCACCTTGCCGATATACTTTTTCATCCGTTCAAGGGCTTCTGCAATCCGCTCCTTAGGAACGGTAACGGAAATACGGAAGTACCCCTCTCCCTGTTGGCCGTAACCGTTGCCGGGGGTTATTACCACGCCGGCCTTCTCAATGACAAATTCCGCAAAGGAAGCCGAGGTAAAGCCCTTAGGTACCGGCGCCCAGATATAGAAGGTGGCCTTTGGTTTGGCCAACTGCCAGCCCATGGCATTCAGACCGTCCACCACCAGGTCCCGCCGTTCCCGGTATATTTCATTGTTGGCCGCCACACTGTCCTGCGGGCCGGTAAGGCCGGCAATGGCAGCATACTGCACAGCCTGGAACTGTCCGGAATCAATATTGGTTTTAAAGCGTCCCAGCGCTTCAATAACATCCGGGTTGCCGGCCGCCCAGCCAATGCGCCAGCCGGTCATGTTGTAAGCCTTGGAAACGGAGTTAAACTCAATACCCACCTCTTTGGCACCGGGAATTTGCAGGAAAGAAAGAGGTTTATAGCCGTCAAAGGCAACTTCTGAATAAGCATTATCATGGCAAACTAAAATTTCGTACTGTTTGGCAAAGTCAACAACTTCCCGATAAAATTTTTCATCTGCCACAGCTCCGGTGGGGTTGTTGGGATAGTTGATAAACATCATCTTGGCCCGTTTGGCCACATCCCGGGGAATAGCTGCCAAATCAGGCAGAAAACCTTTCTCGGCGGTTAACGGCATGTAGTACGGTTCGGCACCGGCCAAAATGGCACCCCCGCTGTAAACCGGATAGCCCGGGTCGGGAACCAGCACGGTGTCGCCGGGATTAAGATAGCACCATGAAATGTGAGCAATGCCTTCCTTGGAGCCAATTAAAGAAACCACTTCGGTTCCGGCGTCCAGTTCTACGCCAAAACGCCGGGCATAAAAGTCTGCCACCGCCTGTCGATAAGCCAGCATGCCTGCTGAAGAAGGGTACTGGTGGTTGGCCGGCACGGCCACTTGCTGCCGGGCTTCTTTGATAATGTGTTCCGGTGTAGGAATATCCGGGTCACCGATACCCAGGCTGATTACATCTACGCCTGCTTCTTTTTTCTGAGCAATTACTTTTTCAATGCGGGCAAATAAATAAGGGGGCAAATTCTTTATTCTTTGAGCTTCTTCAAAGCGCAAAACAAACTCCTCCTTTTGGTACATTCGTGCCAAGTATAACAATGTCAGCCAGGCATTGGCAACCTTAAGGCTGCTTGTATACTGTATATTCACCGTTAAAAACTTCCTCAGCCGGTCCGGTCATAAATACCCTGCCATTGTCCGCCCATTCAATGAACAAAGAACCGCCGGGCAAATGTACAGTTACTTTTTTTTCTGTATAACCGTTTAAAACACCGGCCACAGCCACCGCACAGGCACCGGTGCCGCAAGCCAGGGTTGGACCGGCCCCCCGCTCCCATACTACCATGCGGACTTCGCCGGGACTTACTGTTTGAACAAACTCTACATTAGTTTTTCTGGGAAAGGAAGGATGGGTTTCCAGCAAGGGACCAATCTCGCTCAGAGGAACTGCCGCCACGTCCGGCACAAAAATAACACAGTGCGGGTTGCCCATAGAAACCGCTGTAACATTAAAGGTTTGTCCGGCCACTTCCAGGGGTTCATTAATCACTTGCCCCACCGGCCCCAGCATAGGAATGTCGGCCCTCGCCAGACGGGGAACGCCCATATCTACCCGTACCGCTGACACTTCACCGTTATTATGGATGATTTGCGGCACCATGATACCGGCCAGGGTTTCAACCTTAATCTCGTCTTTCCTGACAATGCCATGTTCATATAGGTATTTAGCCACACAGCGAATGGCATTGCCGCACATCTCCGCTTCGCTGCCGTCCGAGTTAATAATCTTCATCCGGACATCAGCAACTTCCGAATCCAGCAGCAGTACCAGTCCGTCAGCCCCGATGCCGAACCGGCGGTCGCACATCTCCCGGGCCAGCGTACTGCAATCATCCGGTAATCCTTCACCGGTGCCGGCATTAATCAGTATAAAGTCGTTGCCTAAACCATGTACTTTGGTAAAAAACAATGATGCTACCTCCCCGGAGTCTTTTATTCAGTTTACGCAATGTCGTTATTTTATGTATTATGTCCTGTGAACGATAGATTTCTACTTGCTGCATGCTTTTCCTGCCGGCTCCCTGATTGTACATTGTATATCTGTCAACAAAAAACTGATCCCATTGTAATGGATCAGTCAGAGTGTCGACAAACATTAGCGGCGGTTTATGATCCCCTTTGGCTCCGGTCTACGCACCGACAGCACTATGATTCGCTACGGTCGCCCTTGGGGTCGCCTCAAACGGGCCATCCTGGCCCGGTTCGGCTGGCGCCCACGTCCTGTGGGCGCCACCCCAATGGCTCCTTTCGCTCATCAAGTGCTGTTGCCGGTGCTTGAATACGGTCTGCAACGGATGTAAAGAACCGGTATTAATCACAGGTTATGCCCTGATGTACATTATACGTTCTTTAGCCCGGTCTTTGATGGCTTTAATAATAATGCCTGACAACTGGGGCAAGAGAGCTATAGCCAGCACCACCAGCCAGTGTTTCAAGGCCAGCGGCACTGTATGGAAAACCGGCTGCAGGAAACCGATGTAGTTGACGGCCAACTGCAAACAGGCCGAAACTGCCACCGCCAGTACCAGTTGCGGATTACCCAGCAAACCGGTTTCCAATATCGAGTGTCTTTCTGAGCGGCAGGAAAAAACAAAGAACAATTGAAAAAATACCAGCGTGTTAAAGGCCATGGTGCGGGCCAATTCTACCGGCCCCATCATCAGTCCCACAGCAAAGGCCACCAGGGTGCCCAGGGCAAACAGGATGCCGGTGCTGACAATGCGCCGCCCTAAACCGTGGGAGAAAACACTTTCCTGGGGATCCCGGGGGCGCCGGTACATCAGATCTTTATCTGCCGGGTCAACACCCAAAGCCATGGCCGGCAGGCCGTCGGTAACCAGATTCATCCACAGAATCTGAATGGGCAGCAGGGGCAGCGGCATACCCATTAATACGGCCAAAAACATGGTCAGTACCTCTCCCACATTGCAAGACAGCAAATAACGTATGAATTTGCGAATGTTATCGTAAATGGCCCTGCCTTCTTCAATAGCAGCCACAATCGTGCTAAAGTTATCATCCGCCAGCACCATGGCGGAAGCTTCCTTGGTTACATCTGTACCTGCCTGCCCCATAGCCACACCGATGTCTGCTTCTTTCACCGCCGGCGCATCATTAACCCCGTCGCCGGTCATGGCCACCACATGTCCGTTCCTCTTCAAAGCCCGTACAATGCGAAGTTTGTGCCGTGGCGTAACCCGGGCATAAATTGCCGTATTAACAGCCGTTTCCTGCAACTCCTCATCACTCATACGGTCCAGTTCCGTACCCGATATTACCCGGCAGCCCTTAAACAGCAGACCCAGTTCTTTGCCCACTGCCTGCGCCGTAAGCCGGTGGTCGCCGGTAATCATTACCGTCCGGATGCCGGCCCGCCGGCAGGCTTGTACGGCTTGCACGGCTGCCGGTCGTGGCGGGTCGAGCATACCGGCCAAACCTAAAAAGACTAATTGCTGCTCGATAAAATCTTCTTTAAGTTCTTCCCCTTCGTTTACGGACGGCAAATCGCGATAGGCCAGCGCCAACACCCGCAGAGCCTCCTTGGCCAAATCAGAATTCTGCTGCAAAATCTCCTGTTTGATGGTTTCCGTCAGGGGGACCAAGCGACCGTCACGGCAGATATGAGTACACATATCCAGTATAATATCCGGTGCTCCTTTAACATAGGCGGTGAGACCACCGTTTTCCTTCTGATAAACTACCGACATTCTTTTGCGGGTACTGTCAAAAGGAAATTCTAATATTCTTTTTTCAGTTTGTTCCACATCCTGGCGCCAAACCTTACCCTTGGCTGCCATCACCAGCAAAGCACCCTCGGTAGGGTCACCCGCCACTCCCCAAACATTGGTTAACTGGCCGGCTTTCAGGCTGCGAAACAGGTTTCCCACAGGTATTTCGCCCCGGGTTAAACGAGCATTATTACAAAGCGCCGCACATTTTAAAAATAACTCAAATTCCGGCCCCCTGGTTCCTTCAAATCGAAATTCACCTTTGGGATCATATCCTTCTCCCGACACTTTTATGCGTGCTTTACCTACCAGAGCTTCACGCACTGTCATTTTATTTTCAGTAAGGGTACCGGTTTTGTCGCTGCAGATAACCGTGGCACAACCCAAAGTTTCCACTGCCGGCAGACGGCGGATAATAGCGTTACGTTTGATCATCCGCTGGACTCCGATTGCCAAAGCAATAGTAACAATAGCCGGCAGTCCTTCCGGAATGGCTGCCACCGCTAAACTGACACCGGCTAAAAACATTTGGTAAAGGGGTTCTCCCCGCATTACACCCAACAGCACCACCAGGGCACAGATAATTAAACAAAACACGACCAAGGTCTTGCCCAACTGTTCCAAGCGCCTTTGTAAAGGGGTTTGATCCTCTGCTGCCTCCTGGATCATCTTGGTGATTTGGCCCATTTCAGTCTGCATGCCGGTGGCCACCACAACACCTTTGCCCCTGCCCCGAACTACCACTGTCCCCATATAGGCCATGTTCCGGGTATCTCCCAGGCTGACGTCCTCTTGTCCCGCCATATTGGCTACCCGTTTCTTGACCGGGTTTGATTCACCGGTCAGGGCGGATTCTTCCACTTCCAGGTTGGCAGCTTCCCAAAGCCGCATGTCTGCCGGCACCTTATCCCCGGTATCCAGCAAAACAATATCGCCGGGTACCAGCTGGGCGGCGGGCACTTTTCTTTCCAAACCGCTTCTGATGACCCTGGCCTCCGGGGCAGTCAAAGCCTTAAGGGCTTCCATGGATTTTTCCGCTCGATATTCCTGGATAAAACCAAGAACTGCGTTAACCACCACTATCACCATAATCGTAACCGCATCAGCCCATTCGCCTAAAAAGCCGGATACCAGAGTGGCGGCCAGTAAAACTAATACCATAAAATCTTTAAACTGATCGAAAAACATTTTCCAGGGCGGCGTTTGGTGTTTGCTGACTAATTGGTTGGGACCAAACTGGGCCAGCCTTTCCCTGGCCTGCTGCTCGTCCAATCCCTTGTGGGGACAAGTGGCCAGTTTGTCTGTTACCTCCTGCCTTGTCAAAGCAAACCATCGCGCGGTCATGATGTCTTCCCTCCCAAAATGTTTATTGCACACATTGTATGTGCCGGTCAGCGGCGTTTTTTAAGCGGCTGACCGGTTAAGCCCCCAGAGTTTGACAAACTGTCAAAGTTGCAAATATTATTCCTCTGCCTGACTAATGCTTGTACCTTTTTAAATTTATGCAGCCCGTCCGAAAAAAAGACCGGCCATCGATCAATAATCCCTTAATAGGCGCGATCGAAGGCACCGGCTTTCAGGTTTGGGCTTCCCGATTCCTTTTAATTTAGAGTGACAGGAAAGGCCCGGTTGGTTAAAATAAGATGAGTGAGAGGAGAAGATGCGATGGCTTTTGATGGTTTGGTTATGGCTGCCGTAGCCCGAGAACTGGCAGATATATTAACAGGCGGGCGGGTGGAAAAAATACAGCAGCCCGGCCCCGGTGAAATTATTATGACTGTGCATACCCGTGAGCAGGGCCGGCGAAAGCTGCTGCTCTCGGCAGACGCCCGGGACGCCCGGGTGCATTTAACCGAAAGCAACCACATCAACCCTTTAACCCCGCCCGTCTTCTGTATGGTTTTGCGCAAACACCTGGAAGGCGGCCGCATTCGCCAAGTAAGTCAGGCAGGGTTAGAGCGTGTTTTGCAGTTTTCCGTTGATTCCCGGGATGAGCTGGGGCGGCCAGGCGAAAAACTTCTAATATGTGAAGTAATGGGCAAACACAGCAATATTTTGTTGGTGGACCCGAACAGCAATACCATTGTGGATGGCATACACCGCTATTCTCATGCTGTGTCACGTTACCGGGAAGTCTTGCCCAACCGACCTTACTTGCCGCCGCCTGAGCAGGCCAAACTGGATCCCCGCAGCCTTACGGAAGAACAATTTTCAAACGAAGTATTGCACAGTGATGAATCTGCCCGGCTAGCGGACGTTTTGCTGCAAAAAATTGCCGGTATTGGCCCCCAGACCTGCCGGGAAATGGTATTCCGGGCCGGTTTGCCCCTGGATTTCCGGGTGGAACATTGCGGGGCATACGAGTTAAGGCAGCTCTGGCAACAAATCCAACTGCTTGGCCAAATGCTGCAGGAAGGTCGCTTTTCGCCCACCCTGCTGCTGGACCGCCGGGGACAGCCTCTGGCCTTTGCCGCGCAGGATTTAACTCATATTAAGGCACACCATAAAGAAACGGGCAGCATGAGCAGCATCTTAGACCGGTACTATGAAAAACTGCACGAGAGGCGCTTGCTGGAAAATTACCGCCAATCCCTCTGGCAAACTGTACGCCGGGAAATAACACGCCTTAAGAAAAAAACGGCTTTATACGAAAAGTCTTTGGCCGAGGCGGCCAAGGCAGATAACTATCGCATATACGGTGAGCTTTTAACGGCATATCTTTATCAGTTAGAACAGGGGCCGGAGGCCAGGGTGATAAATTTTTATGACCCGGCCGGCAGCGAATTAACCATCCCCCTTGACCCGACCTTAACTCCAGCCCAGAATGCCCAGGCCTATTTTAAAAAGTACCTTAAAGCCAAAAACACCCGGGAGGCGGTACACAGTCAACTGACCCAGACCGCTACCGAACTGTCTTATCTGGAGGGGGTAGAAACCGCTTTGTTACAGGCCTCGGATATAGAGGCCCTAAAAGAAGTACGCAGTGAGTTGGAAGAACAAGCCTATCTTAAACCGCAGAAGCAGCCGGGAAGGCATAAAACAAAAAAAGAACAGCAGCTACCGCAGCCACTGTCCTTTAAATCTTCGGACGGGTACCCCATTATAGTGGGTAAAAACAATAAGCAGAATGATTACCTTACTTTCAAATTGGCGGCTGACCATGATATCTGGCTGCATGCCAAGGAAATTCCCGGCTCCCATGTTATTATCCGCTGCCCCCGTGATCTTGAGGCGGTGCCTGAGCAAACCCTTTTAGAAGCCGCTGCCCTGGCTGCCTGGTTCAGTAAAGGGCGGCAAGCCGGCAAAGTTCCGGTGGATTATACCCGGCGCCGCCATGTCTGGAAACCTAAAGGTGCTAAACCCGGTATGGTGTTATATGATAACCAGAAAACCCTGTATGTTGCTCCGGCCGAAGAACCGGCAGAAAAACCGGCGCAGTGATTACAATAGCTGAATTATTCTTTACTGTTTATTATCATCATTTAACAATAAAGACTTGATAAACGGTACAATATCAATCAGGCGGGGCTTGTCAAGCCTTTGAGAAGTCCCGCTGATGATTAACGGCACCAGTGAATCCTCTTGATGCAGCGAGCCGTGGCTGCCTTTGCCGGGGCGGCCCGGGTTGCCTTCCCCCTGTAAGATATAGCCTGGTTTGGCTGTAATTACCAGTTCGCCGGCATGCGGGTTATCCAGGCAATGACTGATGCGTTCCAAGGCATTGGGGTATACGCCATACCTTATTTGTTCCCCTTCCACCGTCATATCCAGAGCCGCTTTATCTCCCACTACCTCCCACCGGTTATGATAGTCGTCCTTGAGTTGCCCGCCCTTACGAAAAGAAAGGTTACCCCGGTGAGTTGCCACATGATACCAGCCGGCTTCCTGCCAAATCACTTGATCCAGCTGCGGCTCCTCTAACAGGCATTTAACCATATGTTTTCGCATGCCCGGCCGGTATCTGAGGATGTATATGTAGGCCATCCGCTCATTGGAACAAATGGCAATGTCCTTTTCTTCAATGTATTCATCAGCCGGTTTAGCCTGGGCATACATAGCCAGGCGGCGCGGAATTTTAATTAACGCTTGTCTGCCTTTGGTTAATGTTGATTGGGCATGATCCCCCACCACCAGAAAGGTGTATTGATTTAAAGCCTCCTGCCAACTGGGAAAACAGTTCAGCAGTTCGGCAATCTTTTGATCGAGTTTAGTTAAACAGGGATGGCAACAATCAGCATTTTGCGCATGAGCCGCTTTGTCAGTATCAGGAAAATATATTGTTAATAAGCGGGGGCGCTGTTTTTGCTGCAAAAACCATGCTGCCGCCCGGACGGAAAATTCATCATTAAGACCAAACTTGCGCCAGTATCGTATATCTTTAATAATCTGCCGCAGCTTACCCGGCGGCTGGTATAACTGACCCAAGCAAAAACCTTGCGGCCCGAAAATTTTCATGTCTGACAATTCAAACAGGGTCAGTAATTTGATAATAAAGGGCAGGCGGACAGAGTATGCTGTGTTGGCACGGTAAAAAAAAGGGTTTACCGCAGCGGTCAAGATGCCTTTAACTTCCAATTGCTCATAAATAGTTTGTACTTCCCAGCTGAGATGCCGGTGGTTTAAATTAAATACCAGGTCCTGAACCTTTTGCTGCAAACCCCTTTGAAAAAGCGATAACCAATTAAAATTATAATTAATAATTCTTCGCTCGCCCCGGTGGTACCAGACAATGCCCGGAACGGTATGCCGGCTGGGCGGTGCCCCGGTAGCCAGTGCGGAAGTACAGGCGGGTGTCATGGTGGGAAAATTAGAAACACAGCCTTCATCCAGGCTGCCGTTCTTAATCAGAAAGGACAAGGCCGGCAGTTTGCCTTGCTGAAGCCCCTGTGCCAACGCCCTGGGGTGAAAGGAGTCAATAATAATATAAATCATCCCTTTGGTTGTCGGCATGACAGACCCTCCCTGAAGCAACTGCAAAATTCTGTCCTTGTTTGTTCAACCTGCCTTGGCCGGCCTGATTGGGCGCCCCACCCCTGCTCATCTTGGCACAATAAGTTGTGATAACGGTGCTTCGGCAATTTGCTGCCCCCAAAATAACACTATCTGAGTTGTTAATAGCTTGCGCTTATGCAAGAAGTTTTATTTCTCTGTCTTTTTACAACCGTCGGCTGCCGGGCTTGCTGGCAGGCAAGCCTTGGGCGCACATGGAGCAGTCAGCCGGCTCAAAGGTTTCCACAGTTACTCTTAACAAGGCTTCGGTGCGGACTCCCAAATCCACCCGGCCGCCGCTGCGGTCCACCAGTACTCCCACCCCCACCGGCTGACCGCCCAAACTGCGCACCAGTTGGATTACCTCAGCCACCGAGCCGCCGGTGGTAATGACATCCTCCACCACCAGCACCCTTTCACCAGGTGAGACAGAAAAGTTGCGCCGCAGCTTCATATGGCCGTTTTCTCGCTCCGTAAACAGGCTGCGTGCCCCCAGCGCCCGTGCCACCTCATAAGAAACCAGGATGCCTCCCATGGCCGGGCCAATCACAGTATCCACGTCCAGCCCGGCAAACGGCTGTGCCAGGGCTTGACACAACCGTTCAGTGTATTGCGGGTATTGCAGCACCTGGGCACATTGGAAGTAACGGTTGCTGTGTTTGCCGGAAGTCAAGAGAAAATGCCCGGTTAACATGGCACCTGTTTTGGTAAAAATTTCAAGAATTTCTTCTCTGGTCATTTGTCAACCCCCCGGTTATGGTCAGCCGGCCCTGTTTGCCGGTCGCCTGAATTACTGCCGTTGCCTTGTTGCTATGAGCAAAACTACTCCCATAATAATGAAGATGAGTTTACATAATACTAATTATTGTTAACTTTGTTGGCGGCGAAACTCTCGCAGAGCATCCAGCAATATTAGCCCGACACCCAGACATATGGCTGTATCTGCCAGGTTGAAAACCGGCCAGATACGAAAATCCAGAAAATCAATCACTTTACCGAAGCGTATACGGTCCGCCAGGTTGCCGACCGCTCCCCCCGCCACCAATCCAAAAGCCCACTGGTACAGGGGGCCGGCCTGGCGGATCCAGCCATAGCCGACCGCCATACCTGCCAGCACCAGGCCGGTGACGCCGATAAAAAACCATGTTTGGCCGGCCAGCAGGCCAAAGGCAGCCCCTGGATTTTGAATGTAAGTCAGGTGAAACAGGTTCGGCCAGACAGCAATTGACTGCCCTTCAGACATTTTCTGCATGACAAAAAACTTGGATAACAAATCAATAAAAAGAGTCGCCAGCATGATTACCACAAACCGCATCTTACAATACCTCAGCCAATTCAGTAATTATTTTTTGCGCCGCCGCCGCCGGGTCAGCCTGGCCGGTAATCGGGCGACCCACTACCAGGTAACCGGCCCCCTGGCCAAGGGCGGCCGCCGGTGTCATAATGCGTTTCTGGTCGCCCGCCACCGACCAGGCCGGTCGAATACCGGGGGTAATGATAAGAAAATCTTCCCCACAGGCCCGGCGGATAACGGCAATTTCCCGGGGTGACGCCACCACGCCGTCCAAACCTGCTTGGCGGGTAAGGAGAGCCCAGTCTGCCACCTTTCTTTGAATATCACAGGTAAACCCCAGCTCGTACTGAAAAGCCGTCGGGTCAATACTGGTTAAAACCGTCACCGCGATTACCCGTGGGGCCGGCCGGCCAAGGGCCGCCGCCTGTTCCCGCACCGCTTCTGCAGCGGCCCGCATCATAGCAGTCCCGCCGGCAGCATGCACATTGATAATATCCGCCCCCAGTGCGGTCAGCCCCCGGGCCGCTTGCGCCACTGTGTTGGGGATATCGTGCAGCTTTAAATCAAGAAAGACCCGCACGCCGGCTTCTTTTAGCCGTTTTACTATATCAGGCCCGGCCTGGTAAAAAAGCTGCATGCCCACCTTAAACATGCCCACCTGGGTTGACAATTTTTTTACCAGGTCCAGGGCTGCCTCACCGGTATCAACATCCAGGGCAACAATTAATTTTTCTTTTGCCAATTTTAATTTGTTTTCCATATCATCCCACCATAAATAACTTAGTTGCCGGGTACCTGTGCCGCACCCACCAGTTCTTTAATGTCAGTAATTTTATTTTCTTTTAAGTACAACTCAATCCCTTCAAGTACATCCAGAGCAGCCCGGGGATTGATAAAGCTGGCGGTTCCCACCGCCACTGCGGTTGCCCCGGCCAGGATAAATTCCAGAGCGTCGGCAGCAGTGCTGATGCCGCCCATGCCAATAATGGGTAATTTGACCGCCCGGTAAACCTGCCAGACCGCCCGTACTGCCACCGGTTTTACAGCCGGGCCGGACAAACCGCCCATAACGTTGCCCAGTACCGGTTTACGCCGGCGAATATCAATGGCCATTCCCAGCAGGGTATTAATGAGTGACAAGCCATCTGCCCCCGCTTCTTCCACCGCCTTGGCAATTTCTTCGATATCCGTTACATTGGGCGACAGCTTGACAATTACCGGTAGGTCAGTGGCCCCTTTAACCGCCCTGGTAACCTGGGCGGCTGTGCTCGGCCGGCTGCCAAAGGCCAAGCCCCCTTTTTTTACATTGGGGCAGGAAATATTTACTTCCAGCCCGGCAATGCCCGGTACACCGTTGAGCCTTTCCGCCACCCGGGCATATTCCTCAACCGTGCTGCCGGCTATGTTAACAATAACTTTGGTTTGCAGGGTTGCAAAATACGGAGCATAATGTTGCACCAGGTAATCCACGCCGGGATTTTGTAAGCCAATGGCATTTAGTATGCCGGCCGGTGTTTCCACCAGCCGGGGGGTCTTATTCCCCTGTCGCGGTTCCCAGGTTGTTCCCTTGACCACTACAGCCCCCAGCCGGTTAAGATCAAAGTACGGCCGGTACTCCAGGCCAAAACCAAAGGTGCCGGAAGCGGTGGTGACCGGGTTTTTCATTTTAATACCGCCCACATTGACTGCTAAATTAGGTTTCAATCCCACACCACCTGCCAGGAGGGAAATACCGGACCGTCGGCACATGCCCTTTGCTGCCTAACTTGGCCATGATGAGCGATTTTAACCGCACAGGACAGGCAAGCACCCACCCCGCACCCCATTTTTTCTTCCAAGGTTACTTCCCCGGGCACGTCAGCTGACGCCAGCATAGCCGATATTTCTTGCATCATTGCCTTGGGACCGCACAGGTAAGTCATGGCCGTGCGTCGCCAATCACGGTGACGGCGCATCATGTCCGGCACAGTTCCTTGAAAACCCAAGGAACCGTCATCGGTAGCAATCACCACTTCTGCCCCCAGCTGGACAAACTGCCCGTCACAAAGCAAGCTTTTTTTGTTTTTGGCACCCAGATATACTGTTATGGGGCATTTCAGATTGGCTAATTCCTGGGCCAGGAAGACCAGGGGAGCCGCCCCGATACCGCCCGCCGCCAGCGCTACCCGGGAGCCCGGCAGCGGCAAAGTAAAGCCGCGCCCCAGAGGCCCCATTACGTTAACCACATCACCGGTTCGTTTTTGCGCCAGGATAGCTGTACCCTTACCCACTACCCTGAACAGCAAAGCTACAATCCCCTGCTGTCGGCTGACCATGTGGATGGAAAGGGGCCTGCGCAGCAGCGGATCATGTGCACTGCTGCAGCTTACATGCACAAATTGGCCCGGCACAGCCAGCCGGGCAATCTCCGGAGCCTCTAACTCCATATAATAAGTTTCCGGCGCCACAGGAAAAACCGCCGCCACTTTAGCATCTGATACTTTAGACACAACCATCCCCCCACCTGTTAAATTGCCGCAATCTGCCTTAAGTTTACTCTTTATAAGCGGATTTTGGCAAGAATTTCTCCCTAACACTAACCTGTTAATATTAATTTTGTTACCGTTTGGCAAAGCTGTGATAGTTTTGCAGGGGAATTAAGTCGGGGATTTCCCCTTCCTGGATGCCGTAAAGCACCTCTACCACTGCCCAGGCGGTATCCATGGAAGTCAGGCAGGGAACACCGTGTTCCACGGCCGCCCGGCGGATTTTAAAGCCGTCCCGCCAGGGCTCTTTTCCTCGGCTGATGGTGTTAATAACCAGGTTGATCTGGCCCGCTTTAATCAGGTCTACAATCGTTTGCCCGCCTTCTCCCACTTTGTTGACAACGGTCGCCGGAATACCGTGCCGGCCTAAATAATCCGCTGTGCCGCGGGTAGCGCATATCTTGTAGCCCAACTCCAGCAACCCCTGTATAACGGGCAGTGATTCTTCTTTGTCCCGGTCGGCAATGGTGGCCAGCACCGTTCCTTGTTTGGGAAATCGGTTGCCGGCAGCCAGCAGAGCTTTGTACAGGGCCATTGAAAAATCCCTGTCAACGCCCAGTACCTCACCGGTGGACTTCATTTCCGGCCCCAGGGAAACATCCACATCCAGCAGTTTTCCGAAGGAAAATACCGGCGCCTTAACCGCCACCAGACCGGCAGCCGGCACCAACCCTCCTTGATACCCCAATTCTGCCAGGGTTTTCCCCAAAGCACATTTGGTAGCCAGGTGCACCATCGGGATGCCGGTAACTTTGCTTAAATAAGGAACTGTCCGGCTGGAACGGGGGTTAACTTCAATGACATAGATTTGATCTTCATGCAGCACATACTGGATATTAACCAACCCTTTAACTTGCAGGGCCCGGGCAATGCGCCGGGTGTAATCAACTATCCGGGCTGTCTGCCGGCCGGTCAAGGTTTGGGCCGGGTAAACCGCCATGCTGTCTCCCGAATGGACACCGGCCCGTTCGATATGTTCCATAATGCCGGGAATCAAAACCTCACTGCCATCGCAAACAGCATCCACCTCAAATTCCCGACCTACCAGGTAGCGGTCCACCAGCACCGGGTGTTCCGGCGTTACTTTAACCGCCTTTTCCATGTAAGCTAAAAGTTCCTGTTGGTTATAGACAATTTCCATAGCCCGGCCACCCAGCACATAGGAAGGGCGTATCAGCACCGGAAAACCCACTTCGTCGGCAATGGCCGCCGCTTCCGCCAGTGAACAGGCGGTTCGTCCGGCCGGCCTGGCAATATTTAACCGGCTCAGCAATTGATCAAACCTTTTTCGATCTTCGGCTTGATCTATGGCATCGACCGTGGTGCCAATTATCCGGTAACCGGCGGCAGCCAGCGGTTTAGCCAGGTTGATGGCGGTTTGGCCGCCAAACTGCACAATTACCCCCTGGGGCTTTTCTTGATCCAAGATATTTAAGACGTCCTCCGGCACCAGTGGTTCAAAATACAGTCGGTCGGCGGTATCAAAATCGGTACTGACAGTTTCCGGGTTATTGTTAATAATGATGGTCTCCAGCCCCTCTTCCCGAAGAGCCCAAACCGAGTGTACCGAACAGTAGTCAAACTCAATGCCTTGTCCAATCCTGATGGGCCCTGAACCCAGCACCGCCACTTTAGGTCGCTGGGTGGGCAGCGCCTCGGATTCTGATTCGTAGCAGGAGTAGTAATAAGGTGTCACCGCGGCAAATTCAGCCGCACAGGTATCCACCATTTTATAAACCGGTTGAAGGCCTGAAGATAACCTGGCCTGCCTTACCTGTTCCGCCGACCGGCCGGTTAAATAACCGATGTAGTTATCCGATAAACCATACTTTTTAGCTGCCAGCAATAATTCCCGGCTTAAGCCCCCCGCTGCCTGCCGCAGGTTTTCGGCAAATTTAACCACATCCTGTATTTTTTCCAGAAAGAACCTGTCGATACCGCTCAGTGTATGAGCTTCCTCAACGGTACCGCCCCGCCGGAAAAATTCTGCCAGGACAAAGATCCGCCGGTCTTCTGCTTGCTTCAATTTGTCGGCTAGCTGCCGGTCGGGCCAGGCAGCCGTTTCGGGCAGCTGCAGGGCTTCCAGGCCAATCTCCAGTGAACGGATAGCTTTTAACAGGGCCGCCTCAAAGGTACGGTCGATGGCCATCACCTCACCGGTGGCTTTCATCTGGGTACCCAGGGAACGGTCCGCATCGGTAAATTTGTCAAAGGGCCAACGGGGAAATTTAACCACTACATAATCCAGCGTCGGTTCAAAACAGGCATAGGTTTGCCCGGTCACTGCATTGCGTATTTCATCCAGGGTCAGGCCGACGGCAATTTTAGCCGCCACTTTGGCGATAGGATAACCGGTAGCTTTGGAAGCCAGGGCTGAGGAACGTGAGACCCGGGGATTTACTTCAATGACATAATATTTAAAACTGTGGGGATCCAGGGCAAACTGAACATTGCACCCTCCCTCAATACCCAGGGCCCGGATAATTTTTATGGCTGCACTGCGCAGCATCTGGTATTCACGGTCGCTCAGGGTTTGTGAGGGGGCCACCACAATGCTGTCGCCGGTATGAACACCTACCGGATCAATATTTTCCATATTGCAAACAGTAATACAGTTATCCGCGCTGTCCCGCATGACTTCATACTCTATTTCTTTCCACCCGGCCACACTGCGCTCTACGAGTATTTGCCCAATCAAGCTGTGTTTAAGTCCCTTCACGGCAACAGCCGCCAGTTCATCCCGGCTGTGGGCAAGGCCGCCGCCTGTTCCCCCCAGGGTATAAGCCGGCCGCACAATTACCGGGTAGCCGATGGAGTCCGCAAACTCCACCGCTTCCCTGACAGAACAAACAATGGCGCTTTCAGGCACCGGCTCACCAATTTGTTCCATCATCAACTTAAACATTTCCCTGTCTTCTGCTTTGCGGATGGCATCCAGGGGGGTGCCCAGCAGGGCAACCCCTTCTTCCTCTAAAATTCCCTGTTCCGCCAACTGCAGGGCAATGTTAAGTCCCACCTGTCCTCCCAGGGTAGGCAGCAGGCCGTCCGGCTTCTCCTGCCGAATTACCCGGGTGACAAACTCGGGCGTCAGTGGTTCGATATAAACTTTATCGGCCATGTCGGCATCTGTCATGATGGTGGCAGGGTTGGAGTTTATCAGCACCACTGCCAAACCCTCTTCCCGCAAAGAGCGGCAGGCCTGGGTGCCGGCATAATCAAACTCCGCTGCCTGACCGATAACAATGGGACCGGAGCCAATCACCAACACTTTTTGTATCCCTTGCTTTTTGGGCATGAGTTACCTCCTTCAACTTGCTGCCTGTTGCGTAATGTTTGCCAGGAAGCGGTCAAACAGATATTCTGAATCCATGGGACCGGGTGCGGCTTCCGGGTGATACTGCACCGAGAAAACCGGCAGATACTTATGGCACAAGCCCTCTACGGTATTATCGTTTAAGTTGAGATGGGACACTGCAACATCCGGCGGCAGCGATTCGGCAGCCACTGCAAAACCATGATTCTGAGATGTGATATACACCCGGCCGCTGACCAAATCCTTAACCGGGTGGTTGGCGCCCCGATGACCAAACTTTAATTTGTAGGTTTTCCCTCCCACAGCCAGACCAAGAATTTGATGGCCCAGGCATATGCCGAAAATCGGCAGCTGACCGATGAGCTGCTTGACGGTTTGAATGGCATAGGGCACGTCGGTGGGGTCGCCGGGACCGTTGGACAGCATAACTCCCTGGGGATTTAAAGCCAGTATGTCCGCCGCAGCGGTGGTGGGCGGCAGCACAATCACTTCACAACCGCGGTTATTAAGACAGCGAATAATATTGGCTTTAGCACCAAAATCCAGCAATGCTATCCGGGGTCCGCTGCCGGGCACCGTGTAAATTTCCTTGGTAGCTACGGTGGGCACCAGCTCCTGTCCGGAAATTGGCGGGCATGATTTGGCTTTTTCTACCAGTTCACGGGGGTCGACCGCTCCGGTGCATATTACACCGCGCATGGTACCGTAGTTGCGAATACGCCTGGTCAAAGCCCGGGTGTCAATGCCGGCAATACCGATGATACCCTGCCGGGCCAGAAATTCATCTATTTTATTGCTGACCCGCCAGTTGCTGGGGCGGTAACAGGCTTCTTTAACCACAAAGCCCCGCACAAAAGAACTCTTAGCCTCAAAATCATCTTTATTAATGCCGTAATTACCAATCAGCGGGTAAGTCATTACCACTATTTGACCGCAATAGGAGGGATCGGTTAACACCTCTTGATAACCGGTCATGCCGGTATTAAATACCACTTCTCCCCATTGTTCGCCGCCGGCACCAAAACCCGTGCCGGCATATACAGTTCCGTCTTCCAAGGCTAAATATGCTTGCATGATGCAAAGACACCTCCGTCAAGTTGCTTCTTTGTATAATTATACATTAAACTGTATAATTATCTAGTATTGATTTACACCAGGAGTTGTCTTTCTTGCATAACAACCCTGCCCTTTACCATCGTCAGTACCGGCAAGCCGGTTAATTTCCATCTGGCAAAAGGCGTGTTTTTGCTTTTGCTTTGCAATTTGGCAGGGTCCACCACTTCACTGCAGTGGGGATCAATTACGGTAATGTCTGCCTCTGTGCCGGGCAGCAGTCTGCCGCCGGGCAGCCCCAGCACCTGTCTGGGATGCCAGCTCAGTTTGGCCACCGCCTGGGGTACGGTAAGCACCCCCGGCTGCACCAGCCGGGTAAATACCAGTCCTACGGCGGTTTCCAGGCCAATCATGCCGTTGGGCGCATAGGCAAACTCTACATCTTTTTCGTGGTAAGCATGGGGAGCATGATCGGTGGCAATAACATCTATGGTGCCGTCCCGCAGCCCCTCCTGCACAGCCGCCACATCCTCCTGCCGGCGCAAAGGCGGGTTTACTTTTGCGTTGGTATTAAATCCCTGCACTGCCTCATCCGTCAGTGTAAAATGATGGGGCGTAGCCTCAGCAGTAACTCTGACCCCCCTTGCTTTGGCCTCCCGCACCAGCCGCACACTGCCCCGGGTGCTAAGGTGAGCAATATGCAGCCGGCAGCCGGTGGCCTCAGCCAGCAGGATATCCCTGGCTACCATTACTTCTTCGGCAGCCGGGGGTATCCCTTTTAACCCCAGCATGGCGGCAACAGCCCCTTCATGCATTTGACCGTCAGCAGCCAGGTTTACATCCTCACAATGGGAGATTACCGTCAATCCCAACATGGCAGCATACTGCATAATTCTGTACATGGTGCCGGCATCCGTCACCGGTCGGCCGTCATCAGACAGGGCCACTGCCCCGGCTTCCTTTAAATCTGCCATTTCAGTCATCTCTTTGCCCTGCGACCCTTTGGTCAAGGCTCCGATGGGATATACCTGCACAGCGGCCTGGCGGGCTTTTTCTTTAATATAGCTGATTACTGCCCCATGATCTGCCACCGGGTTGGTATTGGGCATGCAAGCCACTGCGGTAAAGCCACCCATAGCTGCGGCCCGGGTGCCGCTAAGGATATCTTCTTTGTACTCGTAGCCGGGCTCCCGCAGGTGGACATGCATATCTAACAAACCGGGACAAACGTATTGCCGGCCGGCTTCAATAACCCGGGCGGCGGGATCTGTCAGGTCATCACCCATCTCTAATATGAAGCCGTTATCCACCAAAATATCAGCTGTGGTTAAGCTGTCAGCCACCGGGTCAACAACCGTGCCGCCCTTAATGAGCAAGCGCATGATATTCACCTCCTGTTAACAGGTATAATAACGCCATGCGAACTGCCACCCCGTTAGTAACCTGCTCATTTATGACCGACCGGCTGCCGTAGGCCACCTGTGGATCAATCTCCACGCCCCGGTTCATGGGGCCCGGATGCATGATTAAGGCATCCGGTGCGGTTAATTGCAGCCGCTTCTGGTTGATACCGAATAAACGGCTGTACTCTCGCAGGGTGGGAAATAAGCCTTGCTGTTGCCTTTCTAATTGGATGCGCAATACATTTACTACATCTACCCCCTCCAGGGCGGCTTCCACTTCTGTAAATACTTTAACTCCTAATTGTTCAAGTTCCGGCGGCAGCAAGGTGCTCGGCCCTGCTACCCTTACCTCCGCCCCCAGTTTGCTGAGTCCCCATATATTTGATCTGGCCACCCGGCTGTGCAGAATATCTCCTACGATGGCTACCTTCAGTCCTGCCAGGCTCCCCTTTTTTTCTCTGATGGTGAACAGGTCCAGCAGGGCCTGGGTTGGGTGCTCGTGGGTGCCGTCTCCGGCATTGATTACTGCCGCCGGTATGCATTTAGCCAGGTACTCAGCAGCACCGCTGGCCGGGTGGCGCATCACCACCACATCTACTCCCATGGCCGTCAGAGTAAGGCCGGTATCCCGCAGGCTTTCACCTTTGGCCACCGAGCTGCCGGAGGCGGCCAGTCCTATGGTGTCGGCGCTGAGAAACTTGGCTGCCAGCTCAAAGGAGGCTCTGGTGCGGGTACTGTTTTCATAAAACAGGGTTACCATACTGCGTCCCCGCAAAGTGGGTGTTTTTTTAATTTTGCGGCCGATTATCTCCTTCATAGGTACCGCAGTATCCAGAATCAGGTTTATTTCCTCCGGTGTCAGTTGTCTTAAGCCAAGCAGGTCCTTTCTTTGCCAAAACACACCCATCCCTCCTTTAAATTATTGGTTAGCAGTTACAGGTTACAAATAAAACAGCCCCAACCAGGTTGTAATACCTGGCTGAGGCCGGCAATAAGGCTATAAATTCAGCAATCTTTGCATTGCTGCCTGCATTCCCACCCGGGAATCACCTTGCCGGCCTCACTGGACCGCTTTTAAAGGTTTGTCAGGTAGAGTTATTCTGTTCCTTCTAAAATAACAACTCTTTCTTCGCCGTCAATCTCGGTTAACCGGACGGAAATCACCTCTTTACGAGAAGTGGGAACGTTTTTCCCCACATAATCTGCCCGGATAGGAATTTCCCGGTGTCCCCGGTCAATTAACACCGCCAGTTGCACCACTTCCGGCCGGCCCAGATCCATAATGGCATCCAGGGCAGCCCGCACCGTACGGCCTGTGTAAAGCACATCATCCACCAGCACCAGTTTTTTGCCGGTAACCGGAAAGTTCACTTCTGTTTGGTGAACCTGGGGCTGATTAGCCAGGGTAGTTAAATCATCCCTGTAGAGGGTAATATCTAAAATCCCCACCGGCACAGTGGTGCCTTCAATGTCACTGATAAATTTGGCCAGTCGCTGGGCCAGAGGAACTCCGCGGCGGCGTACACCGATTAAAGCTACGTTTTCTACCCCTTTGTTGCGTTCAATAATTTCATGGGCAATCCGCACCAGCGCCCGTCTCATTCCTTTGTCGTCCAGAATCTGCGCCTTTTCCTTGAGATCCCGCTCATTCATAAAATTAATGGACACCTCCAGCCAATAGGCATTAAAAACGCTTACCGTTACGGTAAGCACGCATAGTTTAACCTAAAATAAGGTTCTTTATGTTCCTTACCGGCCTCACTGGACCAAATTAAAGGTTTTGCTGGTATAAGTTTAGCACCCGCCGCCGCCCCTGTCAACCACCGGATGCCATTAAGAAATGTTTATACCGGACTGTCGACCCATCCGCTTGTGATGACCGCAGCAAATGCCTGCGCTGCACGGTACTGACAGATGCCTGAGCCTCATAAGCCCCGGCAAGATTGTCTCATCTGGGTTACGGTCGGCTGATACCGTAAAAAATAAGTGCCACCCCGGCCAGGATAATGCCCATTTTGCTTAATGAAACTTTACCGGCCAGCCCCACCAGGCCCAGGGTGGTCACCAACACCATCACCGTAGGACCCACCATAGCCAGTAAAGCATTAATTTTCAAAGCCGTTTCCACTCTGCCAAACTTTATCATCAGAAAAGCAGCCGTTAATTCCAAGCTGGCCGAACAACAACGCAGCAAGGCCATGGCTATGACAATTTTATCGGCAACATAAAACATAATTAACCTCCGCCGCTTGTCAGCATTACCTATTCTTAGATATGCCGCAGCAGAGGGGAAAATGCATAGCAATAAGTTTTCAGAGAAAGAATACATTTGCCCTTATTTTAAAGTTTATATAAAGGACGTGGTATGTTTGGCACAGGCAGCCGCAGCAGGAGATAAAAATAAACCGGTAAATAAATTTACCCTGGCCGCCCTGGCCGGGGTGCCACTGATTATGGTCTTGGGAAATTCCATGTTAATTCCGGTACTGCCGCAAATGGCCAAAACTCTCCGGGTATCTCAAATGCAGATCAGCCTGATCATAACCCTTTTTTCAGTTCCGGCTGGCCTGGTTATCCCTTTAGCCGGTTTTTTATCCGATCGTTTCGGGCGTAAAAAAGTAATTATTCCCAGCCTGTTTCTTTATGGGCTGGGCGGTTTAATCGCCGGGGGAGGCGCTGTTTTTTTAAAAGAACAGGCTTTTCCTTTAATTTTGGGGGGCAGGATTATTCAGGGCATCGGTGCGGCGGGCACCGCCCCCATCGCTATGGCCTTTTGCGGCGACCTTTGGCAGGGAAAAGAAAGGGCTAAATCTCTGGGGGTTATCGAGGCTGCCAACGGCATGGGTAAAGTGGCCAGCCCCATTTTGGGTTCTTTACTTGGCCTGATTGCCTGGTGGGCTGTCTTTTTCTTCTTCCCCCTGATTATTGCCGTGGTAATATTAGCCGTCTGGCTTCTCACCAAAGAACCTGACAGGCAACAAGAACCCAAAACAGTAAAGCAGTACCTTAACGCCATCCGAAAAATCTTTAAAAAGAAAGCGCCTTTACTGCTCAGCTGCTTTTTCGCCGGATCAGCCGCCTTGTTAATCCTGTTTGGCGTGTTATTTTATTTGTCAGATTATCTGGAAAAAAAATTTGGCATGGATGGCCTACTAAAAGGAGCTGCCTTGGCTGTGCCTGTCTTATTTATGAGCACCACCTCTTATATTACCGGAGCTTTAATTAAAAAGCATGTAGCCGTTATGAAGTGGCTGGTTGTTTCCGGTCTGGGCCTAATGGCAGCTTCCCTGCTGACGCTGCCCGTATTTAACAATATTTATGCTTTTTTCGGCGGCATCTCGCTGGCCGGCATCGGCACCGGTTTGGTATTGCCCTGTTTAAATACTTTGATTACAGGATCCACAGATAAAGATGAACGGGGGCTGGTCACTTCCCTGTACGGCGGCGTTCGTTTTCTTGGTGTTGCGGCAGGCCCCCCCTTGTTTGGCTGGCTGGTGGGCATCGGACAGCACATCATGTTTTGGGCTGCCGCCGGACTGGCAGCAACGGCGGGATTACTGGCCTTCTTTTTGATTAAGGTCAGAGCCATCCAGGCTTCCCAGCCGTCTAACAGCCCGGAAGATCAGCAAGTCTCAAAACAAATCATGGTCAAACCGGTAGCCAGGCCGGCTTATATTTATAACAGCCTGGCCGGTCGCCCCCATGAGCTGCTGGTAGCCCGTAAGCCTTTGCCGGAGATGCCAAGGGGAAATAAGGATGGACAGGTAAATAATGGCGATCTCTGAAACATGTGACCTCTGCTCTACTGTTGGCATAGATTAAACTCAGGTAAACCACTCCCAAAGATACGGGTATGTACAGGAGGTGCCAGAGGGATCTCGCTTAACCGTGAGCGAGCCCGGAAAGGAGTTGTGTTAGCCTGATGACCAAAAAAGGGACAGAAAAAATGTGGCAGGAACTGCTGCAATTTCCGATGGGAAAACGGACCGCTAAGCCACGCACCACCGGTATTACCATGATTATTGACAAAGGCCTTGGTTTGGGAGAAACCAGAGATTTGTTAAATTTGGCAGGTGATTATATTGATTTTTTAAAGTTGGGTTTTGGTACCGCCGCACTGTATTACAATGAGGTTCTGGAGGAAAAAATTCATCTGGTTACCTCCCACGGTGTGGACATCTACCCAGGTGGTACCTTTTTAGAAGTGGCGGTGCTCCAAGACAAGCTGCGGCAATACCTGGCAATGGCCCGAGATTTTGGCTTTACTGCGGTAGAAATTTCTGACGGCACCATTGATATGAGTTTGCAGCTGCGCGCCCAGGCCATCTCCACAGCCTGCGAAATGGGTTTTAAGGTACTTTCAGAGGTAGGTAAAAAAGACCCTGACAACGAATTTGAGATAAAAGATATTATCAGGTTAGTTAACCATGACCTGTCCTGCGGCGCCTGCCATGTTATAGTGGAGGGGCGGGAATCAGGCAAAGCTGTAGGACTGTACGACCGGGAAGGCAATCTCATTATGTCCGAACTGGAAGAATTAGTTTACAGCGTCCGGGACGCTTCTAAATTAATTTGGGAAGCGCCGCTTAAAGAACAGCAGCAGGAACTAATTATCCGTTTTGGCCCCAATGTCAACATGGGCAACATTAATCCCCATGAAGTTCTGGCCCTGGAAGCCTTGCGGGCTGGTCTCAGGGCGGATACATTAAAGGCGGTACTGCAGAGAACGTAAACATTTATTAAGCAGGGACTGCGCTGATTGGTGACCCTCTGCCTGAACCCTAAAATGCCGTTGCAGCACAGCCCCGGCCTGCCGGCCGGGGGTCTGCCCTTTGTGCTAGAACCGGACAGGTGTGCATATATTGTAATAAACTTGTCCGGAAAAGGAGCTAAGACAATGCACGGGGGCGAAATTTCCATGCTCATATTACTTCTCATCGGTCTGGCAGCCAGGTCTAATCTCATTTCCGTCTGTGCCTGTATTTTGCTAGTCCTGCAATTCAGCAAACTGGAAATACTGTTTCCTTATCTGGAAACCCACGGTTTAGAGGTGGGTTTGCTTTTTCTGCTTCTCTCAATCCTTATTCCCATCGCCACCGACAAAGTTACAACCGGCGAACTTCTATATAATATAACCTCTTTGCCCGGCCTGCTGGCTGTTTTGGCTGGCGTGCTGGCCACTCATTTAAACAGTGAGGGTTTAAAGTTGATGCAGATAAACCCAGGCATTATTTTTGGTCTTATTTTAGGGTCGGTGATCGGTATACTGTTCTTTAACGGTCAGCCGGTAGGCCCCTTAATGGCCGCCGGAGTGACCGCCCTTTTCGTCGAAGCGCTCAACTGGTTTCGCTAGTTTTCTTCAATACATTTTTATTTGCACCATTTGAACAATCTGCGCAATAAAATCACTTACCAGCGGCAAGTTAAGCAATAATAATTTTTGCAAAAAATACAGTACCGCCGCACCCAAAATTGTAAAACCCACCGCAATACCTAAGCCCCGGGCAATGCCTGAAATAAAGTTCACCCATAGCAAGCGCCTGGTATCCTCCAACAGTGCCACATACTCAGCCAGTTTCATTTTTTCCATATTCCTGGCCAGCGCATCTATCCTTTCCCGCAGCGCACACAATTGATGTTTAAGCTGTTCCACGCCAAACCCTCCCGGCTTTTAGTGTACCCCGGGACATTCTTTTTATCTGGTATTGGCTGAAGATCTTTACGGTGTAAAATTTTCCCTTAAATACTGCAGAACATCTGCAAACACCCGGGGCAGCGGGGCTGTAAATTCCAAGTAAGTGTCGCTGACCGGATGCCGGAAACCCAGCACCATGGCATGCAGCAGTTGACCGTCCAAGTTGAAATGAGGTTTGCTTGGCCCATATTTGGGGTCACCCACCAGCGGAAATCCCAGGTACGACATATGCACTCTGATTTGGTGAGTGCGCCCTGTTTCCAGGCGGCACTCAATTAAGGTGTAACGGCCAAACCGTTCCACCACCCGGTAATGAGTCACGGCCGGTTTGGAGTTGCGTTCAATAACCGCCATCTTTTGTCTGTCCCTGGGGTCACGGCCAATGGGCGCATTAACCGTTCCCTGTTCTTCTTTTAGGTTGTTATGGACAAGGGCAAGGTAGCGCCTGGTCACTGTGCGATCTTTCAACTGTTGAGCCAGCGCTTGATGAGCATTATCATTTTTGGCCACCATCAGAAGGCCGGAAGTATCCTTGTCTAATCTGTGGACGATACCGGGACGCATCACACCGTTGATGCCTGACAAGTCCTGACAATGGTACAGCAGGGCGTTTACCAGAGTGCCTGAAACAGTACCGTCAGCCGGGTGAACAACCATCCCCCTGGGTTTATTCACGACTATTAAGTGACTGTCTTCATAGTAAATGTCTAACGGAATGTTCTCAGGTTCCACCTTCAATTCCGCCGCCGGCGGGACAATCAGGCAAACTTTTTCACCGGCTTTTAATTTATGGTTGGCCTTAACCGGCCGGTCGTCTACTGTCACCATTGCTTCATCGATCAGTTTTTGTATATAAGACCGGCTGATATCCTGGCAAACACCCGCTAAAAAAACATCCAGGCGGGTTTTCGCATGTTCCGGTTTGATAACAAATACAAGGGGCTGCACAAATACACCTCATGCCAAAATTTTATCAACAGTTTGATAAACCTTGCCTTCGGCAACATTCGTAAACCTTTTTTCAAGAGCATTATAACATAAAGCATCTGCCGAACGAAATTTTCGCCACAGAGGCAAAAGAAAAAGGCCCTTGATTTTCCGGTGCTCCGGCACTCAACAGCCCACAGTACTTTTCAGACAGGCAGCTATTAACTGCCTGTCTGAAAAACAACAGCACTAGTTCTTCAAACTCTGTATGGGAGCCGGTATGCGTCCGCCACGGGACACAAAATCTACTGCAGCAGCTGTTTTTACTGGGATTATCGGTGCATGTCCCAGTAAGCCGCCAAACTCCACATGATCCCCCACTTTTTTGCCGGGGGCGGGAATAATGCGTACGGCAGTGGTCTTAAAGTTCACCATGCCGATGGCCATTTCATCAGCAATAATTGCTGCAATGGTTTCCGCTGTGGTATCCCCGGGAACGGCAATCATGTCTAAGCCCACCGAACATACGCAGGTCATGGCCTCCAGTTTTTCTAACGTTAATACCCCTTGCTCAGCAGCCCTAATCATGCCGGCATCTTCGCTTAAGGGTATAAATGCCCCGGAAAGACCGCCTACATAAGAGGAAGCCATGGCGCCGCCCTTTTTCACTGCATCATTCAGAAGAGCCAGCGCCGCTGTGGTACCGTGGGTACCGCAGGTTTCCAAGCCCATAGCCTCTAATACTTCCGCCACACTGTCTCCGACAGCAGGCGTAGGCGCCAGGGACAGGTCAACAATTCCGAAAGGCACCCCCAATTTTTGGGCGGCTGCCCGGCCCACCAGTTCGCCCATTCTGGTTATTTTAAAGGCAGTTTTTTTCACGGTTTCTGCCAAAGTGCCAAAATCGCAACCCTTTACTTTTTCTACTGCATTTTTCACCACGCCGGGACCGCTGACCCCTACGTTAATGGTACACTCCGGCTCTCCCACACCGTGAAAAGCACCGGCCATAAAGGGGTTATCCTCCGGCACGTTGCAAAATACCACCAGCTTGGCGCAGGCCAGCCCGTCTTGCGGGGCGGTACGTTCGGCACACTCTTTAATGACCTGTCCCATCAGATAGACCGCATCCATGTTGATGCCATCCTTGGTAGAACCCACATTAACGGATGAACACACCCGCTCGGTGACAGATAAGGCCTCCGGGATGGAGTTAATTAAAATGCGGTCACCTTTAGTAAAACCTTTATGAACCAAAGCAGAGAAACCGCCAATAAAATTAACGCCAACTTCTTTAGCCGCACGATCCATTGCTTCCGCAAAGGCAGTATAATTATCGGCATTGCTGCTTTCTGCCACCAGTGCCACAGGGGTAACAGAAATTCGTTTGTTAATAATAGGAATACCGTATTCCCGCTCTATTTCCTCTCCGGCACGCACCAGGTTGGCAGCCCGGCCGGTTATCTTGTCATATATTTTTTGACAAGCTTTTTTGTAATCAGCATCCGCACAATCCCGCAGGCTGATACCCATGGTAATGGTGCGAATGTCCAGATTTTCTTCTTGCACCATGCGTATGGTTTCTAAAACTTCATTGATGCTGTACATGACAACCTCCTGCTCATTTAACCCTATGACTAAATGCGGTGCATATAGCGAAAAACATCCTCGTGCTGGGCTTCAATTTTGACACCCATTTCTTTCCCCAGTTGATTTAGTTTTTCTTTTAACGAGTCAAGCTCCAGGGAACTCTTTTCCATGTCGGCAATTAACACCATAGCAAAAAACTCTTGCAAAATTGTTTGGCTGATATCCAGAATATTAATTTGATGGTCTGCCAGTATGGTGGCAACCCGGGCAATAATGCCAACCCTATCCTGTCCGATAACAGTCACAATAATACGGTTGCGGGACATTTCGCTTTTTATTTGCTCCAGCATAAACTTCCTCCTTGCAGTTATAAAAAATTAACGCGAGGGGTTACCCCGCGCAGTATTTTTATTTTAGGCAGCTGCCTTGGCAGCACGTTTGCGTTCCCTGTTCAAGCGCCTTAAATCATACCAGACAGGGCCGGCGTTAAAGATGGATGAGTAGGCTCCGCTGATAATACCGATCAGCAACAGGGTGACAAAGTTATGGATGGTGCTGCCACCAAACCAGAACAGGGACAACAACACAAACACCACAGTCAACACGGTATTGATGGAACGGGCCATGGTCTGCCACAAAGATTTGTTAACCAGGTCAGCCAAATCTTCTTTACGGTTCTGACGCAGGTTTTCACGAATACGGTCAAATATAACAATTGTATCGTTAATGGAATAACCAATAATGGTTAATACAGCTGCCACAAAGGAGCTGTCTATTTCAACTTGCAGCAGGGAGGCCATACCTACCATCACCAGCACGTCGTGCAGCAGGGCACCGATGGCAGCCATCGCCTGCAAAAATTCAAAACGCCAGGTAATGTACAGTACCATCAGTACTGATGCAATTGCCAAAGCCATTAAAGCCTGACGGGTTAATTCCTTACCGATGACCGGCCCTACCAGCTCATTGCGCAACAGGGTAGCCCCGCCCAGTTTTTCACTGATGCCGTTAAAGGCTTTGTCGCTTTCCTGTTGGGACATCGCTTTAGTCCGGATAATAAAGGTGTTTTCGCCGCTGCTCTGGATCTTGCTGTCGGCCAAATCATATTCATCTAAGGCCGTCCGTACTTGTTCCACTGTTGTGGGGTTATTAAACCTTAATTCCACCAGGTTGCCGCCGGTGAAATCGATACCCAGGTTAAGCCCCCGGGTGGTTAATGAAACCAGCCCCAGGACAATGATGGCCAGGGAGAGAATATAGTATATCTTACGATTTTTAATGATATGAAACATACTTTTTACCTCCCTTACGCCCCGTAGAGTTTTGTGTTTTTGATGCCGGTATCAGCCGTGCTGTGCAGCAGCCATTTGGTAAAGGTAATGGCCGTAAACATACTGGTTAAAATGCCTACAGACAGGGCCACCGCAAAGCTCTTAATGGGGCCGGAACCATAGTAAAACAGTACGGCAGCGGCTATCAAGGTGGTTACGTTGGAATCCAGCACCGCCACCAAGGCCCGCTTAAATCCGGCATCAATGGCCGTACGCAGTGTTTTGCCGCTTTTCAGTTCTTCTTTTAAGCGTTCAAATATAATAACATTGGCATCCACCGCCATACCCATAGACAACAGGAAAGCAGCTATTCCCGGCAGCGTCAGCACCACATGCATGGCCGCAAAAATACCCAGCACAATCAGTGCGTATACTACCAGTGCAACATTGGCCACCATGCCTGGTATCCGGTAATAAGCCAGCATAAAAGCTAAAATTGCAATAATGCCAATGATGCCTGCTTTAATCGATTTATCCAGGGAATCAGCACCCAAGGTGGGGCCTACGGTACGCTTTTCGATAACATCCGTTTTCAGGGGGAGGGCACCGGATTTCAGCAGTACGGCAATGGTATGGGCTTCTTCCAAACTGTTGTAACCGGTAATGCGGGCTTTACCTCCGGTAATGGGTTCTTGTACCACAGGGTTTTGTAAAACTTGACCGTCCAAGATGATGGCTATCCGCTTGCCGACATTGGCAGAGGTGGCGGCGGCAAATTTTTCTGTGCCTTCTTTGTTGAATTCAAGATCCACTTCCACCAAACCGGAAACAGCGTCCTTTGATTCTACCGCATTTTTCAAATCAGCACCGGTAAGGATTGTCTTACCGTCTTCGGTTTTAAATTCCAGATAAGCTGTTTTTATTATTTCATTAACAGCCTTTTCCGGATCTTTAATACCTGCCAGCTCGACAATAATTCGGTTTTTGCCTTCCCGCTGGATAATTGGTTCGGCTACACCAAAGGCATTTACCCGCCGTTCAATGGTTTCCAGCAATTGCTTCATGGTTTCGTCATTCACCTTGGCCTGCGGCGTATCTTTAGCCTCCAGGGTTACATGCACACCGCCCTGCAAATCCAGGCCCAGCGGAATTTCTTTGGTTAAAGGCAACCATTTGACATTTGGGAAGATGGGCTGTGTGCCGGCAACAGCAATAACAGCTACGGCAATAATAACTGCGAACAGTCTGAGTACCTTGCCCCATTTCATCTCCAATTTCCCCCTTTATATACTGCAAATAAACAAATTTAATTATATACCTGCCAAAATCGCATGTCAATTAAGTATGAGCGTTTATAACAGCTTGGCGCCGTTAATTACTAACTCAAAATTGCAGCCAAGGTAATTGGCTGCGCGGCGGCATAGTATCATTCGTGTGAGAAATATTTCAAAATACTCCATCACCGGACAAATTTCTATATCAATGCTTAGCTCCATGGTGATGGTGCGGCGGTCATCATTAACATAAACAAAAGCATGTGAAGCAGCATAGTTAACCCGATCATGAATATCAAAGGTGGCAAAGTCCTGGTTACGCACCCTTGACCGGTGAACGTCCGACTTATCCGCTACAATCAAAGCCGCCGCCACCGCATTGACAGGATAACCGTACTGTTCTTCGTGGTTGGCAATGGCTGAGGCCACCGTACAAACTTCATCCGGCGGCATACCCATATTTAACAGCAGATTAAATGCGATATTGGCACCGGAAATACCATGATCATTACGGCTGATAACATTGCCGATATCATGCAAATAGCCCGCAATGGCTGCCAGCTCGCACTCCCGGGCCGGCCGGCCCAGTTTTTCTAAAATATTTCTGGCAATGCTGGCCACCAGGTTAATATGGCGGTAACTGTGTTCTGTGAACCCCATAACTCCCAAATATTCATTGCCTTTCCTAATGCAGGCATCCACCACAGGATTCTGCTTGACGTCTTCAAGGGTGATACTCATCCTTGCTTCACTCCTGTATTTAACGCATTGATTGTAAAAAGAGTAGGCCTTGCCTACTCTCTTTTCTAATCGATTACTCGGTTTCTTTCTTTTCTGTCACTTGAGCAATGGCGTTTTTTAATACCTCGATGTGTACTTTATCTGCCACTCTGATAACAACCGTGTTGTCTTTAATCTTTACAATCGAGCCAAGCAGTCCGCCAACGGTTATAATATTGTCGCCAATATTTAATGCTTTGATCATGGCAGCATGCTGCTTTTGTCTTTTTTGTTGCGGCCGGATCATTAAAAAGTAAAGAATGGCAAACAAGGCAACAATATAAATAATAGAAGCCGTTTGTGGTCCTAAATCCAAATTGCACCCTCCTTTCTGCTAGCATAACAACTTTTTCTGCTTCATGTCAGGTTTTCCCTGCCAACAGCACAAATTTAACCTGCCTGGAAATGGGATAAAAATTCAGCCCGGTACTCTAACAGCCTGTCTTGCCGGATGGCTTCTTTTATTTTATCCATTAAACGCTGAATAAAATGCAAATTATGGATGGTTGTTAAGCGAATTCCCAATACTTCATCTGCTTTTATTAAGTGCCGGATATAAGCACGGGAATAATTGCGACAGGTATAACAGTCGCATTGTTCATCCAAAGGCCGAAAATCTTTGGCATATTCAGCATTGCGCACAGTTAAGCGGCCTTTATGAGTAAACACTGCTCCATTGCGGGCAATTCGGGTGGGCAGCACACAATCAAACATATCAACCCCGCGTATCACACCTTCAATCAGGCAATCAGGCGAACCCACCCCCATTAAATAACGGGGCTTGTCCTTAGGCAACAAGGGAATTAAATGATCTAAAACATCATACATCAATTCTTTCGGCTCCCCCACCGACAATCCCCCGATGCCATAACCGGGAAAGTCCAATTCCATTAATTCACGGGCACTGCGTGCACGCAGGTCGTTAAAAACACCGCCTTGAATAATCCCGAACAAGGCCTGGTCTTTCCTGTGATGAGCCTTTTGGCACCTGGCTGCCCAGCGGGTTGTGCGTTCTAAGGCAGCCAGAGCATACTCCCGGTCACAGGGGTAGGGGGCACATTCATCAAAAACCATGGCAATGTCTGCTCCCAGTGCCTGTTCTATTTCCATCACTTTTTCCGGCGTAAAAAAATGCTTGGAACCGTCAATATGGGAACGAAACTCAACGCCTTCCTCGGTAATGGTTCTCAAGGGGCCTAAGCTGAAAACTTGAAAGCCGCCGCTGTCTGTCAGTATAGGCCCGTGCCAGTTCATAAAGCGATGCAGCCCGCCGGCCTCCCGGATTAAATCGTGTCCCGGCCGTAGGTACAGATGATAAGTATTGCTGAGTATCAGCCGGCCGCCTGTCTCCCATACTTCTTCGGGTGTCATGGTTTTAACGGTTGCCTGGGTACCCACAGGCATAAAAATGGGTGTCTCCACCACCCCGTGGGGTGTGTAAAGTTTGCCCAGCCTGGCTCTGGTATGTTTTTCTTCCTTTTCAATAATAATTTTAACCGGCATGTTTCCTCCTAAATAATCAGCATGGCATCTCCAAAGCTGAAGAAACGGTATTTTTCCTGTACTGCCGTACGGTAAGCAGCCAATATTTTTTCCCTGCCCGCCAGAGCACTTACCAACATCAATAAAGTAGACTTGGGCAGGTGAAAGTTGGTAATCAAACCGTCAATTATTTTAAATTTATAACCGGGGTAAATAAAAATATCAGTCATGCCCGAACCGGGTAATACCAACCCCTTGGCATTGCCGGCAGTTTCCAGGGTTCTTACGCTGGTAGTGCCTACGGCAATGACCCGTCCGCCTTGTTCTTTAGCTTTATTAATCTCCTCCGCTGCCTGGGGGGCAATCTCATAATATTCGCTGTGCATAACATGTTGTTCTATGTCCTCCGTTTGTACCGGCCGGAAGGTACCCAAGCCCACATGCAGCAACACTGTTACAGTCTTAACTCCCATGGATCTTATTTCATCCAGCAACTCATGGGTAAAGTGAAGCCCGGCGGTGGGAGCTGCTGCAGATCCCTCTTGCCGGGCGTATACCGTCTGGTAGCGTTGCCGGTCTGCCAGTGGTTTTTTGATGTAAGGCGGCAACGGCATGGTACCAAGCCGCTCCAACACTTGCAGAAAAGGTTCCCGGTGACTGAATTCTATGATCCTGCCGCCAGCCTCGGTATGGTCAAGGATACTGCCTGTCATTGAACCTTCCCCAAAATCCAGCATATCCCCTACCCTGGCCTTCTTGCCCGGTTTCACCAGGGCCTCCCAACGTCTTTCGGCAATCTGCCTGAGCAGCAATACTTCTATTTTAGCGCCGGTGGAAGTTTTTGTGCCATAGATACGGGCCGGTAATACTTTGCTCTCGTTCATCACCAGCACGTCGCCGGGCCGCAAATATTCCACCAGATCGCGAAATACTTTATGTTCAAGGGGCCGGTTGTCCCTGTGAACCACCATTAACCTTGATTGGTCACGTTTTTCAAGAGGTTCCTGGGCAATCAACTGTTCCGGCAAATGATAATCAAAATCTATTAATTTCAAAGCATTAACTCCTTTGTTATTTCCGGGCAATTAATCCCAATGCCTGGGTAATAGTATGCCAAAATTTTTCTAAGGTTATAACCGCCGAACCTTGGCAGTCGCCCGTCATTTTTGTTGTTTCAGGTAACTTATGCTTTGTTCGACATTTATTGGCAAATTCCTGCTTTTCGGCCGGTTAATAAAGAAACGTCCTGTGTCAACAACAGGACGCCTGCACTGTCAACAAATCGGTTCACGATCTTCTTAGTCCAAAGAGCATGTTTTAACGCCTGAACAAGATATTTAAAATGAAAGTCAGCAGTATGCTTAATATAACAGAGGTAACCACCGGAAAATAAAAAGTGAAGTTTCCTTTTTGGATAAATATATCGCCCGGCAACTTACCCAAACCCGGTAGCTTGCCGGCCAGCAGCAGCAAGCCGCCCAGCAAGGACAGCAGCAAACCGGCCAATAATAGCAATTTAGCCATAGATTCAAAGGGTGTCATTTTTTTCAACCACCTTGTTGACAGCATTTCGCCGGGGTCGGTAATACCGATCTCTTTCACTGAAGATACAGCCGCAATATTGCTGGCGGTACATTTCTAATTCTTTTGATTTTGCCACTGCCTCCGGAAAACCGGGGCGGAAATCTTCATAGTGAAAGGGTATGCCATATTGCTCAGCCAGGCTTTCTCCCAGTTGTCTGATTAAATCATGCTTTTGAAAGGGGCTGACCAACAGGGTAGTGGAAAAAGCATCAAACTTCCCCTTTTTAGCCATTTGAGCCGCTTTTTTCAGGCGCATATAATAGCATATCTGACAGCGTCTGGCCTCCCGGTGGACGACTTCCTGCAGGTATTCTTCCAACCGGTAGGTATCGTCAAATATTACTTTTAAATTCTGCTGTCCAGCATACTGTGCCAATTGATCAAGTCTTTTTTGGAATTCAGTATAGGGATGAATATTGGGATTATAAAACAGCCCGTAAACTTCAAATTCCTGCTGTCTTAACTTTGCCAGCGGGTAAATGGTGCAGGGACCGCAACAGGTATGCAGCAAAATTTTTTTCATATAAACTTACTTCCCTTGTATGTTGATTTGTGATGATAAATAATATCGCCCGTTGTTTAAAATTTATAACGCCAGTCTTTCTTCACTTATTTTACTTCCTCCCGGCTAACATTTATTACCGCTGTTCATAATACCCGCCTTTAAAACAGCGTTTTTTGTTCAACCTGGTGAGAACCCGTGTTTTGACAAGGGATTCCTAAGTGCCGGTAGGTTAAAGGAGTGACAATTCTGCCCCGGGGTGTCCGGGCAAGGAAACCCAACTGCATTAAAAAGGGTTCCAGTACATCTTCTACAGTATCTGCTTCTTCACTGATGGAGGCCGCCAGGGTGTCAAGCCCTACCGGTCCGCCATTAAACTTTTCAATAATGGTACGCAGCAGTTGCCGGTCGGTATGATCCAGACCAAGTGAGTCAACCTCAAAGAATTCCAATGCCTCTGCCGCCACCGCTGCTGTAATTTCCCCCGCTGCCCTTACCTGAGCATAATCACGCACCCGTTTCAACAGGCGGTTGGCTATCCGGGGGGTACCCCGGGAACGCCGGGCAATTTCCTCAGCGCCTGATCTTTCAATGGCGACCCGAAGGATTCCGGCTGCCCGGGTAATGATCATGGCCAAATCTTCCGTACTGTAAAACTCCAGGCGGCTGATAATGCCAAAGCGATCCCTCAGCGGGGAAGCCAGCATGCCCGCCCGTGTAGTGGCACCGATAAGAGTAAACTTTGGTAATTCCAAGCGAATGGAACGAGCGCCGGGGCCCTTCCCCAACACAATATCCAAGGCAAAATCTTCCATGGCCGGATATAAGATTTCCTCCACCGACCGGCTTAAGCGGTGTATTTCGTCAATAAAAAGCACATCACCGGGGGCAAGGTTAGTAAGAATGGCAGCTAAATCCCCCTGCCTCTCAATGGCCGGGCCGGAAGTAATACGAATATTAACCCCCATTTCATTAGCAATAATGTTGCTCAAAGTGGTTTTGCCCAGACCTGGCGGGCCAAACAGCAGCACATGATCCAAGGGTTCCCCCCTTTGTTTAGCTGCTTGTACAAAGATGTCAATGGTTTCTTTTACTTTAGCCTGCCCAATGTATTCGCTTAATTTTTTCGGGCGCAAACTTGTTTCCAATTCACTGTCTTCTAATTGTACTGACGCAGATAGCAATCTATCAATCATGTTTTCCTCCCTGGTTATTTAATGGGCGCCAATACTTTTAATGCCTCTTTGATCAGGGTGGATACGTCTTTGGTTGCAGCCTTGGTCTGCACTCTGCCAACAGCCTCCCTGGCTTCTGTCTGGGCGTAACCCAGTGAAACCAAAGCAATCACCGCATCTTCCGCTGTAAGGTCAGAGCCTGCGGTGTCTTGCGGGACAACCGTACCGGCGGATACAACAGGTACGGCCAACTTGTCTTTCAGTTCCAGTAAAATGCGCTGGGCAGTCTTTTTACCAACCCCCGGCACCTTGACCAGTTGATGAACATCCCCGCCGGCAATAACTGCCTGCAATTGTCCCGGCGGCAGGTGGGATACCACTGCCAGAGCTACCTTAGGACCAACCCCGGCCACATTCAACAACGCCAGGAAACAATCGCGCTGCTCTTGATCAGCAAAACCGTACAGCTGTATACCGTCTTCCCTGACAGCCATATGGGCATACAGCTTTATTTCCTGTCCTAAAGCCGGCAGCCTGGTAGCGGCCGGCACATGCAAATAAAAGCCAATCCCCTGCACCTCCAGCACGGCCCAGCCCGAGCCGCCGGCAGCCAGTTTGCCGCAAATGAAGTCAATCATTTTTTATTTTTAGTCCTCCCGGCTTGGTACTCCAGTGAGCATGGCAAATGGCAACCGCCAAAGCATCAGCCACGTCATCCGGTTGTGGAATCTCCTTTAAGGACAGCAGTGTCTTGACCATAAACTGAACCTGTTGTTTTGCCGCCTTGCCATAGCCGGTAACTGCTTGTTTTACTTGCAAGGGTGTGTACTCAGCTACCGGAATACCTGCATTAGCTCCGGCCAACAGGGCAATGCCCCGGGCATGCCCCACTGCCAAAGCAGTGCGGGTGTTTTTATTAAAAAATAACTGCTCCACCGCCATAAACTCAGGTCGGTAGCTGTTAATAATTTCCTGCAGGCCCTGGTAAAGCCTTTGCAATCTTATCTCCGGCGAAAGATCCGGGCTTGTTCTGAGGCAGCTGTAAGCAATGGGCCGATAGCTGTTTCCCAAGTATTCCACCAAACCAAAACCGGTTATGGCAGTGCCTGGGTCAATGCCTAAAATAATCATTTTGGCCTCCTAATAATATTAGCTGCCAATATTATACTACAAACTTCTGTTCTGTAGGAAATAAATTAAAAATAAATAACTCTTGAATCAAGGGTCGTTAGTCCTGCATTTCATCCAGGTTTTCTAAAATGGCATTGAGTGCTTCTTCATTGGCAAATTCCAGCTCATAGCGGAGTTTAGCCTGTGTTTCCGGTGTCATCCGGTGATATTCCATAGCCTGCTGTAGCTTTACCTGAAAGGCTGCCGAGAGACTTGACATAGGAAAAGACCGTTCTACTTTGAGCAATTTGTGCTGATAGCCCAAGGGACCCTGGTATACCGCCAAATAATTGTTATGAATACCTAAATGCCGGAAAGAACGGTGATAACTGCAAAAGTCGTTAACTTTTTGTTTAACCAGCGCTTGGTCCTTAAATATTTCTGTTGTATATTCAGAACCGTTATAAGCATCCTGTAATTCCCGAGCCGTCTTAATTCCCAAAGAAGCCGCCGTTTTTCTGGCCGTTTCTTCACTGTCACCACACAAATATATTTTTTCTTCCTTAATAACAAAATCCGCCGGCAGAGTGGCCTGAACCTGCTGGGCAAAAACTTGCAGCACAGACAGAACAGCACCGCTGTCTGCTTGCTGTACACGGCCGCCCATAATCAAAATTCCCAACAACACTGCGCCCATCACACCGCCTGCCGCAATCCAGACAAATCTCAGCAACATACTAACCACTCCTTCAAATGGCTAGTATTGCCAATTTAACTGGGATTATACCTGAAGAAATAAAAACCGGGCAGCACCCGGTTTCAAAACTTAATCAGCCAGTTCAAAATTAGTGTACACCGCTTGCACATCGTCGTTATCTTCCAGCAAGTCAATCATTCTAACCATCTTCTCGGCCTCTTCCCCTTGCAGCTTAACTGTGGTTTGGGGCACCATGGCAATTTCCGCATCCGCCACGGGAATTCCCTGTTCAATAAAGGCAGTCTTAACGTTTGCAAAATCTTCCGGTGCGGAAATCACTTCAAAGCTGTCTTCTTCCACCTTGACATCCTCTGCACCGGCCTCCACCGCAAGCAGCATAATATCATCTTCACTGATGCCGGTCTCCTGGCGGTCAATAATAATGATTCCTTTTTCTTTAAACAACCAGCTGACACAGCCTGACTCACCAAGATTGCCACCGTGCTTTGATAAAATATGTCGCACTTCCCCGGCGGTGCGATTACGGTTATCAGTGGCAACATAAAGTAAAATAGCGGCACCGCCCGGTCCGTATCCTTCGTAAGTAAATTCTTCGAACTGGGTACCCTCGCCGCCGCCGGCACCCTTTTGAATGGCTCGCTGTATATTTTCATTAGGAATATTAGCCGCTTTAGCCTTTTCAATGGCAGCTTTCAACCGCATGTTGCCGGCCGGATCAGGACCGCCGTTTCTCGCTGCAATAATAATTTCTTTAGATATTTTAGTAAAAATTTTACCTCGTTGAGCATCAATTTTGGCTTTTTTGCGCTTGATCGTGGACCATTTGGAATGACCTGACATAAAAACACCTCACTCTTGAAAAAAGCCCGGTTCATTCCGGACCTTACCGGATGAACCCAGCTTTTATCACATTTCTGTTAATTTTTTATGTATAGTTAGAACTCCGGCGGCATGGGTGGCATAAATCTTTTATGAGCTCGTTTTCTTTCTAAAGTTTGAATGGTTTTCTTGACCGTTTCGGAAGCTTCGCCGGTAAGAATATAATGATCAAGATCTTGATAAGTAATACCCATTTCTTGCTCATCGCAGTGTCCAAACCACAAACCGGCTGAAGGCGCCTTATCAATTATTCGCTGAGGAATGCCTAATTCTTTAGCCAGTTCCTTCACCTGAAATTTAACTAAGTTGGCAATTGGCAACAAATCTACGCCACCATCACCATATTTAGTATAATGGCCTACTACCAGTTCAGCCCGGTTGCTGGTACCTACCACCAGATAATTATGTCTGGCGGCCAGATAATACAGGGTAATCATTCTTAGGCGCGGTTTTATATTGGCAATTGCCAGATCGCAACTGTATAAGTCATAGTCTTGACCGGTAAAACGCCGCACAAACCAATCAAAAGGTTCATTAAGGTTTATCTCCTGATAGGGCACCGCCAATGTTTCTGCCACCAATTTGGCATCCTCAGCATCTTGCGGATTGCTGTAACACGGCATAATTACACCTAATACGTGATCCGGAAAAGCTTTTTTGCAAAGCGCAGCTACACAGGCAGAATCAATGCCACCGCTTAAACCAATTACCGCTCCCCGGGCACCCGCCTTTAACACTTCCTGCTTAATCCACTGTGTTAGTTTGTCAGCTAACTCCTTCATAATTATTGACAAGCCTCCCCAGGCCATTAATAAATTCATAATATCACAACTGCAGCACCAGGCGCAAACTAAAACAGCTTGATGAAAAACTTCACAAAAAGCCTTTGTTTCAACTAATAAATTATCACTATTGTCTGATTTTTAATTAAATTTTTAATAGTAAATTTAGTTATACTATATTGTTAATTTGTGCAATTTATTAGACGTTTTTGTTTTGCATTTGATATTCTTTAATTGACAAGGAAATATTTGCATGCTTATAATATATTCAGAATCTTTCACATTTAATTAAAATTTAGGCAAAAATTTGTAATTATTATATATTTTAATGCATTTTGGGAGTATTTGAAGGCTGATTGGCAGGTTTAGAATAGTAAGATTTGACTAATTATTATATAATTAATTTGTCTAGTTAATTGTCTAAAAATAAAAACAAGATGTTCAATTTTGGCTATTTAGGGAAAGTTAAGTTTTCACTCCAAATAGTTAAATTATTTAATGAAAATTAACACTTTCCTTTTTATTTTTCTTGTATAGTTTTGCTTTTTTAGAAAAGGGGTGATGGCTGACAATTGTCACAAACTACGGTCTGTTATGAGGTTATTAGGGGCTTTCTACACCAAAGGGGGTTTTATGATGGAAAACAGAGAGATAAAATTTTTAAAGTTACAGCAAATAATTGATGCCCATGAAGGCAAGGTTTCTCACTTAATTGCCATTCTGCAAGAAACTCAGGCAGAATACGGTTATCTGCCAAAAGAAGCACTGACGTACATAGCCACGGCTATGGGAATTTCCCCTGCCACTGTTCTGGGGGTGGCAACTTTTTATGCCCAGTTTTCTCTCATACCTAAAGGCAAATACGTTATCCGGGTTTGCGACGGTACCGCCTGTCATGTGCGCGGCTCCGAACCCATCATGATGGCACTGCGTAAAGAGTTGTCCCTTACGCCTGACAACCCCACTACCAGCGACCTGATGTTTACCGTGGAAACCGTTTCCTGTTTGGGTGCCTGCGGATTGGCCCCGGTTGTGGTTGCTGATGAAGAAGTTCACGGGCAAATGACACCGGATGGCATAGTGGAGATTGTCAGAAAATTAGCTAAGTCTAACAGTGAAAACTAAGGGGGGCCATCAATGCTTAAATCACGTGAAGATTTATATAAGCTGCAACAAAAAGCGAAGGCTGCACTGGCCGAACAAACCATGCGCATTTTGGTCTGTGCCGGTACCGGCTGTGTGGCCAACGGTTCGTTAAAAGTATATGAGCGCTTAAAAAACTTGGTGGCTGAACATGGCTTACTGGCAGAAGTTGACCTGGTTAAGGATGTCAGTCATGAAGGTATCGGCGTCAACATCAGCGGCTGTCATGGTTTCTGCCAGTTGGGTCCGCTGGTGCGTTTTGAACCCTCCGGTTTGCTTTACTGCAAGGTTCAGCCGGAGGATTGTGCCGAAATCGTTGAAACTACTATTATCAACAACAGCGTGGTTGAACGTTTGCTTTATCAGGATCCCAACAGCGGGGAAAAAGTTAAAACACAGGATGAAATTCCTTTTTATAAACGTCAGGTAAGAGTTACATTAAAAGAGTGCGGACGTATTAACCCGGACGATATTAATGACTACATTGCCCATGACGGGTACCAGGCTATTGCCAAAATACTTGAGGGCATGAAACCCGAAGATGTCATAAAAGAAGTGACTGATTCCGGACTGCGCGGTCGCGGCGGCGGCGGCTTTCCTACCGGTCGCAAATGGTCCTTTGCCGCCTCGCAACCGGGCCCTAAAAAATACGTTATCTGCAACGGTGATGAAGGCGACCCGGGTGCATTCATGGATCGTTCCGTAATGGAAGGCAACCCGCACTCAGTACTGGAAGGTATGATGATTGCCGGTTTCGCCATTGGGGCAGACGAAGGTTATATTTATGCCCGGGCAGAATACCCGCTGGCCATTAAGCGCATGCGCAAGGCCATCGCTGATGCGGAAGCCCTGGGATTGCTGGGCAACCGGGTTTTAGGCTCTGATTTTAGTTTTAAAATTCACATTAAAGAAGGTGCCGGTGCTTTTGTTTGCGGTGAGGAAACAGCGTTAATTGCTTCTATTGAAGGCGAACGCGGCATGCCTCGGCCCCGCCCCCCCTTCCCGGCTGTCAAAGGTTTATGGGGTTGCCCCACTATTATTAATAACGTTGAAACACTGGCTAACCTGCCCGCCATTATTAATAACGGCGCCAACTGGTTCAGAAGTTTCGGTACACCAAACAGCGCCGGCACAAAAACCTTTGCCCTGGCCGGTCAAATTCAGAACACAGGTTTAGTGGAAGTCCCCATGGGTATGACCCTGCGGGAAATTGTGTTTGATATCGGCGGCGGTTTACGGGAAGGCAAAAAATATAAATCTGTACAAATCGGCGGACCCTCCGGCGGTTGCTTAACTGAAGATAAACTGGATCTTCCTTTGGATTATGATGAGCTCATGAAGGTAGGCGCTATGATTGGCTCCGGCGGTCTGGTTGTCATGGGCGAGGATACCTGTATGGTTGAAACTGCCAAATTCTTTATGGGTTTTGTCCAAAACGAATCCTGCGGTAAATGTGTTCCCTGCCGTGAGGGTACCAAACAAATGTTAGCTTTGTTGACCAAGATTACCGAGGGTAAGGGTACCGAGGAGGATCTGGCGCTGCTGGAAGAATTAGCGCAAAATGTTAAAGACGGTTCCCTCTGCGGCCTGGGCAAAACCGCCCCGAACCCGGTTCTTACCACTCTCCGTTACTTCCGCCATGAGTATGTTGCCCATGTACGGGATAAGAAGTGTCCGGCCGGCGCTTGCCAGGCTTTAAAAGAATACTATATTGATCCTGCTAAATGCAAAGGCTGCACAGTATGTGCCAGGGTTTGTCCGGCCGGTGCCATTACCGGAGATAAGAAGCAGCCCCATGTCATTAATGTGGATCTTTGCCTGAAGTGCGGTGCCTGCATGGAAAAATGCAAATTTGGTTCCATTATTATCAGATAACTATTGGAATATTTAGTTAGTGAAAGGGTGTGACGTGATGAGTGGTAAAATAACCATTAACGGACAAGTAATAGACTTTACCGATGAGAAGAACATTTTATCCGTAGCACGCAAGGCCGGTATCGAAATACCTACCCTGTGCTATCATCCGGAATTAACCATTGCCGGCGCCTGCCGCCTGTGCGTAGTGGAAATTGAGCGCATGGGTATTCAGGCTTCCTGTTCTACCGCTCCGGTGGACGGAATGGTCGTCTACACTAATTCCGAGCGTGTTAACAGAGTGCGCAAAATGGTTTTGGAACTGCTGTTGGCCAATCACGACCGCGAGTGCACCACCTGCGAATCCAGCGGTGCCTGCAAGCTGCAAAAGTATGCCAGTGATTACGGCATTAAGCGCCTGCGCTATCCCGGCCGCACTGCACCGGCACCGCTGGACACCTCCAGCCTGTCGGTGGTTCGGGATCCCAACAAATGTATTTTGTGCGGCCTTTGCGTCAGGGTGTGCAAAGAAATCCAGGGCATCGGTGTTTGGGACTTTAAAAACCGCGGTTCCCGCACTGAAATAGTGGCTGCCATGGACCAACCCTTGGCTGAGTCCGCTTGCATTAACTGCGGCCAGTGTATAGCTGTTTGTCCCTGTGGCGCTTTAACTTCAAATTCTACTGCCATTGACGAAGTATGGGCAGCAATCCGGAACCCCAAGAAAACCGTCATTTGCCAGATTGCCCCGGCGCCCCGGGCTGCCCTGGGCGAGGAGTTTGGCCTTGGCTCTGTTGATGTAACCAAAAAAATTGTAGCAGCTTTACGCAAAATCGGTTTTGACAAAGTTTTTGACACCGTCTTTACCGCTGATATGACCACCATTGAAGAAGCCAACGAATTTCTCAGCCGGCTGGTGAAAGGTGAAAAGTTGCCGCTTTTTACCTCATGCTGCCCCGGCTGGGTCAAATATGCCGAACAATTCCATCCGGAACTGTTAAATAATTTATCTTCCTGCCGCTCGCCGCAGCAAATGTTTGGCTCGCTATTAAAGAAAAAATATGCCAAAGAACTAGGCATTGCACCACAAGACATGTTTGTGGTATCCATCATGCCCTGTACCGCTAAGAAATACGAAGCCAAACGGCCGGAATTTATGACTGAAGGCGCTTATGACGTGGACGCTGTTTTAACAACCGTCGAAGCAGCCCGCATGTTCAGAGAAGCCGGCATCATTTTCAGTTCCCTGGCGGATTCGGAGTTTGACCAACCCATGCAACAGGCTACCGGCTCCGGTGTTTTGTTTGGTACAACCGGCGGCGTGATGGAATCTGTAGTAAGATATGTTGCAGGCAAAATGCTGAATGCCGAAGGGCGGGTTGACGTTGAATTTACCAGAGGCATGGAAAACACTAAGATAGCCGGCATCAATGTCGGTGAACACAAATTAACGCTGGCCGTAGTTAACGGTTTAGCTGCCGCAGAAGAATTGATCAAGAAAATTCAGAGCGGACAAATTGAGGTACATGCCGTTGAAGTTATGGCTTGTCCGGGAGGCTGCGTCGGCGGCGGCGGACAGCCCTTCGTTAACGATCAGGAACACCGCCTGGCTCGCGCCAAGGAAATTTATAATATTGATGCCCAGCTGGAATTGCATAAGGCTCAGGACAATGAAGACCTGGAAAATATTTTCCAAAAATATTGGGGTGGTTGCTGCAACCATGAAACCCATCATGATTTGCACACCCATTACCAGCCTAAAAAACGTATAGTCGGCAACGAAATCCTCATTAAAGACGGGACAGGCCCGGAGATTACCGTTTGCCTGGGCGAAGGTTGCTTAAAGAAAGGCTCTCTGGCTGTAGTGGAAAAACTGCTGCCCTTTCCGGTTAAATTGAAAGGCGTTTTCTGCCTTGAACACTGCGGCAACGGCGTATCCGTTAAAATAAACGGCCAAATACAAAACGTCGAACCGGATAATGTACTGGCTTTCATCAAAGCCAACTGCGGCTGCAACTGCAGTAGCTGTTCATAAGTTTTGATACTCTGGGTGCTGACAGTAGTTAGCACCTTTTTTTTATGTTAAAATATGTTTGGTGATGTCATTATGTCGAAAAAACATCTTTGTTTAATAATCGGACCGGCTAAGTACCCTGAAGACGACGCCAGAATGGTGGCCCTGTTTTTAGCGGAGCCAGGCGAAAAATTCATCTGTGGGGCCAGTACCGCCAACATGGTGGCCCGCTACTTGCCTGCAGGTCAAAAGCTGTCCGATGTGCCCGGACTGGCTATGGTAACGGACGGCACCTTAATATTAAGCGAGGTGCTGGACATCCTGGCCAGCAATTCCCGGCCGAATCTTCCCGAAAAACAGTATGATGCGCACCGGCTGGCGGTGGCTTTGCTGGAAGCTGATTCAGTATCTTTTCTTATTGGCATGGCCGTTAATAAATCGCAGCGTAGTCTGAGCTTGCCGGCCAAACCAATTGTGAAAAGCCGGTTTGTCAGAGAACTGGCGGATATGTTAAAACAAAAGGGCAAACAGGTAATGGCGGAGTATTTCTAATCTCACCGGGGCCTCCCGGCCGGTACGGCAGGCGCCCAAATGGAAAACCTGTGGAAATGCCAATGCTTTTCATTAAATGCTGTTACGCTGATTTGGCAAGCTGCCGTCGGAGATTCACAAAATAACTTTATTTTTACGGCTTTATTCAGCGCGGGGTGGTGGAATTTTCAATTTCCACCACCTTTTATTGTTGCCCGCATCCTGTGGGCGCCACCCCAGCGGCTCCTTCTTTCATCAAGTGCAATAACCGGTGGTTCGACAAGTCGCTGGCAGGGGATCATCAAACCACTTGAATTTCCTTTATCTACAGTCTGATTTATAATAATATATAATTTTTTCGCCGTAATATTTCATGTCGAAAAAACCCTTTAAAATACCCTTAAAACTACTTGACGCTCGCGAACGTTCTAGGTTAGAATTATTGTAGTTAATTGTAAGAATATTTATAATGTTTAAATTAGTTTAATTTATCTATTTTATTTTTCAATTATGTCATTTTTCAGACATTTTTCAACAATGAAAACCGTTAAAATACTATACAGGGAATGGAGGTGTGACGGTTGGGTACGCAACAACTGGTCAACGGGCAAATGATTATCACAAGTATTGCCAAATACTCCATCACCAAGGAAGAAAGCCTAAATTTACCAAAATTTGAGCCATGCATCGACGCTTATGATCAACTTATCTATTTGGTTGCCGACACTCCCCCGGAGATAAATCCTGCCTATGATTGTTACGGTCAACTGGTTAATTTTTATTAACTGATTAATTTACCATAACTGTTAACCGACAAAATCACATGGTCTTAACGCCAGGGTTTAATCATAATATATTCAATGTGAAAATTTTATTTTTCCCCTTAACCTCTTTTATTTAGTATTTCAATCAGTTATAGTAAAGTCATGACAGTTATTTTTTGGAAGGTGGTGGTATCAGCATTATTTTTTGATTCTTCATAATTATCAAATGGTTAAGGGTTTTGGTGGGCTAGCAAGACAACTATAAAGCTGCCTTTCTTTTTACAACCAAGCAGTACAAGCCCTTTATCTGCCAAGACACAGTGTACAAACAGGCAGCAAAAAAAGTGCTTCCGACGAAAGGAGGAACCATTGCATGGGTGCAGAGTGCAAATGCCAATGTGAACAGGATAATAAGCTGGATGCCCTGTTTGCGCAATATAAGGGCAATCCCAACGGCCTTATTGTCGTAATGGCCGCCATCCAGGAATCCCAAGGTTACCTGCCCAAAGATCTTTTGGTTAGAACAGCCGAGGAATTGGGCGTTCCCCTCAGTGATGTCTACGGTGTAGCTACCTTTTATGCAGCTTTCAGCCTCCGCCCCAGGGGCAGACATACCGTCAACCTTTGCCTGGGAACCGCTTGCTATGTGAAAGGTGCTCCCGAAGTACAAGCCATGCTGGAAAAAGAAATGGGCATTAAGGCCGGCAACACCACCGAAGACCGCCGCTTCAGCCTGGATCTGGTAAGATGCTTGGGAGCTTGCGGCATTGCGCCGGTAATGACCGTTAACGGAGAAGTTTACCCGCGAATGACAGCGGAAAAAGTAGCTGAAATTCTGGCCAAATATGAATAATACCTCCAGGGAGGTGAAATATATGAATTTTACTGAACTCGAATTATTAAGAGCAACTGCTAAGGAAGCTGTTAAATTACGTCTGGGTCAAGAACCCTCTGACAATTATAAATATCATGTGCTGGTATGCGGCGGTACCGGATGTATATCAATCGGTTGCCAAAATACCCTGGAAGCTCTCCGGAAAGCGATAGACAGTCACGGCTTACAAGATACTGTCAAATTGGTTGTAACCGGTTGCATGGGTACCTGCGAAATGGGACCGGTTATCACGGTTTTCCCGGAAGGATATTATTACTGCCGCGTGCAACCCGAAGATGCTGAAGAAATCGTTACTTCCCACCTCAAACAAGGTAAATATGTGGAGCGGCTTTGCTACCACGCTCCTGACGGAACCGTACAACCCCGCAAATCAGACATGACATTCTTTAAAAAGCAAAAACGCAATGCCTTGCGCAACTGCGGCCTGATTAACCAAACTTCCCTTGAAGAATACATTGCCATGGACGGCTATGTTGCTTTGGCAAAGGTTCTGCAGCAAATGACACCCCAGCAGGTCGTAGATGAAATTAAAAAATCCGGCCTGCGCGGTCGCGGCGGCGCCGGCTTCCCCACCGGCGTTAAGTGGCAATTCGTATTAGATCAAAAGTCAGACCAGAAATACATCGTGTGCAACGGCGACGAGGGCGACCCGGGTGCCTTTATGGATCGCTCTGTACTGGAAGATGACCCCTATTCTGTTATTGAAGCAATGACCATTGGTGGATTTGCGGTGGGCGCCAATAAGGGTTATGCCTACATTCGTTTGGAATACCCCAGGGCTATTGATCACTTCACCAAAGCCCTTAACCGGGCCAGAGAAGTGGGCCTGTTAGGCAACAATATCTTGGGCAGTGATTTCAGTTTTGATATTGAAATCCGGGTTGGTGCCGGCGCCTTTGTTTGCGGCGAAGAAACCGCCCTGCTGGCCTCCATTGAAGGTCGTCGCGGTGAGCCCCGGCCACGTCCGCCCTTCCCCGCCGTTTCCGGCTTATTTGGCAAACCCACCGTTATTAATAACGTGGAAACCTGGGCTAACATTTGCCCAATAATTATTAACGGTGGCGACTGGTATGCCTCTATGGGTACCGAAAAGAGCAAAGGTACCAAAGTCTTCACGCTGGCCGGCAAAATTACCAATACCGGCTTGGTGGAAGTGCCTATGGGCATTACCCTGCGGGAAATGGTAGAAGATATTGGCGGCGGTGTACCGGGCGGTAAAGCCTTTAAGGCTGCCCAAACCGGTGGTCCCTCCGGCGGTTGCATCCCGGCCGCTTATCTTGACACACCGATTGATTATGAAAACCTGGCTGCCCTTGGTTCCATTGTTGGTTCCGGCGGTATGATTATCGTTGACGAAGGAACCTGTATGGTTGACCTGGCAAAATTCTACCTGGGCTTTACCCAGGACGAATCCTGCGGTAAATGCACCCCCTGCCGCATTGGCACCAAGCGTATGCTGGAAATTCTTGAACGAATCACAAAGGGGTTAGGCAAGGAAGGCGATTTGGAACTGTTAATTGAACTGGCCAACTCCATTAAGGCTTCTGCCCTTTGCGGCCTGGGTCAAACTGCTCCGAACCCCATCCTCAGCACCCTGCGTTATTTCCGCGATGAATATGAAGCACACATTAAGGATAAAGTCTGCCCGGCCGGCGTTTGTAAAATGCCCCGCAAAGGCCTAAAATCCTAGAGGATAGGAGGGGAAAAGGCATGGCAACCGTAACACTGACGATTGATAATATAAAAGTTGAAGTTGAACAGGGTTCAACCATCTTAGAAGCTGCCAAAAAAATTGGTATTAATATTCCTACCCTTTGCTATATGAAGGAAATTAATGCCATTGGCGCCTGTCGTATTTGCGTGGTTGAAGTCCAGGGTGCCCGGGCCCTGCAGGCTGCCTGTGTAACTCCCGTGGCCGAAGGAATGGTTGTCAAAACCAATTCTGCGGCCGTACGGGCTTCACGCAAAATGACCCTGGAACTGATTCAATCCAACCACCCGCAGGAATGCAATACCTGCCTGCGCAACAACAACTGTGAACTGCAAGCTTTGTCAGAGGCCATGGGTCTTAAAGAAATACGTTTCGTAAGACCGGCCCAAAGCCACAGCAAGGACGATATTGACAGTTCGTCACCCTCAATTGTCCGGGATCCCCGTAAATGCATTCTGTGCCGCCGTTGTGTAGCTGTTTGCGAAAAGGTACAGGGCGTTAAGTGCATCAGTGCGGTAAACCGCGGTTTTGAAACCATTGTTGCTCCTCCTTTTAATCAGGGCCTTATGGATGTTAACTGCACCATGTGCGGCCAGTGCTCCCTGGTCTGCCCCACCGGCGCCATTACCGAAGTGGACGATACCGGTAAAGTATGGCAAGCCTTGGATGATCCCACCAAACACGTGGTGGTGCAAACCGCACCGGCCGTGCGTGTAGCCATTGCTGAGGAATTTGGCATGGAGCCCGGCACCGTCAGCACCGGCAAACTGGTAGCAGCCTTGCGTCGCTTGGGCTTTGACAGCGTAATGGATACTGACTTCACAGCCGACCTTACCATTATTGAAGAAGGCAACGAGTTTATTAAGCGTGTTACCGAAGGCGGCGTGCTGCCAATGATTACCTCCTGCAGCCCCGGCTGGATTAAATATATTGAAATGTACTATCCTGACCTGCTGGCTCACCTGTCCACCTGTAAATCACCCCAGCAAATGTTTGGCGCCCTGGTTAAGACCTTCTATGCTGAAAAGAAAGGTATTGACCCCGCCAGTATTGTCAGCGTATCAATCATGCCTTGCACCGCTAAAAAATTTGAAGCCCAGCGAGATGAACTGAAAGACAGCGGTTATCAGGATGTTGACGTTGTACTGACTACCCGTGAACTGGGTCGCATGCTGCGGGAAATTGGCATTGATTGGGAAAATCTGCCGGATGAGGATTATGATGCTCCCATGGGTCTTTCCACCGGTGCTGCGGTTATCTTTGGTGCTACCGGCGGTGTTATGGAAGCTGCCGTACGTACCGTATACGAAGTAATTACCAAAGAACCGATGCCGGACATCAACTTAACTCCGGTTCGCGGTATGGAAGGTATTAAAGAAGCCACTCTAAAAGTTGGCGACCTGGACGTTAAAGTGGCGGTTGCTCACACTTTGGGCAATGCCCGCAAGCTGCTGGATAAAATACGGGCCGGTGAAGCAGATTATCACTTTATTGAAATCATGTGCTGCCCCGGTGGCTGCATCGGCGGCGGCGGCCAGCCCATCCCCACCAACCTGGAAGTACGCCTCAAGCGTATCGGTGGTATCTATAAGGCTGACGAAGACCTGCCTATCCGCAAATCTCACGAAAACCCGGCCATTAAAGCAATTTACGAAGAATTCCTGGGTCAACCTCTGGGCGAAAAATCCCATAAGCTGTTGCACACCCACTATGTACCGCGGGGTGTCTACAGAAAGCCCGAGGGTCTGCCTGAAAGGGTACCAAGCGGTGATCATCATTAAAATTTTTAGGCTCTATGTCAAATGTTGGGGTGACAGGTGTCTACGGATACCTGTCGCCATATTTTTATGTCCAAAATTAAGCGCAGCAGTGAAGAATACGTGAGCGGAATCTATTAAAATTTCTAAAACCAAAAGCATTACGCTTGATGACTTTAATTTTGTTGTTGTAGCCTTCAATACACCCATTTGAGTAAGGGACATCAAATGAATTTAGAATTTCAGTTTTCCAGTTTACGATTGTATTAGCCAGGTAGTAAAATTCTTTGATTTTATGTTGTTTAACGAGATTTAGCCACCGGTTAAGTTTTGATTCTGCTTCAACAGAGGAACTTGCCTTTACAAAATCCATGAACTGTTCTTTCAAAAGATAAGAAACTCTAAGTTCATCATTAAAACGAAGGATGTTGGCCAATTTGATTTTAGAATCATCGCTTAACTTATCGGGTCTTGAGAGAAGGAGTCTACGGCTGAATTTTAAAAATCGGCGTTTTTCATAAGGTAAAGACTGCTGAACACGTTTTCTGACCTTATCAATAGCCCAAATGCAGTTTCTGACGTAGTGAAAGCGATCAATAACAATCGTAGCGTTAGGAAAAACCAGTTCGGCAGCCCGCTTATAAGGGCCCCACATATCAATAACAACATACTTAACCTTATCGAGATTATTAAACTTTTTAAAGTAGCTAACCAGATAATCCTGGGTACGGCTTTCAAGGATGTCAAGGACTTTGGAACTAATGGGATCAGCCAGAATGCAATGGTATTTACCTTTGTCAGTAGTGCCTTTAAACTCATCAATAGAGAGGACAGTAGGCAATTCCTTAAGGCTATAGGATAGGTAATCAAGGATTCTAGTGATAGTACATGGAGAGAGAGAAAAATCATCAGCGACAGAGCACATACTGGAGTTTGAGCGGAGCCTATCCACAACGGCCATAATCAGTCGTTTAGTCATTCTTTGATATTTACCGACAAAGTCAACTTGTTCGTAAAACTTCTTGTTACATTTACGGCAGTTATATCGTCGCTTGCGATATATTAAGTAAAGGGGTTTATTTAGCCAGGGAATATCCTTAATCTTTTGAGTTCGGTAGTCATGGATAGATTTAGTTAATGTCCCACAAGCAGGGCACTTATGGGGTCTAACGGGCATTGATAGAGAGATTTCAGAGTGGCTGTCAAAATGCTCAACATTGCTAATAATAACATCTTTCAAATTAATAAAATTTCTGATAGACTGAAATTGCATTTGGAAGAATACCTCCTCTTTGAGGGTTTGGTTTGGCGACTAAGGTATTCGACCAAATGCTTTTCTTTTTCCTGTCACCCCAACATTTATTTTAGAGCCAAAATAAAATGAGCAGGGTGGTTTGGTAACCCCTGCCAACACAGTTTAACTGTTTTTATTTAAAATCAGTTTGATTTGTAATAAATTTTGCAGTTTGCCAAGCTGTTCCGGCAACCATTTAAAGGCAAATTTCATTAAAGCAACATCATCAGACATGATTTGCTGCAACTCAAGTTCCCCAACATCCTGTGTTAAAACGGGATGACTCCTTAGCATGCTTCTAAATTCATCCAGATTATAACAACCCAACAAAATCATTTGCATAATAAATGAATCCAGCTCTTTTGCGCCGGTTAGTTTAATTTTAGAAGGTATTTGGCTGAAATATTTTTCCGGCTCTTCATAGGCAGCTAACCCCTGGTTATCCATCCACTCCTGAACAGTCCATTCCTTGGTTTCATTAAGGCCAAGACAACGGGCTTGATCAAAGGCAACACCATACTCCCCGACCCCCCTCACCTCTAAGGGCGCCATACGGCAAGACCACGGGCGCACCTGATAAATAGTGCATCCCACATCAGAAATAAAAGGGCAAACCAGGTTGTCCTCCCGCATCTTAAGAATAACCACCGGAAACCCGACTTTAGGTGTTCTTAAGACATGAGTATAGCCGGTTAAAAATTCTTCAGAGGATATTTTTAAATAATTCTTAATCCGCAATACATCGTAAGGAGTTAAAAAAATATTTATATCCCGGCAGCATTTTTTAAAACAAGCCAATTGGGCATGACAAGAAAAAGTAAATTTATCTTGTAATTTAAGGCTTTTACCCATTACTCCGCTCCTTCTGTTCACCTTATGTTTTAATGCCTTGCTCAAAATTATATCACATGAAGATTATTTTACTGATAAATTTATTTTTTCACAGTTATTTTTTAATTGCCCAACACTCCGCCCGGCAGGGTTAGAATTGCCGGCGGCACGTCGCCTACAATAATATCTTGGGCCAGTGGTACCTTGGTGTGTACCTTAAATACTTCTTTATACAAAGGAACAGCAATTTGAAATTCCGAATTAAGATCCAGCCATATAAGGTGTCTGGTTTGGTTAATACCTGCACCTTCAAACTTATCAATAATATCCACTCGTAAAATCCCCAGGGGAATCATACGAACGCTTAGCTGCGGCCCCAAAGCAGCCATTAAACGGATACCTAACAATTGACCGACAGGTATTCTGATGGTTTCATTGTCCAACTGCCGAAATTGCTCTTGAATGTTTAAAGTAATTTCATTTGACAGACGGTTTATTTTAATGGTATCCGCCTGCACCAGCACAATCTTTCCCCGGTCGTCTTTGTGAACTTGCACTATATCCCGATACTCAACATGTTGTCGGGCCAGATGTTCCATGACTGATTTATTTATAATCTCCGTGGCGGCTTGAATGGCTTGCACCCTGGCAATAGCAAACAGAGTTGGCTGCAGGCAGCGATCAATAAATATAAAAACAATTGCCAAGCCCAGCAGCAGCAGCAACGCCAAGAGTTTTCCGGACACTTGTCTTTGCCTTTTAAACAAAACATTCACCTCCACATGATATCTATATGTGGAGGTGAAGCAAAAGGTGATAATCCTCAGCAACTTGTCTGTTATTTTAGGGATAGTTTAGCAAACCGACGCTTACCGGCCCTGATTACCATTCCTTCCTCAGGCTGAAAACGCCAGTTAGGATCAGCCACCCTGGCTCCGTCTATTTTTACCGCACCTTCTTTTATCAGCCGACGGGCTTCACTGTTGCTGGCTGCCAAACCTGCTTTGGTAAGCAGCCTGGGCAAGGATACCAATCCTTCTTCATACAGGTCTGAAGTAACAGTGAACTGTTCTATTTCATCAGGCAATTCTCGTTTTTGGAATACCTTTGTAAAATGTTCTTCAGCCTGCTGAGCTGCTGCTGCTCCATGGTAAAAAGTTACAATTTCTCGTGCCAGGCGCATTTTAACATCCCTGGGGTGAAGTGTCCCTTCTTCTAATCCCCTGGCAATGGCCCTCACTTCAGATAAGGGAACCGGTGTCACCAACTCAAAATACCTTACCATTAATTCATCAGGAAGAGACATGGTTTTGCCATACATTTCCTGCGGTGGTTCATCAATACCGATATAATTGCCCAGGCTTTTACTCATCTTGTTAACGCCATCTAAGCCTTCGAGTATCGGCATCATCAAGGCTACCTGGGGTTCCTGGCCAAACTCTTTTTGCAATGTACGCCCCATTAATAAATTAAACTTTTGATCCGTACCGCCCAGCTCAATATCAGCCGCCAGAGCTACCGAATCATAACCTTGCATCAAAGGGTAAAAGAATTCATGTATACTAATAGGAAGATTTTCTTTAAATCGTTTGGAAAAGTCCTCCCTTTCCAACATCCTGGCCACAGTGGTGGTAGCCGCCAATCTGATCACATCGGCAAATTTTAACGGAGCCAGCCAGGTACTGTTAAATTGTACTTTGGTTTTTTGGGGATCCAGTATTTTAAATATCTGCTGTTCATAAGTGCGAGCGTTAGCCAACACCTCTTCCTCGGTTAACTGCTTACGAGTTTCCGATTTGCCGGTCGGGTCGCCGATGCGACCGGTATAATCGCCCAAAATAATGGTAACCTGGTGACCTAATTCCTGAAACTGTCTGAGTTTTTGCAACACTACCGTATGCCCGAGGTGAATGTCCGGCGCTGTAGGGTCAAGACCCAGTTTTATATGTAAAGGTTTATTATTGGCAATTGATTTTTTTAATTTTTCAACCAGTTCCTCCTCAGGCACAATTTCAGCCGTGCCTCTTTTAATGATTTCCAACTGTTTTTGAAGGTCTAGCATTTACTAAACTCCTTTCAAGAAACTACTGCAAAACTTGTTTAGCAATTACAGTATAGCCCTGCAAAATCTTAATAATTATACCAGAGCCAGCAGTATGTGACAAGAATAATAAAATGTCTGTCAAGAAAACCGGCAACTGTGTTATAATTCTGTTATCGTTGAGCTTTAATCTTCCATAAAGGAGAGATTCTTTTGACCAGACGCAAAAGCCGAAGGCTCCGGCCCGGTCGCTTAATGTTCCTGATAGCGGTTTTTATATTTTTGCTTGGCGGTATTGCTTCCCTGGGTTATGTGGCCTATGCGTTATCAGATATGCCTGCATTTAATCCGGCATCGCTGGAGAATATGGTGCCCACTTCTGTTTATGATAAGGACGGAAACTTAGTCACCAGAATCGGCACAGAAAACCGCGAACCCATAAAGTTGGACGAAGTGCCGCAAGTGGTAAAAGATGCCTTTCTGGCCACTGAAGATGACCGCTTTTATGACCATCACGGTATTAACTTTCGTAGTTTGGGCCGGGCATTGTTTAAAAACCTTGCTTCCGGCGAGATTCGAGAAGGTTTTAGTACAATTACCATGCAATTAGTTAAGCTGTCATATTTATCGCCGGAACGCAGCATTAAAAGAAAGCTGCAGGAGATTGTCTTAACCCTGCAGGTCGAAAGGCATTTTACCAAAGACGAAATCTTTGAAATGTATCTCAATAAAATTTATTTTGGGCAAGGTGCTTACGGTATTCAGTCCGCTGCCCAAACCTATTTTGGCAAAGACCTGAAAAAAGATGAACTGACCCTGGAGGAAGCCGCTTTTCTGGCCGGGCTGCCCCAGGCTCCGTCAGTTTATTCCCGCTATCTGGACAGTGTTTCCTCCCTTGAGGAGGATGCAAATAAACAAAAACTTGATAAAAACAAACAACAAGATTTGGAAAAACAGCAAAAAGATTATGATCTGGCGCTAAACCGTCGCAATACAGTATTACTGCGTATGAAAGAAGCAGGCAAAATCACCGAACAACAGCGCCAGGAAGCAGCGGCCAAACCACTGCCGGACGGCACCCAAATGCCGACTTCCAGGTATCCCTACCCTTACTTTATTGATTATGTGACGGAAAAGTTAGTGCAAAAATACGGTCCCGATATGGTTTATAAGGGCGGGCTTAAGGTCTACACCACCCTGGACCCAAAAATTCAAAAAACAGCCGAAACAGCCATGGCTAATGCAAAAAACTTTCCTAATTACCCGCCTGACAAAAACGGCTTGCTCCAACCCCAGGGTGCGGCCGTCTTTATGGAGCCGGGTACAGGCTACCTGAGAGCAATTGTCGGCGGCAGAGAACACAAGCAACAGCGGCAGCTTAACCGGGCTACCCAGTACCAGGTGTTGCCCGACGGACGCAAAATAGGACGCCAACCCGGTTCAGCCATTAAACCTATCGTAGCTTATGGCCCGGCCATTGAATTTAATGGCCTGGGACCTGCGTCAGTGATTGATGACATACCTACCAGTTTTGGCAATTACAGCCCTAAAAACGCTGACGGTAATTTTAGGGGTTTAATTACCATGCGTACCGCTTTAACGCATTCGGTTAACATCGTAGCCATCAAACTGCTGCAGCAAACCGGCCTGGAAAAAGCGGTAAAATTTGCCCATGAATTGGGCATTACCACGCTGGATGCCAATCGGGACGGCCTGGCTATGGCGTTAGGCGGGGTCAGTTCCGGGGTAGTGCCGCTGGATATGGCAGGCGCCTATGGTGCCTTCGCCAACCAGGGAATCTATGTCAAGCCCCATGCCATTACCAGGGTAGAAGGTCCTGACGGTACTCTGCTTGACGAGTTTAAACCCGAGAAGAAACGGGTTATGAAAGCCACTACTGCTTATTTGATCACAGATATGCTGCGCTCGGTTGTACAGTCCGGCACCGGTACCCGGGCTAATCTTGGCGCCAGACCGGTAGCGGGTAAAACCGGCACTACAGATGAAGGCAAAGATATTTGGTTTATCGGCTACACCCCGGAACTGGTTGGTGCTGTCTGGATTGGACATGATGCGCCAAAGAAAATGCCCCAGGCATACGGAGGTATTTACCCGGCCATGATCTGGCGGGAGGTTATGAGTAAAGTATTAGCGGACGTGCCCGTTCGCCCGTTTAACAAACCTGAAGGTATTGTTACTGCTACCGTAGACAGCAAATCCGGTTTGCTGCCGGGACCCAATACCCCGCCGGACCATCTGGTTACCGATTTGTTTGCAGCCGGTACGGTTCCCACAGAAACGGATAATTTGCATCAGGTGATGGAGGTTTGTGCTACCACCGGCGATCTGCCCAATGAATTTTGTCCGGAGCGGATTACCAAAGTGGTAATTAAACTTCCTTACGCAGTGCCGTCCAATGTAGCAGATTATGCCCTGCGAGCGCCGGTAAAAACGTGTACCCTGCATAACGCCAACGGGATTGATCCTGCTGCAGCAGAAAAATACAAAACACCGTTTTTACCAACACCTGAAACATCGCAACCTGCAGACAGCCAGCCAAACAATGATATACCAACCAAGCAACCCAATAATAACGACAGCTGGCTTCCCGGTACTACCGGCAGCCGGCAAGCTGATGAAAAAGCTGATCTAAAACGCATGGCCAAAATCAAAGCTGCTTTTAGAGAAGCAAGCAAAGAATAGACTAACAAAAGACCGGCCCCACCTGGCCGGTCACAGACTGTAAACAACGGTTGTGAAACAAAATGAGGTGGTTTTATGATCCCCTGCCGGCGACTTGTCGAAGCACCGCTAACAGCACTTGATGAGCGAAAGGAGCCATTGGGGTGGCGCCCACAGGACGTGGGCGCCAGCCGAACCGGGCCAGGATGGACCGTTTGAGGCGACCCCAAGGGCGACCGTAGCGAATCATAGTGCTGTCGGTGCGTAGACCGGGAGCCAAAGGGATCATAAAACCACCGATAATGTATGTCGACGCTCTGAGACCGGCCCCCCTGGCCGGTCAATTATTTATTAACAGTTGCTGTTGCCTTTGTAACTGGGTTAACTTTAACCTTTACATTTTGATTGCGAAAAGTACCGGCAACCCCCAGCAGAACCAGGGTAGTACCACCGATAGTCCACAAACTGATTGGCTCATGTAATATTAACCAGCCTAAAAATACTGCCACCACGGGATTAACATAAGCGTAAGTCATAACAATGCCGGTGGGCAACAGCCTTAAGGCCATAATATATGAAGTAAAGGCCAGCAATGAACCGAACACAACCAAATAAACAAAAGCCCACCAGGCCTCAGCAGATGGATTGGGCATCGGTTCACCCAGCAGCAAAGCCAGCATGGCAAAACCCAGACCGCCAAAAATCTGCTGGTAGCCGGAGCTTACTACCGGGCTTAAAGAAACCGGGTTCCTGCGTTGCAACAACGAACCCATCCCCCAGCTTAGGGGGGCCAATAGTAAGGCCGTAATACTTAAAATATTGGCTTGTGAAGCATGTCGCAGTACAGGTAACGATAAAACAACTATACCTGCAAAACCCGATAAAAGAGATAGTACTAACAGCTTGGCAGGCGCCTTTCTGTCAAGCACCGCTTCCGCTAACGCTACCCACATGGGCGTGGTGCCCACCAGCAAAGCTGCATAACCTGAGTCAGCATATTGTTCCGCCCACATGACCAGACCATTTCCACCCAGCCAGAGAAAGACACCGGACACCGCCAATATCTTCAGCTCCTGCCAGGACAGCTTAAGGGCTTGCCTGAACAAAAACGATCCCAGCAACAACAGACAACCGGCCGGCAGCAGTCGTAGTGCGCCCATGGTAAAAGGCGGAAAACCGCCTTCTTGACCAACTGCCACGCGGATCGCCAAATAGGTGCTGCCCCAAACAATATAAACAATCAGCAAGTGTAAAAAACCCGTCCAACCGGACGATGTTGGCTTTGTCGTTTCGGAATACGCTCTAACGTTCATGAATTTATCCCCTTTATGTGGTACTTAGGCCGGAGTTAATTAAGATATTTTAACAGCGATCCGAGGAAAAAACAAGCAACAGATTGCTGACATTAACCTAAGATAATTAAATAAGATAAGGGCTTTCTCAATGGTCATTTTCCAATTTTGAAGCCCCGCTTTCATGTCAAAATAACATGAAAAACAAGCATCCCGCCCCACTTTTAATCGCGAAACGGGATGCTTTTCTGTTTATTTTGTGGCTTCAGTTATCTGGAGTTACCCTTTAGAGACAGCTCCTAGGCTGTGGGCACAACCTCCTTTAACCCCGATCAGCACACCGGCATGGTAAGGTTTGCTTGCCCCCTTCGCTTTGGAGGCTCTTATACTACGGATACTTTGCTTTTGGCCTCTCTGGCTGCTTTTATGCGATGCAAGTAATTCATGGCAATGACCAACAGGCCCAGTGAAATAATCATCGAGAAAGCAGCATTTAACAGCAGGCTGTCTGTGATCCTTGTCAGAAAAGCCGAGATAATGTAGCCAACAAAGCATATACCAGCCACCAGCGAAGCATAGGGCAGTTGTGTGTTAACATGGTCAATATGCTTGCAAGCGGCACCGGTGGAAGACAAAATAGTGGTATCGGAAATGGGTGAACAATGGTCACCGTAAACCGCCCCGGCCAGTACGGATGCCATCAACAAAATCAATAATTGGGGATCTACCACCAAGGCCAGATCAACGGCAATGGGGATCATAATGGCAAAGGTCCCCCAGGAGGTGCCGGTAGCAAAGGCCATAAAGCCGGAAAGTATAAAAGCAATGGCAGGATATGCCCAGAAGGGCAGTTTATCTCCCAATTGATTAGCCAAAAATACACCGGTTTCCAGTTCACTGATAATGCCGCCGATGGTCCAAGCAAAAATAAGAATCAGGTTGGCAGGCAGCATAGCCTTAAAGCCGCTGTAGCAAGCCCGGGGTAATTGCCCGACTGCAACAACTCCTCTGGGCAGAAACATCAGTAAACTGAGCGCGAGGGCAGCCAAGCCGCCGTAAAGCAAAGACTTGGCAGCATCAGTATTTTTAATTGCATCTAAAACCGTCATGCCGCCGTCAAAATAACCGCCGGTATAGGTCATGGCAACTAACACAAACACCACCAGGCCGGCAATCGGAATCACCAAGTCCCATACCGTCCCCTTTTGGCTGACTTCCTCCGTAGCGCTCTCAGCTATATTTAAGCCACCCAAGTCCCCGCTTAAGAGGGCTTTATCTTCATGGACAGCCATAGGCCCAAAATCTATTTTGTATAAAATAATAATCAGCATCATGGCAATCGATAACCAGGCATAAAAATTAAAGGGAACCGTCATGATAAAGGCAGAAAAGGGTTCCATATTAACGCCTGAAGTTTTAAATTTATCGCCCATGGTTGACAAAATGGTAGCTACCCAGCTGGAAACAGGCGCAATAATGCAAATGGGTGCAGCCGTGGCATCCAGAATATAGGCCAGCTTGGCCCGGGAAATGTTGAATTTATCAGTCACCGGTCGCATGACGGTACCAACGGTCAAACTGTTGAAATAGTCATCAATAAAAATCATGATCCCGAGAAACAGTGTGGCCAACTGGGCTCCGGACCTGGACTTAATTTTGCCGGCAGCCCACTTGCCGTAGGCCGCAGAACCACCGGCAACGGTTACCAGATGAACCAGAATACCTAAAATCACCAGAAAAGATAAAATAGATAAGTTCCATGGATCGGTTAATTTTTCACTGGCAATACTAAATACTTTATTTAACGTAGCCGCCGGCCGGTACTGGCTGAGAATGAACGCACCGGATATAATACCTAAAGCCAGGGAAGGAAGCACTCTTTTGGTGATTAATGCCAAACCAATGGCCAGCACAGGCGGTAAAACAGAAAGCCATTGATATTCCATAAACACATCTCCTTTATTAGTATATATTATCAAAACAAAAAACAACCAGAGGAATACCGCCAGTTGCTTGCAAAAGTATATGCCTCCCCCTTTCCTTCTGAAAATAGTAAGATAGTGCTCCACAGGAAATATGAAGGAAATACCTCCTGTGACAGTGTTGTACCTGTTCGGCACAACCCCAGCATTGAGAGCGGGACACTCCCAACACTTCGGCGGGCATTCCTTTCCTTGTAAATCACCGACTCTCCCTGTCTCATTACAAGTACTCTTAATAACCCGCAACCTCTACCCCACCTTTATAATGCTAAGATGAGGCATTATGTTCAATTTTTCTTTTTAATATTATAACAGCCCTATTCATAAGTCAACTGTAAAATGATATAATATTTATTTCTATATATGTATATTTATGCAAAACTCTTTTGTTTTAATTATTTAAGAAATAACCGTTTTCTTTTGGTTTACATATTATAGCAGTGCGGAATTTGGCTTGATCAACTTTATTAAGTGAGGTGCCATAATGAAAATGTTTCAGACCGCTTACTGCTCCGGCATAACCGGTGTTGCCGAAATCTACGGGGGACCGCTTGCTCCTCAAATTACCGGTGTGATGTACTTGCAAGAAGTAACCGGCGGTACCTGGGTCACTGTAGAAATATACGGTCTCCCGCCCTATCGTCCGGCCTGGAACGGCCAGGATCCCGTTGGTCCCCACGGATTTCATATCCATGCCAACCAAAGCTGCCAGGTGGGTGATCCCACCAACCCTTTCCAGGCTGCCGGTGATCACTGGAATCCCACAGATCAGCCCCATGGCAACCATGCCGGGGATTTTCCGGTATTGTTCTCCAATAACGGTTATGCCAGAATGTGTTTTTTTACCAACAAGTTTCATGTCGCACAGGCTGTCGGCAAAACTGTTATTATACATGAAAACCCGGACGATTACCGCAGCCAGCCTGCTGGTAAAGCCGGCAAACGTTTAGCCTGCGGAGTTATCAAACGGTTACGTTAAGTGCCGCCATAAAAAAGAGGCTGCACTTTAAGGCAGCCTCTTAATTTATTTAGTTAAGGCGGGTTTCCAGTAGTCATGAATAATGCTCTGCCCGTAGGTGGTGCCGGGCACTGCCCAGCGGGCATTTAATTTTTGCCAAGTGGGAGCAATGCCCCGTTTTACCAGAGTAAATCTCGGGTCAACCAGCACCTTGCCGGGAGGCAACGGGTTAGTGGTGGCATAGGCATAAAGATGCTGGATATGCGCCTCCACACCGGCCTCCGGCGTGGCAAAAATTGCCCCGTGTACACCGGGTTCAAAACGTACCTGGGCCGGATCAGCCCCATTGAGAGATTCCTGCCCGGTACAAGGAGTACCGGTGGCCCAAAGGCCGCAATAGTTATTTTGCCATGGTTGGACATCCCCGGTAAACTGCCAGTAGTGGGTTTCTTTGGCAGCCTGAGCAAAAGCCAAATCTCCCCTTATGCCATAAGCAGCACCAATTTTAATATAAAGGTCTGCCAGATCAGGAATGGGAATAAACTGACGGTTCAGTTGTTGTTCCATTTTATTTTTAATGCGAGGCGTTTCTGCTGCAATCCAGGCTCTTAACTGGTCCGCCGAAGCGATAGATGGTCCTAAGATGGTCAAATCTGCCGTATTTATCATATTGCCGTCAGGCAATTTGATCCGAGTGTCATATTTTCTCAGCTGATCCCTGTATTGCCTGAATAGCTGCATGTGTTCCGGACTAAAACCGGCAGGATCCATCTTCAGCAAATCTTCAGAATAGATAATAGTTTTATCCGGCAACCGCAGGTTTGTTTTAAATGATGCCAGTTCCTGTAATAAAGCTACCTCTGAAGTTGCAGGCATAACTGCAGGAATATCGGTTGCCGGCGGCTCAACAGGTACAACCGGCGCTGGCGGAACAGTTTCAGGTGCCTTGTATATTTCAACAGTACGCTCGGCCTGGCGCCAGTTCACCTGGCAGCCCAAGGCTTCCCCAATTACGCGCAATGGTACAACAGTGCGGTTAGCAGCAGTGATGAAGGGCTGGCCCACCTCGGGGGAGATGGCTAGCTCTTTACCGTCCACAATAATCTGTATCTCCCGGAGCTTAACCGGACGGTCGGGCAAACCTGCAGTTTGGCTTTGTTCCCTGTTAATAACCACCTGTCTGGTCGACGGCAGCCACTGTACTTGGCAACCCAGATATTCACTAATAACCCGCAAAGGCACATAAGTTCTTCCCTGCAAAATTACCGCCGGTTGATCCCCCGCTGCAATCGTTACCGGTGTACCGTTTACGACAATATTAGCCTTATGGCCGTCGGCTGCCGTTGACGGTGCTGCACCGGCCAACAACAGGCTGCTGAATAAGAAAGGTAACATAAATTTACTTATTCTGCCCAATAGTCAAATGTCACATCCTTTTTAAAAGCTCTATATGTATTAATTAGTTAAATATTGTTAAATACCTGCTTGTTTCAACAAATATTTAACACAAACTGTAAGCAACTTTGCTTATTTTAATACAACCTGTCGTGTGACTGTTGCCACATTGCCCAGTACAGCCCGCGCTTCCGAAGCAAATAATCGTGGCGGCCTCTTTCCACTACCTGTCCCCGGTGTAAAACCAGGATCTCATCCATGTCCTGCAGGCCTGTTAAGCGGTGAGTAATCACCAGAGTGGTTCGTCCCTGCATTAATTTATAAATATCAGCCAGTACCTCTTTTTCTGTGATCGGATCCAGTCCCGCTGTGGCTTCATCCAGCAGCAGTATGGGAGCGTTTTTTAGAAGCGCCCTGGCAATGGCTAAACGCTGCCGCTGGCCGCCTGAGAGTTTAAAGCCACCCTCGCCGATATAAGTTTCATAGCCTTGCGGCAAGCTTTCAATAAAAGAATGGATACCGGCCCGCTTGGCTGCCATAATTATTTCTTCTTCATCGGCCTGGGGTCTGGCCAGCCAAATGTTTTCTCTTATAGTGGCATTAAAGAGGTGGGTACGCTGTGGCACCACTGCAATTAATTTCAGAACATCATCCTGGCAGTATGTTTTGATGCTCTTACCGCCTAATAAAATTTCTCCCTGATGATAGTCCCAAAAACGCAGCAGCAGATTTACCAGAGTGCTTTTGCCGGCACCGCTGGGCCCCACCACTGCCACCCGCCCTCCCTGGGGCAAGTGCAAATGCAGGTTATCTAATACCCAGGGACCCTCATTATGATAACGAAAACGCAGGCCGGTTACCTGCAGGTTAAAATTATCCGGCGTGGTCTCGGCAACCGCCGGATCTTGCACGGCCGGTTCCGCCTCGCAAATTTTTAATAGACGCCTGACTGCTTCCCTGCTTTCTTCCCAATAAGAACTGATAAAAGATAACGGCGTCACCGCTTCCCAACTGCTTAGCACAACTAAAGCCAGCACTGCTAAATATATACCTGGCAGAAGTCCGGCTTCAACCATGGCCACAGCCGTCACCAAGACCGCCCACATAGCCAAATGCATAACCAGACCGTTCAGGGAATTGCCTAATGCGCCTAAATCCATCAACTGTTTTTGCCATCCCAGCAGCTCTCTGCTTGTCTGTTTTATTAAGTTCAGCCGCTGCGGAACCAGATCAAAGGCAATTATTTCTGTCAGCCCCTGCAGACTGTCTGTCAGCTGGGCATACAGCCTGGCCCTGACCTCTGCCCTTTGTATCCTCGCCCGACGCCCCAGGGCCGTAATTACCGGCGGCAGCACAATCCCGGACAGCAAAAAGAAAAATATAATAATATAGGCAAATTTTACATTAAATCCGGCCAGCCACCCCACAAGCGGTACCATGATCAAAAATGCTGTCAGCAGCGGTCCAACCGCCTTGAGGTAAAAATACTTTAATGTCTCCACATCTTGCACCAGACGGCTTAATAAATCGCCGCTGCGTTCATCAAGCAGGCAGGCCGGTGCCAGTGGTTCCAATTTCTGATAAAACCATACCCGGAGGCCGCTGAGAATTTGCAAAATAACCTGATGGGACAAGTATCTTTCCAGGTAGCGGCTTACCGCCCGGGCTAGGCCAAAAAAACGCACCGCCGCCGCCAATCCCACTAAATGAAGTACCGGCGGCTGCAACGCTGCCCAGGCAATCAAATAGGCCGAAACAGCCATTAATCCTATGTTGCTGCCAATGGTGCAAACACCCAGCAAACCGGCTAATATCACCGTTTGCTGGTAAGGCAGCAGCAAACGCAGCAAAAAGTTCAATATTTTCATACCGGTTCACCCCGGTAAGCATTCAGCAGCTGATAATATAGCCCTTGCTTGGCCAGTAATTCCTGATGCCGCCCCTGCTCCACCAGCCGGCCCCGGTCTAAAACCAAAATACGGTCAGCCTGGTAAACAGTGGATAAACGGTGAGCAATTATTAAAACTGTGCGTTCCTTCATCAGGTGCGCCACTGCTTCCTGCACAACCTGCTCGGCCACAGCATCCAAACCTGTGGCAGCTTCATCTAATATCAACAAAGGGGCATCCTTTAAAAAGGCCCTGGCCAATGCAATACGTTGGGCCTGGCCACCGCTCAGCCGCAGGCCCAGTTCTCCCACCGGTGTATCATAACCCCGGGGTAATTGACTGATAAACTCGTGGGCGCCGGCCATCGCCGCTGCTTTTCTGACCTGTTCCGGGGACGCACCCGGCCGCCCCAACAGAATATTGTCGGCCACCGTCCCATAAAAAAGATAAGGCTGCTGCGGCAGATAGGAAATTAAACTGCGCCACTGATCGACCGGTATTTGCGCCAGCGGTATCCCGTTGACCTTGATAAGGCCTGCCGCAGGCTCTATAAAACGCATCAGCAGGTTGGCTACGGTAGTTTTCCCGGCGCCGCTGGGGCCCACCAGGGCCACCCTTTCTCCCTGCCGCAGATCGAAGGTAATTTCCTGTAATGCCGGGCATCGGCCGGCCGAATAACAGGCACTGACCTCCCGGAAAGAGATATGCAACTGCCCGTTAATTTGCTGCCTGTCTTGCTTGCTGCCGGTTGGCGGTACATGATTTTGCAAAACTTCAAATATCCGTTCCGCAGCCGCCAGACCGGCCCTGCCGGCATGGAAGTGGCCGCCCAGCTGCCGTAAAGGCAAGTAAAATTCGGGTGCCAGTAAAAGCAAAAAAAAGGCGTGTTCAAATGAAATACGGTCATACACCAGGCGCAAACCCAGGGCAACCGCCACCAAAGCGGTGCTGACGGTGGACAGCAGTTCCAGCATCAAAGCTGACAGAAAAGCCACCCGCAGCACGCCCATGGTGGAATTTCGAAAATTTTCACTTATGCCGGCTATCACATTCAGCTGACTTTTACTTCTGCCAAATATTTTCAGGGTGGTAAGTCCCTGCAAAACATCCAGGAAATGGGCACTTAAGCGGCTTAAATCAGCCCACTGGCGTTTGGTTAAATGTTCTGCCCATTTCCCGATCAAAATCATAAACAAGGGTATCAGCGGTGCAGTGAGAAAAAAAGTTAGTCCGGCAGTTAAATCAACAGGAAAGACAAAAAACAGCACGGTCAGTGGTATCATTACAGCAAACACCAGTTGCGGTAAATAGCGGGCAAAGTAATCTTCCAAAGCCTCTACGCCTTCTGTTACCAGGTTAACCAGTTCACCGGTCCGCTCCCCCCGAACATAAAACGGACCTAAACCAAATAAGTGCTGCAACAAGCGGGTGCGCAGGTTATCTTTTATGCGGGCAGCCGCCCGGTGGGATAAAATCTCGCTGCCCCAGGAAAACAGCCACCTGATAAAAATTAAAACCAACATAATACTTAAGAGGGGCCACACTTCCTTAAGGCTTCCCGCTTGCAGAAAAACCCGATTCACCACCCGGGCCAGGCAAGCAGCTTGCAGTACCGTCACGAATCCGGTCAACAATCCAAGTCCAATGGTAAAAGCCAGTAAAAGGCGAACTTGCCTAGCTTCACGCAGCAGCCGTCGGTCAATCATGCCATCTAACCCCTTACACAAATTAAATCTAAGCCAGACTGTTGTCAAAGGTTGTAAAAACAAAGCCGATGTGGTTTTATGACCCTGCCGGGACTGCATCGTAGGTGGCCGGATTTAGTAATGCAAATCTTTTACGGTAACCCGACGGCGAAATACCCAGTAGGTCCAACCCTGATACAATAATACAACGGGCACCATGACAAGGGCTACCGCAGTCATCACTTGCAGGGTGTAGGGGCTGGACGACGCATTATAGATTGTCAGGCTCCACTCGGGCCGCAGACTGGAAACCATCACGCGAGGAAAAAGGCCCCAGAATATGGAAACAGTAAACAGGACAATGGTTAAACCGTTAACAGCAAAAGCCCAACCGTTTTTCCCGCTCCGCAGCAACAGCCAGGTCAAAGCCAAACACCCGGCGGCCCCCAGTAACACTGCTGCTGCACCGCTTTTGCCAAACAGGTCGGTGTGCACATAAGTAAGCAGGATTAATAAGAGAAATACCGGCAAAGCCAGCACCCCAAGTTTTCCCGCCAGGGAACCGGCTCGTTGCGCCAACTCCCCTTCTGTTTTCAGGCTTATAAAAAGTGCGCCATGCAGGGTAAATACCAGTAAAGTGGTTAACCCGCCGGCCAGAGTGTAGGGACTTAACAAGTCAAAAAAAGTTCCCACATATTGCATGCGGTCATTAATGGGCACCCCTTGCAATAAGTTGGTTAACGCCACACCCCACAGCAACGCCGAAATAAAGCTGCCTGCACAGATCATGGCATCCCACAGGTTGCGCCAGACAGGGTTTCTGTCACTGCTGCGAAACTCAAAAGCCACCCCTCGCACGATCAACCCCGTCAGGATGATAAAGAGTGCCAGGTAAAAGCCACTGAACAGAGTGGCATACCAGTTAGGAAAAGCCGCAAAAGCCGCCCCTCCGGCTGTAATCAACCATACTTCATTGCCATCCCAAACCGGTCCTATGGTATTGATAATCACTCGTCGCTCTGTATCGTTACCACCTAAAAAGGGCAGCAAAATTCCTACCCCGTAGTCAAAACCTTCCAGGAAAAAGAAACCCATAAACAACACCGTAATAAGAATAAACCAAAGTATGTTTAAGTCCATAAAGACACCCCCTTGTCGGTGCTGGGCAGGTCAACAGTCTCAGGCCGGTAGTCTGGCCCCTGTTGAATAAATTTAACCAGCAGGTAAACTTCTGCCAGGGCTAAAATGCCATAAATCAGTGTAAAGCCAATTAAAGTAGTGATGATTTCACCAGTCGTCACCCCCGGCGATACCGCATGTTCCACCTTTTGCAAACCGTAAACTATCCAGGGCTGACGCCCCACCTCCGCCAGGTACCAACCGGCAGTATTAGCCAGGTACGGTACCGGGATACTCCAAAGCAGGGCCTTGAGCAGCCATGGCTTGGCTTCCAGTTGGTTGGATCGCCAGTAGTAAAAGCTTAGTAGGGACAATAGCACCAACCAGCCGCCGGCCGCCACCATAATGCGAAAACTCCAGAAAAGCGAGCTGACCGGCGGTAGATAATTGCCCGGGCCGTATTGAGCCACAGCTGCCGCCTGTAAATCCTTAAGCCCCTTTACCTCGCCGCTGAAGCTGTTAAATGACAAGAAGCTAAGCAGTTTCGGAATGCTAATCTCAAAGCTGTTGGTTTGCCTTTGTTCGTCCACCACCGCCACCAGGGCAAAAGCAGCCGGGTCGGCTGTTTCCCACTGAGCCTCTGCCGCCGCCATTTTCATGGGCTGGGACTGCACTAAATACTGGGCCTGCCAATGCCCCACCAGGGTTACCGCCAGAATACTTATCAGTCCAAAAATCATTGCTATTTTAAATGACCGTCGGTATAAATCCATGTGTTTTTGACGCAGCAAATAATAGGCACTGATGCCCATAACAAAAAAAGCTGCGGTTGCATAACCGCCCAGGACAGTGTGCGGAAACTGGTAAAACACATGGGGATTGGTAATCAGGGCAAAAAAGTCTGTCATTTCGGCCCGTCCGTTGCGGATGGTATAACCCACCGGGTGCTGCATAAAGGAATTGGCAATCAGAATCCACAAAGCCGATAGGTTACTGCCCACAGCCACCAACCAGATGCTTAAGGCATGCAATTTCTTGGGCAACTTATCCCAGCCAAAAATCCACAAACCTAAAAAGGTTGATTCTAAAAAAAATGCCAACAATGCTTCAATGGCCAGGGGAGCCCCAAAAATGTCACCCACAAACCGAGAATATTCTGACCAGTTCATGCCAAAATGAAATTCCTGCACAATGCCGGTAACCACACCCATGGCAAAATTAATCAAAAACAGCTTGCCCCAAAATTTGGTCATTTTTTTATAAACTTCATTATCCGTTTTGACATACATGGTGTGCATAACGGCCACCAAAACAGACAAACCCAATGTCAGCGGAACAAATAAAAAATGGTACACCGAAGTAATGCCAAACTGCCACCTGGCCAGCAATACTTCCGTCATAAGCCTCACCTCAATTTAATTAAAGTTTATCCTGCGCAAGCCCGCTTTTTTTACACTTTCCCTCAAATCCCCCCTTTGTCAAAAGTATACATATAAATAACCGGCAGTATTGGCATTGCCTTAAAATTTTATCTTTTTGTAATTAACCTGAAAAAAATATTTAATAATAAGCAAAAGATAAAAAAGGACCAGGCCTTACAGGCCGGTCCCAGACCTTTGGTCTACTGTCAATAACCCTGCCCAAATGCAGGGTTATTGACAGTTTAATTGTTACTTGAGATATACCACTGTGGCTCCGGCACCGCCTTCTCCTGCTTCCCCCAGCCGGAAGGACTTGACCCGGGGATGGCTTTTTAATTCACGGTGTACCGCCGCTCGCAGGGCCCCGGTACCTTTGCCGTGAATTAAAATAACGCTGTTGAGGCCGGCCAGAAAGGCATCGTCCAGGTATTTTTCAATTTCCGGCCAGGCTTCATCACCGGTCATGCCTCTTAAATCCAAGCTGGTGCTGACTGTTAACGCCTTGTCTGTCAACACCTTTCCCACCTTGCTTTCACCGGTGGTAACCCGGGGTGTATTAACCCGCCGCAGCTCTTGAACAGGCACAACCATCTTTAAAATACCTGCCTGTACCTGAACATTTTCCCCCGACACGCTAAGTACATAGGCCTTCTGGTTGTACTTGGGAAGAAATACCTCCTCCCCCGGCTTCACCTGGTCGGGCACCTCACCGGCAGCGGCAGGCTGCGGTGCGCCGGTTGTTACTTTATTGGTCACCTGCTGCAATTTACTGCGGGCCTGCTGGATGGCTTCTTCCCGGTTTTTAGTATTTTCCTCCGCCAGCCTGGCTCGCAGTTCTTTCACGGCTTCCTCCGCTTCCAGGCGGGCCCGGCGTACAAAACTGCCGGCTTCTTCATGGGCCCGGGCTAAAATCTCCTCTTTCTTAGTCCTTAACTCCTCCGCCAGGCGACGGTATTCTTCCTGCAGCTGCTCACTTTCCCGCCGCAGCGCTGCTGCTGCTGCCCGGTCTTTTTCCGCTGCCTGCTGGGTTTTTTCCAGCTTATTAATTAATTCGGCCACCTGCACCTGTTCTGTGGTGAGAAACTGTCTGGCCCGGTTAACAATATCCGGCCGCAAACCCAACCTGGCAGAAATTTCAAAGGCATTGCTGCGGCCGGGGCGGCCGATCAACAGGCGGTAGGTGGGGCGCAGGGTCTCTGCATCAAACTCCACACTGGCATTCTCCACCCCGGGCGTTGTATAAGCATAATTTTTTAACTCACTGTAATGGGTGGTGGCAATGGTACAGGCCCCCCGGTTATGCAGTTCTTCCAGGATGGCCCGGGCCAGGGCCGCCCCCTCGGTGGGGTCGGTACCCGCTCCCAGCTCGTCTAACAATACCAGGGAATCCTCGTCGACCTGCTGCAAAATATGCACAATATTAGTCATATGGGAAGAAAAAGTGCTGAGAGATTGCTCAATGCTTTGCTCATCACCGATATCAGCAAATATTTTTTTATAAACGCCCATGGTCGTCCCCGCTTCCGCCGGGATATGCAGCCCTGCCTGGGTCATCAAGGCAAACAGGCCCACCGTTTTTAAGGTAACAGTTTTACCTCCTGTGTTGGGTCCGGTAATAACCAGGGTTTTAAAGTTTTTGCCCAACTCTATGGTGGCCGGTACCGCATCGCCGGGCAACAGGGGATGGCGCCCCTGTTTAATATAAATATATGGTGAACCTTCTGTTATCTGGGGGCTCCAGGCCTTTAACTTAAGGCTGTAGCGGGCTCTTGCCATTATGTAGTCCAGCTCAGCCAGTGCCTGTAAAGCCAGGGAAAGTTCCTGGGCAACCGCACTGACGCCCTGGGACAGTTCCGCCAGGATTCTTTGTATTTCTTGTTTTTCTGCCGCCATTAAACGGCGTACTTCGTTATTGGCATCTACCACGGCCAGCGGTTCCACAAACAGGGTGGCGCCACTGGCAGATTGATCATGCACAATGCCAGGAATTTGATTGCGGTATTCCTGTTTAACCGGTATCACATAGCGATCCTGGCGGACCGTAACAATTGGTTCCTGCAAGTATTTTTGATTTTCCGGCGCCCGGATAATGCTTTCTACCCGTTCCCTGATACGGTTTTGGGCCCGTAGGATACCTCGCCTGATTTGCAGTAATTGAGGCGAAGCATGATCCGCTATTTCTCCCCCGGGTAAAATAGCCCGTAAAATATCTTTTTCCAACTGCGGCTGCTGCGTTAATGATGCTGCAATTTCAGATAACAGCGGATAGCGGTGGCTCTTTTCGTTAAAAAACTTCTTAATCCGGCGGGAAGCCGCCAGGGTTTCCCCCACGGCCAATAATTCCTCCGCTGCCAATACAGCGTAACGGGAGACCCTGGCGAGGGCATCCCGAATATCATGCCAGCCGGACAACTCGGCCAGCGGGTCTAACCGCAGCAACTCCCTGCCCTCGCTGGTTTCTGCCAGCCGGCGCTTAATCAAAGCCGGGTCGCTACCGGGAACCAGGTCTTTAATTTTTTCCCGTGCCGGTTCAGACTGGGCACAAGCTGCCAGTTGTTCCAGCACTTTATCAAATTCCAACCGTTTAATAGTTCGTTCCATAATAAAAACTCCCTTAAATAACTCCCCTGAAATAATGTCCCTTGGTAAGGCCGGCCTTACTCAGCCGTTCTAAATCTTCCTTGGCTTCCCTGTCCTTCCGCTGATCCCTTATGCCATGACGGTATCTGTTGATAGCTTGGCGGTAATGGTTAACCGCCCTTGCCACATATGCATGATTTTCCTTTTTGGCTTCTATGCGCAGCACGGCAATTCCGGCATCCAACAGCAAAGGCAGGTCTTCAATAACACACAAATCTTTGGCGTTAAATAAATGCATGCGGCAGTAGCGATCCACTTCAAGGGGAAAGATCAACCCCAGCCGATCCTTTAAGCCGTATTCTCGGCCCCTACAAGGACGAGTGCATGTTTTGCCGGTAGCAAAATTGCCCAACACGCTGCCCAGCGGGCAGTACCGGGAGCTCATCAGGGGCAGCGCCCCCTGCACCAGAACTTCCGCAGGCAGTGGGCTGACAGCAGCCAGATCCTGCAGTTGTTTAATATTTAATTCCGGCGACAGCACCGCCCTGGCAACTCCTTGTTCCTTTAAAAAGTGGATGCCGGCGCTATTAAAAATATTAAGGGGGAAGTCTCCGATCACCGGTTTGTCGGTATAATCCCGGATAATTTGCAACAAACCCAAATTGCCCGCCAAAATGCCGTCTATGGCCAGGTCATTAACATGTTGCAGTAAACTGAGATAGTTTGGCAACTCCCGGTCATGCAAAATGCGCGGCGAATTAAGCACCAGAGATACACCGTTTTTACGGCAAAATTCGGCCCCCTGCTGCAAATCACTGGGGGTGATAATTCCTTTAGAGTGATAACTTTCGCCGCCAAAGTATACAATATCCGCCCCGTAGCTGACTGCCGCCTGTAAGGAGGTAATGTCTGTTACATTAACCGCCAGCAGCGGTTCCCGTGGGGCCGGCCGGTGCGTCCGGATCTTGCGCAGGGCCGTCTGCACACGCTGTTGATAAACATGCTCCGCCGGCCCGGATGGCTGCCAGGCCGCTGCTCGCTTTTGAGCCAGGTCAGCCAGCACCCGGCGCCGCAGCTCATTTATTTCCTTTACCGGCAAGATAACCTGTTCTGCCAGGTCAGCCTGCAAGTCGGCCAGGGCAAAGGGAGTATTGCCCAGCCGGTCCAGTTGTTCCTTTAAATAAGCAAAGGTTAACGGTCGGTTACGAGCCTGCTGGCATGCTTCACTGCTTAAACCCTCGGCGGTAAACCCTTGGTTGTCAGTTACCCGCAGGTATAAAGGTTCCCCCAAACGGGCCCGCACATAAAATTGCAGAGGAATTTTTCTAATCTCCCGGGCTGAGGCAAAACTTTCCCTGGCCCTTTCCATCAACGCTGCATCGTGGGTTTTAAAAACCCGGTCGCCTGGTTTAATTTTGCCCGGTATCGTTAAACCCACCAGAGTGCCGGCGGGAGCAAAATCAACCGGCCGGTTTTGCAACAAAATGCTGTTAACCTCTATACCGCGGCGGCCTCCTTCACTCACCCAAACTTCTATCCCGTCCCCCACTTGCAGTGGTTCCTCCAGCAAAATTTCCACCGTTTTATTGTCCTGGTTAAAGCCTTTTACCCTGCCCAACCTTATGCCACGGTTGTTGGGTCGTTTGAAACTCATTAAATCGCTGCCCGGGTTGCCAAGCAAATAGCCGGGGGTAAAATCACGATTAAAAATTTGTGCCAATTCCCTGGCTTCATCAGCCGTTACCCGGAAGTCAGCCGGGTTTTTTAAAGCCCGGTCAATTATTTTACGGTATACACGAACTACCGTAGCCACATACTCCGGACGTTTCATACGTCCTTCAATCTTAAAGGAGTTAACCCCGGCCTCGATTAACTGCGGGATAAGATGGCTGGTATTAATATCCCGGGGGCTTAGCAGGTACTCTCCCACCCGGCCCGGATCCGCCAGCCGCCTGCCTTTTTCGTCCACTAATTGGTACTGCAGCCGGCAGGGCTGGGCGCACTTGCCGCGATTGCCGCTGCGGCCGCCAATCAGGCTGGACATCAGGCACTGGCCGGAATAACAGATACACAGGGCACCATGAATAAAAACTTCCAGATCTGCCCCGGTGGCCTGTTTAATATCAGTAATTTCTGCCAGGCTTAGTTCTCTGGCTAACACTATGCGTTCAAAACCCGCCTGCTGCAGCAAACGTACGCCGGGTATGTTATGTACAGTCATCTGGGTACTGGCATGCAGGGACAGTTCAGGTATCACTTCTCGGGCCAGACTGGCCAGTCCCAAATCTTGTAAAATAACGGCATCCACGCCTGCGTTATGCAGGAAGCGGAGGAAGCCCAGGGCTTCCTCCAGCTCTTCATCCGCCAGTAATATATTTACCGTAACATAAATCTTAACCCCACGAATATGAGCGTACTCTACCGCCCGGGTCAGTTCATGGTTGTCAAAGTTTTGGGCTGATTGCCTGGCATTAAATAGTTTGCCGCCCAGGTAAACGGCATCCGCCCCGTTTTGCACAGCCGCCACCAACGCTTCCCAGCTACCCGCCGGGGCCAGCAGCTCGGGTCTATGGTTCATGGGGTAGCCTCCTATCCGGAATTATCTTTGCACCCTGATTAAACCTGAACAAGTCAGGATTTCCACACCCTGTTTGGCAATTTCATCAAGAATCAGATTCATGCCCAGGGAATCACTGGCCATGTGGCCGGCAATGATTACATTGACGTGATTTTTCTCTGCCTCTTTCCGGTGTTTTTCACTGATATGCATTACCACGACGGTACCCACCCCGGCGGCAGCCAGTTTGGCATAGGCATCCTCGGAACCGCTGGTACCGCCTGTCATATCAACAAACACCTTGCCGGCCCGACGTTCTTTGGAACCCACTACAACAGTAGGACCGGCCCCGGTTTTCACAGCCTCTGCATACTCGGGAATTTCCTTTAATACTTTGATAATATCGCCCAGTGTTTCGCAGTTGCTTTGATCAATTTTCTTTTGTACGTATTCGGTTACCATATTATCCGCAGGGGTATGGCAGCACATCAGGGGGATATCCAGCAATTTGGCTGCATCCACCGCCCGGTTGTGGTTTAACGGCATCAGACCCCGGCGCACTTCACCAATCCGCCCGGCCATAATTCCCTCGGCTACATTAATGGGAACACCCAGCTGGGCCAGCAAATCCTCCTGCAGGTGCATAACATCATACAAGCCGGCAGTTGCCTTGCCTTCCGGGTGATGGGCCATGATTAAATCAACCGGGCGGCCCTTCTCAGCCAGCCGGTCGGCCAGCAGCACCTCGCCCACCTCCATGTCAATGCCTGCCAAAATGCGTTTTATTGGCCGTTCCGGGTCACCATAAAGCACCCGGGTGTCGGTATACGGGTTAAATAAACGATCCGGGTCGACCTCTTTTCTTTCTTCTTCCTTTAGGTCTTCGATTTTCTTTTTCTCTTTGGCCAACTGCTTTTGTACCGTCTCGCTGCCCCGGGGATCGTATTCAATACCCATTTTAATAATTAAGTCGTAGATTTCTTTTAATTTCATCCGATAATTTCCCCTCTCTAAAAATTATTTACTCAGAGTGTCGACAAACATTATCGGTGGTTTATGATCCCCTTTGGCTCCGGTCTACCACCGACAGGGGATCATAAAACCGCCTCACTTGTTTCAACCTTTGTCTAAAGTCTGATTTACTGTCTTTTACTTCTTGGAAATAAATTTATTTCCTTTAATATAAAAACGTAATGGTAAATCTGCCCCTTCTTTTATGCCGATACGGGTGGTAACGTGAATCTGCGGGGGTGGTGCCGCCGCAGCGGCAATAAATAACGGGCCGTTGGTAAGATCTGTATTATTATGTTGTTTGGTGATGCCAAAGGCCTGTACCAGCCGGGCGGGACCGGCACACAGTTCAGTCAACCGTTCCCTGCCCCGTCGTTTTTTCATCAAGTGTATACCTGCCAGGGGCTCTACTGCCCGGATCAGCACCGCTTCACCTATCCCTGCGGCAGCAGTTACCACATTAAAGCAATAATGCAGGCCATAGGTAAAATAAACATAAGCACGGCCCGGCGGGCCAAACATAACACTGTTACGGGGCGTCATACCCCTGGCAGCATGGCAGGCCGGATCGCCCTGCAAATAAGCCTCGGTCTCCACTATTTTGCCAACCGTAATTCCTTCATCATTAATATGCACCAGTAAAGCGCCCAGTAATTCTCTGGCCACCAAAACAGTATCCCGGGCATAAAACGCTTCGGGCAGCGGTTGATACATTACCGCAGCACCTCCCGCAGGGAAGGAAGATCCAGTGTATTGATAACGTCGCCCGGTTCCAGCCAGGCCCGGCGAGCCACCGCCACCCCGTAGGGCATTTCATCCAGCCTTTTGGCATCATGGGCATCTGTGTTGATGCAGATTTTTACACCGGCATCCCTGGCTTTGCGGGCATATATTTCATTAATATCCAGCCGGTCGGGAGAAGCATTAATCTCCAGGGCGGTTTTTGTCTTTGCTGCTGTTTCAATAAGAGCTTCCATATCCACCTCATAGGGTTCCCTGCGGCCTAAAATGCGGCCGGTCATGTGGGCAATAATATCCACATGTTCATTTTCCATGGCCCGCATAATCCGGCGGGTGATCTCTTGCTTGCTCTGCTTAAAACCGGTGTGTACCGAAGCAATTACCACATCCATAGTTTCTAATATTTCATCCGGGTAATCTAACTCACCGTTGGGCAGGATGTCTGCCTCCACCCCTGTGAGCAGGGTAAAATCTTCCATTTGTTCATTCATTTCCCGGATAAGCCGGTGCTGTTCCTGCAGCCGTTCTATTTCCAAGCCCCTGGCAATCTTGAGGGAACGGGAATGGTCGGTAATGGCCGCATAGGCATAGCCCTTTCGGCGGCAAAGCTGTACCACATCCGCCAGTTGCAAAGCCGAGTCACTCCAGGTGGTGTGAATATGCAAATCCCCTTTAATATCACCCAGTTCAATAACAGCGGGCAGCCGGCCGGCCCGGGCCGCCTCTACTTCACCCCTGTCCTCCCGCAGTTCCGGCGGTATATATGTCATTTGCAGGGTTTCATAAATGTCTTGTTCATGTTGTATGGGCAGGTGTTGCCCGGCCTGGTTAAACAAACCCCGGTGGTTCAGGTGCAAGCCTTGTTGTTGGGCAATTTCCTGCAATTTGGCATAATGGGCTTTACAACCCGTATTACGGTGCAAAGTGGTTATGTAGGCCGCCGGGTCTGCCACCTGCAGGTCCACTGCCAGCCCCCACCAGGTATTAACAACCATGCGCTGACTCTCTTGCCGCACCACTTCTTTCACCCTGGGATAGGCGGCCATGGCATGCAGCACTGTTGCCGGATCGTCGGCCGCAACCACCAGATCCAGATCACCTACTGTATCTCGCCAGCGGCGGGTACTGCCGGCCTCAGACACCGCCTTAACGCCCGGTAACAGTTTAATGAATTCCTTTAATTCAGCCGCCAATTCCCGGGCTACCGACAGCCGGATACTGTTCTGGCGGTTACGCATCATTTCAATGCCATGCAGAATATCTGATTCCAGCTTGGCGCTAAATCCTTTTAAGGAACGCACCTTGCGTTCCTTGGCGGCTTGTTCCAGCTCAGTCAAGTCGGTAATTGCCAATTCTTTAAACAAGGCCCTGGCCCGCCCGGCCCCGATCCCGGGCAGCTGCCTAACAGCCAACACACCGGCCGGAATCTCCTTTAGAAGTTCCTGGTGTTTGGCCAGTTTTCCTGTTTCAATAATTTCTTTTATTTTAGCTGCTATGGCCTTGCCGATGCCCGGCACCTGGGAAAGCTTGCCGCTCCGGTATAATTCCTGCACCGGCTGCTCCAGACGAGCCAGTGCCTTGGCCGCCCGCCGGTAAGCCCGCACTTTAAAAAAATCCTCGCCTTTGATTTCCAGCAAATCAGCCAGCTCGCTGAAAATCCAGGCAATCTCAAAATTTTGCATGGACACCGCTCCGTTTTTGTAATAATTATATATTTTACAAATTAACGTTATCTTATAAAAAGACTGTTCATGAAAAATAAAACTCATGATTGCTCATGAGTTGCCGGAGTTATCATTGGCAGGATCCATCATTTGCAGCAGGTTATTGTACTGCTCCTGCAATTTAAGCAGTTCATCCACCAGGTTAACAGCGGTTAATACAGCCAGTTTATTAGCAGACAGCCTGGTATTGCGCTGGCTTATTTCATACATTTTTTTATCAACAATTTGTGCCACTTTAATCATGTATTCCGGGGATTCATTGCCCTTTAAGGTGTAGTACTCACCAAAGATCTCGACCTCCACCCTGTTAGTAACATCGGACATGAAACGTACCTCCCCCAACCTTTGCTGTTTGTTAATTCGCTGTCAACCTGCAAAATCCTGCATTTATTACAATTATCCAGGCAAATTAGTAAAATCCGGACAGGCGCCGGCCCAAGCGGACCGGCAAACCTGTTGAAACCGACAACGGAGTGAAGGCCTGTGTTTTACTGTCTTAACACCGCCCCTGTTTGGGCCGTCAGGGAATTGGTAATGCGCTGCATCTTGTCATTGATTTCTTCGTCGGTGAGGGTTCGGTCGGGGGCCTGGAATACCATGCTGATGGCTACACTTTTGTAACCCTCCGGTACCTGGGAGCCCTGGTAAACGTCAAAAATATCCGCATGTTTGAGCAGGTTGCCCCCGGCTTTTTTAATGACAGACAACAACTCGGCAGCCAACACTTCCTGTTTTACCAAAACCGCTAAATCCCGTTCCACCAAGGGAAATTTAGGTAAACCCCGGTACTGCTTAATTGGACGCTTAACCAGAATCAGCTGCCGCAAATCCAGCTTCAGTGCCACAGCCCGCTGGGACAGCTCGTAATTTTCAATAACGTCCGGGTGAAGCTCACCCACAACACCCAGCAGTTGACCGTTTATTTCAATACGGGCACACCTGCCGGGGTGGAAGCTGGGGTCCTGGTGACGGGCAAATACTGTTTCGGTAAAGCCCAGAGAAGCCAATAATTGTTCCGCCACTCCCTTCATAAAGAAGAAATCCATGGGCAAAGCCGGCTGGTTCCAGGTTCGAGGCCGCTGGCCAACGGCCACCGCAGCTAACACCGGTACTTCCTCCGGCAACGCCTGACCCTCTACCGGATAAAAGACCCGCGCAATTTCAAACAAAGCACCGTACTGCACCTGGCGGTGCAAATTGCGTTGCAACACTTCCAACAAACTGGGCACCAGCACGGTACGCATCACCGACTGTTCTTCGCTGAGAGGGTTCTGCAGCCTGACAGCGTTGCGGAAAGGGCTGTCCGCCGGTAAATTCATTAAATCAAAAATGCGGGGGTGAACAAAACTATAGGTAACGGTTTCATAAAAACCGCAGGCGGTCATGACATCCCTGATCTCCCACAGCAACTGCTGTTCCGGTGTCCGCCTGCCCTGGGTAGAAGCTCCGAAGGGCAGGGTTTCAGGAATCCGGTCAAAGCCGTAGATACGGGCCACTTCCTCTACCAGATCCCATTCACCGGTAATATCCGGCCGGCAGGTGGGAACGGTAACCAGTAAGTCATCGCCCTGCTCCTGCACCCTGAATTGCAAACGCTGCATAATATCTACGATATCTTGCCTGGGAATATCTACTCCCAGCACCCGGTTAACCCGCCAAGGACGCAAAGAGACGGTTTTCTCAGTGACAGGCCGGGGAAAATTATCTACCACACCCGCCACCACAGTACCGCCGGCCAATTGCCGGATTAATTCCACGGCGCGCTCCGCCGCCTTCAGGCAGCCGTTAATATCAACACCTTTTTCAAATCGCAAAGAAGATTCCGAGCGCAATCCCAGGCCCTTTGAGGTGCGACGCACGCAGGTGGGATGGAAGTAAGCCGATTCAATTAAGACATTTACCGTAGCTTCGGTTACCTCGCTGTCTTGGCCCCCCATGACACCTGCCACCGCCACCGGCCCCGCGGCATCCGCAATAACCAACATATCAGCACTCAGAGTGCGTTCTACGCCGTCCAGGGAAACTGTTTTTTCCCCTTCCGCTGCCCGGCGAACAATTATGTGACCGTTATTAATCTTATCATAATCAAAAGCATGCAACGGTTGCCCCAATTCCAGCATAACATAGTTGGTCACATCCACCACATTATTAATGGGGCGGACACCCGCTGCCCGCAGCCGGTTTTGCAGCCACATGGGGGAAGGACCGATCTTAATTCCTTTAATTAACCTGGCCACATAACGGCGACATAAATCGGGCGCCTGAATATCCACTCTAACCTGGCGATCTATTTTTTCTTCGCTCTCAGCCGGTTGAGGATTTGGCATTTTTAATTCTTTATTGAGCAAGGCTGCCACTTCCCGGGCTACCCCCACCATGCTCAGTGCATCACCCCGGTTGGGGGTAAGATCCAGTTCCAGTACAGCATCGTTAAGACCCAGCACTTCTCTGGCGTCAACCCCGACAGCCACATTTTCAGGTAAAATAAGTACTCCGTGGGCCATTTCCGGCGTCAGCAGCTTAGTTTCCATGCCCAACTCCTGACCGGAACACAACATCCCCCTGGACTCAACGCCTCTTAATTTAGACCGCTTAATCTGCAGGCCGCCGGCCAGTTTGGCCCCTTCCAGCGCCACCGGCACCACGTGCCCCGCACGGACGTTGGTGGCCCCGGTGACAATTTGCAGGGGTTCCCCCTGGCCCACATCAACGGTACACACCACCAGCTTATCGGCGTTGGGGTGCTTTTCAATTTTTAAAATACGGCCGGTGACTACTTTTTCGATGCCTGCCCCCGGTTCATCCACGGCATCCACTGCCAGCCCGGCCAGCGTCAGCCGCTCGGCCAGTTCCCGGGGACTTATATCAACATCTACATATTCTCGCAACCATTGGTAGGAAACTCGCATCTTCTATGACCTCCCGACAGCTAACTTAAAATTGTTCCAGAAAACGAATGTCATTATCAAACAGCAAACGGAGATCGTCAATACCGTATTTTAGCATGGCAATCCGTTCAACCCCCATACCAAAGGCAAAGCCGGTAACTTCCTCCGGATTGTAACCGGACATTTCCAGCACCCTGGGATGCACCATGCCGGAGCCCAAAATCTCCAGCCAGCCGCTGCCTTTGCAAACCCGGCAGCCGCTGCCTTGGCAGTTAAAGCAGGAAATATCCACCTCGGCGCTTGGTTCGGTAAAGGGAAAATAGCTGGGGCGCAATCGGGTACGGGTAGCCGGCCCGAACATCTGCCGGGCAAAGGTAGCCAGTACACCCTTCAAATCTGCAAAGGTAATCTGCTTATCAACCACCAAGCCCTCCACCTGGTGAAACATGGGTGAATGGGTAGCGTCATCATCCCGCCGGTAAACCCGACCCGGGCAAATAACTTTCACCGGTACATGCGGTACGGTTTTTTCCATGGTTCTCACCTGCACCGGGGAGGTGTGGGTACGCAATAATACCTCGGGATTAATGAAAAAGGTGTCCTGCATATCTCTGGCAGGATGGTCTTTAGGCAAATTAAGAGCCTCAAAATTATAGTAATCCAGTTCAATTTCCGGGCCTTCTGCAATTTGAAAACCCAACCCCAGGAAAATTGTTTCAATTTCCCTTAGCACCTGGGTCAGCGGGTGCAATTTGCCCAGGTCAAACCGGACGCCCGGCAGGGAAACATCCAGGGTTTCGGCTGCCAACCGGAGAGACCTTTGGGCTTCTTTCACATGTTGATTCCTGGCTGCCAGGGCTGTTTCAATCTGTTCCCTTACTTCATTGGCAACCTGACCGATGCGGGGGCGCTCCTCGGCAGGCAAAGCACCCATGCCTCTCAAAACTTGTGTAACTTCACCTTTTTTACCCAGGTAGTGCACCCGGATATGATTAAGTTCTTCCGGCGTATTAGCCCCTTCGAGAGCCCGTAAAGCCTCTTGAGCCAATTCTCTTAGCCTCTGTTCCATAACAACCTCCTGTATAATCTATCATAAAATAAAAACCGCCCCTGAAAGCAGGGACGGAATATCTCCGTGGTACCACCCAAAATTGTTCCTACAAAACCGTAAAGAACCACTCAGAGGATAAACTAATAAGTTATCCACTTCTGATAACGGTAGAAGAAACCGGCACACCCTACTGGCATAAAAATCACGCGTTCAGATGGCAGCTCAGGGGCGAACTTTCCGAAGAGTTTCTTTAAGAGGGCTTTCAGTCACGACCCTCTCTCCCTGCAAAGAAAAAATCCACGTACTTCTCCCCGTCATAACCCTTAGACCATATTTAATGTAAAAGCAATCTTCTGTAAATCATATAGGCATTTACAGAACCGGTTGCTTCGAACAGCCTCCAAAAAAATTCGGCGGTTAGCAGCATGTAACCACAACCTTTCATGCTTTTTTGGGGACCTTTCGACATTGATTATATCATAAGGGTTTTTGCAAAACAAGGAAGTTTACTGAATTTTATGTCCTCTGTCTGACAACTTCGTACAGCATGATGGCAGTGGCAATGGCCACATTGAGAGATTCCGCCTGCCCGGGCATCGGAATGGTTACTTTCCGATGCCGGTATTCATAAACGGCCGGCTGTGGTCCGGAACCTTCGTTACCCACTACCAGAGCCAGCGGCCCGGTGAGGTCAGCCTGAAAAATCGGTTGCCCGCCCGCCGGATCTCCCACCACTAAAGTAATGCCGGCGGCTGCCAGGCAGTCCAGAGTAACCTTAACATCTGCTGCGGTTACCACCGGCAGGTGGAACAAAGACCCCATGGTGGCCCGCAGGGTTTTCGGATTATAAAGATCTACCGTTCCTTTCAGTAAAACCACCCCATCGGCACCGGCCGCATCCGCGGAACGGATGATGGTACCCAGATTGCCCGGATCCTGCACCCCGTCCACCGTTACCACCAGTGACGGCCGGGCTGCTGCCAGTAAATCCGGCAGCCGGTAATCAGGCTGCCAGAGCACCGCCAGTACCCCTTGAGGGGTTTCGGTGGCCGCCAGATCAGCCATTATACTTTCTGTCACCTCAAACAGCTGGGCTCCCCTTTGTGACGCTTTAGCCAGCAAATGAGCCCCCCGTGGTGACTGAACAGCCTGGGCAGTATATACAAAACACTCGGTGCGCCAGTCACTGTGCAGCGCTTCCTCCACCAAACGGATACCCTCAACCACAAATTTTTTCTCTTTTTGCCGGAAGGCCCGTTGGGATAATTTGCGTATGTACTTGATTTTCGGATTTTGGGCTGAAGTAAGCATCATATCTCTACCGTTTCAAAAAGTTGTAGTTTTTCTGTTTTGCCAATTACAACCAGTACATCCCCGCTTTGAATCACCTGGTTAGCACCGGGGGAAATAATCATTTGGTCACCGCGCCGGATAGCCAGTATACTTACCCCGTATCTGTTTCTGGCTTCAGACTGGGCCAGGGTTTTATTCACAAACTGTGCAGGCGCCAGCATCTCCACCAGGCTGTAATCGGCCGACAAGGAAATCTGTTCCATCACATTTTTGGAAACCAAGGCATGGGCCAGCTTAACACCCATATCCCGTTCCGGAAAAACCACCTTGTCTGCCCCTATGCGTTGCAATACCTTGCCATGCAGTTTGTTTTGTGCCTTAGCCACCACATATTTTACACCCATTTCTTTCAATATTACAGTGGCCAGTATGCTGGCCTGTACATCCTGACCAATAGCCACCACCACCACATCAAAATTGCGGATACCAACCGCCTTCAGGGCATGTTCGTCCAGAGCATCTATCTGTATTCCATGGGTTACATCTTCAATAATGTCATTAACACGTTCTTCGCTGTTATCCAAGGCCAAAACCTCATAACCCATTTTGGCCAGAGTCCGGGCGACACTGCTGCCAAAACGCCCCAGCCCGATCACTGCAAATTGTTTCATAAGAACAGCCTCCTAACCAATAATAACCCGTTCCTCCGGATAGCGATACTTCTGTTTTCGCTTTTGCCGGACAGCCAGGGCAAAAGCAATGGTTAAGGGTCCCAGGCGCCCTAAAAACATTGTAATTATTATAATGATTTTGCCTGCTGCCGAAAGACCGGCGGTTAATCCTGCCGAAAGCCCCACCGTAGCTATGGCTGACACCACTTCAAACATTATTTTAAGAAAATCTGCCTTTTCCGTAACGTCAAGCAATAAAGTTGCAAAAACCACCCAGCACAAGGCCAAAAAGACAACGCCCATCCCTTTATAAATTTGTTCTTTAGGAATACGGCGGTTAAAGATCTCCGCATCCTCTTTGCCCCTGGCCAGGGAAATCACCGCTAAGCAAAGGATGCCAAAGGTGGTGGTTTTAATGCCGCCGCCCGTAGAGCCCGGGGAAGCGCCGATAAACATCAGTATCATGATAAAAAATAAAGTAGCCGGTCGCATGGCCGCCACATCAACGGTATTAAAGCCGGCCGTACGGGGCGTTACCGCTTGAAACCAACTGGCCCAAAACTTGCCGCCGGCACTCAGGCCGGCCAACGTGTTATTATATTCCAGCATCAAAAAAACCGACATACCCAGCAGCAGTAAAATAACAGTAACCAAAAGCACTAGCTTGGTATGCAAACTTAACTTTTTTCTTTCCCGGTAACGCAGCAGGTCAGCCATTACCGTAAAACCAAGACTACCCAATATAACAGTGCCGGTAACGGTAATATTCACCAGGGGGGCATCCACATACCCGGTCAGGCTGCGAAAATTGCCAAACAAATCAAAACCGGCGTTATTGAAGGCTGAAATAGCATGAAACAGGCTGTAACCAATACCCCGGGCCAGCCCTAATTCCGGTACAAAACGCAGGGCCAGCAGCAGCGCTGCTGTCAGTTCTATAATAAGTGTCAGGGCAATTACCTGTTTAGCCAACCTGATAAGCCCGCTTAATTCAATTACATTAAGAGATTCCTGGATTAACATGCGTTCTTGAAAGGTGACGCGATGCCCCAGCAGCAGCCAGAACATGACCGCCATGGTCATAAACCCCAACCCGCCCACTTGAATCAGGCTGATGATCACCAGTTGACCGAAGGTACTCCAGTAGGTGCCGGTGTCCACCACCACCAAACCGGTCACACAAACGGCCGATGTGGCGGTAAAAAGTGCCGTTAAGAAATCAGTGGCGTGTCCGGCAGCGGATGACACAGGTAAAGTTAGCAGTACGGTACCAATTAAAATAACCACCAGAAAGCCACCAACCAGCACCCTGGGCGGATGGCTGAGAAGACCTTTCTTGGTTTGCAAATGATTCCCTTCTTTCGGGTAAAAGAATTAACGTTTAAATTATATCAAATCTCACAGCAGTGGGTACCAATATCTGCAATAAATCAAAAAAGACAAAAGCATGGCGTTATGACCATGCTTTATTATTTATTGGTATACATGTTTTATATTCAGTGCTCTTAAGCTTGGTTGGCTTTTGCCACTTCCACCAATTGGCTGAAGGCCTTGGCATCGTTAACAGCCAGATCGGCCAGCATCTTGCGGTTAACTTCAACGCCGGCTTTTTTCAGACCGTTGATAAAACGGCTGTAGGTCAGGCCGTTCATACGGGTAGCGGCGTTAATACGAGCAATCCACAGTTTGCGGAAATCACGCTTTTTCTGACGGCGGTCTCTGTAAGCGTAAAACAGGGCTTTCATAACGGCCTGATTGGCCACCCTGAATAATTTGCTGCGGGAACCTCTGTAACCCTTAGCCAGTTTGAGAATTTTTTTATGTCTACGACGGGAAACCACACTGCTTTTAGCCCGTGGCATGATAATAACCTCCTTTTACTTGAACAATATTAGCAGCGATTAATAGGGCAGCAGTCTGCTCAGACGTCCGGCATCCGCCTCGCTGATGATTAAAGACTTGCGCAGGTTGCGCTTACGCTTGGCAGTCTTTTTACCAAGAATGTGGCTGTGAAAAGCGTGCCAGCCACGAATTTTGCCGGTGGCAGTTTTCTTAAATCTTTTAGCAGCACCGCGGTGGGTTTTAATTTTAGGCATCAAGGCAACTCCTTTCTAGTCCTGCTTATCATTTTTTGGTGCCAAAATCATAATCATATTCTTACCTTCCAGCTTAGCTTGCCTTTCCACAAGGCAGAGTTCTTTTAAATCTTCAGCCAGGCGGTCCAGTAATTTCTTGCCCAGTTCTGTATGAACAATTTCTCTGCCGCGGAACATAATGGTAACCTTTACTTTGTCACCGTCTTTCAAAAAACGCTCGGCATTTTTGGCCTTGACTATATAGTCATGTTCCTCAATACGGGGGCGCAGCTTTACCTCTTTTACTTGGATAATACGCTGCTTTTTCTTGGCCTCTTTTTCCCGTTTGCTTTGCTCGTATTTGAATTTGCCATAGTCCATAATACGGCAAACGGGGGGTTTGGCCTGGGGTGCCACTTCCACCAGATCCAGCTGACGTTCTTCGGCCAGCCGCAATGCTTCCTTTACAGACATGATACCCAGCTGGTTGTTGTCGGCATCTACCACCCGTACCTCGCGAGCTCGAATCTCCTCATTGATGCGCTGCTCTTTCGAAATACATAATCACCTCCATAGTATTAAGTGGAACCAAATATAAAAGCGGGTGCAATACACCCGCTTACAGACGCAATACAACAAGCAACACTTATTGTATAACACCGTAACCTTACGAACCATGGTTGTAAGGTGAGAAGCGGCTGCTTCTTCTTCATCAAAAGCTGTTAACTTGTAACGCCTAAAGTAATATACCATATCCTGCCCAATGAGTCAAGGATTTCGCATAAATTGAAGCGGTTACTGGAATATGGCCTTTTGTTTAATCTCGTCCTGAACCCTGGCGATAAACTCATCTACCGCCATGGCCCCGATATCTCCTTGGCCCCGCCGGCGAACCGCCACAGCGTTTTGTTCCATTTCACGGTCACCGATAACCAGCATATAGGGGATTTTTTGCGTCTGGGCTTCCCTGATTTTATAGTTAATTTTTTCGTTTCTGGCATCTAATTCCACCCTGATGTCCAGGTCCTCCATCTTCTTAACCAACTCTCCGGCATAGGCATGATGCCGGTCGGTAATGGGCATGACCCGTACTTGCACAGGCGCCAGCCAAACCGGAAAAGCGCCGGCAAAATGCTCGGTCAGGATCCCGATAAAACGTTCGATACTGCCAAACACCACGCGGTGAATCATTACCGGGCGGTGCTTCTGACCATCTTCCCCCACATAAGTCAAATCAAATTTTTCAGGCATCTGAAAATCCAGCTGAATGGTGCCGCACTGCCAGGTACGGCCCAGACTGTCCTGCAGGTGGAAATCAATTTTCGGCCCGTAGAAGGCCCCGTCACCTTCGTTTACTTTATAAGACATGTTCTTGGCTGCCAGGGCATCCCGCAGAGAATTGGTGGCCACTTCCCACATTTCATCTGATCCCATGGATTTTTCCGGGCGGGTGGATAATTCAACATGATAGTTCAGACCAAAGGTGTTATAGAAGTAATCAAACAGGTCGATGACTCCGATAATCTCATCCTTAATTTGACCGGGCAGCATGAAGATATGGGCGTCATCCTGGGTAAAGCAGCGTACCCGCATCAAGCCATGCAGTACGCCGGATAATTCATGGCGGTGCACCAGGCCCAGTTCAGCCAGCCGCAGCGGTAAATCACGGTAGCTGTGCAAGCTGGTTTTATACACCAGAATACTGCCGGGGCAGTTCATAGGTTTTACCGCATAATCGGCCTCATCAATTTTGGTGAAATACATGTTTTCTTTATAATGGGCCCAGTGGCCGGACTGTTCCCACAGACCGCGGTTTAATATAACAGGCGTGCGGATCTCCTGGTAGCCCCGTTTCTTGTGTTCCTGGCGCCAAAAGTTTTCCAGTTCATTGCGGATAATCATGCCTTTGGGATGGAAGAAAGGAAAGCCGGGACCTTCCTCCTGAATGCTGAACAAATCTAATTCCTGTCCCAGCTTGCGATGATCCCGCCGCTTGGCCTCCTCAATACGGAACAGGTACTCGTCCAGCATGGCTTTTTTGGGAAAACAAGTGCCATATATACGCTGCAACATTTTGTTTTTTTCATTGCCTCGCCAGTAGGCACCGGCAATGCTCATCAGCTTAACACTTTTAATGCGGCCGGTGGAAGGCACATGGGGGCCTGCACACAAATCTTCAAATTCTCCCTGCCGGTAACAAGAGATTACGGCATCCTCCGGCAGGTCATTAATAAGCTCAACTTTGTAAGGCTCACCGCTTGTTTGGAAATGCGCCAGCGCCTCTTGCCGGGACAGTTCTACCCGCTCAAAAGGCAAATCCTCTTTAATGATTTTGTTCATTTCCGCTTCAATTTGTTCTAATTGGGCCGGCGTAAAGGGCTGTGGCACATCAAAGTCATAATAAAAACCGTCTTGAATGGCCGGCCCGATGGCCAGTTTAGCCTGCGGGAACAGTCTTTTGACCGCCTGCGCCAGTATGTGGGCCGTACTGTGCCGGTAAACAGTCCTTCCTTCTTCATCTTGAAAGGTTAATAATTCTACCACAGCATCTTGCTGCAGCGGGTAACGTAAATCAACCGTCTTACCGTTAACTTTGCCGGCCAGTGCCTCCCGGGCCAAACCCTGACTTATACCGGCAGCCACTTCCAGCACTGTGGTGCCGGCAGGATACTCCCGTACTGAGCCGTCTTTAAGGGTAACTTTAATCATCTGCTTTCTCTCCTTTCGCATGCCTAACAAAAACAAAACCCGCCCCTGCTAATTCAGGGACGGGATCTATCCGCGGTTCCACCCTGGTTGGAGAACATATCTCCCACCTCAAAGGCAATAACGGCGCCGCACCACCGGTTTGCTTACTGAGATTCAGCAAACTGCTCCGAGGTGGTTTTCTGTCAGCTGCATCGGGAAGCGCTTACAGCCCCGGCGCCTCCTCTCTGAACGACCGTCCTGACCTACTTTTCCTCGTCATCGCATATATTCAGCTACGGCAACATTATATTGATACTGCTGTCAATTGTCAAGCTGCCAGGTAAACAATGGCCACCTGCACCAGACCAATGATAAAACCTAATACGCCGCCAATGATTTCAATATGTTTTAATTCCCTGGCAGCCACTGATAAAATTATTTTTTCCAGGTATTTAATATCATAGGCATTCAGCCGTTCCTCCACCAGCTGGGCCAGCCTCACTTTTTCAATGACGCTGCGGCCGGCCTGATCAACAATTTGGTTTATAACCTGAGGCATCTGTTTGTTCAGCATGTCCCCCATCATTTCCAAAATTACCGTTTTAATGGTAACAGGCACCCAGGGCGGGATACGGTCTACCACCATGTTGCGGATGGAATCGTTAGCCGAAAGCACAATTTTATCCAGCACCTCAGGGGATTTCATCTGGTTTATCAAATCTTCCACTTTTAACAGTTCTTTTTCCACCACTTCGCCGATGCTTCTGGCCAGTTCCGCCCTTCTTTTGGGTACTACCCCCTGAATAGTCCACGGCAGGCCCAAGATGTGTATGGGCCGGTACGGTTTAAAAATAGCCTTTACCGCAATCAAGTTGGTTACCCAACCGATAAACGCCCCAATGACAGGTATCAGTATGGCCGTCCACCAATGCATTTGGCAAATTACCTCCAATTCGTCAATTGACGACATTAACTATATCAAAATGTACCGGCCGGTGCAAGAGCAGCCATACAAAAAGGGTGTCGGTTGTCTTAGCAACAACCGGCACCCTTTATTATTGCTGCTGTTTTTGACATAATTGACAGCCGTTGCACTGGCTGACCCTGCCTTCAAAAACCTGCTTGACAGTGGCAATGGTATCCGCCACCATCCCGTTTTGGTCGCAGGATTCTCCATGGAAAATTATTTTTTTGGGAGCTATGGTAATCAAAGCGCTGATCAGCAAATCGTCATAATTTATTTCATGGTCAATAATATCTAAAATAAATCCTTCCAAAAACTCGCTGCTGATAGGATAGTTTTGCGCATCAAAAAGCTTATAGGTTCCCTTGTCATTTATTAAAACATTAACCAGCTCTGCCTTAGGCTCCTGAATTTCTACAAAATACTTGAGCAATTGTATAAATTCACGGTACTCCCGCTCCATTAAATAATCATCTACCGCTTGGTCTACCGCTTCTTTAATTTCATTTAAGTATTCTTTAAGACGAAAATTAATAAAACCGTCAATAACTATACTGTCGTTTTGTTCCAAAAACTCCACCAGTTTTTTGATAATCAAATTTTTCCTGTCCAGGCGGTCCATTCTGCCCGGCAACACCCGTTCGCCGTTGGTATAGGACTGGGCATATTGGAAAATAACTTTCCGCTCATCTTCATTAAAAAAATAATAATTTTCCCTAATAAAATCAGTTAAGATGGCCTTCTCCCAGTGATTTATTATTAAATCCGAAATAATATCGGCTACAAAATGCCGGAACAGCAACTCATCATCATGACGCCTGCCACCGCACAGCGTTCCGTTAAAATTGCATGATAAAAAGGTAATATTACCCGCCGGTTTTTCGGTAAGTTTAATATTAATGTAATGACCTTCGTTCATGCTCAATTCCCGGCCCAGCAAGTTCTTTAACAGGTCGATATGCTGGGTGGCACCTATGGAGAGGCATTGATTCATCTCCTCTATCACCCCTTCCTTTACTATTAGTATATGAGAGGTCTTATTTGGTATACTGGTGCAAAAACAGCGAAAAATTAAAGCTAAATTGATTTAATTGCAGTATAAGCAGAATCCGCTGTTGCTATCCCATGTAAAAAATATAGCAGAAACCTTACTATGGAGTAATTGAGGAAATTTGCTGTTCAGGCAGCCGTAGCTTAAATCATTTGTACAAAAAATATCCTATAATAGCTAATATTGCCAGAACAAGTGCTGCCACAGGCAGCCAAGATGGCGAGCCCGCCGCAGGCCGGGCAACCGGTGCCGTTTGGGCCAACATGTCAGTAGCGGAGTGTAATTGAGGCGGGGGCTTTACTGTATCCACTGTGCAGCTTTTAGGCACAAAAGGCACCAACCGGCTGCTTTTTTTCTTGCTTTTTATTCTTGACGGCCCTACAATATCCGGGCTGTTAGGACGATCAATATAACGATAACCGCTTGGTAAAGGCAGTATAACATGTGCAGCCGGCGCCGCCGGCAGATAAGGCTGGGATATTTGATCAGTCACGCAATTGGCCGGTATAAAGGGCAAGGAAGCTGTTATTTTAACCCGCCTGCCATATCCGCCGCCTACAATATCCGGCGCCGGGCCGGCTAAAGCCGGGTAAGGGTTAATCAACCGCTTTTTGACCGCTTGCGGCTGCCTGATATATACAGTTGCAGTTTGATTCGTGATGCATTGAGGGGGTACAAAAACTGTCGGCCGGCTTTGGGGGCGTCGTTTTCTCCTTACAGTTAAAATAATTTCATTAGCGGCCGTTTTTCGTTGGCTGACCACCGGTACAACCGGACTTGAAATTGCCGGCGGCAAACAGATATACGCCCGGGCTACCTGGTCGGTAAGACAGCCGGCCGGTACAAACCGGCTTGTTCCCTTAAACCTTTTTCTGCCTGTTACTTGCCGGTACGGGTAAAAAGATTTGACAGGGGATACTGAAGGTAGGGCAGCTACCTTTGATATGGCGTCAGTCAAACAGCTAACCGGTACAAAGGGAGTTATGGCAGGATATCGTTTTTTTCTGACGGCCTTTTTTACCGGTTTTCCTGCGTAAATTACTGCTTGACCGCCTGCAGACGTGTGGTTTGTTATTAAGGGCAGGGAGCATTGCTGTTGGAGGCAGGTGGCATCAACAAACGCCCCCTGGTCCTGCTTTCTTTTCTTTTTCGCAAGGCAGGTGTAATCGGGGACTTTTACTTCACTGCCTCGTGAGGTAAAAAGAATAATCTTCTTTCGTTTAACCGGCTCCCTGGTTACTTTGTTGTTTTTTTTCCTTCTTTTAGCCAAAAAGTCCACCCCTTTTCTTTTGGCCTTTTTTCATCTTAAAACAAGTATATTAAGCAAGTCCGCTAAAGATTTTTGTTTTTAAAATTTTCAGTCAGATAAATATTGCATAAAGAAACACCAATTCTCAGCCACAGCAATATTATGGGAAAAAAGGCAGGTGTTTCTTCGTGTGGCAGGAAACTGAGGAACTGAAACAGTTATGCCAAAAAGAAATTCAATCCTTGCGGCGTCAAATTGCGGCAGCCAGGGGGAGCTTTTTCCCCCGCTGGGACGCTAAAGCAACCATTCAAAAAGCGGAAGAAAAAATAGAAAAGATTCAACAGTTGTTGGTTAAATTAGACAACCTAACGGAACAAGTTATCCCGGTAATAAACGATATTAAAGAAATTATTGGTGTCAAACAGCGATAGGATGGCATCAGCACATAAGAGAAACGGGGTGTCGCCGAGCCGGGTGGCCGGTTCGTTGCGGCACCCCGTTTTGGGGTTCGGCTCCTTGATTAAAGATTTACCCGGCCGGTGAAGATAAGGAAAGGATTTAACAGCAAGCATAGCGAATTTTGTATTATACGAAAGGAGGGAGTAGTTTGGACTGGACAAGCATTGGTTCGTTTCTGGCGCTGGCTGTTATTGTTTTTTTAATTTTTCGCATGATCGGCAAAGGCGGTTGAGGTTGCAGGTAAGCTGTACAGTTGGTACAGTTTAAACTTTCGTTAGAAGGTATTAAGGGCGCAATCAGGATGATTGCGCCCTTCGAGCGTCGACAAACATTTATCGATGTTATAATCCTATTTAGATCCGGACAACGCACCGGCAGCACTATAATTCTCCGGTTGCCATTGGGGTTGCCAAAGAGACGCCCGCCTGGCCCGGAAAATTAAAAGAAAAAAGCCCCTTAAGGGCTTCTGGTGGGACGTACTGGAATCGAACCAGTGACCTCTGCGATGTCAACGCAGCACTCTAACCATCTGAGCTAACGTCCCTTATCTCCTGCAGTTGCATTACTTATTATGCACAATAGCAGCTAAAAAGTCAAGCATAAATTAGATAAACCTAACAAATGCTCTGGCAGCAGCTAACAGGGAATTATTAAACCGCCTGTATATTCATCTTTATCAATAATGCGATCTTGGCTGTAAAATCTGTGGCTTAGTTAATAATCCCCTGTCTGCATATACCAGGGCACCTATCTATTTTGGCCGTACTAGCTAAACCAACGTTTGAACCAGGATAAGCGGTCTACCCGGCGGTTAGCCACCAAATCCACCGCAGCGATCTCCCGGCCGTTAAGATAATAGGTGGCTGTGCCCAGTTTGCTGCCCTGTTTAACCGGTGCAGCCGGAGCGGGAGCTAAGGTTATCCGGCGTACCACTTTTTCTGTATCGCTTGCCACAAGGTATGCTTCAACCTTTTGAGCTGCCACCAGGGTGACTTTTTTATCTGTCCCGCCGATTACCGGCAGTTCTGCCATCACTTCATCCTTTTCGGCCAGCACAACCGGTTTTACCTCGGTAAAGCCGTATGTCAAAAGTTTAATGGCATCCGACCAGCGATTACTGCTGTGCAGGATGACAGCCACCAATTGTCTGCCCTCTCTGGTGGCGGAAGCAATTAAACAGTTGCCCGCCCGTGGGGTGGTTCCGGTTTTAACACCGTCAATCCCTTTAAAATCTGATTGGAGCAGGCGGTTGGTGTTATGCAGCACCAGCCGACGCACAGGCAGCCGGTCAGCCGCGCCGCCTGTTTTCAATTCATCCCGGTTCGGCAGCCAGGTAATGGTAGCTTCCTGAGTCTTGACCAGTTCGGCAAACGTTTTATTTTTTAAGGCATAAGAAGCAAGTATAGCCAGGTCCTTAGCTGTGGTGTAATGATCGGGGTGATGAAATCCGTTGGTATTAGCGAAATGGGTATGCAGCATTCCCAGGGCCCGGGCTTTGTCATTCATCATTTTGACAAACATATCATGGCTGCCGCCAATATGTTCGGCAATAGCAACAGTGGAATCGTTAGCTGAATGCATCAAGGCGGCTTTAAGTAAATCCTCCAAATACAACCTGTCACCGGTTTGCAGCCCAATATCCTGGCCCATGGAAATAACTGCCGCCTTTTTGCTTACCGTAACTACATCTTTAAGATTGCCGTTTTCGATTGCCAGAATGGCGGTCATTACTTTCGTTAAACTGGCAGGCTCCCGCCGCTTGTCTCCTTCTTTTTCGTAATAAATTAGACCGGTGGCCGTATCCATTAAACAGGCCGCAGAAGCTTTAACCTCAGGCAGCTTTTGCTCCGGCAGTGGATTGGCATGGCCCTCGGCAAGATAACTCAAACTCAAACATATTGCCAGCATAAAAATCCTACTGATTTTTTTAATATTCACCTTGTATCCGCCTCCCTGCCTATTTTTTCTCTCTAAGGGCCGACCCATAACAGGTAACAATTGCAATAAAATATCATATTTGCCAAGGCAGGCAAGTATTAATAATTGACAGGGAGGTGTTTTGTAAAATGAAGGCATATATTTTTGATTGGCGCAAATGCAGAAAACAGTTAATGCTGCTGGGTGCCATATTTATTTGTGCGTTATTTTTCGGTACCTTACTTTACCGCCAGCAAGCGGTGACGGTGACAGGAAAAAAATATGCAATTTATAAAGTTAAAACCGATGAAAAAGTGGCAGCCTTAACCTTTGATATCAGTTGGGGAACCAAAGTACCCGGCCCGGTACTCGATACTTTAAAAAGGTATGATGTTAAATGCACGTTTTTTGTATCCGGTCCCTGGGTAGTTAAGCATCCTGAATTTCCGCAGCGGATTGTATCCGAAGGCCATGAAATTGCCAGCCATGGCGAAGAACATGTAAATCTCAGCCAGTATAACAAAGAAGAAATAAAGAAAAATATACTCGCTGCCCATGAAAAAATAAAACAAGTAACCGGCGTCGCACCTAACCTTATCCGTACCCCTAACGGTGACTGGAATAACTTGGTTTTAACTGCCGCCGAAGAACTTAATTATAAAGTAATTCAATGGAGTGCGGATTCCCTGGACTGGAAAAAACCAGGCGTTGATGTTATTGTCAATAATGTGTTAAAAAAGGTTAAGCCGGGAGCCATTATATTAATGCATGCCAGCGATACCTGTCTGCAAACGCCGGCTGCTCTGCCACCGGTGCTGGAGGGACTGCAAAAGCAGGGGTACCGCTTGGTGACGGTATCAGAACTGCTGACCATGGGGTCTCCTGCCATTGATTAAACAGGCAAAAATTCAGGGCAAGTCCCTGTATTCAGAGTATCGACAAAGGTTGTAAAACAAAGTGAGGTGGTTTTATGATCCCCCCCCCCCTGACTAGTCGACGCGTGGCCACAGCTCTTGATGAGCGAAAGGAGCCATTGGGGGGGCGCCCACAGGATGTGGGCGCCAGCCGAACCGGGCCAGGATGGCCCGTTTGAGGCGACCCCAAGGGCGACCGGAGCGAATCACAGTGCTGTCGGTGCGTAGACCGGAGCCAAAGGGGATCATAAACCACCGCTAATGTTTGGCAACACTCTGATTCAGGGCAAGTCCCTGAATTATTTTACTTGGCCTTATACCTTTTAAAATTAAACCTAATAATATATGATAACCCGGTAAGAATTGCCTGGTTCTTTTCAAAACATCCCGGTTCTGATATATTAATGCTGGGCCGCAATCGATGAGTTAGGGGTTATCTATAATGATAAAACGTAAAAGTTTTATATTAATTGCCGTATGCATAATTGTGACAGCTGCTCTGTATTATACCCGAAATACGCACTGGCACTTTTGGGGTAGCTCACCACTCTATAGCAGTCCGGAACAATTGGCAGACTATCTGCGCTCCTTTGGTGCCATGACGGTTGTTATCAGTTTGTTGCTGATGGTACTGCAGACACTGTTTACACCCTTGCCGCTGTTTTTGCTGGCAGGGGCCAACGGTTTTATCTTTGGCCTCTGGTACGGCATCCTAATAACCTTAACCGGTTCTGTCATCGGTTCCTCCATCGCCTTCTTCCTGGCCAGGGGATTTGGCCGGGGGCTGGTTTGCCGCTTTGTCAAAGAAACCCAAATGTCCAAAGTGGATCGCATGAGCTGCCATAAAGGCCCCTGGATGGTCTTTATGGCCCGTTTAATCCCGGTCATACCTTCCAGCATCATCAGCTATGTGGCGGGTTTAAGCAAGATGACCTTCCGGGGTTTTTTTATCGCCACCGCCGTAGGCAAACTGCCCGAAATTATTATTTATACCGCCCTGGGACACAGTTTTAGCGTGGCGGAAGGTATGGCCACCAAGATAACTTTACTGCTGATCCTGCTAACCTTGCTGGCCTGGCCGTTAATTTCAAGAAAACTAAAAAAAACCTCCGGTGAGGCCCCTCCCAAGACACCCCCGGGATAATACCCGGGGCAGACTGTCGACAAAGGTTGTAAAACAAAGTGAGGTGGTTTTATGATCCCCTGTCGGCGACTTGTCGAAGCACCGGTCACAGCACTTGATGAGCGTAAGGAGCCAAAGGGGATCATAAACCACCGCTAATGTTTGGCAACACTCTGACCCCGGGATAATACCCGGGGTTATCTTTTGGCTTGCCGCTTGCGATACAAACAGTACATCAGGATACCTCCCAACAATATGAGCACCACAACATCCGCCCGATGAAACCAGGGCTTTATGGCCTGCCAGTTTTCACCCAGGGCATAACCGGCATAAACCAGTAAGATACTCCAGGGCAGTGATCCCAATACAGTATAGAAGACAAATTTTTGCAAATTCATACCGGCAATGCCGGCGGGCAGTGAAATAAAAGTACGAACAACGGGCATTAACCGGGTAAAAAAAACGGTAGCTTCGCCGTAACGGGCAAACCAACGGTCGGCCATCATCAGTTTTTGACGGTTAAGGCCAAGGCAGCGGCCGTATTTTTCCAAAAAAGGCCTGCCGCCAAGGCGCCCCAGGCAGTAAGAAACCACCGAACCAAAGGTACCTCCCAGGGTACCTGCCAGCACAGTCCACCAAAAATCCAACCGCCCGCAAAACACCAGGTAGCCGCCAAAGGGCAGTATCACTTCACTGGGCAGGGGAATGTTGGCGCTTTCCAGGGCCATGCCGACAGCAATCCCCCAGTAGCCCAGGGCACCGATCACTGTAGTCAGCCATTGCCAAACGGTATCAATTAAGTTTGTTAATTCAGCCATCTCCCCCCTCCTTCTCTGTTTTTTAAAAATATGACTTCAATGGCAAAAAAATACCGGCGGAACTTCCCGCCGGTATTACTTGCTGCTGACAGTAACTTTGTTTTCTTGTACGGTTACCTGCAGCCCCAGGTACATCAGGTCTTTTGCCGAAATATAAACTGTGTTGTTCTTTTCCCTTAGCGGGAGGTGAAGTTGTTTAGTTAACCCATTTAACAGGCTGTTGGTTTTCTTTGTAGGCAACAGCCAAACTTGCTGCTTGCCGGTCACCTTAACAGTTTGGGACCGGCCGTCGTATGCTACTTGGTAACCCAGGGCCTCCAGGGTAAAACGCAGGGGTACCATAGCTGACCCCTGTTCCTTTAACAATCCGCCGGGTACAGGGATTATTTCATCATTGACAACAGCTTTAGCCTGGCCGGCGGTAAATTGAATCACTTGCTTAGTTGGATGCAGCAGCTGTTTAGCAATAGATAACTGCAGTTCCGGTATGGTAACACAATGATCCGGCTGTAAACCGCTGCCGTCAATATAACGCCCACGGGGTGTGGTATAATATGCGGTGGTTAATTTCAAAGCACCGCCATTGCTAAGCGGGATAATATCCTGAACAGTGCCTTTACCGTAGGTAGGAGTTCCCACCAGAACGGCTGTTTGGTAGTCCTGCAGGGCACCGGCCAAGATTTCTGCTGCACTGGCAGTTTGTTCATTCACCAGCACCACCAGCGGCATCTCCTCAATCAGAGAATCAAGTTCGGTAATAAAGGCGTCCCTGTGTTTTGCCCGGTCCACTGTAACAAAAACTGTTTTATCCTTACCCAGCAGGTAAGACGCAATTTCTGCCGCTGCATCTACATAACCGCCGCCGTTGTTGCGCAGGTCAATAATTAACGAGCGGCTGCCTGACTGCTGCAATTTTATTAACGCCTCAGCAAATTCGGCACCGGTTTCCATACCAAAACTTTCTATAGCAAGATAGCCAATACCATGGGACAGCATTTCAGAACGAACCGTGGGAAGGTTTACGGTATTTCTGGTAATGCTGACAGTTATCTCCGACTGCCCGTCCCTTTTTACCGTCAGGTTAACATGGGTGCCTTTTTCCCCCCGCAACATTGAAACTATGTCATATATTTCCTTGCCTGCCACATCCTGACCGTCCACCGCCAGGATAACATCCCCCTTTTGCAGGCCGGCCGCCTCGGCCGGCGTACCCGTTAGCACCCGGACAATACAGGGATACTGATCCTTTATTTCCAGTTCGGCGCCAATGCCCTCAAAATCGCCGTTTAATTCATCGCTGAAATGTTCCAGCTCGCCGGGCGGGAAATATACCGTATAGGGGTCCTCCAGTTGTTCCAGCATACCTTTAATACCGGCCTTGGTTAATTGGTCAATATCCGTCTGTTTAAGGTGGTAGCGACTGATATAGCCAAAAACCTCGCCAATGGTCGAAGCCCCCGCCAACGCCTTATCTTCTTCGGCATAGGCAGGCACAGACCAGATAAAGCAAAACAAAATCATGGCTAGGATATACCTTCTAAACAATTGATCACCTCATAACTATATGATTTCACCTTATTAAATTTCGCTGGTTCTTAATAAAGTCCTGCCTGGGTGTTCTCTTGAGGTTTATTTTCAAGACCTGAAGGTATTTTGCAGCGGGCTGCTGAAAATACTAATGATGCTAAATAAGGAAGGTGCTTGACTTGTCCCTTGATACATTAATTGTAGTTGACGGCAACAGCTTAATACACAGGGCTTTTCATGCCATCCCCCTGCTGTCCAACAGTCAAGGGGTGGTTACCAACGCTGTCTATGGCTTTACCAACATGATGCTGAAAATCCTGAAAGAACAGGCACCCGGCCTGGTGGCCGTAGCCTTTGACAAAGGCAAAATAACCTTTCGCCATCAGGTTTATGCCGATTATAAAGGTACCCGGAAAGCTACGCCGGAGGAACTGCGGCCACAGTTCATACTGGCCAAAGAAATTCTTAAGGCTATGCGCATTGCCTATTTTGAAATGGAAGGATATGAAGCAGACGACTTAATCGGCACCATTGTTAACCAGGCTGAAGCCACCGGGCTAAACGTATTAATCCTGACCGGCGACAGGGATGCCCTGCAGCTGGTATCACCCAAAACCAAAGTAATACTAACTAAAAAAGGCATTACCGAAACAGAGCTGTTCGACGAAGGTAAAGTTTGGGATAAGTTTGGTGTAACCCCCGGCCAAATTGTTGACCTGAAAGGCTTGCAGGGGGATCCCTCAGATAATATCCCCGGCGTACCGGGCGTCGGTGAAAAAACCGCCGTCGCCTTACTGAAAGAATACGGCTCGGTGGAAAATATTTTGGCCAACCTGCCGCACCTCTCCCCCAGATACCGCAAGCTGCTGCAGGGTAAAGAGGAACAAGCCCTGCTTTCAAAAAAACTGGCCACCATCATGCGGGACGCACCTATGGCTCTGGATCTTTCCCAGTGCTCCTGGCGGGGGCCGGATCAGCAAAAACTTTTAGAAATCTTTAAAGAGCTGGAATTTAAAAGTTTAATTAAACAGCTGACACGCCAACCGGCAACCGCCCGGCCGGCTGACACAGCCAGGGATAATACGGCTGCTCTGCCGCCCCTGGACACCTATCAAGCAGGTTGGCAAACTGTGGCCGACCAGGCAGGCTGGGATGAAATATTGGTGCAAACCAGCTATGCCGGCCGGGTGGCTCTTGTGCTGGAAGGGGATCGGCACCAAGGCATTAAGGCCATCTGTTTGGCTGTGCCAAACCGGGATGTCTGCCGGCTGCCTGTACAAAGGACGGATAATCCTGCCGGTGGCAGTTTAAATATATTGAAAGCTGTTTGCGAAAATGCCGCCATAAAAAAATATTTTCACGATGCCAAGGCTGCCATCTGGCTGCTGCATCACCACGGCATTAAATTACAGAATCTGGCCTTTGACACCATGGTGGCAGCCTATCTGCTCAACCCCGCTGAAACACAGTATGATTTGCCGGATATTGCTCTGGAGCATCTCGGTATGGTTTTACCATCGGAAGGTGAAGCTGCTCTGGCAACCCGGGCGGAGGCTGTCCTTCGCCTTGTGGATGTCTTATGGCAAAAACTGGCCCAGCGGGAAGTAGACCGGCTTTTTGCCGAAGTGGAGTTGCCCCTGGTCAGTATTCTGGCGGAAATGGAAATAGCCGGGGTGGCGGTAGATAAGCAGGGGCTTAAGGAGCTGTCGGACGAACTGCACCACAATATAGAAAACCTGGCCGCTAAAATTTATGAACTGGCTGGCGAACACTTTAATATTAACTCCCCCAAACAATTGGGGCACATTTTGTTCGAAAAGTTAAAACTGCCGGTATACAAAAAAACTCGTACCGGTTACTCTACAGATGCGGAAGTGCTGGAAAAACTGGCCGCCGAACATGAGATGGTTGACCTGTTGTTACAGTACCGCCAGCTGGCCAAATTAAAGTCCACTTATGCGGACGGGCTGGCAGCACTGGTGAACCGGCAAACCGGGTGTTTGCACTCCACCTTTCACCAAACAGTTACCGCCACCGGCCGGTTATCCAGCGCTGAACCAAATTTACAAAACATTCCCATCCGATTAGCCTCCGGCCGGCGTATTCGTAAAGTTTTTATTCCCCGGCAGCAAGGCAACCTGATTTTAACGGCAGATTACTCACAAATTGAGCTGCGGATTCTTGCTCATATGTCCCAGGACAAGAATTTTCTGGAAGCTTTTCAACAAGGGCAGGATATTCATACCCGCACCGCCGCCGAAGTCTTTGGTGTATCACTGGATCAGGTTACGCCGGACATGCGCAGCCGCGCCAAGGCAGTTAATTTTGGTATTGTTTACGGCATCAGCGATTTTGGCCTGGCCCGGGACCTCAAAGTCAGCCGTCAGGAAGCAAAACAGTATATAGAAAGTTATTTTGCCCGCTGCCCCGGCGTTCGGCGGTATATTGACCGGGTCATCAAAGAAGCCAGAGAGCGGGGCTATGTTACCACCCTTCTCAACCGCCGTCGTTACCTGCCGGAGTTGTTCAGTAAAAACTTTAACATTCGCAACTTTGGCGAACGGGCAGCTGTAAATACCCCGATTCAAGGCAGCGCAGCTGATATCATTAAGCTGGCCATGGTCAAAATAAACCAAGCGCTTAAAAAAGGTAACTTCACTGCTCAAATGGTACTGCAGGTACATGACGAACTTATTTTTGACGCCCCGGCCGCGGAAATTGAACCACTTATTGTGCTGGTACGGGATTGTATGGAAAATGCCTTGCCCTTAGACGTTCCCTTAATGGTAGACATTAAATTAGGAACCAACTGGTATGATACAAAACCCATTTAATCACTGTCCTACGGAGGTGTGCACCGGTTGCCCGAACTGCCTGAGGTGGAAACCGTAGTTCGTACTTTGGAAGAAAAACTTTGCGGCCTTGTAATAACAGATGTAGAGTTGTTTAAACCAGAAGTAATACGGTTTCCTAAACCTGATCAATTTATCGAGCAAATTACCGGCAAACAATTTCAAAAAAAGCTGGGCCGCCGCGGCAAGTACCTATTGCTCCATTTGAGCGACCATCTTACTCTGGTGGTACACCTGCGGATGACCGGCCGGCTGGTTTATTGCGAAGCAGATCAGCCGCTGATTAAACATACCCATGTAATTTTCCGACTTTCCAACGGTAAGCATTTAAGGTTTGCAGATACCCGCCGCTTCGGACGCCTGCTGTTGACAAGCACCGAGGAAGTTTACGGGCTGCCCGGCATACGTGATTTAGGCCCGGAACCATTGGATCAGGAATTTACCAGGGAATTTTTTAAAAAAGAATTGCGGCGGCGGCGCAGCCGCATCAAACCCTTGCTGCTGGATCAATGCTTCATGGCCGGCCTGGGCAATATTTATGCCGACGAAGCCCTGTTCCGTGCCAAAATTCACCCGGAACGCCTGGCGCCTGAATTAAGCAGCCGGGAAGTTGCGAACCTGCACAGGGCCATAGTGGAAGTGATTGCATCCGGCATTGAACACCGGGGAACTTCTTTCCGTGATTATGTGGACGGCGAAGGCCAAGCCGGCAGTTATCAGCACCATCTTAAGGTTTATAACCGGGCCGGGCTGCCCTGTTCTCGTTGCGGCAAACCCATTGAGCGCATCAAGGTGGCCGGCCGCAGTTCCTACTATTGTCCCGCCTGTCAAAAACCAAAATAGTGGAAAGCACCTCCGTGTCGCTTCCCTCATAGACTATAGATGAAAAATGTCTATGGGAGGGAAAGACATGGAATTATTGACGTTAATTGCCTTTGCCCTGGCCTTAAACATGGATGCTCTGGGTACCGGCGTGGCTTACGGGCTGCGCCAAATTCGCATCCCGCTGCCATCCCTGTTAATCATTAGCGGCATGTCAGTCTTAACTATACTGTTTTCCATGACTGCCGGCCGTCTGGTAGCACAATTAATTTCACCGGCCTTTGCCCACCGGCTGGGAGGCATTCTTTTACTGCTGGTGGGTATTTGGATTTTTGTACAATCCTTGCGAGAGACCCGGCCGGAAGAAACCTTGGCTGAACAAACCGTTATGCAAATCAGAATTAAATCCCTGGGGCTGGTTATTCAAGTGCTGCGCGAACCTGTCAGGGCCGACCTGGACCGGTCGGGTATCATTTCTGCCCGGGAGGCCCTGCTGCTGGGTGCTGCCCTGGCCATGGACGCCTTTGGCGCCGGTTTTGCTGTTTCAATGTTTGGTTTTAGCCCGCTGCTAACCGCTGCTGTAGTGGGTATCGGGCATATTATTCTTACCTATGCAGGTCTGCTGCTGGGCCGCTCATTTGCCTGTACCGGTTTAGGACAGCGGATTGCCCTGCTGCCAGGCTGTATATTGATTGCCATGGGGATTTTTAAAATACGTTAACGACGCAGTAAAACAAGGAGTTGGCCTTATGCTGATCGGCTTAACAGGAAATATTGCCAGCGGCAAAAGTACTGTGGCAAAATACTTAAAAGAACTGGGCGCTCAGGTGATTGATGCCGACCAGGTGGCCCGGCAGGTGGTTTTACCTCACAGCCCGGCCCTAAAGGAGATCGTTAACTCCTTTGGACCGGGTATTTTGCATGAAGACGGAACCCTAAACCGTGCTAAACTGGCATCTGTTATTTTCCAAGATGCGGCAGCCAAAGAAAAGCTGGAAAACATTCTGCATCCGCGCATTGCAGATGCAATTAACCGCCAAATAAGTTCTTTTAAAAAATCTCATCCCGGTGGCATACTGGTGCTGGAAGCGCCTTTATTGATTGAAGCCGGCTGGCACAAATCTGTAGATCAGGTGTGGCTGGTTACGGTAGATCCTCAGTTACAGCTGCAGCGCTTAATCTTAAGGGACAAGCTTACACCGGAGCAAGCCCGGCAAAGAATGGCCAGCCAGATGCCCCAGGAAGAAAAAAAGAAGTTTGCTCATGTAATTATCAACAATGCCGGTTCACCGTCAGACCTGCAAAGGCAAGTACAAGCCATCTGGCACTCTCTGCCCGCCGGTTATTGAATGTTGGTAAAACTTTAAGAAGCAGGAGTGGTACCCTTGTCGTTTCACCACAAACCCAAGCGAAATGTTAAAATAAATCTCCTGCTGCTGCTGGCTTTGCTGTTGCTTTGGTTCAATCACCGGGATATAGGTCGCCGGTGGTATCCGCTGCAGCATCAGGAAGTGATTTACCACTATGCGGCAGCTAATAAGTTAGATCCCCTCCTGGTAGCAGCAGTTATTAAAACCGAAAGTAATTTTAACGCCCGAGCCACCTCACCCAAAGGAGCCAGGGGGCTAATGCAAATTATGCCGGACACTGCCAATTGGATTTCCCAGCAAATTGGGGGCGGTCCGGTAGCCCCGGACAAATTATATAATCCTGAAATTAATATCAGTTTAGGTACCTGGTATCTGGCAGACTTACTGGATGAATTTAACGGTGACCTGGTACTGGCCACCGCTGCCTATAACGCCGGCCGGGGCAATGTGAGAAGCTGGCTGAACGAACAGCACTGGACAGGTGAACACAAAACCATAGACCAGATTCCCTTTTGGGAAACCAGGCAGTACATCCGACGGGTGCTTTGGAATTACAAGGTTTATAACTATTTATACGGCGGCGGTAACAAACCGTTGTATAACACACAATCCCCGTCTCACCGGACGGGGATTGGTTTTGCCTTTGCAATAACTTAATAACCTAGGTGCCAGGCTATCCCAGGCTATCTTTGGCAACGATGCCGTACAAAAAGGTATGCATAATTGTTTTAAAGGCTTCTTCGGGGGTCAGGTTGTTTTCCAAAATGAAGGTCGGGTTCACCACAGCCCGAACGGCGGCCAGCAGGGAGGCGGTAACAATGGTGGGGTTCATTTCTTTAAAATAACCCTCTTTGCTGCCTTCCACCATAATTTGAGCCAGATATTTGATTTTCTCCCCCCTGAACTTTTCCACCCTTTCCCACATCTCCGGGTAATGTCTTTGCAAATCGCCCATAATCCTGGGGTTAAATGAGCGTAATTTTTCCGATAAAAATTTAACAAATCCGGTAATCTTTTCAATGGGGTTCTCCGAACTGCCCAGAATCTCCAGAACTCCCCTTTCGATCTCCAGCATGGTCATCTGTAAAACGGCCTCGATGATCTCCTCTTTGCTCTTAAAATACCGGTAGATGGTTCGTTTACTCATATTATTACGGGCGGCCAGTTCGTCTACAGTGGCTCCGTAAAAGCCCCTTTCTTCGGACAACTTCTTAAAACACAAAACAATTCTCTCCCGGGTAGCCACTTTATCACCACCTGTATAAGACTAAGCAATCTTTTTCTTAAACTTGGCAATACTGAGCACCATCAGTACCACCGTAAACACCAGCAAGGCCGTCACCTGCGGCAGGAGATAAGAAAAGCCGATGCCCTTCAATACGATGCCCCGGATGATAGTGAGATAGAAGGTTAAGGGGATCAAATTGCTCAAGTACTGTACAACCGGCGGCATGGCATCCCTGGGGAACATAAAACCGGACAACAAAATGCTGGGCAGCAGGATGAAAAAGGACATCTGCATGGCCTGCATCTGCGTTTTGGCCAGGTTGGAAATCAAGACCCCCAGGCCCAGTGAAGCGGTTATAAAGAATAAGGTCAACAGGTACAGCTGCAGCAGGCTGCCGCGGATAGGTACCCCGAACACGATGGTCCCCACCAGCAGGGCCACCGTAATCTGCACATAACCCAGAGCAATGTAGGGGATGATCTTACCGATCATTAGTTCATATGATTTAATGGGAGTTACGATTAACTGTTCCAGTGTTCCCCGCTCCCTCTCCCTGACGATCCCCATGGAAGTCATCATCACCATGGTCATGGTGACAATAATCCCCAAAATGGCCGGAACCATGTAATAGGCGGTAATGCCGTCCGGATTATACCAAGGACGCACCCGTATATCATAAGGCGGGGTGATAGCGCCGGTCTTCTGGACGATAACCTTTTGTGCCTTTAAAAGTCCTATGGCATTGGCGGTGGCGACGGCGGAATTGGAAACCATGCTGTCGGTGGCATCAACCAGGACTTGCACCGGCGCTGTCTCCCCCTTCCTGACGCTTACGGCAAAATCAGGCGGGAAAATAATCCCTACTTTAACGGCACCTTTATCAATCATACGGGTTACATCATCATAACTTCCTGCCACTTCGGTAATATCAAAGTAGCCCGATGCCGTAAAAGACTCCAGCAGTTCGCGGCTTTCAGCAGACAGGGATTGATCAAACACCACCGTGGGAATATGCTTAACCTCTGTTTGGATGGCAAAACCAAACAGCAGCAGTTGCACCAGAGGCAGCATAAAGACCAGTCCGATGGTCAGCCTGTCTCTTTTCATTTGCAGGAACTCTTTATGGAGCACAGATAATATCCTGCTCACCGGCCTTCACCCTCCTTTTCTTTCTGGAGAGAGCGATGAAAACATCCTCCAGCGACGGGGTAATTTTATTGACCCGGGCCTTTGTATAGGTTTGCAAATCCACCAGGTTCTGTTCCTTTTCCAGCAAAACGTGCAGCAGGGCACCGTGAACCGAGCATTCCTTCACGTAAGGCAGTTGCTCAATTTCCTGAAGTTTTCCCATGGGGTCTTCGATCTCCAGCTCTGCCAGCACCCCTTCAATCACCTTGTTTTTCAGATTATCCGGGGTATCATTGGCAATCAAGCTTCCTTCAGAAATAAAGGCAATGCTGCTGCAGCGCTCGGCCTCATCCATAAAATGGGTGGTTACCATCACAGTGGTCCCTTCATTGGCAAGCCTTTGAATGATATTAAAAAACATTTTGCGGCTGGTGGGACTGATGCCGCTGGTTGGTTCGTCCAAAAACAGGATCGCAGGTTTGGAAATAATGGCACAGCCCAGGGCCAAGCGCTGCTTCCAGCCTACACTTAAATTGGCCGCCAATTCTTTTTCCCGTCCTGTGAGGTTGGCCATCTCCACCATTTCCTGAATTCTATGTTGCCGCTCCCGCCAGGGCACACTGTACAGCCCGGCATAAAAATTAAGGTTTTCATAAACCGTTAAATCGTCATAAAGACTGAATTTTTGTGACATGTAGCCGATATGGGGTTTTATCTTTTCCGCCTCGGTGGCCAGGTCAAACCCCAGTACTTTGCCTGAACCGGAAGTGGGTTCCAAAATACCGCACAGCATCCTGATAGTGGTAGATTTCCCGGAACCGTTGGGTCCTAAAAAGCCATAAATTTCTCCCGGACGTATATTGATGGACAATTGATTGACAGCAGTAAAAAAGCCAAATGTTTTGGTCAGTTTACTGGTTGTCACTACATAATCCATTTACATCACCTCAAGTTCCGCCAGCGCCACAAAGACATCCTCCATGGAGGGGGGAATTTCTTGCAAAGAAAGCAATTGAATCCCCTGCCGGCTCAAAGTTGCAAGTATTGCTTCCTCTGCCCTGGTCCTATCCGTTACAACAACGTGATACTTATCCCCATAGAAGTTGGTATCAATAACCTCCTCCAAATGGTTGAATATTTCCGGCTCCCGGGTGGTTGCCTTGACTTCCAATATTCTATAGGGATAGTTCGCTTTTAATTGTTTGGGAGTCTCAACGGCTGCCAGTTTTCCGTTGTTCATAAAACCAACTTTTTTACAAAGCTCTGCCTCATCCATGTAAGGAGTTGACACCAGAATGGTCATTCCCTCTCTGTTCAACCGGTAAAGAATTTTCCAAAACTCCTTGCGGGACTCCGGGTCTACCCCGAAAGTCGGTTCATCCAGCACCAGCAGTGCGGGTCGGGAAATCAATGCGCAGGTCAGTGCCAGTTTTTGTTTCATACCCCCGGAGAGGTTGTCGGCATAACTTTGTTTAAAGTTGATCAGGTTGGTAATTTGTAAAATTTGGTCTGCCCTTTGCCGGATGACTTCCCGGCTTAAGCCGTACATTGAGCCAAAAAAACTGATGTTTTCCATAACGGTCAAGTCTCCGTACAGGCTAAATTTTTGGGGCATATAGCCAAAGAAACCTTTATCGGAAGCCAGCTGCCGGGGAATCCTCAAATCTATACTGCCGCTGTCGGGGGTAATCAAACCGCAGATCATCCTGATCAATGTTGTTTTACCGGCCCCGTCGGGACCAACCAGTCCAAAGATATCCCCGGCCTCAACATGCAGGGAGACCCTGTCAACCGCCGTTAACGCCCCAAATCTTTTGCACAAGCTCTCGGTTTTGATCATGGTGATCCCTCTATTCAAAGACCACGTCAGCCGGCATGCCGGGCTTTAGCGTTCCGTCTTGATTGTTTATCCTGATCTTTACTCCATAGACAATGTTGGTGCGTTCCTTTTTGGTTTGGATGGTCTTTGGCGTATATTCACCCTGGGAGGCAATTTCTTCAATGACGCCCTGGTATTCTTGCCCACTGCCGCTGACGGTAAAGCGCACCTTTTGATTTAATTTAATCTTTGGTAAATCGTCCGTAGGAACGTAAACTTTGATCCACATATCGTTCAAATCCGCCACCGTGGCAACGGAAGCACCCGCCTGGACAAATTCGCCCGGTTCACGGTTTTTTGATAAAACGGTACCATTAATGGGAGAAATAATTTTGGTGTCTTCCAGGAGCGCTTCCGATGCTTTTAGGACAGCCCGGGACCGTTCCAGTTCCATTTTAGCTGCCGTAATGGCATCCGGGCGGCTGCCGGATGCCAACAGGCTCAGCTTGGCCCTGGCAGACTCCAACTGGTTCTGTTTTATTTTGAGATCCAAAGACAGTTTTTCCCATTGATCTTCGGAGATGGCGCCTTCCTTGAATAACTGTTCACCCCTTTGCAAGTCCGCCCTGGCCTTCTCATAGCCAACTTGGGCGATGTTTACAGCCGCCGCGGCATCTGTTATCTCCTGAGACCTGGCCCCTGAAGTTAAGTCCCTTAACTGGGCTTCCGCTTTCAGCACCCCCAGGGCATCCCGCTCCTTCTGGGCCACCAGATCATTCCTAACCACTTGACCGACCAATTGACCCTTTTTAACCGGGTCCCCGGAATTTATGGCAAGAGAGCCAAGGGTTCCAAATACTTTGGCGCTCAGTTCCACCCGGGTGGCCTCAATGGTACCGGTGGCCGTTAATACCTTTTCCTCTTGTGTACCGTAACGGTGATAACCCCAGTAAGAACCTGCGGTCAGCAAAACAGCCAGGACAATCACCAAAGCCTTTTTCTTCATCGTACTTTCCCCCCGTAGCAGATTTTTGGGCAGTGACTGTAATTTTTTAGGTAAACTATTAGTACTAAATTAGTTTATTTTGTTTAATGATATCATTCAAGGTGAGCCTCAGCAAGAGCTTTAATTGTTTAAATCCTCAGTTTTCAAAAGGAAATACGCTTTCCAAAATAGAATGAATGCTTGATAATGAAAACATACCGAGGAAGCGAGGTGTGACCATGGGCTTAATATATACCGGTGCCAGGTGCCGCGACTGTTATCGTTGTATTAAAACGTGTCAATTAAAAGCTATCCGGATGAATTCCAACGGCGCTCAAGGCCGGCTGCACGCACAGGTAATTGATGAACTCTGCGTCCACTGCGGCCAGTGTATTTTAGCCTGTCCCCAGCAAGCCAAAAAGCCGGTGTCTGATTTAAAACAAGTGCAGCAGTTGATTTCTCAAGGCACCCCGGTGGTGGCCGTTGTGGCAGCCTCTTTTGTCAGTGCACTGCCCTTGCCCAACCCGGATGTACTGCCTACCCTGCTGCGGGAGCTGGGTTTTGCGGAAGTCCAGGAAACTTCGGTTGGTGCCGGGCTGGTCACCAAAAAATATTTAGAACTTGGTTTTGCCCAGCCGTTGATTGTCAGTTACTGCCCGGTGGTAGTCAATCTCATTGAACGGCATTATCCCGAACTGATCCCCATGCTGGCACCTGTTGTTTCACCCATGGTGGCTCAAGGCCGAATTATTAAATCCCTAAATCCTGATGCCAGTGTGGTCTACATAGGTCCCTGTGCAGCCAAGCGAGACGAAGCTCAGCTGCTGGGGCTTAATGATACCGTTGATTATTTCCTGGGATTTAATGAGCTCTGGGCGTGGGCGCAAACCGCAGGTATCGCTGTTGAAAAACTATCGCCAGGCAGTTTTCAAAGTTTTTCTCCCTGTCACAACCGCATCTACCCGGTGGAAGGCGGCATGATCTGGACAGTGGCAGACGAACTTAGGGAAGCCGGCGAAAACTTTATCACCATGTCGGGCCTGGACAACTGTATTGAATTTCTTAAGCACTTATCCCGACAAACTATCGTTAATCCTCCTAAATTAATGGAGCTGTGGGCCTGCAAGGGCGGCTGCATCAACGGCCCTCTCTCTCTCTGCTTGGAAGAAAGCTTGTTCATGCGCCAGCGCAAGCTGCTGGAATATTATAATTCCTCCGGTGAGTGTGACTTTGCAATTGATAACTATAAATTACCGGAAATCGATCTGGGGCGCAGTTTTAAAAATCGCAAGATCAATTTGCCGCTTCCCTCCGAGGCAGAAATCAAGGCTATTTTGGCGCGTACCGGCAAACACACGCCGGCCCAGGAATTTAATTGCGGCAATTGCGGTTACGACTCCTGTCGCGCTAAGGCAGTGGCGGTTTACCAGGGTAAGGCGGCGGTGGAAATGTGCATACCCTACATGAGAAAACGGGCAGAATCCATGTCTAACCTGATTATTTCTGCCATGCCCAACGCCGTCGTGGTGGTTGGCAAAAATCTTGACATTTTGGAAATTAACCCGGCCGCTGAGAAATTGTTCCAAACTACCGCCTCCCAGGTGGTTGGCCAGAGAATTTTTGCCCTGATGCCCGCCACCAACTTTCTAAAAGTAATTGAAAACGGCGAGATGATCAATGCCACCGGCAACTACCCTGAACTGGGCATTATTACCCAGGAGATTATCTTTCCGGTTAAAGGCACGGATGCGGTGGTAGGCATATTCGTTGATATCACCTCAGAAAATCGCCGCAAGGAACAGTTTGAACTGATTAAGAGCCAGACCATCCGGCAGGCACAGGAAGTTATTGAAAAACAAATGACAGTGGCTCAGGAAATAGCGGGCCTGCTGGGTGAGGCCACCGCTGAAACCAAGGTGCAACTGGGTAAATTGATAAAGTTAATGCGGCAAGATAACCTGTAGAGAGGAGTGCCGCCTGTGAAAATTTGCTTAGATATTGGCGTGGCTCAACTTAAAAAATACGGGGAAGAATTGTGCGGTGACAGTGTAGAAATTGTGCGATCCCAACAGGCTGATCTGGTGGTGGTATCGGATGGTTTGGGCAGCGGTGTCAAAGCCAACATTCTGTCCCGACTCACCACAAAAACCGCTGCCACCATGCTGCGCCAAGGTGCGGAAATAGGCGAAGTTATCGACACGGTGGCACGCACCCTGCCCATTGATAAGACCATCAATGCTGCCTACAGCACTTTTTCCATATTGCAAATTGAGAAAAACGGTCAACTTTACCTGGTTGAATACGATAACCCTGCTGTTTTCATCGGCAACAGGAATAAAATGTTTACACCACGGCGGGAAGAACGCCTGATCGCCGGCAAAAAAATATATGAATATTCCTTTGACGTAGACGATCAGGACTGGCTGGTTTTAACCTCAGACGGCGTAATCAATGCCGGCCTGAACGGCCGCATGAATGTAAACTGGAACTGGGAAAGAATCGGCAGCTTCATTGAAGATTCTTACGCAGAGGATAAAAGCGCCCGGGATTGGGCGGCAGAAATCGCCGGGCTGTGCAATACCTTGTATGGCGGGAAACCTGGAGATGATGTCACTGTGGCAGTGGTCAAAGTGCGCCATCCCTTGTATCTCACGATACTGATCGGCCCGCCCCAAAGAAAAGAAGACGACCGGCCGGTGGTGCGAAAACTTATGGAAGCACCCGGCGCCAAGGTGGTTTGCGGCGGCACCACCGGTGAAATCGTGAGCCGGATCCTGGGGCGCAAGGTTTTTATCGACTTATCTTCGGTGGTGGAAGGGGTTCCCCCGGTGGGCATGCTGCCGGGCATCGATCTGGTCACCGAGGGAGCTGTTACGCTGGTGCAGACCCTGGAACATCTCAAGTTAAATACCGATCTCAAACAGTTAAAAGACGCCCCGGACGGGGCCGGCCGCTTGGCGGCCCTGCTAAAAAAAGCCGACCGCATTCACTTCATGGTTGGCCAGGCGAAAAACGAAGCGCTGGACTGCCACGATGTGCCGGCTATTTATGCTTACAAGCATCATGTGATTAAAGACATGATCAAAACGCTGCGGGAACAGGGGAAAAATATTACAGAAGAATATTTTTAAAACAAAACAGTCAACCAGCGGTGACTTTAAAGCAATAACAAATCCGATGTCAACTTTAAAAATATAATAAGCCTAGAATAGTTTTAATTCCCTGTCATCACAGGTTAGCCTGATAAGAACTACGGCTGTCTTTTTTGACAGGGATGTTTTTATCAGCAGCATCGTGGTGTCCCGGGGCATATAAATTTAATATTATAACCCCGATAATGATTAAGGCAATCCCTGCAATACTGGCAAAATTTACTCGTTCATGCCAAACAAGTATAGAAATAACTACAGTTGCTACCGTTCCTAACCCGGACCAAATGGCATAAGCTAAATTTAACGGTATTGTTTTAAGGGCTAATGATAAAAAGAAAAATGCTAATGTAAAACTTACCAGCAGTCCCAGAGTGGGTAATAATTTGGAAAAACCGGCAGAGGCTTTAAGAAGAGAAGTGCCTATAAGCTCACAGACAATTGCAAGCATTAAAAACAAAAAACCCACTGTCATTCCCCCTAAATTCCGGTTCTCTAATTATACACAAAATATTCAGCAAACCATTCACTAAATGACTTTTAGTTGCTGTCGTCTCAAACCCATTATACTAAAAAAAAGCAGACTTTACAGTGATCCCGTAAAGCCTGCTGCAACACATATTTTGGTGTCGGAGGCGGGACTTGAACCCGCACGGTTTCCCACACGCCCCTCAAACGTGCGCGTCTGCCGATTCCGCCACTCCGACATGCGACAATCGCAAGTGTTATTATAGCATGCCTGGATTGCCTAGGCAAGAATTTTTATAAATATTTTCAGCTATTATCAGGAGAGATTAATGTTGCTTAGCAAGGGCGGTCTGTTCTATGTTGCAAAATACAGGCAATTTTTTTGCCTGTATTTTGTAATTTTGGGCAGCATTAGATATTGCAATCTTAAGTAAAATGGTTCACAATGAATATGTTTGCTTAAATGAATTTCCTTAAAAGTAGGGAGTGAGACCATTGAAAAATTATGATGTTGTTGTGGTTGGTGCCGGCCCTGCTGGTATTTTTGCTTGTTACGAACTGGCTTTAAAAGCTCCTCATTTAAAAGTATTATTAATAGATAAAGGACGCGATATTTATCAACGTCAATGTCCCATTCTGCAAAAAAAACTGACCAAGTGCCCGCCCCCCACAGTCAAAAAAGAGACCGCCGGCTGCATGCCGGCCTGCTCGGTTACTAACGGGTTTGGCGGTGCAGGTGCCTATTCTGATGGCAAATTTAACATCACCACAGAATTTGGCGGTTGGCTGACAGATTACTTGCCGCCCTCTGAAGTATTAGAATTAATTAAGTATGTAGATCAAATCAACTTACAACATGGTGCCACTACCGTTATTTCCGACCCCACTACACCGGCGGTCAAGAGTATTGAAAAACGAGGGCTGGGAGCCGGCTTAAAATTACTGCGGGCCGAGGTAAGGCACCTGGGAACCGAGCAAAATTTAGAGATACTAAAGAGCATCTTCGAGTTTCTCAAAAAACACATTGATATGATGTTTGAAACCGAAGTGGAAGATATTATTGTGGAAAATAAAGATGATAGTATATATATTAAAGGCATTGTGACCAAAACAAAAGAGGAATTTTATGCCAATAAGATTGTCATAGTTCCCGGGCGTGACGGCTCTGAGTGGTTAACCAGCCTTTTAAAGAAACATAATTTAGAGACAATCAACAATCAGGTGGATATCGGGGTGCGGGTGGAAACACTGGATACCATTATGGAAGAAATTAATGAAAACCTTTATGAAGGAAAATTTATTTACCGTTCTTCCACCGGCACCACTGTGCGAACCTTTTGCAGCAACCCTTCCGGCCATGTGGTAATTGAAAATCACAGCGGGGTAATGCTGGCCAACGGCCACGCATATAAAGATAAAAACCTGGGCAGCAATAATACTAACTTTGCCTTACTGGTTTCACACAAGTTTTCTTATCCCTTTGACAAGCCTATTGAGTATGCCAAAGCTATCTCCCGGCTGGCTAATGACCTGTCTAACGGCAGTGTGTTGATCCAGCGATTCGGCGATATTCTAAGAGGCCGCCGCTCTACGGAAAAGAGAATTAAAGAGGGATTTGTGGAACCTACTTTAAAAGAAGCCGTACCGGGCAACCTTGGGTTGGTTCTGCCCTACAACACCATGAAAAGCATTATTGAGATGATTCAAGCCCTTGACAGTGTAACACCCGGCATTGCTTCAGAGCATACTTTGCTTTACGGGGTAGAGGCAAAGTTTTACTCTTCCCGCCCCCTGTTAAACGACCGGTTAGAAACCCAAATAACCGGCTTATACTGCGGCGGCGACGGCGCCGGCATTACCCGCGGCCTGGCCCAGGCCGGGGCCTGCGGTGTTCGCATCGCCAGAGATATTATTCAAAAACTGGTTTAAAAAAGCGAAGGAAAAAAATTCGGGGTGGCATGCACAGACCTGTGCGCCACCCCATTTTTGCCGGCATAAATCGTTTTTTCGTCATTCCACCGTCAATTATAAAATTCCGGCCGTTGATAAAGTTACCGTCATCACAGGTTTGCCTCGGGCTTGCCGAAGTAATAACCCTGGCCGCCGTCAACATTGATATCCCGCAGGATATTGGCAATCCGCTCATTTTCCACACACTCGGCAATGGTTTTTTTACCAAAGGCATGGGCAACTTTATTCATAGCATCAACAAGAGTGAAATGAGCAGCATTATGATCCATGTTTTTTACAAAGGAACCGTCAATCTTGATGTAATCCACCGAAAAATTTAACAAGTAAGAAAAGGAAGAAAATCCTGTGCCAAAATCATCCAAAGCAAAAGAGCATCCAATCTTTTTAAATTTGCTGAGCCATCTCTCAGTTACAGCCAGGTCCTTCATGGCAGAGGTTTCAGTTATCTCGAAGCCCAGCCTGCCTGGTTCAATGCCGCTGCTTAGGATGTCCGCCTCAATGCTGTGCAGCAGGTCTTTATGGAACAGACTGACAGCAGATAAATTAACAAAAATCTTAATTTGAGGAACCTGGGCTAATTTTTTTAAAGCGGCTTGCACAACCCGGCGGTCAATCTCTGCCATCATGCCAAAACGTTCCGCTACCGGTATAAACCGGCCGGGCGGTATAACTTCGTTGTTTTCATCCAGCAACCGCACCAGCGCTTCATAATGAATAATTTCGCCCATATTAAGGGATACAACAGGCTGATAGTATAAAACCAAGCGGTCACTCCGCAGGGCTTGTTTAATGGTATTAATATTATGATTAATCTTAAGAAACTCCCGGGAAGCATCCTGATGGCAATTTATATAAGCTATCCTGTTGCGCCCCTCTTCCTTTGCCTTATAAAGAGCTATATCTGCTTGTGACAGGATTTTCTGGTACTCTAATGTGCCGTCAATTAAAACAACGCCGATGCTGACAGACAGGTTTAGCTTGACTGAGCCGACTTCCACTTCAGTCTGGTAAACCGCATTTCTGATTCTCTCAGCCATATCCATTACTTCATTTTGGGTTACTCCTTCGATAAGAATAACAAATTCATCACCGCCAAAGCGGGCCAAAAAATCTTCTTGACGAATATTACTCCTTAACAAACTTGTAAATTTAATTAATAATTCATCCCCGGCAGTATGCCCCATGGTATCGTTAACCAGTTTAAAATTATCAATATCAATCAACAGCAATGCATAGCTTGCGCCGGCTTGAGCTTTTGCCACCGCCAGCCGGACAGTTTCCTCCAAAGAATATCGGTTTGGTACCTGAGTCAGAACATCGTGGGTGGCAAGAAAATGCAGTCTTTCCTCTGCTTTTTTGCGCTCATCAATATTATCCAGGATACCCAAAATATATTGACCGTCCTGCAGGGGGCGGATAACGGCGGTTAAATTGGCCCAAAAAGTATTCCCGGCGGCCGTTGTAACAAGCACTTCCCGGTTTTTAAGACAACCCCCTTGTTGCATCAGAGATTTTAGCGGATCGGCGCAAATTTTACAAAAATGGGCCACGGATTTATTTTGCAGCTCAGCCACTGACGGTAGCTCCAATAATCTGAGAAAAGCCGGGTTAGCATCTAAAAAACAGCCCGACTCATCACAAATAAAAATGCCCACATCAAGATTGTTCATTAAGTCAAAATACTTGGTCTGCAAGCTGTGTTTTTCCAACTTCTCTAAAGCCAGTAATTTTTTATGATTCTGGCAAGCAGCAATGGCATTGGCCAGCTGGGGCAGCAACCCTTCCAGAATATCGACCAACCCTTGCTCAGCAGCCCCCTGAACAGCAAAAAACAATTGTATAACTGTCCTGTTGCCGACGGGTACCAGCAGGACTTCTTTTTCATTGCCGGAAAATGGTACACAGTAGCGCCGGAAATCTTGATCAGCTTCTGTTTTTAACAAAAAACTGCCTGCTTGCAAAACTTCGTGTAAACAATCCTTTAATTGGCCTGCCAATACCTTGTCATCCAGGCAGCGGGCATAGGAACCAACCGCACTTACCATCACCGGTTCATTTTCCTGCCACAACCAGACGACACCCCGGTATACTTCCCCTTTTCTGACCACTGCGGCCAAAAAATTTTTCAACATATCCTGCAGTTCTAAACTGCCGCCAAGTGACAAAGCTATCTCATAGGACAAAGACAGTTTCTTGGTCATGCTGATAATTTGTTTGTTCATTATGACAGAACTCCCACCACTGTTGATTTGTTATAAAAATCAAGGTAACTGACACCGTTGGAAGCTATTTCGCCCAAACTCAAAACTCCGATCAGCGGCATGCCGCTAGGTAAATTTTGTTTAATTGACACTATCTCTCGCTTAAAGTCATCACCCAAAAAAAGCGCCCTGGAAATACAATCCATCAACAGGACATGCCGGCCATTATTTGGCGCCAGTTGCTGATACCTTGTACAAGCCAGTTGGGCAGCCTCCGCCGCAGCCTCAATCAACCGACCCGGCTCGCCGTGCAATAGTACGACAATGGAATTGGCAGGAATTTCCCCCACCATAACCAGTGCATCATCTTCCGTTACCCCGATGGCATCCCGGACAATAACTCTGCCATCCAGCTTCACCATACCTAAAGGATAGTTTTTAGCAACCTGGAAAAAATTTTCTTTATCTATATGAACGCCTGCCGCTTCCCAAATAAATTGACGGTAACCGGAAAAAGCCTTTTGCCAATTAAGTTCCTTTACTTCTTTGCCAATGGCGCAATTGGCAACCAGGGGGCCAAACATCGGCTGCCAGCCGTGGGCTACGCCTACTCCCATTAAACTGTTTGTCCTGACCATAATAGCCCCGCCGCTTATATTTGCTTCCTGGGTGAACAGTACATGCCGGTGCCGCTTGGCCAAGCTCCCGGCACCTCCCCCCATGATCCCCCACCGGCTGCCGGCTGTTTCAAAAATATGATCTAAAAAATCTGTAATTCCGTCGGCCCGCCCATCCAGCAAAACAAGCAGCGAACCCGCCGCTGCCGCTGCCTGGCAAGCAAATCCCTTAAAATCAGGCAGCGCGCTAACCACATCTAAGAAAATGGGCTGCTCTATGCTGCAGCCGACCACACCTTCGGTATACCAGTTATCTTCGTAAATGACCCCGGGAAAAATGCCGCCAAACACCGGAACCCCGGCCTCATTAAACAAGGGACGCAGCATTTCGTAATCAAAGGGCGTATGCTCAGCCACCATTAAAAAAATGCCGCAGGTTCCCTCTCCCTGCAAATTATTAAAAAAAGCAAACCAGTCATAAAAATCAGTGGGTTTAAAATAAACCGCTTTTGCCAACATAAGCTGCCCCCCGCCAAAATAATAACAGGTACTTTCAATAAATTTCTACAACTTTAAACTTTTTCCTACCTCAAATAACATTTTATAACATTTTTTAGCATTAAGCATTGCAGCCAATGCAAAAAGCTCGCCGGAAAAACCGGCGAGCCCAGACTGTAGACAAAGGTTGTGAAACAAAGTGAGGTGGTTTTATGATCCCCTGTCGGCGACTTGTCGAAGCACCGGTAACAGCACTTGATGAGCGAAAGGAGCACTTGGGGTGGCGCCCACAGGACGTGGGCGCCAGCCGAACCGGGCCAGGAGGGCCCGTTTGAGGCGACCCCAAGGGCCACCGGAGCGAATCATAGTGCTGTCGGTGCGTAGACCGGAGCCAAAGGGGATCATAAACCACCGCTAATGTTTGTTGACACTCTGAGTTCGCCGGAAAAACCGGCGAGCCCAGATTGTTTTTTAACTTGTCAAACTGCTATGGCAGTACCTTAGCCGTTGTTGGTTTTTACTTTGGCGCCGTGATTCCAGGTTAAGGCCATAAAGAAGATGGCCAATACACAGGCGCCCACCAGCATAACAAAACCACCGTCCCAGCCAAACACATCCACCGTTTTGCCAATGGCGGCGTTGGCCATTACCGTACCGCCCATGTAACCAAACAAACCGGTAAAGCCGGCTGCCGTACCGGCAGCCTTTTTGGGCACCAGATCCAGGGCATGCAAACCAATTAGCATAACCGGACCATAAATCAAAAAGCCAATGGCAATTAAGGCCAAGTTATCCACTAACGGGTTGCCGGGCGGGTTAAACCAATATACCAGTACGGCAACGGCTACCCCGATCATAAACACAATGCCTGCCGGCGCACGGCGGCCCCGGAAAACTTTATCGCTTAACCAGCCACAGAGAATGGTACCGGGAATACCGGCGTACTCATAAAGGAAATAGGCCCAGCGTGAACTGTTGTGGCTGAAGTCTTTAACTTCCGTCAGGTAAGTGGGCGCCCAATCTAATACGCCGTACCTTACCAGGTAAACAAAAACGTTAGCCAGTGCAATGTACCATAAGAACTTGTTATTTAAGACATACTTAAATAATATCTCTTTGGCTGACAGCTCCCGTTCCAAATCACTGCCGGCATGCTCAGCGGGATACTCATTTTTATATTCTTCAATAGGCGGCAAACCGCAGGATTGGGGTGTGTCGCGTACTGTCAAAATAATAAACACAGCCACTGCTAAAGCAATTATGGCAGGAAAATAAAACACACTGTGCCAGTCAACAAACAGCAAAATGCCCAGGCTGGCCAAAGGCCCAATAATGCCGCCCCCCACGTTGTGTGCCACATTCCAAACTGCCACCTTGGTGCCACGTTCCGACACCGAATACCAGTGAGTCATGGTACGACCGCAAGGCGGCCAACCCATCCCCTGTACCCAACCGTTGGCAAACATCAAGGCGTACATTACAGCCACGGTTGAAGTGGCCCAGGGCACTGCACCATACATAATGCTGATCAAGGCAGAGAACATCAAACCTGCCGCCATAAAGTAACGGGGGTTTGAGCGGTCTGAAAAAACGCCCATAACAAACTTACTTAAACCGTAAGAAATGGCCAGAGCAGACATAACCCAACCCAACTCGGCTTTGGTAAACCCTTCTTGAACCAGGTAAGGCACGGCCAGGGAAAAGTTCTTTCTGACCAGGTAATAACCGGCGTATCCAACAAAAATACCAATAAATACTTGCCGGCGCAATCTGGCATATTCGTATAACTTCGTATAATGTATGCTACTACGAAGTTATCCGCCGGCAATCTTTCAATATGGGGAGCCGGTTTTAAAATATCCAGCAGACTCATGCCGCCGATACCTCCTATTTTGTTGTTAACAGAGCGCGCTGCTGTTAACAAAATTATCACAAAAATCTAACCATAGGGGTATCGGGGAAATCCATGATTCTGCTGTAGGATTTTTTCTTACAGGTCAGTTTTATCCAGCAAGCCGTGGTTAAAGGCATACTCAATCAGCTGGTTTTTCCGGCTAAAACCAAGCTTCTGCATTAACCTGGCTTTATATGTTTCCACCGTCTTAACGCTGAGGGACAGCAGTTGGCCGATCTCAGTCAGGGAATAGCCTTTGACAATTAATCTCAGTACCTCCCTCTCCCGGTTACTTAATAACTGAAAGGGGTCCTGTTGCTGCTGCTGCTGACCAGACAGCAAAAAGCGAAGCAAGGGCTGCACTTTATTACGGTTAAGATATAGCTGCCCCTGGAAAGCTGTTTTCACAGCCGCCAGCAGTTCGGTATCCACAGCCTCTTTTTCCACATAGGCCAGGGCACCCGCCTGCATAACTTCTTTAATGTAGTGTTCGTCACCGTACATGGAAAAAACCACAATGCGCACCGGGATACCCCTGGCTTTAATTTCTTTAATGCACTGCAAACCACCCATCCTGGGCATGGCCAAATCAATAATTAAAACATCTACCGGCACTTGTTCCAAAAGACGGATGGTTTCTTCACCGTCCCCGGCCTCCGCCACTACCTTAAATTGCGGGTCGGTGTGCAGTAAAAACTTAACCCCGGCTCGCAGAACCGGATGGTCATCAGCCAGCATTACCCGTATCTTCTCGCTCATCGTATCCCCCCTGGTGCGGCAAATAAACTGCCAGTATGGTTTCTCCGGGTACTGAACAAAAGGAAAATTTCCCTCCTAACAATTCGGTTCGTTCTTTCATGCCGTACAATCCCAGGTGATGGCGTTGCCGCAGGGTGGCCAGGTTTGTCCCGCCGGCCCCGCCGCCGTTATCATAAATAACCAGTACTGTGCCTTGCTGCCTGGCTGATAAAACCACCTGTACCTCACTGGCTGCGGCATGTTTGGCAACATTGGTTAAACCCTCTTGCAAAATTCTGTAGAGGGCCAAGGCCGATTGACTGTTAAAAACAACATTTGCCACCGTTGTCTCAAAACTTACCGGCAGGCTGTATTGCTGTGAAAAGTTATTTATATATCTTTCCATGGCCGGCACAATGCCGTGATCATCAAGTATGGGCGGCCGCAGCTCAACGGCAATTCGCTTAACGTCCGCCAACAGGCCCAGCACAATAGACCTGGCTTTGCTAATTATCTCTCCCAATTCTTTTTGGGTAATTTGAATTTGCAGTACCTTCATGTATGCTAACAGCGAGGTGATGGACTGACTTGCCTCATCATGCAGTTCCCGGGAAATGCGCCGTCTTTCATCCTCCTGAACGGTAATCAGTCGCTTAATTAAATAGTCACGCATGGCCTCCTTTTGCTTCAGCTCACTTACCAGGTGCGTGTTTTCTCTCTCCTTTTGCTCCAAAACGGACGCCATTTTGTTAAAAGCAGCGGTCAAGCAGCCAATCTCGTCCTTGGTTTCGCTTTCCACCTTAACCCGGTAGTTGCCCTGTTCAATCTTGCGCACTGCCTGAGCCAGCTTGTAAATTGGGTGGATCAACCGGCTGGTAAGCCTGGTGGCCAGCAGTCCCGCCAAACAGCAAACAGCTATGATACCCAGCATGATTTTTTGAGTAATGCTTTGCAGCAATTGCTGCATCCCCAGTTCGGACATGCCTATCCTGACATAACCCACTTGTCCTTCTTCCACAGGCACCAGCACTTCCCGGATAAATCCTTCATTACTTTCATATCTGATTGCCTGTTTATCATGCAAGTTGCGCAAATTTTTCAGACCTACGGGTAATCCGCCGGCAAAGGAATGAGCAATAACTTGGCCGTTGTAATCGGTAATTAAAATGTATTTTAAATCCCGGGCGTTTTCCCTGGTTTTATTTATCAGCTCGTAAAGATTATAGTAATTCTCCAGCAAAATATCATTAGCGCTTAAAGCGGCTATATAGTTGCCAACCTCCTGGCCCCGCTGCTCCAGCTGCTGTCCAAGCAGTCCCACCACAGCCTGTTTAATGATCATCCAGCCCGCCAGGCTTAAGAGCAAAAGAATACCTATAATAATTCCGTTTACTTTATAATAAAGGCTTATTTGTTTTATAAGTTTCATCGGCGCTAACCTGCCCGGTTATAAATTTTAATTAACGGCTCATATAACTCCGGTTGGGGATTGACAAAACGGTTTATCAGCAAGCCGTTAAGAGTTGGCTGCAAAGCACGCTCATGGTGCAGCTCAAAAAATACTTGCCTGATCCGGGTCTTAAGCAGCGGGTCAAGGTTTTTGCGGATAACCACCGGTCCGGTGGGAAACGACCCAAAGCTGGCAATTATTTTGACTCTTTCAACCTCCTGGGGATTTTTCATGCGGGCATACTCATAAATCATACTGTCTATTGAAGCCCCGTCCACCAGTTTATTGGCCACTGCCCACAAAGACTTGTCATGGTTATAGGTGTAAACGTAACGTTTAAAAAAGGCGGCGGGATCTTTACGATTGTCCAATAAGTACTTGAGAATAATCATGCGGCCTGAGTTGCTCAATGGGTCGGTAAAAGCAAATGTTTTTCCTGCTAAATCTTCAATCCTGGTTGCCTGGCTGTCGGCGGGCACAATAACCAGTGCTTTATACTCACTGTTGCCTTGAAACTCTACCATGGCCAGTATTTCAATTTCGGTGATGCCCCGGTAAGAGCAGTAAGAGCCGGTAGAAGCAAAGGCAATGTCCACCTCGCCGTTGGACAACAGCATATTAACTTCTTCGTAAGTCCTTCTTTGAATTAACGCCACCGGCCTGTTTAACTTTGCACTTAAATAATTGGCTAACTGACGGTAATAAACAATGGTATCTTTGGGTGAAATTACCGAAGCCAGCGCTATACGCAACGGCCTGGACGAGTTTAATGCCGCCTGGTCCGGCTGTTCATGCGCCTCCCTCTGGGTAAAATCAATATACCTTGTCCGGGAGCCGCAACCGGCTACAGCAACTGCGATAAACAAGAACAAAATAAACCAGCAGGATTTTTTCAGCATCATTCTGCCCACCTTTCATCACCTGTCCTGCTAAGCACACTGCCGCTATACAACATTATTTTAACTCCTGAAGAAGCAGGTGTCCAAACTATTGTGCAGCATGGGCAAAAAGAAAACCCCTGACTTTCAGCAGTCAGGGGTGTACATATTTTACACTTTTAACCTGCTAAGTTTTTCCACCCTGTCCTGAATGGGCGGGTGAGTGCTGAACAGCCTGGCCACAGCCGCACCGGATAAAGGATTAACGATAAAGAGGTGGGAAGTGGCCGGGCTAACCTGCATGGGAATACGGTGAGCCGCCGATTCTAATTTTAACAGGGCGTTGGCTAAACCCTGTGGCGAACCGGCAATTTGGGCACCGGTGGCATCTGCCATATATTCCCGCGAACGGGAGATGGCCAGTTGAACAATCATAGCGATAATGGGGGCCACCATAGCCATGATCAGGCCGCCCAGCATGCTGCCGCCTTCTTCTTCATCACTGTTGCGACCCATTCCCAAAATGGCTCCCCACTGCAAAAGGTTGGCAATCATGCTGATGGCTCCGGCCAAGGCAGCGGCAATGGTTCCCACCAGCACGTCGCGGTTTTTAATGTGAGCTAACTCGTGGGCCAACACACCTTCCAGTTCGTCGTGATCTAATAACCGCAAAAGCCCCTCGGTAACCGCCACTGCAGCATGTGAAGGATTACGGCCGGTGGCAAAAGCATTGGGTTGCGGCGAAGGCTGGATGTAAATTCTGGGCATGGGCAACCCGGCCCGCTGGGACAAGCGCCGCACCATGGCATAAAGCTGCGGTGCTTCCGCCTCGGATACCGGGTAAGAACCGGTCATTTTAATGGCCAGGGTATCGCTGTAGAAATAGCCGAAAAAGTTCATGGCCATGGCCATCAGAAAAAACAGCATAGCGCCGCTTTGGCCGCCAATGGCATTGCCCATTAATACCAGCAAAACAGATAGTGTTCCCATTAAAAGCCAAACTTTTAATGTGTTCATAAATTTATCCCCCCTAAAATTAATTATATTAATTAAAACTCATCATCGCCGAAATCCAGAAAACCGTCTAAATCAAAAGCAAACCCGTCAGCCGCTTCTGCTTCACCCATCGCTTCCGCTTCCTCATCATCCAGCAGGTTACCCAGCAAAGCACCGCCCAACATACCTGCCAGCAAGCCTCCCATAAAGCCGCTCCGGCCGGCGCCCAGCAGGTGCTGTGGTACATTCTGATAACTGGGAGCAATGCGCGGACCTTGAACGGATATCCGGTGCAATTCATGTTCCAGGAATTTTTTCAGATGATCAACCATTTCCTGCTGCAGACTGCCGGCAAGCAGTTCCGCCGGCAAAGTTAATTCAGCGTAATGCTCCAGACCGCTTCTCATATAACCGCCGCTTAACTTAAACTGCCAATATATTTTTAAACCGTTATTTTCCACGTAAAAATACAGTTGCAACTCCTGCAGTTGTTCGCTGAACAGGGTTGAGGGGTAAAATGCAAACTGTTGCCCCAATTTATCAATTTTGCCTGAACCGACTTTATCCTTAAATCCCATGGCTTCCAGGCTGTTTAATACCAAAGACATTTCCCGGCTTGGCAGTACCACCAGTTTATCTGCGTCTTCGGCATCCACCGCTTGGGCAATGTCCATCCTGGTAACCAGTGAATATGATACAGAACCTTTGGTTACCGGGTAATTAAACGGTATGGTATGCCCGAAGGGGATTGCCCTGGACTCCCTGGCTTTAATGCAAAAATCCCGGGCTACCTGAATAGTATCCACCCGCCGGCTGACTTCCTTACCTTTAAAGGTAAACTTCATAATAATGTCAACGTCTAAAGTATGAACCGCCTGGTCAACACTTCCTCCTTCAACCATAACCTTACCTGTAAGTTGTTCACCAATCCGGCATTGCTCATAATCCAGCACCAGGTTAACCCTGGCGGCTCCCACTCCCAGGCTGGCCATCAGTTTTTTAAACATGGGCTTTCTAACACCCCTTAATTTACATATTTTAAACAAAAGGTACAGTTTCATTAAAGTAAATAATCAACGATTGAATAACTGCCATACTTTGCATTACCACTTGCTTTGTAATAAGAGCAGCTTGGTTAACATCTTTGCTGTTAACCAGCGGCTGCAGCTGCGCCAGCTGACCTTCCAGCATGCTAAACTGTTCTTTGAGAAAATTTATATTAACAGCCGTTTGATACCTTGACTCCGGCAGCAGTTTTCCGTTATCCCAATTGTCCAGTGTCTGCTTAATTTCCTCCAGCGTATATCTTTGTTTTTTCATGCCTTCAATTATTTTTAAACGCCAGAGAGTATCCTTGGTATAATAACGGTAGTGGCTCTCGGAACGCAACGGCTTTAAGAGGCCCAGATTGGTATAATAATCAATGGTTCTTCTGCTTACCCCGGCCAGTTCTGCTATCTCACCTATTTTATATTTTTTTGCCTCCCCAAGCTAATCACCCCCTCTATTCTTCCCCATTATTCCCGAAAAACCGTACAGTTTAACGTTATGCTTTTTAAGCAATATTATCAGAATTACATAAAAATATCCAGTAGTTTTTTTAATTATTCTTCATGGCCACAATCATGCTGCATACACTGATATAAAATATGCTCGCAGAAAAACTTTTTTATTAGAAAACCCGGTCAGGGAAAGGAATAACATTAATTAACGAGAAAACAATAATAATATGTCACCAGCGAAAGGGTGTTTTGTATGTATTTAAACAACTTATTTGTATTTGGCACTTTGCTGCCGGGTTTGGCTAACTATAAGCGTTTTCTGGAACCCTATAACCCCCAGGTTTTTCCCGCCCGTACCAAAGGGGTGATGTATTACTTGCCCCAAGACGGTTATCCGGTGGTGCTGGACGGGGAGCAAGAAATCAAGGGAGTTATGTTTGTAAGCCGTGAAATGCCCATCATTCTGCCCCAGATTGATGAAATACATAAATTTACCGGCATCGACAGCCAAAGTTACCTGATGCGTGAAATCAGGGACGTGGAGTTGCTTGACGGCGGCCAAGTTGTCAAAGCGCATATGTACCTGTGGCCTCGGAGCAGGGCTCAGTGGCTGCAGGAAAACGGCGTTATTATACCGGACGGTGATTGGGCCGCTTTTCTTGCCAAAAAACAAAGTTAACACAAAGACCGGGTGGCGGCAGGCTGATCCACCCGGTCTTTTTTTGTCTGTATCAAGGTCAAAACCTAATATTTCTGTTCTTTTCAGCAATAATAGATGTAAGAACCTTTTACGAGGTGACAAGAATGAAACAGCCGTTTGGAATGGGTATATTGATAACCTTTGTATTACTGTCTTGTACGTTGTTAACCGGTTGTCCCGGCCCGGAAGCCCAGCCAAAACCGGAAGCCGGGCAAAATATCAGCATCGGCGTCAGTTTGGTTTCTATGGAATTTGACGGCAACCGGAGCATAAAAACCTTTATGCAAGAACGAAGTAAAAAAGAGAAAGTGCAACTGGTGTTCACTGATGCTAAAAACGACCCGGCTCAACAGGAAAAGGATGTGGATAAATTAATTAAACAAAAGGTTAAGGCAATTATCCTGCAAACCGCCGACCCGCTGGCAGGAGCCCAACTGGCTGACAAAATTATGCAAGCCAACATCAAGGTGGTGGGCTTAGAAACCCTGCCCTTTAATGCTCCGCTGGACGGCTATGTGGCCAGTGATCATGTGAGGGCCGGCGAAATGGCAGGACAGTTTGTTCTAAACCAGCTCAATACTCAGAACCAAAGCGGCGGGCAGCAGCAAGGCGGCCAGGGCCAAAGCGGTTCGGGCGGGCAACAGAACAGCCAAAGCGAATCCAATCAGCAGTCGGCCGCCCCAGCCAAAAACAAGGCCAGAGTTTTAATCCTGCAGGGGGATCCCAGTGATAAGCCGTCTCAATTAATTGCCACGGCTGCCCAACAAGTGCTGCAGCAAAGTAAGCAAGTGGCTGAAATTAAAGTGGTCGAACATCCGCAAGGGGACGCAGCCATGGCCCAAATGACGGTGCTCAACGCACTGAAAAGCGGTACGCCGGACGCCATTTTAGCCACCAACGGACCAATGGCACAGGCTGCCGTGTCGGTACTTAGAAGTGAAGGATTAGACAATAAAGTAATTACGGTGGGGGTTGGGGCAGACCGCCAAAATTCCCAAGCACTGGCAGCCGGTCAGCATGATGCGGAAATAGATATCATGCCGGAAATGCTGGCCAATTTCGCCTTGGCGGCTGCTCTGGACCTGGCTGAAAAAGGCGCCTGGAATAATGACAGCCGGGTGCAAAACGGCAATTTTGATATACCTGCTAAAATTGTTCCGGTACGCTTAATTGATAAAAATCAGGTTCACTTATTAGAAGCCCGCTGGGGTAAATTAAAAAAGCAGCAACAGCAGCAAGGACAGCAAGACAGCCAACAAGCAAGCCCGGGCGGCCAACAGTCATCCTCAGGTCAGTCGTCAGGCAGCTCCGGCCAGGAGGGTCAACAAGAAAAGAAAACCAAATTAAAAATAGTCACCCAGGATGGAAAAGTTATGGAAGTAGAGGTTAAAGGAGAAATTCAAAAAATTGAACAATCGGACAGCGGTGGCAAACAGGAAAACCAATCATCTCAACAAGGCGGCAGTCAGGGCGGTCCATAGTAAATTAACCCCGCCCTGCTGTCATCAGAGGGTATTAAAAAATCATATTAATAAAAATTATCCAGTGCCTGTTTAAGTATCTTATATTTTTCATCACTTCTTACCACAAAGGTGATTCTTTTAACAGTATTTAATTGCGGTATCATTTCCTTCAGCGCAGATAAGATTACTTGAACAGCTTCACGAAAGGGATAGCCAAAAGCGCCGGTAGAGATCACCGGACAGGCAACAGAAGCCACCTGGTACTGCTCAGCCAATCTCAAGGCGTTGCGGTAACATTCGGCCAGCAGGCGGTCTGCCGGTTCATCCCTGCCATATACCGGTCCCAGGCAATGGATGACATAGCGGTTGGGAAGGTTGTGAGCGCCGGTTATTACCGCCTGTCCGGGCTTAATGGGAGCCAGGGGACGGCATTCTTCCACCAGACCCGGACCGGCCGCCATATGAATGCAACCGGCTACCCCGCCGCCCGGCCTTAACCAGGCATTGGCTGCATTTACCACCGCATCATATCCCTTCTGGGCGGCAATATTGCCTTTCACACAGTCCACGGTAATGCCGGACAATGTCTTTTTCAACTTAATTAACCCCTCCCGAAACTTTTTATATTTAATCGTCACCCGCTCCTTGCACCTGCATTAATCCACCGGACAAAGCCACTCGCCCATTCAACACTTGATTAATTAATGGTACTTCTTCATTTTTTTAACTAACCCTTCTCTTTCCTTTGTAAGTTTTATAAAAAATGTTAATATTTTCCCACATTATAACAAATGCCCCTGGCACAGCCAGGGGCAGCCGGTTAACAACCTAAGGTGAATGTTTATCCTATTGCAATGCTTTTTCTAAAATCTGGTTCATGCGCTGCACCATGGCCCTGGGGTCAACAATTAAACCGGCGGCAATCAAGGCGTTGTCAAACAATTGTTCTGCCGCCAACCGGGCGAAGGAATCCTTCTGACCTGCCAGCCGGCTTAAGCCCTTAATCACCGGATGAGCGGTATTAATCTCCAGCACTTTCGGACCAATGGCATTAATATCGCGGTTCATTACCTGCATCATTCTCTGCAGGCTGCCGGTCAGGTGATCAGGGTTTAAAATAATGGCCGGACTACCGGTAAGACGGGTTGATTCTCTTACCTCCGTCACTTTTTCCCCTAACACTTCTTTAAGCCACTCTATTAACTCCTTCACCTGCTCAGGATTCAAAACATCTCCCTCAGGTTTTGGGGTAGCCGGTAAGGCCAGGCCGGCCTGGTCAATGGAAACCAGTTTTTTCCCCTCATACTCACCCAGTTGGCTGAGAATATAATCCTCCACCGGTTCGTGAGTAAACAGCACTTCAATATCCTGATCCCGGAATACTTCCAGATAGGGACTGGCTTCAATAACTTCCCGGCTGGGCCCGTTAATAAAGTAGATTTCCTTTTGCCCCTCTTTCATTCTTGCTGCATAATCCTGCAGGGAGACCTGTTCTCCGTCCGCCGCCCGCGAAGAAGCAAACCTCAACAACCCTACCAACTCTTTGCGGTAAGTATAATCGGTGGCTGCTCCTTCTTTGATAAACATACCAAAGTTGTTCCAAAATTCCTTGTATTTTGCCGGCTCGCTTTTAGCTTGTTCCTGCAAAAATTTAAGGAAGCGAGAAGTAATCACCTTGCGCAGCTTGGCCAGCAGTGAGCTGTCCTGCATGGTTTCCCGGGAAATGTTCAGCGGCAGTTCTTCACTGTCTACCACACCCTTAACAAACCGCAGCCATTCGGGCAGGATGTCTTTGGCTTGCTGCTGGATTAGCACCTTGCGGCAATACAGGTTAACCCCGGGCTCCAGCCGGCCGAAACCAAAACGTTCAAAATTATCTTTGGGCACAAACAGCAAAGCGTTAATGTTTAAGGGCGCATCGGCGCTGAAATGCAGACGCAGCAGCGGCTCGTCATAGGCGTTGGCCAGATATTTATAAAACTCAGTGTATTCTTCGTCTGTAATTTCATTTTTGTTTTTGGTCCAGATGGCTTGCACCGTATTTACCCTGGTGCCGTTCAATAAAACGGGAAAAGGCACAAAGCCGGAATATTGCTTAATAATTCTTTTTACCACCGCTTCCCGGGCAAACTCCCGGGCATCTTCTTTTAAATGCAGGGTTATGCTGGTTCCCCGGCGCAAACCCGTTGCTTCAGCAATGGTATAACTGCCGGCGCCGTCCGAAGACCACTGCCAGCCGGCAGCCTGGGGCAGGTATGAACGGGTGGCCACCGTCACCTGTTCGGCCACCATGAAGGCAGCGTAAAACCCTACCCCAAAGCGGCCGATTAAATTCACATCACGCCCCTCGCCTGCCGCCACATATTTAAGAAAGTTTCTGGAACCGGAGTGAGCAATGGTGCCCAGGTTTGTTATCAGTTCTTCCCTGGTCATGCCGATGCCGGTATCTGAAATTGTTAAGGTATGATTATTTTCATCCAACTGAATGGCTATCTCCAGAGGCAGGTCTGCATCCGCAATCTCCTGGCTGGTTAACTTTTGATAGCGGATTTTTTCCAGTGCATCGGCAGCATTGGAAATAAGCTCCCGCAGGAAAATTTCCCGATCAGTATAAAGAGAATTAATGACAATATCCAACAGTTGTTTTACTTCGGCTTGAAATTCATATTTTTCGTGATTGGCTGGCCCTGTCATTTGCATACCTCCTGCCTGATGTGAAATATTCCCATTTAATAATATAGAAGGGGCTATGCCGCTTGTCAACCAGACCGGCTGCATAGCCCACTTTTATTTAGGAAATTGTAAAGGAATGGCTGCCCATCCCTGTCAGGCCACCTCCCCGCTGCCCCGGATAATCACCTTTACCTTTACCTTAATAATGCTGTTACAGAAGTGTTCGTCCCAATCCTGCCGAACCAGGTCCGGCCACTTGGCTCGGGCATATTTGCCTAATAATATGGCATCCACCCGGTACTTACACTGTAAATCCTCCAGCATGCTCCGGCATTTTCCCTCAATATAACGGGCCAGGGCCGCCTCCGCCAGCTTAATGTTTTCTTCTTTGCCGGCAAACTGAAAACCGACCAGACTTTCAATTATTTCTCCCGCCAGTTTTACTTCGATCTCAAAGTAAGGTACGCCGTCAACCAACTTGGCTTTTACCGAGCGGCTGTTAGTGCCTTCAAAGGTCAATTTTTTCTGGTTTCCTGCCTGGTCTACCAATTCAAAGGTTATATCCCCGGTGGATTTTTCTCCCCGCAGCCAGGTTACAGCCCGCATCTCATCCTTATTAACCATGGCCACCATCCGATACCCCTTAAAAATGGCCGCTCCCGCCACTTCTATTTTATTTTGCCCATGTATCCGCAGCACCGGCAGCACCGGGTTAAAGCCGGGGGTAATGACACATATGCGAAAGTCATGCAAAGCCATATCCGGAATAAAATTGCTCCGGTCGGCATTTTTCAGAAGTTCTATAATATTCTGACCGACGGTTTGGTAATGCACCGGTTTAATCTGCAAAACATCCCTGGCCAGGCCGTCAACCACCGCCAGTTTCATCAGTTCGCTAAACTGCGGGTTGCGAAACATGTAGTCAAACACTTCCCTGGTACCCCGAACGGCTAAATCCCTGCCGATTAACAGGGTGTTCAGGTCGCCGATGGCCAGCCGGCGGGCCAATTTATTACCCTTGTCAATACGGGTTTCACCAACGGTATCCCCTTCCATGACCAGTATATCTGAATGTTCCTTGGCCATGCGGGCAAAGACCGGATAGTTTACGGATGCAACTAATTTCCCCTCACCCTGCTTTTCTATATAATCATAACCGGCCGTAAAGGGAATATAAAGGTCCTTTACATCAGCGGCATCCCAGCAGCCGCCTATAACCAGGCTGATGATTAATAAAAGCAGCACCCTGACAGGTCTAGGTATTGGCATAGTTTTTATCACCGTCCAGGCCGCGCCAACGGGCAATTATCAGCAGCAACAGGGGCACCCCCAGCATGTAGGCCATGCCCACAAAACTCACATAGGTGCTGTAATCCAGCACTTGCTCAAAGTTCCTGGGCAGCAAGCAAGCAAATAATATGAACGGATACATAATTAGCGTGGTAACAGCCGGCGCCTTTACACCCAGGATTTTTTCCAGGGAATAACGACCGGTAAACAGTAAATTGGCAGCCGGCCGAAAGGAAACAAACACCCAGAAAATAATAAAAAAGAATTCTCCCCGTTCCACCACCGGAGTTTGGTAGGTTTTAATCAAAACCATAAAACCAAACCTGATTAAGTTGCTGACATCCGGCCCAAAAACTCCCATCACTGTAACTACAATCATTAAATAAATCACAAAAACAATGCCTAAAGCTGTGATACCGGCCTTAATTATTTCATTTTTGCGCTGTACCAATGGGTAATACACCAGCAGTATTTCCAGTCCTAAAAAGGCGAACATCGTCTTATAAGCACCCTTTAAAATTTGCTCCCAACCCGCCTCACCTACAGGCTGGAAAAAAGTGATGTCAATTTGCGGCATAGCCCCCACTGCAAAGGCTATCAAAAGTAAAGATTCGTAGAACATTAACTCATTAACCCGTACCACCACCTGGGCGCTCTGGGAGGCCAGATATGCTGCCACAAAAATTATCAGCCCGCCCAACGCCCACACCGGCGTAAGCGGAAAAAAATAAATTTTCAGGATGTCCACAAATATCCTGATAACAATACCGGCAAAAACAAGGGTATAAAGGACAAATATCAAAGCCAGCAGTTTGCCCGGCCATTTGCCAATGATTTTTTCTGCATATTCGGCAAAGGTTAACCGGGGAAATCTGCTGCCGATTAAATTAATAGTGAACAACCCCAGCAAGGGTACCAAAGCGCCGATAATAAGCGAAATCCAGGCGTCCTGCCTGGCTTCCCGGGCCACAGTGGAAGTAAGGGTGAGAATACCCACCCCGATCAAGGCGCTGATTATGGTAAAAATCAACTGCTTACTGGTAATCAGGTTGTTTTCATTGCTCATGCCTATGCTCCTGCGGGCTGTCGCTTATCCTTTGCTTATCTGCCGTATTAAAGGTTACCGGGCGCTTTTTATGCTGCCAAATCCGGGAAACCACCAGAGTATCGCCCAGGTCTGCATACCGGGTGGGAGCCAGCGGGGCCAGGTAAGGCACCCCGAAACTTTCCAGGGAAACCAGGTGAATAATTAAGACCAGCCAGCCCACAGCGATACCCAGGGCGCCAAAAACAGCCGCCAAAAATATCAGGGGAAATTTAATCAGGCGGATTGCCAGGGCCATGCTGTAACTGGGAAAAACAAAGGAACTGATGGTGGCCAGGGATACCATGACAACAATTAAGGGGCTCACCAATTTGGCGGAGATTACCGCCTGACCGATTACAATACCGCCCACCACGCCGAGGGACTGGCCTACGGTGGAGGGCAGGCGCAGGGCAGCCTCACGCAGAATTTCTATCACCATTTCCATAAACATGGCTTCCACCAGCGGCGTAAAGGGCAACTCTTCCCTTTCTTTGGCCACCGCCAGCAGCAAGTCACTGGGCAGCAGTGAATGGTTATAGGTAATCAAGGCAATATAAATTGCCGTCAGAGTGGTGGTAATGACAAAGGCCAGGTACCTGACCAGCCTCGCCACCGAACCTACAATGGTGCGTTCATAATAATCTTCCGCACCCTGCATAAACTGGATAAACACCGCCGGCACCACCAGGGTGTAAGGTGTGCCGTCCACCAGGATAGCCACCCGTCCCTCCAGCATATTGGCCACCACTTTATCCGGCCGTTCGGTGCCATAGGTTTGCGGAAACAAACTATAAGGACGGTCTTCAAAATGTTTTTCCAGGTACCCCGAACCCAGCACCGCATCTATGTCAATTTGCGAGATGCGGCGGCGGACTTCCTGCACCAGCTTCGGATCCGCAACATCTGATAAATAGGTAATTACCACCTTGGTGCGGCTGCGCCGGCCCAGCAGGGCAGCTTCCATAATTAAATTCGGAGATTTAAGTTTACGCCGGATAATGGCCATATTCACCGCAATGTCTTCAATAAATCCTTCCCGGGAACCCCGCACGGTCCGTTCGGTGGGCGGTTCCTGGATGGCCCTTCGGGTGCCGCCTTTGGTGCCAATAAGCAAAGCACACCGGCAATCCGCCAGCAGCAAAACACTTTTACCCAGCAGCACTTCCGCCAGGATATCAGATATTGCGCAAGCAACAGCGGCTGTCTGGGCTGATAAAACTTTCTCGGCAATATACTGCAAAGCGGCTGTGCCCGGCCGGGGTATTTCTGTTGCTTGCTGCAGCTTGGCTAAAACTTCCTTTTGAATGACATCTGTATCAACAATACCCTCAATATAAATCAATACCGCCGGTGTGCCGGCAACTAAAACTTTACGCCGGACAATATCAACACTGCCGCCCAGTCCCTGAAAAACCGTATCTTCATCTTCGGCCAAGCGGCCGCTTAGGGTATCGCCCCGGTCAGCCCGGTTAATAATTTTAGCCTGTTGGGTTTTTTTGGGTTTCTTCCATTTACCAAAAACATTTTTTAATGACATTTTCCCACCTGCCTCAAATTATCTTTCCATAAGTGACAAATGTTTATGCAGCAAGCGCATAATATGCCAATTATGCCATACTTTTTTATAGACAACCGGGGTGCCTTTTGTTATAATCAATACGGAATCAGATATAGTCCTCAACGTGTTGTACCAAATTTTGGTACAAGGATTTTAAGCTAACGGGGGGGGTAGCTTTTTTTAAGGCTACCCCTCTTTCTTTTTGCCTGTTAACAGGAGGTGAATAAGTTTGTAAGTTTCAATTGACAATAATTAATTATATTTTTTGAAAGGAGTGTATAAGTGTGGATAAGCAATTTATTTTGGCCTCTGTAATTTTTGTTATCACCTATGCCTTTATTGTTTCCGAAAAACTGCCCCGTACGGTGGTGGCTCTGGCCGGGGCCATGCTGGTGCTGTTCACCGGCATTGTCACCCAGGATAAAGCCATTCACTATATTGACTGGAACACCATTGGGCTGCTGGTGGGTATGATGATCATTGTATCCATTACCCGGCGAACCGGCGTTTTTGAGTACCTGGCTGTAAAGTCGGCCGTGGCCGCCAAGGGTGACCCTTTAAAACTGCTGGTTTTACTGGCAACCATTACAGCAGTGGCCTCTGCCTTGCTGGATAATGTCACAACTGTTTTGCTCATTGTGCCGGTAACCTTTTCTATTTGCCGCCAGCTGCAAGTAAATGTCGTTCCCTTCCTGGTTACCGAAATTATGGCCAGTAATATCGGAGGGACCGCCACATTGATCGGCGACCCGCCCAATATTATGATCAGCGGCCCTGCCGGCTTATCCTTTATGGATTTTATTTATAATTTGGCACCGGTGGCTGCGGTGGTTTTCCTTGTTACCATCGCTATTTTACGGTTAATTTACCGCAAAGACCTGCAGGCAGACCCCCAGCGGATGGCTGCCATTACCGCACTTAACCCGTTAGATGAAATAAAAGATGCCAAGTTGCTGAAAAAATCCTTGATTGCCCTGTCTTTAACGATCGGCGGTTTTGCCCTGCACAGCATTATTCACATGCCTACCGCCACCATAGCCCTGGGCGGTGCTGTCTTGCTGCTGCTCATGACCAGGGAGGAGCCCGAGCATGTGCTGGAAACTGTGGAGTGGCCCACTATTTTCTTCTTTGTCGGTTTGTTTATTGTGGTCGGCGGTTTGGAAGAATCCGGCGTAATTCACTGGATTGCCGAATCGGCGCTGCATATTACAGGTGGTGAAATTCTTTCCACCGGTCTGTTGATTTTATGGTTGTCTGCCCTGGCCTCCGCCTTTGTCGATAATATTCCCTTTGTGGCTACCATGATTCCGTTGCTGCAGCAAATGGGCCAGATGGGTGGCATTGCCAATCTGGATCCGCTCTGGTGGTCGCTGGCCCTGGGTGCTTGCCTGGGTGGCAACGGGTCGCTGGTGGGGGCTGCCGCCAACGTGATTGTGGCCGGCATGGCCGAAAAGAGAGGTACCCCCTTAAGCTTCCTGGGCTTTATGAAAATTGCTTTTCCCTTGATGATTCTTTCCATCGCAATAAGCACCGTTTACCTGCTGCTGTTCTACTTGCGCTAACGTTACCAAGAGCCGGGTTTTCCCGGCTCAAACTGTTGACAAAGGTTGTAAAACAAAGTGAGGTGGCTTTATGATCCCCTGTCGGCGACTTGTCGAAGCACCGGCAACAGCACTTGATGAGCGAAAGGAGCCATTGGGGTGGCGCCCACAGGACGTGGGCGCCAGCCGAACCGGGCCAGGATGGCCCGTTTGAGGCGACCCCAAGGGCGACCGGAGCGAATCATAGTGCTGTCGGTGCGTAGACCGGAGCCAAAGGGGATCATAAACCACCAATAGTGTTTGTCTACACGCTGAGCCGGGTTGTCCCGGCTCTTTTTGATGCAAGGTTAAAGAATATTTTTCAGCTGCAAAGACTCTTTCTCGGGCAGGTGCAGGATCATTAAGTTTAATTCAGACAGCTGCGCCAGTGAATGTACCCGATCCCCGGCTGCCAGATACTCCTTTGCCTTCGCCAGCGAAAATTCAATATTATCTATCTCCTGATGATCCAGTACCGCCGGCCACCAGCTGCCGATTTGCCGCCACTTCTGCTCCAGTTCGGCAATCTGCTTGTTGGCCTGCAGCCAGTCAGACTGTTTTACCTCCCGGCTGATTAACTGTACATGACCGGATAACTCCTGGGCTGCCTCGGTTATTGAATGATTTATCCACAGCCCCATGACCACCAACAAAACAATCATTATTGATAAAGCGGCCAGCAATCTCATCACAATTCCCCTTTCCGGATTTTTTCAAGCTGTCCTGGTTTTTACCTGGTAAAAAAGATTGCCCTCGGTATCCAGGCTGGCCAGCAACACCTGTTTCAAGTCCCCGATGCCGAATTTCTGCAGCTCCGTTTGCAGCCATTCCCGGCTCAGGTTAATTTTTTTCAGATTTTGCTCGAATACATAGCCGTCAATAATCAGGGTCATCGGAATGCCTTCATATTTGGTAGGGATGTTAAGATCGGCGGGTATCACCGGCCTTTTTTGCGACTTTGGCACCACGCTGATCTCGCCGCTGGTTTCCAGGATGGCATATTCCACGTCCGCAATATTAGGGAAGTTTTTTGTCCGCAGCTGCTCCAGCAAATCGTTAATATTATAGCGCAGCCTTCTAAGCTCCGCCTCCACTATTTTGCCGTTTGCCACCAGGATGCTGGGGGTGCCGCAAACGACACCTCTTAACCGCTCACTTTTTAAAGCCCCAAAAGAAATAGCCACCTCCACAAAGAGTAAGGTAAGTATGGGAATAATACCACTGAGCAGCGGTATGCCGATGTCTTCCATGGGAACTGCTGCCAAATCGGCAATCATAACAATTATTACCAGTTCATAGGGCTGCAGCTTGCCGATTTGCCGCTTACCCATTAACCGCAGGGCAACCACCACCAAGGCAAATAATATCAGCGTCCTGATTAAAGTAATAATCATCAAAATCACCCTCACACTAACAAGATATATACATTATTTCCATCACCCACCTGTATATGCACAAATTTCCTAATAGCTCATTTAATTCACATTACTTAATTTTGTGTTAAAAACTAAAGCTCCGGGCATGCTAACAAAGGAGTTTTATTGATAAGTCAAGGAGGTAATAAAATGACTGTAGCATCCCAAGTTAAACAGGCCCTGGCCGGACTGAAAACCGCCCAGGCCAGTCTGGAATCCTTTGCTTTGCAAACCCAAAACCAGCAGGCCAAAGATTTGTATACCCAGGCCGCCCAGCAAACCCAAGCCATTATTGACAGCCTGGAGCCCCGTATGCAGCAAATTGAACAGGAAGAACCCCAATATAAAGGTTTCTAACCGCAAGAACCGGGTCTTACAACACCCGGTTCTTGCACAAAATAAGCCTTAAGAGGTGATTGGCTTGACAGTGGCAGCCCAGGTTAAGCAAACTATTGCCGGTTTAAAAGGGACCCAGGCCACCCTGGAGACATTCTGTGCTTTTGAAACTAATCCGGCCAACAAGCAGTTATTGGATAAAAATTGTCAACGGCTGGGCCAGGTAATTGAGGCGCTGGAAAACAGGGTCAGGGTGCTGGAGTATGAAGAACCGCAATACAAAGGCCTTTAGTTTTTTTAAGAGGAGGCGTTTTAAATGCCCGAATGGCTTGCAGTTATAGGGCGTTCCCTGGGTTTTCTGGCCTTGGTTTGGCTGCTGCTAAGATTGACGGGAAAAAGACAAATCTCCCAGCTTACCCTGTTTGACCTAGTCACAGTTATTGTGATTGGCGTAACTGCCGCTGCCCTATCTCTGCATATGATTGCTAATCCCGTTGACGGGCTGGCCGTACTGGCCGTTTGGACTCTGCTGCCTGCCATTCTTTACCTGCTGGCGATAAAATATAAGTCTCTCCGGGACCTGATCATGGGCAAAGAAACAATTCTCATTAACCACGGTAAAGTTTTAGAGGATAAGTTAATGGAAGCCCGTTTTACGCCGGAGGACTTGTTAAGCAAATTGCGTCAAAAAAATGCCTTTAAAGTGGCAGATGTGGAATTTGCTGTGTTGGAGCCCAACGGTGAAGTCAGTGTCATGTTGAAAAAACAACACCGGCCGGTTACCGCGGCAGCCCTGGGTTGGCAAGTAAACCAAGAAAGCGTCCCCCAAACCGTCATGTTGGACGGTGTTATTATAGACGAGCATTTGACAGCCTTGGGGCTGAACCGCAACTGGCTGCAGGCTGAATTGGAGAAGGCCGGTGTGGCACCCGAAAACGTTTTTATTGCCCAGGTGGATGCGGCAGGACAGCTTTATTTGGATTTATTTGACGATGCCATACATGTGCCACAGCCTAAAACAAAGGATTTGGCTTATGCCACCCTAAAAAAATGCCAGGCTGATTGTGAGATGTATGCCCTGGGCACCCGGCTGCCTAAGGCTAAAGCAATATACAGCCGGTGCGCTGAACAACTGGATGCGGTAATTTCAGAATTAAAACCTTTGCTTAAAAGGTAAGGGGTGACAACAGATGTCAAACAAGCAAAAGAAAAAGCTTACCATTACCCAACAAGAGTACCAGGCCTTTGCAAAAACCCGGGAACCTCAACGCCCGGTACTGGCCAATACAGTAAAGGCTTTTGTGGCGGGCGGCTTTATTTGTGCACTGGGGCAGGGGGTCGCCGATTTTTTCATCTGGAACTTTGACTTTACAGAAAAAACTGCAGGCAATCCTACTGTGGCAGTTCTTATTTTTATTTCGGTAGTCTTAACCGCCCTGGGGGTGTACGATCATCTGGCCCAGTGGGCCGGTGCCGGTACAGCCGTGCCGGTGACCGGTTTTGCCAACAGTATTGCTTCTGCTGCCATTGAACACCGCAGCGAAGGCTATGTCCTGGGGGTAGGCGGCAATATGTTCAAGCTGGCCGGTTCCGTCATTGCCTTTGGCGTCTTTGCGGCCTTTGTGGTATCCTTGGTCAGAACATTATTTACTATGTCAGGGGGATCCTAGCATGCTGCAGGGACACCAAACATGGATTTTCCCCAATCAACCTACCCTGTTGTCCACCGGTACCGTAGTAGGCCCCTTTGAAGGCAAGGGGCCCCTGGCAAATGATTATGATATCATCCACGGTGATTTATGGCTGGGCCAGGACAGCTACGAAAAAGCCGAGCAAAAAATGTTGGAAGAAGCTATAGAAATTGCCATTCGTAAAGCAGGCTTGCAAAAGCAGGACATTCATTTTTTCCTGGGCGGTGACTTATTAAACCAAATTATTTCCAGCAGTTTTGCCGCCCGCAGCCTGGCTGTACCTTACCTGGGGCTGTTCGGCGCCTGTTCCACCTCCATGCAAAGCCTGGCACTGGGAGCCCTGCTGGTGGACAGTAAAGCTGCCCGGTATGTGTTATGCGGTACGGCCAGCCATAATCCGGCCGTAGAGAAACAATTCAGGTACCCCACTGAATACGGCGCCCAGAAACCCCCTACCGCCCAGTGGACGGCCACCGCAGCCGGGGTTGCCCTGGTGGGCCCCGGCGGTGACGGCCCCAGGATTACTTCGGCCACAATCGGCAGGGTGGTGGACATGGGGTTGCAGGATCCCTTCAATATGGGGGCTGCCATGGCTCCGGCAGCAGTGGACACACTGACAACTCATTTCAGGGATCTTGGCATCTCGCCTTCCCATTATGACTTGATCGCCACCGGCGACCTGGCCCGCGTGGGACATCAAATTGCCAGAGATCTGTTAATAAAACACGGCCTGGAAATTCCTGAAGAAATTTTTACCGATTGCGGGATTTTAATTTACGGGCCGGAACAACCGGTTATGGCCGGGGGCAGTGGTTGCGGCTGTGCAGCCGCCGTAACTTTTGGCCATATCATAAACAAAATGAAACAAGGCGAACTTAACCGGGTCCTGATAGTGGCCACCGGTGCTCTGCTGTCTCCTTTATCTTATCAGCAAAAAGAAAGTATACCCTGCATCGCACACGCTGTGGCCATGGAGTATTACTAGGGGGGATCGCTCTTGGAAACTTATTTCTGGGCCTTTGTGGTGGGCGGACTCATTTGTGTGCTGGGCCAGCTGTTAATGGATGTGGGCAAGCTCACCCCGGCCCACACCATGAGTTTGCTGGTGGTAACAGGAGCTGTATTAGGGGGCCTGGGGCTGTACGAACCCCTGATTGATTTTGCCGGTGCCGGTGCCACTGTTCCTATTACCAGTTTTGGCAATTCCCTGGTGCACGGCGCACTGGCAGAAGCAGAAAGAACCGGCCTGGTGGGCATCCTGACCGGCATTTTTGAAGTAACCAGCGCCGGCATTTCGGCCGCTATTATTTTTGGATTCCTGGCTGCTCTGCTGGTTCGCCCCAGAGGTTAACAAATCCCGGTAAATAAAGGTGAGATCATGAAAACCGTATTAAAAATATTCTTATTATTTTTATTGTGCCTGTCCCTGACCGGCTGCCAAACCACACCCGGTAAAAAACCCGAGGTTAATACAGGCTGCCAGGCGGCAGAATGTAACCCGGAGCTGGCTGAGCAGGCTAAGCAAGCCGCCCTGTCAGTTAAGGGAGTAGAAGATGCCGTGGTAGTGGCGGTGAATAAAAACATTTCTGCTGCCATAAAGGTTACCGGCTTTAACCGTTTAAAGCTGCAATCTATCGAACAAGAAGTGCACCGTAAGATTGCCGGCCTTGATCAACAATATGAAGTCCATGTAACATCAGACAAAAAATTATTTTCGCAACTGCAGGCCATTGAAAAGCAAATTAAAGCTTCTCCGGACAGGCCGGCTGCCGATCTGCTGCCCCGGTTGGAAAAAATTAATCAAGCCATGCAGGGTTAAGGGAGGCTGTCGCCTCCCCGAAAATTTTTATTAAACTATTTATTTTTTTCGCTATAATAGAAGGATAATTCATAATTATATGGAAATTAGTTAATAAAAATAAATAGGAAAGGTCGGGTGAGGATTATGCAATTACAACTGCAAACAAATTCCTACCGGTCGGCTGGTCAAATTTTATCAAATAATCCCCTTTTAAGGGAAGTTGAAGAGATTTTATTAGGACAGCATTTTGATTTTTCTGCCCTGTCCCGTTCTCAATTCAACCAAACACTGGGGGAACTCTTTAAAAATCACGGCTGGCAGCATATTCCCTCACCCTTTCACGAGCCGGTCAACCCCATGGCAGCCATCGAATTAACCAAACAGCACATTGGCCTGGAAATTGGTTTTCGTCATATTTCCCTGCTGGGGCATAACCTGCTTAAGTTTCAATTGTCTTCTTCCCATCATTGGGATAAAATTGATGTGGGCATTTTTATTGTTACAACAAAAAAGTTTCAAAAACAAATCTATCATCATTACAGGCACAATTGGACAGGTGCCATGAATTTTGAAAAGGCAGACCGCTACCTGCGGCACTTCAAAACCCATTTGCAGTTGCCCATATATTTGGTGGGGATTGATGTGGCTTAGCCCGCCGCCCGAGCAAAATGCCCGTACCGTAAGGAACGGGCGTTTTTGTTAAATAACGGCCGTTCCTGGGCAAGCTACAACTACAATTTTTTTAAAAGAGGCGATGGTTTTGCAGTTTAAAATTGCATTAGGTCAAATGGAAGTCCGGCCAGGCCGTCCGGACATTAACACCCAAACTATGCTGGAAATGATTAATCAAGCCCGGCGTGACGGAGCCGAAGTGATTATTTTCCCGGAAATGTGTATTCCCGGTTACCTGCTGGGCGACACCTGGGAACAGCCATCCTTTCTCAGGGACTGTGAAGAATACGGTTTGGAAATCAGCAAGGCATCAGACCGGATTACCGTGTTGTTTGGCAATGTAGGGGTGGACTGGCAAAAAACCGGCGAAGACGGCCGGGTGCGCAAATATAATGCTTTTTTCGTGGCCCGGGACGGCAAATTTTGGGGCGGCGACAACTTCCCCTACCCTTTCCGTATCAAAACCTTACAGCCCAATTACCGGCAATTTGACGACGACCGTCATTTTTACAGCCTGCGCAAACTGGCCCTGGAGTTGGGCAAAACACCGGAAGAACTTTTAACCCCGGTTTACCTGCCACTGCCCAACGGCCGGCTGGGCCTTGGTTGCCTGCTGTGCGAAGACGGCTGGGCAGCAGATTACAGCACCAAACCTATTCCTGCCATAATGAATAAAGGCAGCGTTAACCTGCTTATCAACATTTCCAGTTCTCCTTTTACGCTGGGCAAAAACAACAAGCGGAACCGGGTTTTTGCTGAGCAGGCACGAGCTGCCGGCGTGCCGTTAATTTATGTTAATAACGTGGGCATCCAAAATAACGGCAAGACAATTTATACCTTTGACGGCTCCAGTACGGTATATAATAAAAACGGTGAGGTAATTTACTGCAGCCGGCCGTCCTTTAAGCCAAACCTTGATTTAGTGGAGCTAGACCTGGCAAACGGCGGCACAAATTTACCGGCCCTGGACGTTCCGGCGGACGATAACGTCAGCTTCATCTACCAGGCCTTGCATTACGGCATTCAAAAGTTCACTGCCGCCATTGGCATGCGCAAAGTGGTCATCGGCATTTCCGGCGGCATTGACTCGGCCGTCTCTGCCGCCCTATATGCCAAAGCCATCGGACCGTCGAATCTTTTGCTGGTCAACATGCCCAGCCGCTATAACTCACCAACCACCCGCCAATTAGCCCGGCAGCTGGCTGAAAATTTAGGTTGTTGTTATACAGTTTTACCTATTCAGGAATCGGTGGACTACACCGTTAAACAAATTGAAAGCACACCGGTTATTAACCCGGCTACCGGTGAAAAATTTGCCCTTCAAATAACCTCTTTTATGTCCGAAAACATACAGGCCAGGGATCGCTCAGCCAGGGTGCTGGCCGCAGTGGCAGCCGCCTTTGGCGGAGGATTCACCTGCAACGCCAACAAAGCGGAAACGACGGTGGGTTATTCCACCCTGTACGGCGACCAGGCAGGATTTTTAGCTGCCATTGGGGATCTCTGGAAACACCAGGTTTATGATTTGGCCCGCTATCTCAACCGGCATGTATACGGGCGAGAAGTTATACCCAAGGGTATTATGGATATTGTTCCCAGCGCTGAACTCAGTTCTGACCAGGACGTTGAGGCGGGCAAGGGTGATCCTATTGCCTACCCGTACCATGATTACCTGTTTCGTTCCTTTGTCCAGCGGTGGGATAAAGCCACCCCGGAAGACATCCTGCAATGGTATGAGCAGGGTATTTTGGAAGCAAAACTGGGCTGCCGGCCGGGGCTGGTACAACAACTGTTCCCGACACCCCGGCAATTTATTGACGACCTGGAACGCTGGTGGAACCTGTTTAACGGCCTGGGTGTCGCCAAACGAATCCAGGCGCCGCCTATTCTGGCAGTCAGCCGGCGCGCCTTCGGCTTTGATCACCGGGAAGCCCAGAACGGCGTTTATTATACCCGGCGGTACCGGCAGTTAAAACATAAATTGCTGAGCGTGTAGACAACGGTTAGCCAACTGCCGGGTTGATGCTGCCTTGCTTCTACCGGCCGGTAGCTGTTGTCAGGGCGGCCAGTTTTTCTGTTATGTCCGGGGTTAGCTGGCCATGTTGAAAGCGCCACTGCCAATTGCTGCCGCCCACTGTCCCGGGATAATTCATGCGAGCTTCGCTGTTTAAACAAAGGATGTCCTGCAGGGGAATGACAGCCAGGTTAGACCGGCAGCCAAGGGCGGTGGCAATCAGCTGCCAGCATATTTCTTCGGCTGTCTCATTGCCCCGCAGGCCCAGGTAACGCCGGAGAAAAGCCAAGTCGCCCGGCAGCAGCTTGCTATACCAGCCGACAGTAGTATCGTTATCGTGGGTACCTGTGTAAACCACCGAGTTGGCTTCATAATGATGGGGCAGAAATTCTTCTTTTTCATGGCTATGCAGGTTAAATTGCAGAATCTTCATACCCGGAAAGTTAAAACATTCTTTTAACCTTACCACCTCAGGTGTAATAACCCCCAGGTCTTCCGCAATTACCGGAATATTGCCCAGATGCCGGATAACGGTGGCAAAAAATTTTTTTCCCGGCCCCTTAACCCATCTGCCGTTGACAGCAGTGGTTTCGCCGGCAGGTATTTCCCAGTACGCTTCAAACCCTCGAAAATGATCAATCCGTATTATATCCACTGTATCTAACAGCAGCTTAAACCTTTGCCGCCACCACAGGTAATCATCCCGGGCCATGGCGGCCCACCGGTAATGTGGATTACCCCATAATTGTCCGGTAGCACTGAAATAATCCGGCGGTACACCGGCTACCCTGGTGGGATTGCCATCTTTATCCAATTCAAACAATTGCGGGTTAGCCCAGGCATCGCTGCTGTCGCAAGATATAAAGATGGGCAAATCTCCGATAATTTTAATGCCCCGATCATTGGCATATTTTTTTAACTGACGCCACTGGGTAAAAAAAATATACTGTAAAAAACACTGGTAATTTATCTCCTCCCGCAACATTTGGCGGTAATGCTGCAATGCTTTTCTTTGGCGCCGGGCCACCGGCTGTTCCCAACGGTTCCAGGGCAGACCGCCGTAGTAATGTTTAAGAGCCATAAATAAGGCATAATCCGGCAACCAATGGGCCTCTGCCATAAATTGGTGATATTGGCATGGTTTACGACCGTGTTGAAAAACGGCAAAGGCTTGTCGCAGCAAGGGTTCCTTATATTGCCTTACCCGGTTAAATTCTACCCGGCCATCAGCCAAGTCAGGAGGCGGTAACCCATCCTGTGCCGCCAGCAGACCTTCGTCTCTCAGCATATCTAAACTGATTAATAAGGGGTTTCCGGCAAAGGCAGAAAAGCACTGAAAAGGCGATTCACCGTATCCCGGCGGATGCAGGGGAAGTACCTGCCACAAGCGCTGCCTGCTGCGGCTGAGAAAGTCCACAAACCGGCGGGCCGGCCGGCCTAAATCACCTATCCCGTAGGGAGACGGTAAAGAAGTTAGGTGGAGCAAAATGCCGCTTTGCCTGGGGAACTTCATTGCCATCCCTCATCCATTAACAGTTTTCCGGTCAGCGGCGCCAGGGTAAGCTGCAGCACTCCGTCTTGCACACGGTAATGCCCTGCTCCCGGCAGCAAATCAGACAGGCTGCCGTTGTAGCTACAGCCTAAATGAATCGTCAGGCGGGCTTCCCTGTCTGTGCCGGCGTTGACCAGCACCAGGGCAAGGTTATCTTGCTTGGGGCGGCCAAATACGTCCTTACCCTGGCTGATCTTTCTCAGGTAACCATAAACCTGGCCCTCATGATAAACCGGCTGCCAGTGGCCTGTTTTCAGCACATCATAGCGGTTTCTTAATCCGATCACTTTTTTATACCAAGCCAGCAGTTCCCTGTTTTCTTTGCCCCAGGGATAAGTGGCCCGGTTTAGAGGATCTTTGTAACCGTGCAGGCCTGCTTCATCCCCGTAATAAATACAGGGCACGCCGGGAAATGTCATCTGTACCAGCACAAGCAATTTCAGGCGGGCCAAGCCCAACCGCTCTTGTTCCCGGCTTGGCTTGAACCTGGCCTGTTCCTCCCGGCTCAGCAGGTCGGCAGGCGGTGCCCCGCACAACAGGGTAAGAACCCGCTCCACATCATGGCTGCCAAGCAAATTCATGGCAGCGTAAAACTGCTCCAGAGGATAATTTTCGTACAAACTCATTAAACGCCGGTGCAGCTCCCGGGCATCACTTTGTCCGGTCATAAAGTCCAGCCAGGCCCGGCGGAAGGGGTAATTCATAACCGAATCCAATTCTTCACCCAACAGATACTGACGCATTGCCCCGTAACTTACCTTGTTGGAAGCGTCTTCCCACACTTCACCGATCAACACCGACTGGGGGTCCAATTGTTTCATGGTGGTGCGAATCTTTTTGATAAATTCATCCGGCAACTCATCCACCACATCCAAGCGCCAGCCTTTAGCGCCCAGTTTCATCCAATATTTAATCACACTGTCTTCCCCGGTGACGATAAAATCCTGATAAGACGGGTCCGTTTCATTGACATTGGGCAGGGTTTCAACCCCCCACCAGCATTCATAGCGGTGCGGGTATTCAATGAAGCGGTACCATGAATAATAAGGAGAATCTTTGGACTGATAAGCTCCCAATGAAGGATACCGGCCTTCCCGGTTAAAATATATACTGTCACTGCCGGTATGGCTGAAAACACCGTCTAAAATAACGGAAATCCCCAGTTCCGCAGCCTTGGCACAAAGTTCTTGAAACAACCGGTTGTCGCCGTACATGGGATCAACTTTTTTATAGTCGCCGGTATCATATTTATGGTTGCTGGCCGCCTCAAAAATTGGATTTAAGTAAATAACATTGATGCCCAAGTCTTTTAAATAGGGCAGTTTTTTCAACACACCCAATAAGTTGCCCCCAAAGATGTCAAAACATACTGTTTTGCCGGTTTGCGGGTCCCTGCCGTATTGCGGTACGGCATCCCAGTCAGGGTAAATGACACAGTGCTGTTTGGGGTTTAATATTTTACCTTCGGCATGGCCGTTGCAAAAGCGGTCAACAAAAATCTGGTACATCACGGCTTCTTTAAACCAGTGGGGCGTGGCATTATCTTGTTTGTATACTGTAATTTGATATGAAGGCGGCTCATGGTCATAAAGGCAGCCCTCGCCGCCCAGGTTTTGCGGATTATTGCCATAATAAAAAACCCTGTCACCCTGGACAATAATGAAAAAATACCACAACCAACCCTGTATGGCAGGGGCGGTAATTGCCGCCCGGTAAAATTTTCTTCCCTCTTTCTCTGCCGCCGGTTGCATGGTGATTTTCTCTTCTTCACGGCCGTATTTCCATAAGCGCAAAATAACACTGTCCACCGGTTGACGGCTGTCGACGGCCACCGCCAGACTGATCGGGGTTGCGCAGGGCACAGCGCCAAAGGGGCTGCGAAACTCTGCCCGGTGAGAATCGTGTAATATCCACGTAGTCATATCCATCATCTACCTGTTTAAAGAGTTGCCTGTCCTACTTAACAGGGCTTGATACAAATCATGATATTTTTGAGCGGATTTATGCCAGCTGAAATCGGCCTGCATGGCATTGGTTATGATTTTTGTCCACAACTGGGGCCGGTTATAAAAGCTAATTGCTCGTTGCAGCGTGTACAGGAAATCATGGGCATTGTAAGGGGTAAAACTAAAGCCGTTGCCCTCGCCGGTAAATTCATTGTAAGGTTGTACCGTATCTTTTAAGCCGCCGGTTTCTCTTACTACCGGTATGCAACCATATCGTAAGGCTATTAACTGCCCGATGCCGCACGGTTCAAACAGCGAAGGCATTAATAAAATGTCTGCACCGGCATATATGCGGTGGGCCAGGGCATGACCAAACATGATATTGGCAGATACTTTGTGCGGGTATTTTACAGCGGCTTGTTCAAACATGGTCTCGTATTTTTTTTCACCGGTTCCCAGCACCACCAGTTGTACATCCATTGCGAGGATTTCCTCCAGCACACCGGCAATCAGGTCCAGTCCCTTCTGGTTAACCAGCCGGGAAACGATAGCTAACAACGGTACGTTTGGCTGTACCGGCAGTCCCAGTAATTCCTGCAGCTGTTCCTTATTATTTCGCTTTGGCCGGGGTTTTTGCCATGAATAATGTTCAAAAATATAAGGATCGGTGGCTGGATTATAGTAATCTGTATCAATGCCGTTAATTATACCGTGCAAGCGGTTCTGCCGCTGCCTGAGCAAACCGTCCAACCGCTCACCAAAGTATGGCGTCCGGATTTCCCGGGCGTATGTTTCACTGACGGTGGTAAGCAGGTGGGAGTAGTTTAACCCACCCTTAATAAAACTGACCCCGCCGTAAAATTCCACTCCGTCAAGGGTGAAATATTCTCTCCCCAAACCCAAAAGATCATCTAAAATTGTGCCGGGAAATACTCCCTGGTAGTGCAAGTTGTGAACAGTGAAAACCAGACCTAAATCTTTGTATAAAGGACGGTTGCTGTAAAAGGCATGCCAGAAAACACTGACCATACCGGTATGCCAATCGTGGCAGTGCAATATCCTGGGAACAAAGTCCAGGTGAGGCAAAGCCTCCAGCACCGCCCGGCAGAAAAAAGCATAGCGTTCGGCATCATCACTAAAACCGTAAAGGCCCGGTCGATTAAAATAATATTCGTTATCGATAAAGTAACAGTTAACTCCTTCATGCTGCAGTTGCTCTAAACCACAATAATTATTTCGCCAACCCAGGGGCACATTAAAGTTTTTTTGTCTTACCATACAGTCCCGAAAAGTTGCCGGAATCTCACTATATTTGGGTAAAATAAGCCTTACATCTATCCCCTGCTTAATTAAAGCCCGCGGCAGGGAGCCAACCACATCTGCCAATCCCCCGGTCTTTACGAAAGGCACCCCTTCGGAGGCCACAAATAACACTTGCATTTCATCACCTTCTCTGCATTAAATAACTGATTTTTTCATGACAACCAGGGGATAATTGCTCTCGCCCTTTAAATGTTTACCCTTGGTAATAACAACTTCTTTATCTGCAATAACTTTATCCACCACAGCCCCTTCTTCTATCTTGCATTTTTGCATAATAATACTGTCTTTAATTAAGGCGCCCGGCCCCACATATACACCACGGAACAGAATACTGTTTTCAACCGTCCCTTCAATGATGCCGCCGTTGGCAATCAAAGAATTCTGCACCCGGGCATACCTGCTGTATTTGGTTGGGGCACCGTCTTTTACTTTTGTAATGATGCGCCCTTCATTAAAAAACAACAACTGCCAAAGGTTTGGCTGCAACAGCTCCATACTGTGGTTGTAATAACTTTGCACTGAATCAATACGGGCCAGATAGCCCCGGTAGGGATAGCCGTATATCCTTAAACGACTTAAATTGCGAATTAAACCGTCCCTCACCAAATCACATTCGCCCCGGGCGTGACAGCGGAGTATTAAATCAATTAATAAAGATTTCTCTAAAATAAACATTTCCATAGACATTTGGTTACCCGTCTTATGGTTGGGGTTGATTTCCAAATCAATCAGACGTCCGTCTTCAGCTGTTTGAATAAAATGGCAGCCGGCTAAATTAACGGCAGTGTCTTCCATGTCTTTATATAAAACAGTTATATCCGCACTCATGGCCTGATGAAATTGAAAGGCGGCCCGGTAGTCAATATTGCAAATCATATTACTGCCGGCCACCAGGACATATTTTTGCCGGCTGTATTGCAGGTAATCCAGGTGATTGTAAAAATGCCGCAGATCCCACTTATAGTTACCCTGTTGACACCCCTGTACCGGCGGCAGGTAAAACAGGCCGTCTCTCTTGCGGCCCAGATCCCACTCTCTGCCGTTGCCCAGATGATCCATCAAGGCACGATATTTATGCTGCACCAGAATACCCACGTTACGAATACCTGAATTAACCATACTGGATAAGACAAAATCAATCATCCGGTAACGGCCGCCGAAGGGTATAGCGGCCGCCGGCCGGTGATGGCAGATTTCTTTTAAAAAATCAACGTCCTCCTGCAGATTGATAATACCCATCACATTTTTCATGGCCTCACCTCTTTATTTTAGACACTGCAGGCAATAAAATTACTGGGCAGTTTGCATTTTTTAAACACCGTACCGCAGGTTAGCACTATATTGCCCTCCACTACGGTTATGCCGGAGCAGGGATCGCTGCACTGTCTTCTCTCCTCCGCCGGACAACCAACCTGACACCGGTCTTCAATAACCGCCTCCACACCAACAATAGCCCGCTCAATGACAGTGTGGGCCCCTATTTTGGCATTTGGCATAATCACTGCATCTTTAATTTTGGCACCTGCCCCGATATAAACACCGGGAAAGAGGATTGAATGATTCACCTCACCGTAAACCAGACACCCTTCATTTACCAGGGAACCGGTTACCCGGGCGGTTGGGGCAATATACTGCGGCGGGTGATTGGGATTTACCGAGTAAACGGTCCAGTTAGGATCGTTTAGATTTAAGCCGGGCTTATCAGCCAGTAAATCCATATTAGCTTGCCAAAGGCTTTTAATTGTTCCCACATCCCGCCAGTATCCCTTAAAAGGGTAAGCGTACAATTTAAGGCCGGCCCGCAGCATCAAGGGGATAATATTCTTGCCAAAGTCATGACTGGAACGGGGATTTTGTTCATCTTCCTCCAAATATTTTTTTAATAATAACCAGTTGAAAATATACACCCCCATGGAAGCCAGGTTGCTTTTGGGAACCGCAGGTTTTTCCTCAAAATCAATAATGCGGGCATCCCGGGCGGTGTTCATGATGCCGAAACTGCTCGCTTCTTCCCAGGGAACTTCAATGACTGCTATGGTGACATCCGCCTGTTTTTCTTTATGAAAATCCAACATTAAAGAATAATCCATTTTATATACATGGTCGCCCGACAGTACCAACAGGTATTTGGGACGATACTGATCGACAAACTCTATATTTTGATAAATGGCATTGGCCGTACCCTTGTACCATTCTCCCCCCATTTCTTTGACAAAGGGCGGCAGCACAGTAACACCGCCGCTTTGACGGTCTAAATCCCAATGGCTGCCAATGCCGATGTAAGTATTTAAAGCCAGTGGTTGATACTGGGTCAATACACCCACCGTATCAATGCCCGAGTTAGTACAGTTGCTGAGAGTAAAGTCAATAATCCGGTATTTCCCGCCAAAGGGAACCGCCGGTTTAGCCAGTTTTTTGGTTAATACTCCTAACCGGCTGCCCTGCCCGCCGGCCAACAACATGGCAATACATTCCTTGGCTTGCATATAACCCCCCCTCATACAGCAATTATTAAGCAGCTTTACTTTACTGGCTTAAAGAAAACCACTGCCAGGGGCGGTACCTTAATTACCGCCGAATATGGTTGATTATGCCAGGGCAGGTGTTCAGCCGCCACCCGTCTGTTAAGCTGACCGGAGCCGCCGTAGCACAGCCCGTCGCTGTTAAAAACCTCCAGGTAGTCTCCCGCCCGGGGTACTCCTATGCGGTACCCTTCCCTTACCACCGGTGTAAAGTTGCAGACAATTATTAAATACTCCAGGGGATCTCTGGCACGCCGCAAAAAAGTAATAATGCTCTGGTTGTAATCATGAGGGTCAATCCACTGAAAGCCGGCCGGTTGATGATCCAACTGCCATAAACTTTTTTCCGACTTATAAAAATGGTTTAGTTCTTTGACATACCGGTGCAGCCGGCGGTGCATCTCGTAATCCAGCAGATGCCAGTCCAGGCTTTGGTTTTCATTCCATTCGATAAACTGGCCAAACTCACCGCCCATAAACAGGAGCTTTTTGCCCGGATGGGCAATCATAAAACCATATAAAACACGCAAATTAGCAAACTTTTGCCAATAGTCGCCGGGCATTTTATCAAGCAGCGATTTTTTGCCATGCACCACTTCATCATGGGAAAGAGGTAAAATATAATTTTCTGAAAACGTGTAAAGAAACGAAAAAGTCAGGAGGTTATGATGCCATTTCCTGTGTACCGGATCCAGCTGCATATAGCGAAGCAAATCATTCATCCAACCCATGTTCCATTTATAGTTATAGCCTAATCCCCCTAAATAGGTTGGTTTGGTAACAGCAGGCCAAGCCGTGGATTCTTCGGCAATCATCAACGCGTCAGGAAAAAAGCGAAAAACCGCTTCATTTAGTTTTTGCATAAAAGCTACCGCTTCCAGGTTTTCTTTGCCGCCGTATTGGTTAGGCAGCCACTGCCCCTCTGCCCGGCCGTAATCCAAATAAAGCATGCTGGCTACGGCATCCACCCGCAGGCCGTCCACATGGTAGACATCAAACCAAAAAAGAGCGTTGGATATGAGAAAGCTAATTACCTCTTGCCTGGCAAAATTAAAATGCAGGGTGCCCCACTGCCTGTTTACCGCCCTTAAAGGATTGGCCGGTTCGTAAAGAGGAGTGCCGTCAAACCGGCTCAGGCCGTGGCCGTCTTGACAAAAATGAGCCGGCACCCAATCGAGAATTACCCCTATGCCCCGCCGGTGGCAGTAATCCACAAAATACATAAAATCCTGAGGCGAGCCGTAACGGCTGTTAACGGCATAATAACCTGTAACCTGGTAACCCCAGGATGGGTCATAAGGATACTCCATGATCGGCAGCAATTCTATGTGGGTGAAACCCATATCGGCGGCATAATCAGCCAGCTGTTCAGCCAGCTCGCAATAGTTAAGAAATTCGCCGTTGCACCCCCTTTTCCAGGAGCCCAGGTGCACTTCATAAATTAACACCGGCCTTTCATACACAGGGAGGGTTGATTTTTGCTCCAGATAGGCTTGATCCTGCCAATTATAACCTTCTAATGAACAAACTTTAGAGGCCGTACCGGGCCGCATTTCTGAGTAAAAGGCATAGGGATCTGCTTTTAACAGCACATCTCCCTGTGCGGTATGAATTTCATATTTGTATAAATCCAGTGGTTTTACTCCAGGAATAAACAAGCACCACAGGCCACAACTATTTACCCGCTGCATCACATGCCGGTGGCCTTGCCAGTTGTTAAAATCACCCACCACCCGGACCTCCCGGGCATGGGGCGCCCATAGGGCAAACCTGACCCCGGGAACTCCGTTGCGGGTCATAAGATGAGCCCCCATCATTTGATAACTTCGATGATGGGTTCCTTGATGAAACAAGTACATGTCATAATCAGTTAGCTCGCCGTTCATTACATCACCACTGTCCTGTTTTTTCCAATTTTTGTATATATGTTATATACGCTTCATTAAATTAATTTCCTTTATTTACCACACAAAACATTTACAAACAAATTGACAAAAATTTAAAATTTTACCTTTTAAGTAACATTATTACGCAATAAATGCAACATTTCACCTTAAATTAGGCAGAAAAAAACCGCTGTCCTTTAATGAACAGCGGTTACAAATATTTAAACAGATATTAAAATGGCTTAAAGATTAAAATAAACACGATTAATAAACCAATTCCTAATGCCAGCGAATAAGTTATCAACTTTTTTTCAATAGGCTGTAACTCAAACCATTCATCCTGATAACTTGCTTCCTGCCTGGCCCTGGCCAGGGTTTGCTCAGCATCCCGAATTTTCACTTCTGCCATGGCTTAAAACCCCCTTATTACTATTTTTTAACTGCTGACAATGGGCGGCAGGATACCGTGATAGAAGATCCAAGAAATTAACAAACCTACCCAGAGGATAAATCCAAACAGGCACACCGCATAAACCGCCACAATGCGTCCCATACCGGCATCCCAGAGCTTGCGCACATTGGTAATCAAGCCAATGGAGAAGAAACAAAGGGCAAACAGGATGGTTCTAAAACCGTTAGCCTCATCTATGCCTACCTTGGCGGTTTTAATAACACTGGCATCACTCAAGCCCCACAGCAGCAGAACCAGGAAGGTTAAAGCAAAGCCAATAACAAATTTCGGGAACCTATCCCATATCTCGCCGGCGGAAACCGCCCGGTCTTCAACCGGCCCGCCGCCTTTCTTATTCAGGTTGAACATGCACCATATGATTGCCAGGATAAAGGCCCACACACCAATGAAAATATCAATGAATACTTTCGTGGTGGTGGCTGTCATCAGCATCCAGCCTTCTTCGTATTGTACTCCGGTTTCTTTAAGAACCTTGGCCCTGATCATGGAATCGGTAATGGCACCGCTGGCCACCGCACCGCCGTCACTTTTAACTGCCAGGCCCATCCAGGCCCCTGCCACCATCGGTTCTTCATGCAGCACAGAGGTAGCAAACCAAGGAAGGATCAACATTTCCACCGCTACAAAAACAATAATAACAGCTGAAAGAATTACCGGTACAATGGGACGTGAACGGATGGCGCCGCCGGTGGCAATAGCTGCTGAAACACCGCAGATGGAAATACCGGAAGCCAGGGGAGCGGCCCACTCAGGGGTAAACTTAAAATATTTGCGGGCAACAAAGTATACAACCGGCCAGTAAATTAAATAGGCTTCCACCACAGCGCACAGCCCCCGCACAATAACGGTGGTGGCTAATCCCACCGCCCCCAGGGTTTTTATACCAACAGCAGCACCTAATATAACAATACCGGTCTTGATAAACCACTCAGGCTTAGCTGCTTCTTCAAGGTATTGAGCTATACCCGGGAAAAAGTTACCAATAATTAGTCCCACAATCATGGCAATAATGAAACCCATTTCGCCCAAGCCCAGAGACCAGCTGATACCCAGCTTGGCCTGTTTGTCCGGGCTGGCAGCAATATAAGCATTGTCTCCGACTATCAAGCAAAGTATTGTAATGGCAAAAATTACTGTAAATCCAATGACAAATCTTTTAAGATTGGCGCCCATTGCTTTGGCGCCGACGGCGGTGAGCACCAGCAGGAACAGGTAAGTTAAAAACAAGGAAGTAAAAGCAGACATATCTTTAAATGTTTTGGAAAGCGGCCCGAAAGATTTGGATATGTCTGTCCAGGTGTTCACTTTAACCACCCAGCCCAGCAGATCGGAGCCAAAGACAGGCCCCAGGCCCAGCAAAAAGATAAACAAGCCAAGCCACACAGCCCACCAGTCTTCGTTTTTCAACATTGGCACTTTACCGCTGACAGATGCGTTTGTGTCTTGATGAATCATACGCTACCTCCTTAACTCTAGTTTACGACAACCCGGTTAAGGTTTTTGCTGACGGCACCCCTCCTTTTTTGACAAAATTTTTAAAACATTCTGTCTTTAACTAATTAATATACCTTTTTTAAGACGAAGTCAAGCCTCAAAGCAAAGCAGGAACGGTTTGACTTTACTTTTTAACAGGTTCCAAATATTTTTTATGATGCTTTGCCATACTTTATGACAAATAATTTCAGGCAATAGGTCACAAAAAGTACAACCCCGGCTTTGACGTGTCCGTGCAAAACTAAGGATTATAAACTACCGGCAGGGGGTTGCCAACTCTCCGCGGCAACCCCTGCCCTGCCCTTTTAAGGCGATAATTTTTCCCTGCAACGCATATAAATTATAATTTATGCAAATATTACCTACTGAAAATACTTTTGAGGTGTTATGATGAGCGCAAAGTTTAAGCGTCTTCCTAAACATATCGGCATTATCCCGGATGGCAACAGGCGTTGGGCGCAGCAGCACGGTTTAGCAAAAGAAGACGGTTACCGGCATGGCATTGCGCCGGGCTTTGCCCTTTACGAGTTATGCTTGGAGTTGGGGATTCCTGAGGTAACGTTTTACGGCTTTACCCAGGACAATACGAAACGCCCGGCTGCCCAGAAACAAGCCTTTCAACAAGCCTGTGTAGATGCTGTGCAAACGCTGGCCAAGCGAGACGCTGCCCTGCTGGTTATAGGCAATCATGAATCCCCGCTTTTTCCCAAAGAACTGCTGCCTTACACCAAAAGACAAACCTTTGGCCGGGGTCTGATTAAAATAAATTTTTTGGTTAACTACGGCTGGAAGTGGGATTTAAGTTTTGCCCTGAACAGCCATGATTTGCCCGACAGCCAGCTGCATGAAAGAATTGCCTCCCGGGATATTTCTCGCTTGGACTTAATTATCCGCTGGGGCGGCCGGCGCAGGCTAAGCGGCTTTTTACCGGTGCAGTCAATTTATGCGGACTTTTATGTGGTAGATGATTACTGGCCTGATTTTATGCCGGATCACTTCTTCTCAGCTCTTAAATGGTACGAAAATCAAGATATTACTCTGGGCGGCTAAAATTATGCCACCTAAATTTATGGCTTAATTATTTTCATAATGTTATTGAAATTTTATTTGGGACATGCTACCATATCATTAATTATAGCGAAAAGGTTACATAGATTTTACAAATACCTGTCATCTGCATTTTTTTCTTGTATTATTATCAAATCGACTAATTAGAATTAAAATTAAATTCCAAAAATTTATACTGTTTTGCGTTCTCTGATTTTAACCTTTAAGGCGGTAGCTGCTTTTCGGCAGGTGTATGATAAGGAGGTTATTTGCATGATCGATTCTATTGACTCGTTAGATTGCAAACCGAATCAAAAATTTCATTGCTCCTCCCATACTGTCAAGCCGGCTGCTCTTAAAGGACACCAAGTTTTTCTTGACGTGTTGCCTGAAACTTGGTCTGTGTTGCCCACCAACCACCCTGTTATCCACTATGAGGTGGCAATTCCTGATCACAGTACCCCCAGGCCGGTTAAATTCGGAGTACATATCGTTTGTCCGGCTTCCCTGGTTAAAGGTCAAGATGTTATTGTGCTAACTATGGAATGTGAAAAATTAAAATATATTACAGATCAATTTAACAAACCGGTAATAGTGGTTGCCGTAGATAATGTCCAAGAATCGGCTTGTTGGCTTTTAGTTCAGGATTATATTTCTTGCCTGCCGACTAATCAATCAGCCAACTGGCGCAGCCAAAAAAATGTTACCTTGCATATACCGGTCCGGCAGCTCCTTGCTTCGCCGCGACAGTTGCAGCAGTCTGTATACGGGGCCTTAGAGTTTATATACATGAGCCATTTTCATCGTTACTATGAATTATTTAACAGCCGTACCAAACGTTTCTTTGCCTCAAAAAACGAGTTAGAGCTGGCTTTGCAGGTAGAATCCAACCGTCGTTCCGCCACCGGTCAAAACAGTTGTGCGTCCGGCTCCGCTCATTCCTGCAGTTGTCAAAATACAGATGACTTTCAGGCATTTACCCTGCATTCCGATAGCCAAATACAAGCCGGTTTAGAAAAAGCGCAAAACATGAAACTGCTGGATGCAAAAGAAAACCGCCAGGCCTATTACTGTATCAGCCAGGCCCTGGAGGTATTTGGTGACCGGGCTTCCGCCGGCGTACGCTACACCGCCCAGGGCGAAATGCTTTTCTATGATTTCCTGCTTCACTTTAAAAAGGCCTTCGACAGTATGGGCAATCGTTCTATACTGCATTTAACTCATCCCGAAGATTACAGCAGGTATTTTTCTGCTGTTAAAGAACTGGCAGACATTATTACCCTAGCCATTGATGAGGGGGAAATAATTGCCGCCAGCTTACTGGCCATTCGGTTGGCCGACACCTATTTATTTGCTGCGCCGCACATCATGCGAACCTTTAGTCAGGAAACAGCCGCTCCTTTGATGGAATACGCTCAATCCATGCTTATCACAGCCCATGAAATGGCTTCTCTGGTTGAAATGCCGGAACGGGCCGTTCAATAAAAAGCCCGGCCGCAAGGCCGGGAGTAAACAACGGGTATTTTTATTTCTTAACATGCTTGGCCGCAAATTCTTCTTCATCCAGGAATTCCAGGAAGGGTCGGTCAAACTGCACCATGGCGTTAACCACCAACTCAACCAAACCGCCGTAATGCACATTAAACTTGGCAGTTGCCTGGTAATATTCAAGGATGTCCCTGATGGCTCCTTTACAGTTAGAGCAGGGCGCCGCCACATATTTAGGAATATCATCTTCCATTACGCCCTGGAAAGCCTCCAGGATTTGTTTGAACTTCATGCGGCTGGATATTTTATTCCTGAATTCCGGGAAGTTAAATGATTTCATAATGGCAAAGCCGCTGCCGCCGCCGCAGCAGAAGTTTTTCGCGCCATGCGGGTACATTTCCCTGAACTGGGGAGCCACTGCTTTGATAATCTCACGCTGGGGCTGAATAACACCCATCATTCTGGCCACGTTGCAAGGGTCGTGCATGGTAACCGGAAAATCGTTCCTGCTGGGATCCAGTTTGTAAACACCTTTTTTAATTAAATCGGCCAGCAGGGGCAGGAAGCTCTCACGGGGGATATTGTCATCCCCAACCATAGCCCTGTCGATTGATACCATGGCAGCTTTATGGGCGTGACCGCACTCACCGACAACAATTCTTCTGACACCTAGGTCCTTGGCTGCCTTTAATTGAGCCAACCCGATCTTCCTGGCCTGTGCATCATCGTAAAAAAGCCCGTAGTTAACGTTATCATAACCAATCATGTCACTGCTCAGGGTCCAGTCCAGACCGGCTTCTTCAAACAAAATAACAAAGGCTGCCGGGTTTTCAGGCCAGGCCATATATTCACCGGCGTTATGGGTTAACAAAATGTCTGCACCTTTTTTATCCACCGGAATTTTGTACTTTTTACCGGTGCGTTCATAAATGTCTTCTTCCAGAAATTCAATCATATCCAGGAAGGCATCCTTGGTAATGCCTGTACTGGAACCGGTTTTTAACTGCAACATGGTGCCTTTTTCGTGTAACGGCTTGGGTGCTATACCCAGTTCCATACTAAACAGTTTTCTGATTTCCCTGGCCAACAGGCCGTTATCCAAGCCCAGGGGACAGGTTTGGGCACAACGGCGGCACAAATTGCAGCGATATGCTAATTCGCCCAGGCGCAGAATGGTTTCTGCGTTAATATCAATGTCGCCGCCGGTAAATCTGCTCCAAAAACCATCGCCCTTAAAATGTTTCTTGGCAATTTTCCGCAGCACTTCCGAACGGAAGATGGGTCTGTAGATTTCCTGTTCACCGCTGGCTTTGAAAACATGGCAGGCATCAGAACAGGTATTGCACTTGGCGCAATACTCAAAACTCAACAAGAAAGGTTGCAGGTAGTTTCTGTTGGTCTCATCAGAAAAAAGTTTTTCCAGACCACGCAGGAATCCTTTAACCAAAGCTTCTTCTTCTTCTTTGGTTTTCGGCCTGACCAGAGTTTCATTGCCTACAAAACCGTCCAAAGAGGTGCAGTATTCCTCTTTCCAGGAATCTTTAATCTCTTTAAAGTCAGGCTCCATGCCGGGTTTATCGTAAGGTGCCGGTAACGGCATCAAGTTTTCTACCTTTACTAGCTGTTCAGCCGGCTTGCTTATATCTTGCGGTCTGATATCGCCCATAAAAAGTACCTCCTTTTCTTATTTATCGTTGGCTTACTTATTTTCCTGTGTTGCCGCAGGATTGATGTGCGGGGCGGACCAGGAGGCTTTGGGTTTATAGCTGATGGCCTCTTTAATAATGCTTTCCATTTTGGAATTTCTCAAGTTAGGTTCGTTGTCCCATAATACCTTGTGGAAGGCAAAATACTTGCCTACATAGTGGCTCATCTTGGTTTGGGGAATATAAATCATAACCGCACCCAGTAACAAAATGTGAATAGTTAATGCCATATCCGCTTGGATAGGAGAGAAAGTAAACAGCGCTTTCATAATTTCCCGGCCATAATTAAAACCGGGGTCACCGCTCCAAACAACCAAACCGGAAGCCACCACCGCAAACAGGAAAAACAAGTTAAAATATTCCTGAGGCGTGGTGTATTTAGCAAAGGTATTATTTAAGCATCTCTTTAAAAACAGGCTGAGGGATCCGAAGCCGAGCAGCAGGGCCCCTGCGCCGCCGGCAAGAACCGTAGCGTAATACAACAGCGAAGCCCAGGCCTGATTGTTAACGCCTTCAGGAGTGGTTAAAGGCAGACCGGATAACTCGGTAACAGCACCGACAGCCAGTAAAACTGTCCATAATCCCAATAAATAAATTCCTAAATGCAGCGCATAAGAAAGCCACCACTGGCGTTTTTGGTTGATAAACAGGTTTTTGATGAACAGCATCTCTTTTAACATATCTATGATTTCGCCGGCATGAGAAACTTCTCTGGGTTTATTCCACCATTCCAAATCTTCATAATATGAACCACCGTAATGTCCTTTGCCGCCTGGCTCTTTAGGCACCGGATACAGCTCCCAGCGACCGTGCATGGGCATTTTGGCGTATTGGTAAGCCTTGTAAAGAGAAAGACCGATAAAAGCAAGGATAGAAATATAAACAAACAGTGTCAGCAGCAAGTAAACCTACCTCCTTGATTAAAGTATTTTAGGGGTATCTCTCCGTGGCGGACAAAAAGTCCTGATCGGTAACTCCCAAAGGAAAAGATACATAAACCCTAACCGCAAGTTTTTTGTTGGTTTGCCGGGCTTGTCCACCTGACGGCAACACCCGACAATATTTACTCACTCCTTTCTGTATGTATTAATTAAAAAAAATAGTTGTGCAAATCTATAAAATTCGACAATTAGTCAAGGTAATTATACGGCAATAACAACAAACTAATCAATAATTAAATAGACTGATTGATTGGCATATAATGACTCCTGGCATCAACCGACCAAACAACTTACAGCCCATAACTGTTATTATAGCATGGTTGTTGTTAAATTTTCCATACGAACATTCTTTGAGGTATTAAAAAATATATATTACGAACAGTCCTAAGTTATTTTATTGTCTTTCTTTGTGCTGACGGCAACCCCGTCACCTACGGGCAAAATAATTGTTTCCAACTCAGGTAGTTTAGTCACTGTAGCAAGGTAAGACTGCAACCTGGCTACCGCTGTTTTGTTGCGTCTTTTGTCTGCCTCCCCTGAAACAACCATACCCCGCATCAGTACATCCTCAGCCACCAGAATACCCCCGGGCTGCAACAATTCCAGACACTTATTTAAAAACTCCAGATATTTACCTTTGGCTGCATCAAGAAAAATAAAGTCGTAGGAACCGCTGAGTTGAAATAATATTTCCCTGGCATCTCCCTGTATCAGCTTGATTTTATGGGCTACCCCGGCTTTTTTAAAATAGCCGGCGGCGGCTGCCGCCCGGGGCGGGTTGATTTCCAGCGTGGTAATCTCTCCCCCCTGGGGTAATACCGCTTTGGCAATCCATAAGGTAGAATACCCGATGGCTGTACCGATCTCCAGGACCCTGGTGCTTTTTTGGGTCAGCGCCAACCAATACAACAGGTGCCCCACTTCGGGCTCTACTATGGGAATAACCTTGGCCCTGGCTTCCTGTTCCATTTCTAAAAAAATGTTATCCCGCGGCGGTAAAAGACCCCTGATATACCGTTGAACTTCCGGTTGAATGATATTGCTCACCGCTGCCTCCCAAATTGTATACATGAAAATAAACACATTTATTATATACTAAAAACAGATAAATTAGGGCATTTTGTTTTATTATGATTTAAATATTTCTCACTTGTCAGCTCCAAGGCAGAAAGACAACATTAATAATTGTAAAATACAATGATCATAAAAATTTTTAAGGGTGATGCCTGTGAATTTTTCTCATCTTAAAGTTTTTCTTACCCTGGCTGAAACAGGCAGTGTGACAAAAACCAGCAAGTTGTTAGAATTATCTCAACCTACCATTAATCATAATATTTACCTGTTAGAACAACATTACGGAGCTAAATTGTTCGATCGGTCAAATAAAAAAATAAAATTGACCAGGTTTGGCCAGGTCTTACAAAAGTATGTTGCAGAAATTCTTAATTTATTGGAACAATCCGAAAAACATATCGAAAGTCTTATGGGCGAATTAAGCGGTGATTTATACCTGGGGGCCAGTCATACCATTGCTGAAAATGTTTTGCCTAAAATTATGGGCATGTTTAACCATGATTACCCCGAGGTAAATATTCACCTGGAAGTTACCAACACGCAACATATAGTTGATCATATATTAGAAAACAAACTTGATTTGGGTCTTATTGAAGGACCGGTGACACATGAAAAAATTGTTGCCAAGCCGTTTATGGAAGACGAACTGCTGGTGGTACTGCCTTATAATCACCCGCTGGCCATTAAGAAAAATTTGACTCTCAAGGAGCTGGCCAGTCTACCCTTTGTATTGAGAGAACATGGCTCCGGCACCCGGGTGGTTATGGAAACCGCTCTGCGCAAAGCTGGTTTAGACCCCGCTGAGTTAAATACCGTTATGGAGTTGGGCAATACCCAAGCGGTCATCGGTGCAGTGGAGGCCGGCCTGGGAGCAACCATATTATCCGCCCTGGCCGTAACCAAGGAAATTCAGTTAAAGACAGTAAAAACCTGCAAGATAGCAAATGTAAATATTGTGCGGTTTTTCTCTCTTATTATGAATAAAGATAAACCGCTGACACCGGTTTGTGAAACTTTTCTGTCATTTATAACGTCCGAGGAAGTAATGAAATTATTTAAAAATTAATTTATGAACAGGCCGACAACAAAAAGGCCTGTTTTTTGTTTTGAAAAATTTTTCTAAATGTTCTTTTAATTGCAGGAATTATTAATATTTAGAAGAATAATTAGTGGTAAAGTCATTGTTAACAGTTTTGCTGATTGTCCATGTACGCTTTTTCTCAAGTACATCAACAGACCGCTGTTTTGCGGCATCATCGTCTTAGGCCAGGCATCGTTTTACCGCAATTGCTTGGCCTATTTTATTGGTTTTGTTAATAAAAATAGATAAAAAAGTTTTTAAGTTTTTTATTTAACCTTTCCCATATAAACCTAAGGGAGGAGAGTATATGGAAAACCGCACTGCAAAACCAAAAACAGTATCAAGGCGGGGCTTCCTTAAAATGCTGGGCGGCGTAAGCCTCACCGGCGTAGCTGCTTCCATTGCCGGCTGCAGCCAGGATCCCGCCGGCGGCAAGGGCTGGCTGCCCCAGCAATACCAGGTTGCCAGCGCCTGGCCGGTACAAGTGAAGGGGCGTATTCCCATTGACCCCACCAATCCCTCCATCGTGCGAGATGACAAAAAGTGCATCTTGTGCGGCCAGTGCATTGAAGCCTGCCAAAGGGTGCAAACAGTCTATGGGTACTACGAAACCCCCATTAAAAACGACATTACCTGCGTCAACTGCGGCCAGTGTACCCTGTGGTGCCCCACCGCAGCCATCACGGAAAGGGATGAGATTGACAAAGTAGTCAAGGCCCTGGAAGACAAGAACATCCATGTGGTTGTTCAAACCGCCCCGGCCACCCGGGTTGCCCTGGGTGAGGAATTTGGTATGCCGCCGGGCAGCATTGTTGAAGGCAAGCAGGTAGCCGCCCTGAAAAAACTGGGGTTTGACGCTGTCTTTGACACCAACTTTACTGCAGACCTTACCATTATGGAAGAAGGTACCGAACTGGTTCGCCGGGTGGCCGGTGACTTGAAAGGCGTTAAACCGCTGCCCCAGTTTACCTCCTGCAGCCCCGGCTGGGTAAAATTCTGTGAATACTTCTATCCCGACCTGCTGGAGCATATGTCTTCCTGCAAATCTCCCCAACAAATGCTGGGGGCGCTGGTAAAAACCTATTATGCCAAAGAAAAGGGTATTGATCCTGCAAAAATATTCTCGGTTTCCATCATGCCCTGCACTGCTAAAAAATACGAGTGCAACCGTCCGGAAATGAATGACGCCGGCAAACATGTGGGCAATGAAAAACTGCGGGATGTTGACGTAGTGCTTACCACCCGTGAACTGGCCCGCTTAATAAAAATGAAAGGTATTGACATAAATAATTTGGAAGATGCCCAGTACGACCCGCTGATGGGCGAAGGCACCGGGGCAGCGGTAATTTTCGGTGCCACCGGCGGCGTTATGGAGGCGGCTGTCCGTTCCGCTTACTTCTTAATTACAAAGGAGAACCCGCCGGAGGCGCTGTTGAACTTAACACCGGTGCGCGGTTTGCAGGGTGTTAAAGAAGCCTCTCTGGAAATCCCCGGCGTGGGCCAGGTTAATGTGGCCATTTGTCACGGCTTAAGCAATGCCCGTAAGGTTTTGGATCAATTGCGGGAAGATAAAAAGCAAGGCAAACCGCCTCGTTACCACTTTATCGAATTTATGAGCTGCCCGGGCGGATGCATCAGCGGCGGCGGCCAGCCCAGGACCTCCCTGCCCCCCTCTGATCAGGTGCGCCAGGCACGTCTTAACAGCATTTACCAAATTGACGCCAAAATTTATAAAAAGCGCCTGAGTCACGAAAACCAGGAAGTAGCCATGCTGTACCAAAAATTCCTGGAAAAGCCCAACAGCCATTTGGCCGAAGAACTGCTGCATACCGAATATGTTGATCGCAGCAAAACCTTTACGCCCAAGCAAAAGGCTTAAGTCAAGGTAGGAGGTGAAAAAAATGGCAAAAGGTGTATTAGTGGATATTACCAAATGTGTGGGCTGCGGCAGCTGCACGGTGGCCTGCAAACTTTGGAATGATATGAAGTTTACCGAGCAAGAGCCCACCATGGGGCCGCAAGCTAAACTTTCGGCTAATAACTGGACAGTTGTTCGCTTTAATGAGGTTAAGAAAGACAACGAAACCGTCTGGCGGTTCGTTAAAAGCCAGTGCCTGCACTGCCAGGATGCTGCCTGTGCTTCTGCCTGCTTTGCCAAGGCATTGCAAAAAACCAAAGACGGCCCGGTTATTTATTACCCTCATTTATGCGTCGGTTGCCGCTACTGTATGATTGCCTGCCCCTTTGATGTGCCGAAATATGAATGGGATAAGACATTCCCGCTGGTATCCAAGTGCCAGATGTGTTCTACCAAAGTGGCTAAAGGCGAGGCTCCGGCTTGTGTTTCCGTTTGCCCTGCCGGTGTGTTTAAATTCGGTGAGCGGGATGAGCTGTTGAGAGAAGCCAAGTCTGTCATTGCGCAGGACAGTAAGTATATAAAAGAAGTTTACGGCGAAAAACAAGCCGGCGGCACCTCGTGGCTGTACATTTCTGACGTACCCTTTGAACAACTGGGCTTTAATACCAAGATCAGCAGTGTTCCTGTATCTACCTACTCACACAACTTCCTGAAATACACTCCGGCAGTAGCCATCAGCTGGGGCATCATTTTAACCGGTCTTTATCATTACACCAAGCGGCGCAACGAAATTTCCAAAGGCTCCGGTAAGAACGTTAAAATGTAATGTGTTTATTGGCATCATAAATTATTAATTTAAAATCTTGATTAGGGGGGAAACACATGACGGCTCAAGGTTGGAGTTTTCGCATGACTCCCATTCGCAAATTGTTAATTCTCCTGGCCGCCCTTTGCCTTGGTGTTAGCATATTCCGTTTAGCAACCGGGCTGGGCACGGTCACAAATTTAAATGACGATTGGCCCTGGGGCCTGTGGATTGGTTTTGATGTGCTGACCGGTGTGGCGTTAGCGGGGCGGCGGTTATTTTACCGCCATTATTGTCCATGTGCTGCACCGAGAAAAATACCTGCCCATTGCTCGGGCGGCTATGTTAACCTCTCTGCTGGGTTACCTGCTGGTAATGGCCGGCCTGTTCCTGGATATCGGTCAATGGTTTAATTTTTGGCGCCCCTTTGTTTCCTGGGGTCATACCTCAGTGCTGTTTGAAGTCTTCTGGTGCGTATCCTGTTACACCACTGTGCAAGTGCTGGAGTTTGGCGAAATCTTAACGGAAAAAGTGGGCAAAAAATGGCACAACGCTTTTAAAACAGCCATGCCCTTCCTGTTGATTATCGGGATTATCTTCCCGACCCTGCACCAGTCATCCCTGGGCGGGCTGTACCTGGTGGCGGTAGATAAACTGTATCCCCTTTGGTGGTCTACCTTAATACCTTATTTCTTCCTGATTTCTTCCTTCTTTGTCGGTCCTGCCATGATTTGCGTGGAATCTACCTTAGCCGGCAACGCTTACAACCACAAAGTGCCGGTGGAAGTTCTGCGGGGTCTGGCCAGAATTGGCGGCTGGTTTATGATCCTTTACCTGGCTCTGAAAATTTTTGACCTGTCCAACCGCAACGTCTGGAACCTGGTGTTTGCCGGCAATTTGGAAGGCAACCTGTTCCTGGTAGAAATAATCCTCTGCGTCATTGTACCGATTATTATTGTGTTCAGCGGATTAAGCGCTTCCCGCTCCGGTCTGTTCATTTACGGACTGCTGGTAAGCGGCGGTGTAATTCTTAACCGCATGAACGTTGTCTTTACCGGCATGTCCGGGCATGCCAACGCTTCTTACTTCCCTTCCGTCTGGGAATGGTCAGTCAGTATCGGCCTGGTTTCCATTGGTGTACTGGCCTACTGCTTTATCGTAGAAAACTTTAGCATTCTTGGCCATGACGAACACCATGCCTAAACCTTAAACTAAATAACCGTAAAATTAAGCAGTCCACCCGGACTGCTCAGGCTGTAGACAAAAAAGTCAAGGTGGTTTAATGATCCCCTGCCGGCGACTTGTCGAAGCACCGGTCACAGCACTTGATGAGCGAAAGGAGCCATTGGGCTGGCGCCCACAGGACGTGGGCGCCAGCCGAACCGGGTCAGGATGGCCCGTTTGAGGCGACCCCAAGGGCGACTGTAGCGAATCATAGTGCTGTCGGTGCGTAGACCGGAGCTAAAGGGGATCATAAACCACTATTACGTTTGTCGACACTCTGGCAGTTCCCACGGACTGCTTAATTAGTTACCTGCGATTTTGTTAAAACACCAACCACAGCACACATGAGCAAAGGAAAAATGAGATAATCTTCTAATCTTGCCCTGTAAGGAGAATCTTCTTCACTCGTTCCATCATACTTGCCTGGCCGTTACTGTTAACAAAAGTTTGAGCCAGGGGGCCATGGCCAAAACCGGCCGCCAATTCTGTTAAAACCGCCTTTAAAGCCCGCATGCGGCGGCAGTAAAACTCCTCATGATTAACCGCCTGTTCCGAAATCTCCAATTTACTTCTCAACGAATCCGGGCCATACAGCAAGGGCATTAAAATTTGCGAAATATGGGGGTTCATCCAGGTCCGGCTGTTTAAGACAGTGGTAGCGTAATTTATCAATTCCAGATACAAATCAGACAACCGGTAAAACTTTTCGCTTTCTGCATCGTGCAGCCATTCCGCCACCGTCCAGGACTTTTCGCTTTTATGTCCCAGGCAAAAATCCATTTTATCCACCATAAAAATTCGTTCTTGCTTGGTACCGTCCGGTGCAAAACGCACCGCCCGGCCAATGGGGTAGGTGCGGCAGTTGCGGGAACGTACGGGGTAAATTTTGCACCGTCCGTCCTGCAGCATAAAAATACAGGGGCCATCTTCAGCATGTCTTAATCTTACATAGGGCCACTTTAATTCATGGCTGAAGTCAACCTTGCAGTATTGTGAGATAAACTGCCGGCCGGAAATTGCCAGATAGCGAGCCATTATTTCGATATCCCAAGGATCTAACAGGATGGTAATATTTTGACAGCAGCGGCCCATACAGTCTGCCTTACACGCAAAGGAAAACCTGTGATCAAGGGACAAGGCCGGCAAACTGCCGTCATCCAACCTTTTCAAGAGATCCTGCTTATAATGATAGGACATAGAAAAACTCCCTTCTCGCAAAATAGTTTATAAACTACGCTCGAATTTTTACCTGATCAATATAATTCAACGCCACAGCAGCAATACCTTGTGAAAGATTTATTAAATCTGTCAAAAAACCGGCAACCCTTTAGTGATAAAGTAAAATTAAGTTACTTTAATAAATCACCCTAAGTCAGTTCTTGCCACCAAGTTGGCAAATATAATTAAAAAATTAAATTAAGCTGCTTTAACAAAGTAACTGCAACACCACAGCACCCGGCAGACGGCTTAATAATACCTGCATCTCGATTAAATTAAGGCAATATTAAAAATAATTTTGCTGTTTTTTCTTATTTGTATTAATTGCCAAGGCTGTTCAAAAAATAAATTTATGGTATAGTAAGTAAAGGATAGTGAACATTGTCACAAATAGCAAGGGGGTGGTGACACCGTGAAAAAATGGAAAATACAATTGTGCAAAGCTGCTGCCGGCCCGGCTTGGCTTCCTATTGCTGTTTCATGTTTGTTAATGGTGCTCTTAAGTTGTTGTTCCTGGCTGTTTATGGCCGCCCCGAAAAGGCTGTTTAAAACCATTACAGCAACCGGCTGTCCCGTTATGGCGCAGAGAAAAATGATTGCCAAATCTTAAACAGTAAAATATAATTTGGGCTAAATCAATGGTTTCCGCGGGATATTTTTATGTTTGTGAAGGGAGATTACAAGTAACATAGAATTATATAAAGTAATAACTTGTCATCAGAAAGGGTGTACTAAATGGAAGAAAATAAAGAATTTGAGTTAAACTTATCCGAGGAAACCTTGCAACAACTGGAGGAATACGCTGCTGAAAAGGGCACCACACCGGAAGATGTGGCTGAATACATTATTTATGAATTCTTGCGCAATCAAATTCATGTTATTGAAAAGCGTTCCCAAGAGACAGGAGTCCCGGTTAATGAATTAATCAGTATGCAGTTCGGCAGAATTTTAACTTACCTGAGAGATCAAAAGCATTAATAGGTGAACCGGTTGCAAATTGACGTGCAAACCTTCCTTTACTGAAAAAGCAACCCCCCGGGAGGATAAATCTGTCTTCACCTCCCGGGGGTGTTTTTTATAAAAAGCTGCGGCTGAACATCCTGGCTTTTTCCTCGTCGAATAAATCATCAATTTCTTCAAAGCCTAACTTTTTTAATAATGCCAATACATACTTGTTGTCTGCCGGTGTTAGGCTGTTAGCCTGTTCACCATAACGGTTTACCAATTCGGTACCCCGGGCAGGGTCAATTAATACATGGGGACCACCCACACATCCTCCGACACAGCCCATACCTTCATAAAAATTAGCTATAATTTTACCGTCCAGGGCATCCTGCAGCAGTTGTTTGCATTCTTTCACTCCGTGTGCTTGGACAGCTTTAATTTGAATCTGTTTGTCCGGCCTGATGCGTTTCAAAGTATCCGCCACCGCTTTACTAACACCGCCGGTTCGGGCATAAATGCGACCACCGGTGGAGGAATGTTCTTTTTCATCTGCCACCATTGCTGCCGGGTCGATGCCAACCGCTTCAAATATTTGCTGCAATTCTTTAAAAGTGATTACCACATCCACAGCATCCCGCACATCCGGTTCCTTGGCCTCAGCTTTTTTGGCAATGCAAGGCCCGATAAAAACCACCTTGGCATCCGGGTGCAGCTTCTTAACCGACCGGCCGCAGGCCACCATCGGGGAAACCGACGGTGTAATGTGGGATGACAAACGGGTATATACTTTTTTTACCATCGATACCCACATGGGACAACACATGCTGGTTAGCACAAAATCTCCGGATTTTTGTACATGGGCATCAAATTCCAGGGCTTCCCGGAAAGTCAGAATGTCAGCAAACAAAGCCACTTCGACCATACCGTAAAAGCCCAGTCTTTTAAGAGCAGCTCGCAGCTGACCGGGAGAAACTTCCTCCCCAAACTGCCCGATAAAAGCCGGTGCTATGATGGCATACACAGGCACTTTGCGGTTTTTAAGGATTTCGACCAGTGGTATGAATTCTTTTCTGTCCACCAGGCAATCGTGTTGGCAAACCTCCACACACTGACCGCAATCTGTACAATGGCTGCCCCGGATCACCACATGCCCCTGCTCATCCCGTTCAATGGCCCCCATCAGGCAAGATACCTGGCAGCCTTCGTCTTCGCAGCCGCAGCTGCAATCTCTTACCTTATAAACAACCCTGTCCGGGTCACCGCCACCGACTGCATATTGGATGTACTTTTCTACATCCCCATCCCCCTGCTTTTTCAGTTTGGCAATGCCCTCATCTAACTTACCGTCATAAGCAGATTTTACCAGGTCTTTGAAAATTTGATCATATGTTAACTTTGTCACTGCAGCCTCCTGAATTTATATTTTTTTCTATTTTCCCCGCAAACCAAAAAGACTATGACTGGTATGTCATAGCCAGACTGTAGACAAAGGAAAGTCAAGGTGGTTTAATGATCCTTATTTAAGTTTGCTGCCGTCCCCCACTTGAATTATTTTTTAGCCTTACGGCTGCTTGGTTTTGCTCTGCTGCCTGCTGCTTTTTCCGGTACAGGTTTGGCTTGCTTGGGTGGTTGCTCAAGCAAACCTTTTTTGGCATTTATCAGCATAACACCGCTTCTGTATAGAAAATACAGCAAAGCCATCCAGGAAGTTACCTGATGCAGCACCGCCAACATGGTCATAAACCAGGTGGTTTGACTGGGCAAACCTATGGCATAGCCAAACCACAGGCATAAAACGCCGATAGCCAACCGCCAGGCCAGGAGCATCCATTTCAGTTGATCTTCTGCCAAGTTGCCTTGTTCCCACTGCCACTGCACCAGGCCAAACAACAATGTAAGCACAATAAATATTATGGTAAAAGTTAAACGTTTGTTTCTGATGTCCCTGGCCAGCTCATTCATCTTAAAAGCTCACTCCAACTTCGAGTTTTTTACCATTATAGCACACAATCGGCCTACTGGATATATCTTCTAAGGATTACCCAAACCTGTATCCAATTTCCCCCTCACTTCACAGCCGGATAAATCCTGGTTTTCGTGAATCAGGTTAAGGAACTCCTTGGCTGTCCGGTTGGCAAATTTGAGGTTGTTGGCCACCACGGCAAGGAACAATAATGCATGCATGTAGTAAGCCCCGGTAAGTTTTTCGTGCCATTTATCTACAAAGTCGCTTAATTCCTGCCAAAAGGCATCGTCCACCGGATAATGGCGAGCCGGCTTGCCTTCAAACAAGGCCTGGCGCAGCTCTCTGTTTAACCTGGCAAAATCTTTGTTGCCATGTTGCAGCATGGCTAAAATTGCTGCAAACTCCGGGCTGATGTCCGGGTTACCCATTTGCTGCCGCCAGTTAATACGATCGATGGTGGTGTTATAAATATCCTTGCTTTTATGGTAAAGGTTAGCATTAAAATCAATATATTTTTCAATCAGTTGATCTTGCCAGGGATAGGGGGTTTTATCCTGACCTAATTGCTCTTTCCATAATTCCAGGTATAAACGGCTTTCACTGAGCAGGCTTTTTACTTCCTGCCGTCTCTGCATGTACTCTGCCTCGGGCATTAACTTTATTTGGATAAACCCTTCTGCCAGTGTGCAGAAAAAGTCTGCCGTAACTTCATTAAGTCTTTGCAAGCTGCAAAGCAACCGATCCCGGTAGTGGGGCGGTGCCACTAAACCGTTAACCACCATACCTACGCCCAGGCCGATAAAAATTACCAGACTGCGGTAGAGGGCTTCGCTGATAAAAGCTTCCTCCGGCGAACTTAAGATAATAACCATCGGGATCAAGGCCATTACTACATCACTAAAGCCCAGTTTTAAGGTCAGCCAAATTACCAGCGGCGTAGCCATTCCCATGGCCAAGGGCCCCGGTGCCCACAAATAACCCAACACCAGTCCCACGGCCAGCCCGAGAATGTGCACTGCTATTTGTTCTATGGCATTTCTAAACGACCTGCGGAGAGAGGGCTGTACATTAACAATGGCAGTTACCGCAGCCACTACCGCATTCAGGTTCCATTGATGAGCCAAAAAGAAAGACAGCGATACAGCTATGGCTGTCTTAATCATTCTGGCTCCGAAGGGCATCTTCAATCTCAACTTTTTTAACCTACCCATCAGCATCCCCTTTGATCAAAATTGTTTACCAGGACATGGCTATGGTGGCTGCACTTACACCTGCTACATAACCCGATGACCAGGCCCACTGCAGATTATAACCGCCGCAATCACCGTCAATATCCATAATTTCACCTGCAAAAAACAGTCCCGGCATGATATGCGACTCCATGGTACGCGGGTTAATATCCCTCACGTCAATACCGCCGGCTGTAACCTGAGCGGCCGTCCAGGTGTTAGTACCTGTCACTGCAAAGCGCCAATCCTGTAAAATATTTAAGATTTTTTCCCGTTCAGCGGCAGTTACTTCTGACACTTTTTTTTGGACATCTTGAATACCGGCCTGTTTTAACATAACCGGAGCCAGTTGTTTGTTGATAAAGCCTACAAAACTAAAAGCCAGGGGTTTACCGGGGTTTGCCTGAAACCGCCGGCTAAGAAACTCTGCCAGCTGCTCCCTTGACAAATGATTAAGCATACATACTTTAAGGTGTACCCGGTGCCCTTTTTGCAGCCACCGGGCTGCCGTACGGCTGAGATCAAAGATAGGCGGGCCGGATATGCCATATTCGGTAAACAGAATCTCTCCTTCAGCCCTGGCCATAGTTTTGTCTTGAACAATTACCTCGGCTTCACCGTTAATTTTAATTCCTTTAATTTGCTTAAGCCAGGGCTCAGCCAGCTTTAACTGGACCAAAGAGGGCAGCGGTTCCACCAGGCGATGCCCCAGTCTTACAGCCAGTTGGTAAGCACTGCCCGTGGAACCCAGCTGGGGGGCAGCTTTTCCTCCGGTGGCTAGAATAACCCTGTGTCCAAAATAACGTTGTCCCCCTTTTACCACCACTTCAAAACCCTTGTCTGATTTATTGATTGCCTGAACTTCTGACTCAACCGCCGTGTTTACCCCCAGCTCTGCCAGTTCGTACCGCAACACATCTAAAATACTGGAAGCTTGGTTGGAAAAGGGAAACACCTTACCTTTTTCTTCAACCTTATGATATATGCCTAACTGTTCAAAAAATGCAATGGTTTGTAAATTATTAAACTGCCGCAAAGCAGCCAAAGCAAATTTAGGGTAACTGCCATGAAAATGGGATATATGCATATCCATATTGGTGAAATTGCATCTGCCGTTACCGGTAGCCAAAATCTTTTTGCCCACCCGGTTGTTCTTTTCTAAAACGGTTACCTTGCCGCCATGCCGGGCGGCTGCAACAGCCGCCAGCAGACCGGCTGCTCCACCGCCCACAATAATAATTTGCAGGGTAGTTTTATTGTTCATGATTGCCGTCTCCCAGAGGTTTATATTTAGCTGCCACAGCCTCAGCCACCCGAATGCCATCCACTGCCGCTGAAACAATTCCGCCGGCATAGCCGGCCCCTTCGCCCGCCGGATACAAGCCGGCAATATTGGCTTGCCGGTGTTCATTTCTCTCAATGCGAACCGGTGAAGAACTCCTGGTTTCAACCCCGGTGAGTATCGCGTCCGGTAAAGCAAAACCCTTTAACTTTTTATCAAACTCCACAATGGCTTCTTTTAGGGTTTCCACCACATAATGGGGCAGGCAATGCTTTAACTCGGCCAGGGTAACAGCTTGACGATAAGAGGGCACCACTTGACCGATAGTGCGGGATGGCCTGTCATGCAGAAAGTCACCTACCAGCTGGGCCGGTGCGTTATAGTTGCTGCCTGCCAGTACAAATGCTTGTCTTTCCCAACGCCGTTGAAACTCCACACCGGCCAGCGGGTGATCACTGCCAAAATCCTCCGGTGTCACCCCCACCAGCAGGGCACTGTTGGCATTGGGAGCATTTCTGGCATGTTCACTCATGCCATTGGTAACCACGCCGCCTTCTTCCGAAGCAGCTGCTACCACCAGGCCGCCCGGACACATGCAAAAGGTGTAAGCCGAACGCCCGTTGGACGAATGATAGGCTAATTTATATTCCGCCGGCCCCAGCCTGGGATGGCGGGCAAACTGCTTATACTGGGCCCGGTCAATCAACTCCTGGGGATGCTCAATTCTTACGCCAATAGAAAAGGCTTTGGGAGATATCTTAACTCCCTTATTATAAAGCATGGCAAAGGTATCCCGGGCGCTGTGTCCGATGGCTAAAATTACTGCTTGCGAGTCAATTACTTCCCGCTCATTAACCACCACCCCGGTAACCGTCCCCTGTTGCACCAATAAATCAGTTACCTTGGCTTGAAAACGCACCTCACCACCCAGACTGATGATGCGCTGCCGGATGTTTTTAACTACCACTCGCAAAATATCTGTTCCCACATGGGGCTTGTGGGAATACATGATTTCAGGCGGTGCACCGGCCGCCACCATTTCCTCCAGCACTTTGCGGCAGCGCAAATCCCTGATCAGGGTGGTTAGTTTACCATCCGAAAAAGTACCGGCACCACCTTCCCCAAACTGCACATTGCACTCGGTGTCCAGTTTGCCGCCGGACCAAAAGTTTTTTACCGCCTCGGTGCGCCGATCCACGTCAGCTCCCCGTTCCAGCAGCAGAGGGCGGTAACCCATAGCAGCCAAAATCAGACCGGCAAACAAACCCGCCGGGCCGGTGCCAATAATGACAGGCCGGTTTTGCAGGGGCAATGTACCTGGTTTGACATATTCATATTTTAAATTAGGCGTGCGCAACACATCTTTATCACCGGCCAACCTGCTTAAAACTTTATCCTCACCGACCACTTCAGCATCTACCGTATATACAAAAAAAATCCTGTCCTTTTTTCTGGCATCCACCGATCTTTTGAAAATAGTGTATTTAATTAATTCCTTTTCCTTTATTTTTAATTTATTAAGTAAACTTTTCCGGATTTCTGTTTCGTCCTGATCCAAGGTTAATTTAATGCCGGAAACTCTTATCATGCGCCATTTCCTTTCCTGTTGTATCTATCTGTAATTTTACACGAATATTAAAGCAATAATTCCTATACCAACAGACATAGCATACTTTTTCTGATGGCGGCCGGTTTATCTGCACCAAATACATATTTAATATTGGTTGCAATTAATTATTTAGGTTAGTTATTTCAAAAATAATGTTTAATATAAATATTTTTAATTGTTAATTGGCTGTGTTGAATTGTAGGTATTTTTGGAATATAATTCATATATAGTTAGTTAATAAAAGGAGGTGCCGTCTATGCAAAAATTCTGCGAGAAAATCAATGAGGAAATTACTATCGAACCTAAGATGGACTATGAAACAGGTCAAAAACAAGTTGGGTGGTTGTTCTTTACCTGTTACAACTTTTACCGGAAATGTAAAGGCGCTTGCCCTCAGCAAGAATACTTAATAAAAGATAAAAAATAACCGCCTGCATCTTTCCTTCTAATAAAACCAGGGCCATGGCACTTATCGGACCGGCCCTGGTTTTGGTTTATTTCGGCTGCCAAACTGCCATATATAAACAGGCTGCCGGGCTTAGTTCCACCCTTTGCCGGCAACTGAATCCCTGCTGCTGCATGGCGGACAACAAATCATCCGCCTTTAACCTTTCTTCCAGGGGCGGCCCCATTTCTGTAAAGGTGTTGTTCCATTCCACTATGCCGATCCGGGCCCCCGGCCGCATAACCCGCCGGCATTCCTTGAGCATTGCCGCCAGATCGGGTACTTCGTGGGCCACCATCACCATAGTTACACAATCCACACTGGCATCCGGCAAACTGATATAATCCGGGGCAGTTAAAACCCAGGCAATATTCTTCAGAGCAAGTTGTTTACTGCGCGCTAATGCCTCTACCAGCATGGTCTCCTGAATATCCAACCCGTAAACAAAGCCTCCGGGACCTACTCGCCGGGCTGCCGGCAAAGTCAGGTAACCAATGCCACAGCCCACATCCAGCATCACTTCCCCTTCCCTCACCTGTAACAGCTGCAATACTTGATCGGGAGGTATCAGCTCTTTACGGCGTGGATTATCTAATTTTGCCATTTTCCTGGTATCAAAAACATGACCCATCAATTTCACATCCCTTTTCTGTTGGTCTGCCTGGCAGCCAAGGTATATCGGCAGTCTGAAGGGACAGGAAAACCTGTCCCTAGAGTGTCGCCAAACATTATCGGTGGTTTATGATCCCCTTTGTCTACAGTCTGAGGGACAGGAAAACCTGTCCCTTATTCTTCGGCCGATTTTTTCATTTTTTCTATGGCCTGCTGGTTAGAAATAACCATCTTGGCAATGTCTTTGGCCGATTGGGAGGACCGTTCAGCCAGTTTTCTTACTTCCTGGGCTACCACCGCAAAGGTGCGGCCGTGATCTCCCGCCCTGGCCGCTTCAATAGAGGCATTAAGGGACAGCATGTTGGTTTGCTCAGCAATATCATCTATAATCTCAGCCACCGAACCAATGTCTTGCTGGAAAGCAATTAACTGCTGCAGTTGGTCTAAAATGTAGTTTTCAATGGCCAGCTGCATATCCAAGTTAAGCCTTTTTAAAAAGGCCGTCAACGCCTCGGCATAAGCTTCTGTGCAACTGCCGTGATGATCAGTCAGGATGCGCTGGATTTCAGCGTTATAAATTTGATATGACCCTAAATACCATTTGGGGTATAAACCTATTTGCTGATGCTTCTTGCCGATGGCCAGTCTTCTGTTAATGTAATTTTCATCAACCGGATCACACAAAGAAATAAAATATTGCTTCTGGGTCTCCTTTAACCGCTCTACCGTACTGTATTTGGCAATCAGTTCCTTTAAATAAGGAAACTTTAGCACATGCCGGTAAAAATTATCTACTGTCCGGTCTGCTTCTCTGGTGAACAAATCCTTATGAGCAGCCATAATTTGTTCTTCCCGTTCGGTGATATCCAGATAGGCCAGTTGAGCCTGCCGTTTTGCCAGCTTGACAGCTTGGTTGGTCAATTGGTTCAACCCGCATCCCCCTTCAGGTTGTAATTAATATTATGGCAATAATTCTCCGTTTTACCTGTTATTCCTTTAAAAATTTATCCGGACTGTTTTTTATCAGCCTCTCTTTTCCCTGGTCACCGGGCCGGTAGTATACGGTTCCCTGCAGCTCATCGGGCATATACTGCTGTGCCACATAATGGCCCGGAAAGTCATGGGGATATCGGTACCCTGTATGCCCTAATGATTTAGCACCCTGATAGTGGGTATCTCTCAGATGAGGCGGTACCCTGCCGATTTTCTTGTTTTTTACATCCGCCAGGGCACTGTCAACGGCACAGAGAACACTGTTGCTTTTGGGCGCCGTGGCCAGGTAGATAATGCACTGGGCAATGGGGATACGGGCTTCCGGCATGCCCACGGTTTCCAGGGCGTGCCAGGCCGCCTGGGCTATAAGCATAGCTTGTGGGTCAGCCATACCGATATCTTCCGCCGCATGCACCATTAAGCGGCGCACGATAAAACGCTGATCCTCACCCGCCACAGTCATGCGGGCATAATAATGCAGTGCCGCATCCGGGTCTGAGCCACGGATACTTTTGATAAAAGCGGATATAACATCGTAGTGGTTATCGCCTGTTTTATCATAACGGATGTATCTTTGCTGGGCAGAGTCCTCTGCCACCTCCAGGGTAATATGGCGGAAGCCGTCTTCAGCCGGCGCCGTTGATAAAACTGCCAGCTCCAGGGCATTCAAAAGGTTGCGGGCATCGCCCCCGGACATATTAATAAAGTGCCGGGCAGCTTCCTCAGCCAGTTTTACTTTGTACATCCCCAGCCCCTTTATTTCATCAGTCAGCGCGCGCTGCAACAACCGGCGCAAATCATCCTCCGTCAGCTCTTGCAGCTGAAAAATGCGGGAACGACTCAACAGAGCGCCGTTTAGCGCAAAATAAGGGTTTTCTGTGGTGGCACCGACCAGGATAACTTCACCTTTCTCCACCGCTTCCAGCAAGCAATCCTGCTGGGCCCCTCGTTTTAAGGCATGTATCTCATCTATAAAAAACATAGTTTTTTTGCCATAGTAGTTCAGATTATCCCTGGCCCTCTGAATTTCTGTTCTGATCTCTGCCACCCCGGCTGCCACAGCATTTACTTTAACAAAATTGGCTGCCGTCATTTCTGAAATAACGGTTGCCAGAGTTGTTTTGCCCGGTTCCCGGCGGGCCATAAAGTATAACCGATCCCAACTTGTCTGCTTCAATGGCCCGCCGCAACAGCTTGCCTCTGCCCACGATATGTTCCTGGCCGATAAATTCATCCAGGGTCCGTGGCCGCATCCTCTCTGCCAGGGGCGCCACCTGCCGGTTAATGCCGGATGAACTGAATAAGTCCACGTCCCTCACCTCAAAAACTAATATAATTCTTAACAAAATTAAGATATATCTTATCAAATAATGCTAAAGCTGTAAATTTTATTGCTGCTTCCTTTGTTACACAGACGCAGCCAGGATATACCCTATACAAGTACCATTGGGTAACGTAAAATATAATTTAGGATACTAAATAAAGCCGGTGTTAAAAATGTTGAATGTTTTTTTTACTTGTACAGGTTTTATTAACCGCCATGTGATTAAACTGCTGGTTGGGGTAATCTGTTTTTCTGCCTGGTTTGGGTATTATTATCCAGGGGTCGGGCAAAGGCTGCAGCCCTTCTCGCCGGCCTGTTTGTTTGTCATGCTTTATCCTATGATGATTGGCTTAGAATTTGGGGAGCTGAGACAGGCTTTAGCAAAATTAAAGGTAATTACCCTGGCCATCGGTGTTAATTTTACCATCTCACCCCTGCTGGCATATTTTCTGGCCAAGACCTTTTTAAATGCTTACCCCGATTTTGCCGTAGGGCTTATTTTAATTGGCACGGTTCCCTGTGCCGGCATGGTTATCACCTGGACCGGCATGTCCCGGGGCAGTATTCCGGTGGCCTTATTAGTTACCACATTTAGATAGTTGATAGGAATTTTTTTAATTCCTTTGTGGATGACACTGCTGGCAGGAAAATATGTGCCCATTGACCCGCTGCAAATGATGCAAACAGTGATTACCATCATTGTTCTTCCCATGGTGTTGGGAACAATAACCAGGTTTTTTCTTCTTAAAAAATACGGTTGGGATTTATTTAGGCAAATTAAACCAAATTTCCCGGCCCTGGCTTCCCTTGGCATGTACGTTTTATTTTTCATCTCGTTATCCGCTCAGGCACAGCAACTAATTAAGCACCCGGATTATCTTTTGAAGTTAGTTATACCGGCACTATTTTTTTACCCGTTGCTTTTTACCCTCTCAGCAGGACTGTCTCGTCTGCTCAGCCTGGATTATCAGGATATGGCAGCTGTTTCTTTTAGCATTGCCGGCAAAAACCTGGCCATTTCGCTGGCCATTGCGGTGCTGTTCTTTTCACCTCTTACGGTGGTAGTGGTAGCCATTATGCCCCTGGTGCAGGTGATATTTATGGCCTCTTATTACAAGCTGTCCCATCGCATCCAGACGTTATGGTCTCAATTGCCTCGCAAACAGTAAACCAGAGCTGCCATATCAGTTCACAAAAAAACACCCCGGCAGAGGGGTGTTGAGTAGTTTTTATGCCTCTGATTTTTTTGCTGCTTTGGTCATGGTAATACCCAAACCTATACAGATGTAGTAAATGGCGAAACCGTACCAAAGTGTATAGAACAAGTAGAATACCAGCATGAAGGTCATAATGCCTTTGTTGTCTTTAACAAACTTGGTTTCCACGCCGTAGTAATTATAAGCCGGTTCAATAACCTTCTTTTGATAGGTTTGCAGGTAGATGGATTCCTTAAATTGCTGCTTCTTTTCTAAATCTTTGGCAATGGCTTTGGTTATGCTGTACCAGCGGTTGGTAGCATCCCTGGGGTCTGTATTGTACTTGGCCTGCACAATATCCCCCTTGTTCTCGTACATAGCTTTGCAATCCTCCGAAATGTTGGCCAGTAACTTACCCAGGTCGCTTTTAAGAGCAATTTTAGCTTTATCAACCTTAACTTCCGCTCCCTCTGCTTTTTGCAGGGCAGCCGCCCATCGGCCGGCCTGGGCTTCATCCTTGCATGTCAGGTTAACTTCAACAGTTGTGCCGCGCCATTTCTCTGCCTTGTTTATTTCACTAAATACAACCGCCTGGGCTGAACCTTTGGAGATGGAGTTAAACATATCATCGGCAAACTCCAGGCCGTTTCTGCCGTTACCAAAGGAAGGACTCATCATATAAATGTAGATACCGCAGAAGGACAACAACATCAAGATGCCAATCCAAAAGGCTTTGCTATCTCTGATCATTAATGGCTCACTCCTTTCCCTTCTGTTACAGCCTTGCCGGCGGTTTCCGCCCGCAGGGTAGGAATACCGCGGATAAAGCTGATAATGATCCAACCGGCGAAGATAATTACCAGACCAAAGAAGATCCAGGCGCCGATGTCGGCCAGTAATTTACCGGTGTTGGGAGTCATCTTAATATATCCCATTTGACCCATTTTTTCCGGCAAAGCAAACGCCCGGTTGACAAAACCAGCCAGGATGGCGATGGCATAAAAGGCTCGGATATAAATGCCCGGTACCACTTTAGTGGTAGCTGCACCTATCTGGATGCCCAACAGCGAGCCTACCAGCATACCCATGGCCAGGGTGTAGAAAATATAGCCATAGATGGCGTACTGGGCTATGGAACTATAACCGGCAGTAAAGATAATCTGCAGGATATCGGTACCCACAGTGGTAAAGGAAGAAACACCCAAGCCGTAAACAAACATCGGGAAGGTTACAAAACCGCCGCCCACACCCATGATGGCCGCCAGGAAACCGGTAACACAACCGCAGACAGCCACAAACCAGGCAGAAATCTTACGCCCGCCGGGTGTAATATCTTCGTCAAACTTAATCATAGGAGCCAGGTTAATGCTCTGCAGCTTAACCGCCAACTTGGTCATGCCTACCGGACCGCCGTGGGCATCTCCTTTAGCTGCCTTGGCCGCCTTGCCCCGGGTAGTGATAAAGTCGTACAGAGAGTAGAAGCCCAGGAAGCCTAAAATCACCACATAAACGGTACTGATCACAAAGTCGCTTAAGACCGGGTTAGCGTTGAACAACGCACGGTTTAATGAACCGCCGCCGGTTACACCGATACCGGAGCCAATTAAGAAAGCAATGGCCAGAGATACGTTAACGTTACCCAGCTTTTTATGAATAACGGTTCCCATAATAGCCTTGGCAAAAATATGAAACTGGTCGGTACCCACAGCCAAAATACCCTTAACGCCCAGGCTCATCAGGGCAGGGGTAATCACAAAGCCGCCGCCGGCCCCGATACAACCGGTTATTAAGCCGGCACAAACACCGACTGCCATTGATCCGTAAAACATAAACGGTGTATAGTGGGAGGGACCAAAACTGCTTTTACCGCCCAGGAAAGACGGCAGGTCAGCAGCATGGCCGATGGCCGGAATAAGCAAAGGCAGCAGCATGATAAACAAAATCAGCAGGTGTTTTCTGCTTCTGACAATATTGTTGCACATTTCTATTTCCCACCTGGCGTGAGCACGGGAGGCACTCATCAGTGCTTCATACAATCCTCTCATGCGGGCAACCCCCTTCAATCTGTTTTAGTTAAAAAAGGTGCTTTTAAATAACTCTCAGTAATGACAAAACAATGTTTTTTCTGTTCTAAAACTATTGATTAGTTCTTAATACGATGATAAAATAAGTTTGTGCAAATAAATTTGTGTTGACAAAATTACTTTATTTTTGGGTATCACCCCCTTGCTGTGGTATATGGGCTGCCACGGCTATTTGTTTTTATAACCCCTGGCATAACTGCCCGAAGATTAATTCCCCATGAACATTATTGCCCCTGTATAATGAAAGTACACAGGTATATTAATGGGTATAAACTCTTTCTTTTTTAAATGCTGACTACTTGACTGACTTTTTAAAACAAAAACCTGGTCATTTATTTAGCTAACTTAAACATTTGCATTAATGTTTTCCGGTAATCAAACTTTAAGTTGCCTTTATTTTGCCTTCTATATTTTGTGCAAATATTAGCAAAGTGGTTTTATTTATGCAAGTGCTTTTTTGCACAAAAGCAAAAATTTTTGATCGTGCAAGTTTCTCACTAAAGAATGTTTATTAATCAGCAAAATTTCACTTTTGACATTTACTCTTTGTCATTTTGATTTATGAACCAAAGGGCCGGTCCGGCACTTATATCGCAGCAGTTCAAAACAAAAACACCCCCGCAGGGGTGTTTTTCGATTATGCTTCTTGCTTTTTAGCTGCTTTGCTCATGGTAATACCCAGTCCTTGACACAGGTAGTAAATGGCAAAACCGTACCACAAGGTGTAGATGAGATAGAATACCATCATAAAAGTCATGACGCCGGTGTTATCTCTTACTTGTTTAGCTTCCACACCATAGTAATTATAGGAAGGCTCAATGACTTTTTTCTGGAATTGGGTAATCGCAACCGACTCTTTAAACCGCTCCTGTTTTTCTAAGTCTTTAATAACCGCTTTTGTAATGCTGTACCAGCGGTTGGTGGCATCCCTGGGGTCAGTGCCGTATTTCTGTTGCACGGCCTCACCGTTATTATCAAACATATTGGCACAGTCTTCAGCAATATTGGCTAATAAGTTGCCCAGGTCGGTTTTCACTTTCACCTTGATGCCGTCAACACTCACCTGTGCACCGTCTACCTTTTGCAGGGCGGCCGACCATCTGTCAGCCTGTGCTTCATCTTTGCACGGCAAAGTAACATCAATTTCCGTTCCGTGCCACTTGTCAATTTTTTTAACTTCTCCTTGGATTACATCATTAACGGAACCCTTAGAGATTGAGTTAAACATGTCATCGGCAAACTCCAAACCGTTTCTGCCATTACCAAATGAAGGGCTCATCATATATGCGTATATTCCCAGGAAGGAAAGCATCATCAGCAGCCCGATAAAAAAGGCTTTACTGTCTCTTATCATTAATGGCTCACTCCTTTCCCGCCGGAAGCCATGGCACCCTTTGCAGTCTCGGCCCGCAGGGTGGGAATACCCTTAATAAAGCTCAGAGTAATCCAACCGGCAAACAAAATTACCAAGCCGAAGAAGATCCAGGCGCCGATATCAGCCAGCAATTTGCCTGTGGCTGCGTCCATCTGGATATATCCCATCTGCACCAATTTTTCCGGCAAAGCAAAGGCCCTGTTGACAAAACCGGCCAGAATGGCTATAGCGTAAAAAGCACGGATGTAGATGCCGGAAACCACTTTGGTGGTGGCGGCACCGATTTGAATGCCCAGCAGTGAACCCACCAGCATACCCATAGCCAGAGTGTAGAAAATGTAGCCATAGATGGCATACTGAGCAATGGAGCTGTACCCGGCAGTGAAGATGATCTGCAGAATATCAGTACCAACGGTAGTGAAAGAAGATACTCCAAGACCGTATACAAACATGGGGAAGGTCAGGAAGCCGCCGCCCACGCCCATAATGGCTGCCGCAAAACCAACAATGGCACCGCAAACAGCCACGAACCAGCCGGAAATTTTACGGCCGCCAGGAGTGATGTCTTCATCAAACTTAACCATGGGAGCCAGATTAATACTTTGCAGTTTGACAGCCAGCTTGGTCATGCCCACCGGTCCGCCGTGGGCATCGCCGCCCTTTTGATGCCTGGTTTTAATGAAATCGTAAAGAGAGTAGAAACCCAGAAAACCTAGCATCACTACATAAACCAGACTGATGACAAAATCACTCAACACCGGGTTGGCATTAAACAGCGCCCGGTTTAAAGTCCCGCCGGCGGTCACACCTAAACCGGAACCCACCAGGAAGGCAATGGCCAGAGGAACGTTAACGTTACCCAGTTTCTTGTGAATAACCGTACCCATGATAGCCTTGGCAAAAATATGGAACTGGTCGGTACCTACCGCCAAAATACCCTTAACACCCAGGCTCATCAAAGCAGGGGTAATCACAAAGCCGCCGCCGGCCCCGATACATCCGGTAATCAGGCCGGCACAAACACCAACCGCCATTGATCCGTAAAACATGGTGGGGTTATAGTGGGAAGGCCCGAAGGCACTCTTACCGCCGATAAAAGCAGGTAAGTTGGCCGCCTGACCAATGGCAGGAATAATCAAAGGAAGCATCATAATTGCTAAAATTAATAAATGTTTCCTGTTTCTGATAATATTATTGGACATTTCCAGTTCCCATTTGGCATGGGCCCTGGAGGCGGACATTAAGGCTTCATACAATCCGCGCATCTGGGCAACCCCCTTTAAACAAGTCTGTAAAGCATTTTTTTTAAAATTTTTTCTCTGCGGTAATGACAAAAATTTTCTAAATTATTTGCCTGAATGTATTGAATGTTGATTTTAAAAGTGCTAAGATCAAAATGAAAAGCAGGTAAATTGTGTTGACAAAATTACTTTTTTACATCTCACCCCCTTGATACGGTGTGTTCATTGCGTTGAGAATTTGTGTTTTAATCATCTCAAGCTGTAAATGGCCTGAGATTATTTCCGGCGAGTAATGGTAATCTACATATAAATTAATTGGCGGTATTTTAAGCTGGTCAGTTAAGTTGCGAAAACGATCGGTATTGACAGTCAGCCCGTAATCCAAACCTGGTTCCGGCCATCTGTCAATTACCCAAGCGGTGGTATGTTTTGTCTGTTTCTTTTGCTTGAGGTTTTCCTCATTAATGTAGTAATTAAAAACCTGATCATTGTCATTGTAGCTGTAAGTAACCAAATCCTCACACTGGTTGGATTTAATAACATTATCTGCTTTTTTGCGAATTTGTGTTTCTCTGGTTAATTTACCCAGCAAGACATCAGCCTTAATAGTTTCTAAACCGGCCGACACTCTTGCCAGTTTGGCCTGTAATTCTTTAATTTTCCCTTCGCTCAACTGGCTGAAGCGGGTAACTTGAAAAAACAGGCGGTTACCGTGTTTTACACTTCCCTTTTTTAAGGCGTTTTGTATTTCCCCCGGCACTTCCGCCGCAACTTTTGCTACCGGTAAGGAAGTGTCAGCAAGCATATTTGTTTCATCCAAAACAATAAACCGAGCAGCCGTTTTATTGCGCAGCCTTTTCACCAATGTTTGCAGTTGCGCCGGAACATCACGCCACTCATCAGCGTATTCAAAATCAACCGGCACGCCGCAGCAATCACAGGCTATCAGCGCAAATATTTCCTTGCGGTAATTCTGGGGCATAAAAATATTTCCGGTCATATCAACTTCAAAGGAGTTGCCTTCAAAAACAGCTTTAAATAAGTGGATGACTCCTACTTTGTGAATGTTATCATTACCACCGGCATCAAAAAGCCTGGTTGACAACAAGACTCCTTTAGTCCTGTCTTGACCCAAAAGTTTCATCGCGTTATAAAATTGCAGGCTGGTCGCAGCAGTCAGGCCCAAATTTTGGCAAACCTCTTGAACCGGTTTGTCAATTTCTGCCGCTGTAATGGCTTTTACAATCAGCGCTTCCGCCAACCCGTAGTTTGCCTCGCCAAAAAGCCGGAACAGCGCTTCTTTGAGGGGTGAATTATTGATTTGTTTTTTAACTTCATGGATCTGAGAAGTTATGTTGAGAGAAAGAGACAGCCCGGGTTCTTTTGCCTGGGTCTCAATTTCATTGTGTAATTTTCTCAAGCTGGCAATTAAATATTTAATCCTTTCAGCGGACAAGTTATCCACGCTGCCGAAATTAGCAATAACCCGCTGTTTAACTTTACCGTCCTGGCGGTAGTTCTCAATTAATTTTACATATACATATTCTTTGCCGTTTTTCTTGGTGGTTATCTTGCGAAAAAACACAACCTTCACCCCCCAGACCAAAGAATTGGCAATTGATTAACTATTAAACCTTAACAGAAAAAACATTCTTTTATGACAATAAATATGTTTTCAATTAATTAACATAATAGCTTTGTCATTTACCGTTTGCGGTTATGCTACCAAAAGGTTTTTTTTATTGCAAGAGATTTTTTACTCCAAAATAAAAAATATTTTTTGTTGGTAAGGTTTTATCATTACTAAAACCTTAAAAAGTCTTGTTATGCAAGCAGTGACATTATTTTGTTGTCATTACTGATTTTACAATAAAAAGGAATACTTTTTATTGTAAAAAATATATTGGAGAAATTGTTTTTCTGGCAATAAATTGTTGTTCTTTATTAATGCAATGTTAATTTGCCAAATAAGCCCTTGGGTCTTGACATAATTTTTTATTTTTATCTAACATAAAGCAAACCTGCCGTCGTGAGGCTCTCCGACAGCAGGTTTGCTTGTTTTGGCCATACTTTTATCTGTTATCCTCCACCAGTTTCTTCAGTAACCTGCCAAAATCCGTGGTAACAGTATAATAGTCCGTCCAGGGGATTACGTGATCATAACCGTATACCCGGGGACGGTCGCCCAATAATATATTAATGGTTTGGCAACCCAGGTTTTTTAATCGTTTCACTTGTTCCTTCACCATCCTGGTTTCCGGGCCGGGATTAGGGTTGCCGTCCGCGATGACAATTAACACTTTTTGCACCAAAGGCCTGCCTTCCGCCATCAGACGCAAAGCAGCATATTTTAAAGCAGTTCCTTCCGGCGTGGTGCCCTCTGCGCCGGTCATGCCGATGCGGGACTTGTTGGTGGAAGCAGGGGTATATAACTCATACATGTTCACCGCCCCCTTCAAATTAAAACCAAATACCCAGGTTTGTACCGAATCAAGCGGCTCCAGGGCCTCCACAAACAGCGCCGCCAGGTTGCGGGCCAACTGCATCCTGGACAGACCTTCCCCGGCGGGATATACCATGGAAGCGCTGGTATCCACCAGCAGGCCGATATCCAGTTTGCGGGTACGGGTATCAATAATTTCTGTGCGGTGAAATATTTTATTGGAGAACCTGGCCTGGTAAAGAGCATCCTGGTCCAGTTCGCCGCTGGGGAGGTGGTACCGGTTGATCACCTGGCGGGTATTGGCCCAGCTTAAACGGTTTCTTAACCTGATAACAAAAGGCTTAACCACGCTGCGCGCTTGCTCATACCTGGCAGCGGCTGCTTCATCTGTTAACGGGCGGCGAAAAACCACCATTGGCGGCGGGGGCGGCGGGTAATCCGGGTCCAGGCCCGCCTCCATTAGTTCGCTGAGATTAGCAACCTGCAATTGTTCCTGCCGCATGTTTTGAATCAAGTTTTGCAGCTGGCTGGGAATATTGGTCTTATTATTGTTATTTGCAGTGCCAGGCTCCCCCTGGTGCTTTCCCCGTTTATTGTAATCAAGCAAAGAACTGGGCAGTGAATAAGCAATATCGTGCTGGATCAGATTGCCAAAAAGCTCCTCATATATTTTCCTGGCCACTGACCGGGTATTAAGTTTTCTTAGTCGCTCCGGATTATCAATAAATATCATTTTTTGCAGCATGGCCGCCACCTGGTTTACCCGTCCTACCTTCGCAACATAGTTTTTGGTAGACCTCATAACCAGCAAAAATTCTGTAGCACGCAAATTCAGTTCATTTTCCATCAAATTTTGTTTTGGTTGATGGGCCCATTTTTCAGGTTGCAGGTCAAATTCATAGCGGCGGTACTTCCAAAAATAACCGGCATAACCTGGATAATACAAACCGGTCAAGTGTTCCACATAGGTGTCTTCCACCACATTACGGATTACGGCCATAAACGGATTGCCGGGCATTTCAGTATAATACTCCGGCGAGCTGAACTGGGCATGGGCAGCTTCGTGCAGGGCCATACCGGTTAACACATCTACAATATCCGGCAATAAATAACCCCTGGGCGGATTAAACAAAGGTTCCGCGCTGAGAGCAATTTGTTTAGCGGCAAAGTCGGTGCGGGTTTCCTGGGAACTGAAATTAACTGTAAATTTGTTTCGTCCATGTACAATATCCACCACCCGGGCCACCGCCCCTAATATTGCAGTCAGGGCCATGGCCTGGGCATCCGTATCTTCCGAGGCCAGTAGTTTATGGCTGAACAGAGCGTAGGGCTGCCCTTGGGTCTTTGAATTATGGTCCAACCCCCGGCCGCTTAACCAAAAATCAGACAAGCTTTTGTTTTGCCAAGCAGTTATCGCAGACTGATCTGCTGTGCTCACTCTTTTCCCTCCCAGCTTCTCAGGCTGTTGCCAACCGGCTTATTTTAAATAGGCCTGGATTACCTGCAACACTGTAGTTTGTTCGCTATCCACACCGCCTTCCGGCGAGAAACGGTTAACAAAGGTGTATTTGAGGGCAGTCTGCAGCGGTTGTCCCCTGCTTATCAATGCCGAAGCAGCAATGGCGGGACGGAATCCGGTGGGACGGCTAAGGCTTTCTTCATGGTACAGGCTGTTAAGTTTATGAGTAATCCTGGCCAGCAGCAAGGCATGCTGCGGCGTGGCACCATAGACCTTGTCCAGCAGATCAGCCATCACTTCCACCGGTGGCAGGGTAAGCTGAATTGTTTCAAATCGGTCTTCCACCGCCGTATCTTCCATAAAGGTACCGGTATGGCTGCGGCCCCGGTTTTCGGTAGCAATAAAAATACAACGGGGATGCACCGTAATGTATTGTTTGGTTTCTTCAATATAAACTTCCCGGTTGTGGTCTAAAATGGTGTAAATAGAGTTATGAATATCGGGAGTTACCCGGTTAAATTCATCCAGTGCCACGATACCCGGCTGCTGAATGGCTGCAACAAACTGGGACTGAACAAAAACCGTTTGCCCGCCAATAAATTCCCAATGCCCGAACCAATCCCTGGGCGTCCGGACGGCACCCACATTAACCCGGTGAAAAGGCAGGTTATGCGCCCGGGCCAGCCGCTTGGTAAGTTCTGTTTTACCCGTACCGGGATCGCCGGTAAGCATAACATTAATGCCGGAAAACATTAAATCCTGTATTACAGACAATTTTTCAGGATCAACCCAAAAATCAGGCAAACTTTCCACATTTTTTCCCCATTGCTCTGTCATAATACAACCCCCATGTTTGTGTGATATATCATACTTCTACAAGTTTTCTTACATACCCTCTATTGTTAGAAAAATGCAAGAAATACAGGAGAATTTCCAATAAAACAGGATTTTCCATGCCAACGGCGAACTTAGTTAAAGTAACGGGTTAACGGGGGTTCCTAAGGTGACTGACCATTTTCTTCATCAGAAGTATATTTATTGGAAATATAAAGGCCGGTGGTGCATCGCCAAGGTGCAAATGAGCCCCGTCGCAGATAAAGTATATCTTTACATCTGGCAGTTGGACGGCACTTATGTGGGTATGACGGCAGGCAAACGCCCGGAAACCGTACTGCAGTCCCAGGGTTATCAGATGTGGGTTGAGGAAGGTTGTCCGAATCTGAAAAGCCTGTTGGACCAAAGGATTAAGAACAAGCAGGAACAGGTTGAGCTGTTTTAATTTTAACCTGGACGGGTCGGACAAGATGCAAATTATTTTTACAACAGGGAATAATGTCCAAAGGGACTAATATAAGCCAAGTTACATTTAGGAGGAATTTTATCATGACCCAAGAAGCAAAGTTTGATGTTATCCAGGAGTACGGCAGCACTGCCTATAGCCCGGATTTCGGCGCCTGGGCAGATCTCAATTATGAAGAAAACGGCCGGGAATTTTCCCGTACCACCATGGTTTTGGTTCACCCTGCCTGGACCGAACCCCTGGAAATGGCTGCCGGGGAATACTCGCCGCCCAGTTGGGCCTATGACCCTGAATCAGACATGTACTTACTGTTGGTGAAATGGCAAAACGGCGTCCGCCTGCCCATTGCCTTTCATAAGGAGGCAGCCGGCAAACTGCTGTTTGACGAATATGTTAAAAATCCCTTTGATATTATGATCTCCAATAAAAAAATAGCCGGCGATATTGAGCAGGACGACAGTTTGCGCATGCATGTGTTATGGGATGTTAAATTCAGCAAATCCCCCCAGGCTGCCTGGCCGGAATAATTTAGCAACCCGGCAGACAGCTGCCGGGTTTGGTTTTTCATATACTTTTTTCCGAAGGGGTATAATATAACAAAAACCAGAGGTGTTTATCCATGTCCTTACCCCCTGACGAAAAATTCCTGATGAGTTATTTTGCCTCGGTAAATGCAGCAGCCCGGGCAGCCCAAGATTTAACCGAAGCAGGCTTCCGGCTTCCCTATATTAACTCCCTGGCGGCCAATTACCCCACTGATGTTTTTAACCAGTCGATCCACCCGGATCTCAGCGGGGGTACCCTGTCTGACCTGGACTATAATTATGCCGTTCCTTTTATACAACCGCCTGCGGACAAGCTGCAGCAAGCCTTTGCCATTGTTCATCAACACGGTGGTAAAATATGACCGATCTAAGACAGAAAGACGTCATGCCTAAACAAAAGGCGGCGTCTTTTTAATTGTGCTGACCACAGCTTGCTCAGTATAATTATCAGTAATAATTTAATTAAAACTCCTTTGGAGAAACATTGGTATGACTAAATTATTAATCCAAAAACTGGAACAGATTGAAAATGCATTTTACCTGTCATCCGTCCAGGTCAGAGAATTAGCAAAGAAGCTGCAAACAGAAATGACAGGTTTGCCCGGCCAAGGCTCATTACAAATGCTGCCCACATTTATGCAGCTGCCTGCCGGCAGCGAAACCGGCACTTTTCTGGCGGTTGATTTCGGCGGCACTAACGTTCGTTTACAGTTGGTGGAATTGCTGGGCCGGGGGCAGTATGCCATTAAAAAACAACATTCCTTCCGGTTGAAAGACCCCTCCGGCCGGTATGATTTCACCGCCCGGGAAACCACCGGCGAAGCTCTGTTTGACTTTCTGGCCGGCCAGATTGCCTCTTTTATGGAGGGTACTTTCGCCACTTCACTGGGCCTTACCTTTTCTTTCCCCTGCCGTCAGCTGGCAGCCAACAAAGCCGTGTTGCTGCATTGGACGAAAGAGTTTCAAACCTCGGCAGTGGTAGGCCGGGAAATCATGGGGCTTTTGGCCGGAGCACTGGCTGACAGGGGTTTAGCCCATCTGCAGCCGGCTGCCCTCATAAATGACACCACCGGCACCTTGCTTACAGCCGCCTACAGCAACCCCCACGCCGATATCGGCTCCATTTGCGGCACCGGACACAATACTTGTTATTTTAAAACAAAAGAACCGGCCATGATTATTAACATGGAAGCCGGCAACTTTAAGCAATTTGCCCTTACAGCATACGACCGGCTGCTGGACAGCAACAGCCGCCGGCCGGGTACCCAACTGCTGGAAAAGGCTGTTGCGGGCCGTTATTTGGGAGAAATTTGCCGCCTCATCCTGCTGGATATGGTTGAACAGGGCCTGCTTTTTCGTGGCAGCATACCGGCTTTAGTCAGGCAGCAGCAAACCATTGACACTTCTGAGCTGGCTCTCCTGGCAGCGGATAATTCCCCCTCACTGCTTCATATTGACCGCTGGCTGGCCGCCAGGCAAAACATACATCCCACCACCTTGACTGACCGGCAAGTATTAAAAAAGATTGCTTTAACGGTTATTTCGCGTTCTGCCCGGTTGGTCGGCGCCACTTACATCGGCATCTTACAGCAAATAGACCCGGGCCTGCAGCGCCGTCATGTGATCGGGCTGGACGGTTCACTGTTTGAGAAAATGCCCGGCTACCTGTCAAAAGTACGGGCAGTGCTGCGGGAAGTATTCAACGATAAAGCCCAAAGTATTTTGCCGGTTCTTACCGGCAACGGTTCCGGCATCGGCGCTGCCATTGCGGCAGCCGTCTGTGCTGACAGACAGACCTAGTTCTCCTGCCAAAGCAAAAAAAGGCCAGCCCCTGTTTAAGACACATAACGCGGGGCCGGCAACACCGGAAAAGTTCTGAAATTATATATTCGGCAAAGTGATTTAAATTCCTGTCGCCGCTGCGACACTTTTATGAATTTTCTGCCGGCGGTAACCCGGATGGTTCCTCCGGTACAAACAGACCGTTTTTGCCGCAGCAAATCATCACGAAGTTTACCAGAAAATGCGCCCAAACAGGTGCCCAGATGACCTGGGTCATCTGATACAGCCAGCCCAGGGCCACACTCATGGCAAAGGTTCCTAACAAGAGCACCCATTTTTTCAAATAGCGAACATGGATGACAGCAAACAGGGCGCTGGTCATGACAATACCTAAAACAGGCTGCAGGGCTGCCCGGAATAACAGTTCTTCGGATATGGCACCCAAACCCATCAGCAATACCAGCGTAAAGTAAGAAAAAGAATAAAAGGTTTTATTCGTACCGTCATCCAGCAGCAGATTATGAGGTACCATAAAAAACAGCAGTATTTGCAACAGTACCAACCCGGCGGCCAGCAGGCTGCCCCAGCCAAAAACCAAGGATGCCTCGCCAAGCCTGAATATATCAGCCCAACCGACCCCATGACGTACATTAAACAACCACAGCAGCGCCAGGCCCACAGATAAAATCACGGTTTGGGAAAGCAAGGCGGCTTTTAATAACAACTTTTTATCCATAATACCGTCCTGTTTAATTTTTATTGGCCAGGCCCAAAATAAATAGTTTCCCCGCTTTGCAGCAGATAAACGGCTCTTTCTTTAACCGGCCTGTTAAAGATATCCAGTACCGCCCGGGTATATAGATTTATTTGCCCCCGGTAACGCTCTGCCGGAACACTTTGACCCGGCGTCACCGTATCGGTTTTATAGTCAATCAGCAGCAACCCGTCCCCCTCATCTGCCAGGCAGTCAATCACCCCCTGCACCAGAACAATCTCTCCGGCCGCAGTTGATAATTCAGGATAAATCTCGTCAGCCGGTAAAGCCAGCGTGAACGGCAATTCCCGCTGTACCCGCACCGCCCGGAGCACCCGCTGCCCCAGCGGGCCGGCAAAAAAACGGCTAATTTGTGCCGGCTGAATTACCGCCGCTTGTTCCGGCCGCAGGATTTCCCGCTCCACCAGGCGGTCCAACAAAATTTTAACATCTTGCTCGGTGGGAAAACTTTGCAGGCTGATGTGCTGCATCACCAGGTGGACGGCCGAACCCCTTTCCGCCGCTGTCAGTCCCCCGGCTTGCTGCAAAAATCCGGGGCGCCCGGTGACCGGCGGGCGGTGAGGCATAAAGGCTTCCTCGTAGTCAGTCAACCGTCCTTTGATTTCTGTTACCGACACCTTAGCCGGTTTGGTGGTTAGTTCCGCCAGAGGGTAAACCCAACTGAGCCGCCGGGCAACCTCCTGCTTGTATCCGCTGTCTGCCAGAGGTTCCAGCTTTTTTACTTTTGCCAGCCACTCTGATGCTTGCGGTTGATCAACAGCCGGCTGGTTTTGCACCTGCTCCATGTTATAGACAAAAATGCTCCAGCTTGATACATCCGCTGCCACCTCGGCGGGCGGTAGTGCTGTATCCCCTGCCTGCCGGCGCAAAACCTGCCCGTCCCGGTGACGGGCCAGGGCGGGACAAAGCCAATCCAGGTAACATCCGGCAGTCGTCAGCTCACTGTCCGGCAACCGCCAGCCCGGCTGGTCTATGGCGGCGCACCATTTCTCCAAAGACTTGCTTAAATGGCGCACCGAACCCACCAGAATTAACTTCTCCCTGGCTCTGGTCAGGGCCACATAAAGAATCCTCATTTCTTCTGCCACCGCTTCCCGTCTGATCTGCTGCTTTATTAGCAGCTTAGGCAAGCTGGCATAGGCAACCCGGGTAGTCAGATTGATTATTTGGGGCCCCCAACCGAGCTTTTTGTGCATCAATAGGTTTTTGTTTAAGTCCAGCAGGTTAAATTTTTTGCCCAGGTTAGCCACAAAGACCACCGGAAATTCCAGGCCCTTGCTTTTATGAATACTCATGATGCGCACCACGTTTTCCTGTTCACCCAAGGTCCTGGCAGAGCCAAGATCGCCTCCGGCATCTTGCATGCGCTCCACAAAACGCAGAAAACTAAACAGACCACGGAAAGAGGTTGCTTCAAATTGCTTAGCCCGGTGATAAAGAACCCGCAGGTTGGCCTGCCGTTGGGCGCCGCCTGTCATGCCGCCCACATAGTCATAATAGCCGGTTTCCCGCAGCAACAGCCAGATTAAATCAGCCAGGGATCCCTGCCGGGCCTGCCACCGCCACTGCTCCAGCTTGGCCAGAAAAGCCGCCAATCGGCTGGATACTTCCCCTAGATCAGCCCGGGCGGCGGCCAGCACGGCATCGTAAAAATCGCCCTCCCGGCAGCACAGCCTGATTTGCGCCAGGTCCTCCCCCCGCAAACCCACCATGGGAGACCGCAAGACACCAGCCAGCGGTACATCCTGCCTTGGGTTGTCGATAATCTTCAGCAGTGATATAAAGGTTTCCACCTCCACCGCTGCAAAATAACCACTGCCCAGCTCCGCCGACACAGGAATCCCCATGGCCCGCAGTTCTTCCAGAAAAGTATTGGCCCGGCCGGCCGTGGCCCGCAATAAAATAACAATATCGCGGTAGGTTACCGGCCGGTACTGTCCCATTCCTTTATCCCATACCATAAACCGGGATTCCGGAGACTCTCCGACACCCTTAACCATCTCCAGGATACGTCGCCCCACCAGCCTGGCCTCGGCCTGGTCAATGTCAAGTTCTGCCGTTTCCGCCGCCCCGTCGGGCTGCCAATCCGGCAAGTCTTCCTGGCCTGCGGCCGCCTGATCGCCGTTGTCAGGGGGCAATTCCCGGCGGTCTATTAAATGCAGTTCCACCGGCCCCTCAGCTGTCAGCACCCCCTCACTGTCTGGGAAATCGGCCCCATAACGGAGTTCAGAAGCCTCATCGTAGTCCACTTCGGCAGCAGCGCCGGTCATAATTTGCCGGAAAATAAAGTTTACAGCATTAATCACACTCAACCGGCTGCGAAAATTTTTACGCAGGTCTATACGACAGCCGGCAGCATTGCCCGGTTCACCGTACTGCCGGTATTTGTCTAAAAAAAGACCGGGTTCCGCCAGGCGAAAACGGTAAATACTCTGCTTTACATCCCCCACCATAAAACGGTTGTTATCCCGGGCCACTAACTGCAGGATGGTTTCCTGAACCTCATTTATATCCTGGTACTCATCCACCAGCACCTCAGCAAACTGTTCCTGCAGTTCCCGGGCCACCGGGGAAGGAATTACCTGACCGGGACCGCCGGACTGATCCAGCAGGACAGCCAAACAGTAATGCTCCAGGTCGTTAAAATCCACCAGCCCTTTTGTTTGTTTTTTTCTTTGATAACACTGCCTAAACTCCTCTGTCAGGTGGGCCAGTTCCTTCATCAGGGGGTGCAGTAAGCGCAGGTCCTGCAACAGTTCCTCGGGAGGGGCAGCAAAATAAACAGCGGTAACTTCCTTAACCATGTCTTTGGCCTTGTTTCTCAGGTCCTGAACCTTGGTCTTGAGAGCTTCATCCACCTCGCCTCGACAGGCCGCCAACCTGCCCCAGTGCAGGTTGGTAAAAGAACGGTATAATTTATCCCAACTCATGTCGTTACAGCAAACCAGCGGCTCCAACTGCCGGATATCCTCCGCCAGCTGCCGGCAGTAGGGCAACGGGCCGCCGGGCTGCCCGGCCCACCAGGCGGCTTGTTTTAACAAGCGCAGTGCTGCCCGTATATGATTACTAATTTCTTTTTTAACTTGTTCCAGCCATGGCAGTTGATCCAGGGAAGCATCCTCAGCCAGGGCAAAACTGTCTGCCGCTGCCGTCAGCCAGTGGCCGGGCCAGGGGTGACTGCCGGCAAAACGATACAAAGTCAGCACTAAATCCTGCAGCCGGCTGTCGTCCCGCAGGCCGCCGTAAGCATCCACCAGGCGTATAAAGGCTGCATTGTCCTGCCGGGCATAGCGTTCTTCAAATACTTCTTCCAGCACCTCCAACCGCAGCAATTCCGCTTCTGTTTCATCTGCCACCCGGAAACCCGGGTCTAAATCCAGCAGGTAATAGTAACGCCGCAGCAGGTCAAGGCAAAAGGAATGCAGGGTGGTGACGGCAGCCCGGTTAAGCATGGCCAGCTGCTTGGCCAGCCGCCTGTCATGGGGATTTTCTTTAAGAGCTTGGTGCAGCGCAGCGGCAATGCGTTCCCGCATCTCTGCCGCAGCAGCGTTGGTGAAGGTAACAACCAGCAGGCTATCCACCTCCACCGGTCGCTCCCGGTCAGTAATCAGCCGGATAATCCGCTCCACCAGCACCGCTGTTTTGCCGGCTCCGGCTGCTGCCGCCACCAACAGCGCTTTATCCCGGGTAGTAATGGCAGACCATTGTTCATCCGTCCATTTTGCGTCACGCATGGTTATCACCCACACTTTCTTTAATCAACAACCACAGCTGCGGTTCTTCCTCATCAAATAACAGCCGATATGTATTATCCTCCAGCAAAGGGTCGAACTGGCAGACGGCTTTAAAGATACAGAAGGCACAGGCTGTTTCCCGGCCCCGCCGGTAGGGACTGACAGCAATTTCCCCTTGCATTATCCGGCGGCCGGCGGATTGTAAAGTTTGTTCCAGGTAGCTGCGCAGCAGGTTGAACTGCTCCGGGTCAATTACTTTGGACTTGCTGAAGAACTCACCGTTTTTTTTCAGCCCCACCGGCAGCAAATCCGACTGCCCGTTTAATTGACTGTCCATGTGAGCGATCACCAGCGGATCCGCCAACAGTAACCCCTTCATTTTTAACTGCTTCAATAAGCTTTTGGCCGCTTCCTCTTCAGACAGCGGGCCGTTACTGGAAACAAAGGGGTTCCGGATACTGAAGTACAGCATGCCTGCCGGTAAGGCGGACTGCTGCACCAGGCGTTCGGCATGCAGCAGGGCCACATGCAAATAGGTAAGCAGCTGTAGTTGCAAGCCGTGTACAATACCTGCCAGATCAAGCACAGCTTGGCCTGACTTATAATCAATCACCGTTAAATACAGCCGGCCGCCTGCAGCGGCACAGTCAATGCGGTCGATGCGGCCGTTCATTTCCATGCTGCACCGGTTGTCCAGATCGAAACTAACCGGCGGCAACTCTGCATTCTCGCCAAAACCTATTTCCACCGCCACCGGGCGGAAAGTACCGCGCCGGGCATGCTCCCTTAAAGTCAGCACTGCCCTTTCTAAGGTTTTCTTTAATTTTCCGGTAAGATACCGGTAACGGGCGGTACTGAGAAGAATCTCGTTTTGCAGCCGGGGTGCCAGCTCATCAACAACCTCACCCACCAGTTCTGCTGCCTGCTGTCTGGTTAGCCGGCCCCAGTCGGCAGCCTGCTCCTTAAGACGCAACGCAAATTCTTTCAGGGCGGCGTGATAAAACTGCCCCAGATCCGGCGCCGCCAGTTTAAATTGACGCCGCTCCTTAAGCTTCAAACCATGCCACAAAAAATGAGCAAAGGGACAGGCTGCAAAGCGTTCCAGTCTTGATACGCTGGCTTTCAGGCAGCTGCCGTACAGCCGCCGCCCCAGTCCGGAAGATAAGCGGGGTTCCCGGTTAACATGAAACAGCCCCGCCAGTACCCGCCGGCAGGTTTCCCGGTAGGACGGCTGCTCTGCAAACCAGGCATAAACATCCTGCCAAACCGGTGCCACCCGGCGCCCTGCTTTAACTTCCCGCAACATGGCCGCCAAATAAGATAAAGCGCGTTCCGGTGCAGCTATAAATGCCAGGTCGCCGGTGGGACAGGGCGGTTCCACCGGGGCCAGCCTTTCCTCAAGGCCCGGCAGCAGCTCCTTCACCCGGGTGACAACCTGAGAAGCAACCAAGGGCTTTCCTTCATCATCCGCCTGGGGATAACTTAACCACAAGGTCTGGCTGGCTCTGGTAAGAGCCACATAGACCAGATACTGTTCATCCAGAACCTGTCGCCGGGAATCGGGTGCCAGGGCAATACCGGCATTCCTTAAGACCTGGCGTTCCGTATCGCTGAACAAGCCGTCTTCAGGCGGACGGGCCGGCAATACACCGTCATTAATTCCCAGTACCAGGGCCGCTTTTACATCAGGGTTGCGAGAACGCTCCAGGGTTCCCACCACCATCTGGTCCAACCCGGGCGGAATTAAACCCAGTTTTAATCCGGCCAGTCCGGCTTCCAGCACCTGGGCGTATTCTTCCAAAGTAAGCTGCTCATCACCCATGGCTCCGACAATTTCATCCAACAACTGAATAACGTTTTGCCAGAGCTGGGCGTGTTCCCTGGCCTCCACCAGGCGGCCCTGCTGCTCGGCCGTTTTAGCCCAGTTTTCCAACTGTTCCGCCACTCTTAACGATTCCAGCAGTTCAAACAAAGCAGCGGTAATTTCCCGTACGTTGGCAGCTTGCTGCACCTGTTGGCTGAAGTTTAAAAGCCAGCCAACAGCCTGGTAGCGCACCCGGTTGATTAAGGCTAATTCCTCTGCTTCCCACTCACTGCAGGCGGCTTCTTCATCCAGGGTGTAGCGCCGGCGGTAAGTCCAATCCCGCCCGTCCGTCCAGCGGGATCCCCGGATACCGTGTGCCAACACATAGTTTTCCAGCTTATCCACCTCATCCCGCGCCACCGGCATCAGATCGGTCTTTAAACAGCGAAATACCGGCCCATAAGCCCATTGCTGGATGACCACTTCCAGGACACTGCGCAACAGCTCTACCAGCGGATGGTGCAGGACATTTCTTTTCTGGTCAATAAAATGCGGTATTCTATGATCTGTAAAAACGGTGTTGATTAAATGACTGTAATTATCCAAATCCCGTAAAACAACCACTATATCACGCCAGCGCAAGCCTTCATCCCGGCACAGCCTGATGATTTCCCGGGCAGCCGCCTCCACTTCCGCCCGGCGGTTGGCACAGGCCGTCAAACTTACTCCCGTAGCCTGCCGGCCGGGAAGGGCAGTGTAGCGAAAAAAATTTTTTTCCAGGTAGGCAATACCTTCACTGTGTTGAAAACGGGGCGGCGTTGCCGCCTGCAGCAAAACCGGCGGTTCCACCATTACCTTTAATTTGGCTGCCGTTTCGCACAGGGTATGATAGGTTTCTACGGTAGGATAAAAAAACTCCGCTGTATGGCATTTTTTATTTATGTAAACCGGATCAAAACACAGGGTGACATTAACCCGGTTAGCAGTTAATAACAATTGTTCTATAACCCCGAATTCCTGGGGTGTAAAACCCGTAAAGCCGTCTAAATAAAGGTCGGCATTATGCAGCAAAGGAGCGCTGCCCAACCGTTCCGCCAGCAGGTTGAGGTAATCGTCCGGATCGGTAAACCTGCCGGCCAGCAGCTGTTCCATTTGGGCATATAGCAAACTTAAATCCTGCAGCTTATCCAGCATGGGGCTGCTGCCTTGCTTCTCCAGGCGCCGGATACCCTCAACCAGGTCATCCGGTTTAACCCGGTACATTTTCAATTCCGTGAGGGCGCCGGCCAGGCTGTCAGCAAAGCCGGGCTGCCGGGCTGCCCGGTGAAAAACCTTGAGCTCGGATTTTTTTTGTTCCAGAATATGCCGCAGCAACATGCGCTTGCCCAGTTCCCCCAGATGAGCCCTGGCTGCTCCCCCTGCTTCCTGCAGCACCCGCCAGGCCAGGCGGCGAAAGCTTAAAACCTGAGCCCGCACAATTCCCCGCAACCCCGGTGTGGATACCAGCAAGTATTCGTATTGAAAAGTGGCCTGTTCCGGCACCAGCAAAATAATAGGCGGGCCATCCTGGCTTTGCCGCAGCCGGCTGCGTATTTCCTCCAGACAAACATGGCTTTTGCCGCTGCCTGCCCTGCCAATAATAAAACGAAGGCTCACCGCATTCCCTCCTTACCGCAACTGAATAACATTTCGCCTCACAAAAACAAACCCTTTCCAGCCAACTAAAAAACCCCGGCAACAGGCCGGGGCCGGAGTGTTGACAAACCTTGCCGGTGGTTTATGATCTCCTTTAGCTCCGGTCTTTCGCACCGACAGCGCTATGATTCGTCCACTCGTAATCCGAGTCGCTTCAAATATACGGGTTACTCACTGCCGGCAGTTTGTTTCATGTTATAGTAAACACCGGCCATAATTAACAGGCTGCCAATGAAAAACGAACCGCTAAGATGTTCGTCCAGGAAAAACCAGCCCAGCAGCGTCCCTACCACCGGCTGCAGGAAAAAAAATAACCCCGCCTGGTGGGAAGGCACCAGAGCTAAACCCTTATTCCAGCTAAAAAAAGCCAGGGCGGTTGAAATAATACCTATGTAAAGTACACTCAAGACAATCGGCAGTTGAAGCAAATCCGCCGGTGACCATTGCCCGTACTCAAAATAAAGGCAGGGAAAAGTAAACAAGGTGGCTATCAAAATACCCCAGGTGGTTATTTGCAGCGGTGAGTAAACAGTTGATACCTTGCGCGAGATAACCGAGTAATAACCCCAGCAAAGGGCAGCGCCCAACAAAAACAAGTTGCCTGCCAGGGCTGATGGTTCTCCCTGCCGCCCCGGTACCCCTACCACCACCAGCACACCGGCCAGAGCCACCGCCATAGCAACCGCCTGCTTAACAGTCAGCCTCTCCTTTAAAATAACAACCGCAAAGGCGGACAAAAACACCGGTGACAGGGTGGTTATCACCGCACCCATATGGGCGGAAGACAGCTTGGTACCGATAAACTGGGCAGCAATTGAAAAAAAATAACCTACCAAACCCACTTGCAAGATTAACCCTCTGGCTGTGTCAGGCAGCAGTTTTTCTTGTTTCCGCCATAAGATCCCGACCAGCAGCAGGGCAGCAACCAGGTAGCGCAAAAACAATAAAGTAAAAGGGGGAACGGTAGCCAGGGCAAACTTGCTTACTACATACATACCCCCCCAGATCGCAGCGGCCAGCGATAGATATAACGCGCCGCCAATCATTGAATTCATGTTCATACCTCCCGTTATGAGACAGCCGGTATGACTTGCCGGGCATATTAGACCTGTCTTATTTTTTCCCCGCCGTTTTGGCGGCAGTTTTTTTCTTGCCCACTGCATTGACCGCAGTTAAAATAACCTGTCGCCCCTCTCTGCTAACTTCGATCCGATAATCGATTATTCCTTCTTTATACAACTGAACCTTTAGCTCCAGCAGCGCTTTTCCCACCTGCTCCTGTAACTCAGGGGTAAAAAATGAATGAATGCCTTCCCTGGCCGGCCCTTTGGATTGCGGCTTAGCTGCCGGCCGGCTCACCTCTGTATCCTGCCAAGCATTCTCAAAAGTGATTTCTTCTTTGTAGTTAGCCAGCATTTCTTCATCACTAAGGTTTTTTCTTATTTTGATTTTCCCCATTATCCTCACCCGTAGTTTTTTACTCACCATTATAAAAGAAAATAAAACATCCTGCCAGATGATAACAGCAACTCTTAATTTGTTCAACATGTAGCAATTTGTAAAATTTTACATAATATATTGGTAAATATTTCTAATTTGTCTGTTGCTTTTTTCTCATTGATATGCTTGTCCTGCTTGAGATACAATAAAAATAACGGTTTTTTATGACACATTATGTAAAAAAAGGAGACAGTTATGATATTTAATAAAAAAATTGTCTGCAGTTTCATCCTGGCGGGGCTTTTGTTTTTTAACAATACAGCCTTTGCCGGTAACTTTTATACCGTAAAAAAAGGCGATAGCCTTTGGAGTATTTCTCAAGCATACGGCACTACAGTGGAAGAACTAAAAAGAGCCAACCGCTTAACCGGCGATAATTTATCCATTGGCCAGCGGTTGCTTATTTCTTATCCGGTTTTAACTTCCCGTGGCCCAGCAAAATCGCCGTTACCTGACTGGTTGGCAGTTACCTCCGCTGTGCCTGCCGCCGACCAGGCAAGCCAAGTGTCCCAGGATCAACAGCCAACTGTCGAACTGGTTGACTGGTTTACTGAAGGAAAAAAGTTATTGCAAAGCGGCGTAATTTTTTCGGTGGCTGACTGCGCCACCGGTGCCCAACTTCAATTAAAGGTTTTGAGTGCCGGTAATCATTGCGATATTGAACCGGCATCACAGGCAGATACAAATGCCATGCTGAGGCTGTTTGGCCAGTGGACCTGGTCACCCCGTCCGGTGGTGATCCAAATTAACGGCCGCCGCATTGCCGGTTCTCTTTCCGGTATGCCACACAGCATCGATACCACACCGGACAACGGTGTTGAGGGGCATTTTGATCTTTACCTGCATAACAGCCGCCCCCACGGCAGCGGCGTCTCCCAAAGTTATGTACAGCAGCATTATGCTGCCGTTGCCAAGTCGGCAGGGTCAGATAATTAAGTTTGTTTTTTATGATGTTTGTTTATAGCGGTGCTGTTTTCCCTGAGAAAACAGCATTTTTCATTTTATAGAGATAATTAATAACCGGATTGGCTGTAGTTGAATAGCATGTAATAAACATTTTTTTGAAGGAGGGATAAGTCGTGTTCAATTTTAAGACTGATTTTTTCAGTCAACCTAAAGTTGGACAGATCATAGAAACAAACCAAGAAAGCGACATGCAAGCAACGACAATAGCGGAACTGCCTGAATCAGCTGAGTTGCCGCTGTCGGCACAAAGTGAAGCGGCAGAACAAGCGAATCCGGCAAGGGATGCGGTTGATGCCGTCTACCAGGAATTAACAGCATGGCCGGAATTGCCTGATGCATTAACTGAACCGCCCGAGTCCACCGTAACAGAAACCAGAGTTTTTTATCACCCGGGATGTATCGATACCGCCGGAGCCAATTTGCTCAGTTGCGATAATACACCGGTGCCTGTTACGGGCCTGCCGGGGGATGTTGTTGCTAAACTGCCCGTGGTGCTGGCGGAACTAAGTATCCGGGTCAATGTGGATGCCAAGGTTGACCTGCCGGAACAGGCACTGGAAATCAAAGAAATCAACAAATCTGTTAAACTTACCCAATGCCTGGTATTACAAGATCCGGAAGAAACCATCCCACCCCTGCTCTTTCTTAAGGGATTTATCCGCAAGAACATTAATTATGCTGCAAAGGATTGTTCCCACCAGGCCGGTACCTGCGGCGATATACGCCACTGCACTGTGGATGTGCCTTTTAGCTGTACCACGCCGGTAGTATTTAACGGCACCCCGCCGGTTGTCCCACTGGTCAATACGGTATCAGAGTTTCAGTATTTTCGGCGGGAAGATTTACCTAACAGCCGGTTCTCTGAAAAGGATGAATTATTGTCAGGAGATTTATCCGAGTTTAATCAGGTTACCCAGGAATTCTATAATGAACTGCCTTATGGTGAATTAGTCAGCGCCCGTATTGTAGAATATGACGAATTTATCAAGGGCGACGCCAAAGCCGCCCAGCTGCCCCCGGGCGAGCAGGAGTTTTTTGCTTTAGAGCAAAAAATGGTGCTGCTGTTAACCATTAAAATTTTACAAAAACAACAGGTTTACATTCCCCCTACCCCTAGCGCACCGGCACCCTCTCCGAACAGCGACCTGGACAGTGGTCTGCCGCCCGTGGATGAATCGGAAACTTCCGAACCGGCAACCGGCGATCAAGACAAACCTGCGACTGCCACATAAAATCAAGTTGACGGAAAAACCAAGTAATACCGACATATTTTGGCGGTACAGTTTAAAAAATGTAACCCGCTTCGAGACACCTGAATATCATGCACTATAAAACTATAAAGGGGGATTTCATGAATGTCCAAAAATGACTTGCTCGATCTGCCCCAGGATGACCGGGGAAAAAGCAAGAGTTACGCCACAGCCGCTTGCGTCAATGTATCCGGCGGGACCCAACCGGAATGTGTAAGCACCACCGCTCCCATAACTTATATCAGAGGTCCGGTAACTGTAAAAATACCCGTTGTACTGGCTGAACTAACGGTACAAGTGAACTTGAATTCTATGATTACCCTGCCTGAACCTGCCCTGGAAATTAAAAGAATTAAAAAACGTTTAAAGGTAACCCAGTGTTTGCTGCTGCAGGATACCAATGTACTGTTCCTCAAGGGTTTTGTTCGTAAAAACATTGAATATGCTACCCGCAGCTGTGCAAACGCCGAAGGCGTTTGCGGTGACATCCGTCACTGCACTGTTGACGTACCCTTCAGTTGCTCAACACCTGTCACTTTTAACGGGGCTACACCGGCCACACTTAATTTAAATACACGGGAAGAGTTTGAATTTTTCCGTACCCAGGATCTGTCAGACCGGGAGTTTGCTGAAAAAGACTTCTTGCTGTCCGGTGACATGTCAGAGTTTAACCAGATCAGCCAGGAATATTTCAATGAACTGCCCTTCTGTGAACTAATCAGCGCCCGCATTGTGGAGTATGATGAGCTAATCAACCGTATACGGCCCGCCCATACCAAACTGCCCTTTGAAGAAAAAGAGTTCAAACAAATTGAAGAAAAAATGGTGCTTTTTATTACCCTGAAGATCTTACAAAACCAACAGGTAATAGTGCCTTCACAAAGCACTTAAGTTATTTGTGGGAAGTAACCACAGCAAGCCGCTGCCAGGTTGCTTCCCTTCTTACCTTCTTATAGCAACCCCATTATCATGCCATTTCCTTTGTTTCCATTATTTTACTTTCAATGTATGCAGTCTTTTTCTTTTTGCTACTGTGCCACGCATTTTTTGTTTTTATAGAATTAGCTAAATCCTTCTTTGCTCACCCAACTATCAGTGTTTGCCAATTCTTTGGCCGAAGTGCACCAACTCTGGTTTTCCACATCCTTTATCTACAGTGGGGACGGTTCATAAAACCACCGCCGGCAATTCTTCTATCTGGTTTTTTTTCCATAAAAAGTAACATAAAATATTTTCCCTGAATAACATGCAGTAAAATAATTAAAGGAGGATTGCCACCATGTCTGGATGCTTCCCACCCCACAAACCCTGTGGCAAAGTGGTCACCGGCGGCGTGCAGCCCGAATGTGCCAGTGTTACGGTTCCCATTACCGGACTGTCAAGCGGCGCCACAGTTAAAATACCGGTAGTGCTGGCTGAATTGACGATCCAGGTAAATATCAATTCAATTGTAACCCTGCCGGAACCGGCTTTGGAAATTAAGGACATTAAAAAACGCGTTAAGGTAACTCAATGCTTGCTGCTGCAAGACCCGGCAGCCCCCGGCGGGCCCGCTACCCTTTCGATTAAAGGCTTTGTACGCAAGAACATTGATTATGCCACTCGCCTTTGCGCCAATTTAGAAGGGGTTTGCGGCGATATCCGGCACTGTACGGTTGACGTACCCTTTAGCTGCATGACGCAGGTTGTCTTTAACGGCGCCACACCCGCTTCCATTCTGGTAAATACAACCGAAGAATTTGAGTTTTTCCGCAGTCAACCACTCAAAGGCCATGGTTTCGCCGAAAAAGACCGCTTGCTGTCAGGCGATCTTTCCGAGTTTAACCAGGTAAGCCAGGAATTTTTCAACGAGCTGCCTTTCTGTGAGTTAATCAGTGCCCGTATTGTTGAGTTTGACGAATATCTCAACCGCCGGCGTCCTAAGACCTGTGCTTTGCCCTTTGAGGAAAAAGAATTCAGGCAAGTGGAAGAAAAAATGGTGCTTTATCTTACCCTTAAAATTCTGCAAAATCAACAAGTGGCCATCCCCCCCTTGGGTCCCGGTTAAAATGCAGCCAAAAACACTCGAAACCCTTTCGAGTGTTTTTTTATGGTTAAAGTAACCGAATTGCCTGCACAGGAATAAATTAACATTAAATATATGCAAGGAGGTTGCCTATGAATAAGAAGGAATTTAAACAGTATATCCAGGCAATGGTTGATTCCATGCTGGAGAAAATACCGGATTACGACGCTTCGGAAGAAGATCTGGCCGGTATTTTTCAGGAATACCCTGATGACATCCCTGATGAACTGATCGAAGAACTATACACCAAGCTGCAAGCAAGTGGCGGTTTTGCCGATGACGGCGACTGGGATAACATATACCAGTGGAGCGAGCTGCTTGACTGGGCAGGTTTTAAAGAAAGTGGCGGTTACTGCAGCAGTGATGACAGCTGTGATTTTTGCGATGAATCTGCCTGGGATAACCCATGCCCCCCGTCAAAACCAAAATTCAAGCCGCCGTTTAAAAAGCACTGCTCGGATGACAAGTGGTTGAAATGCTTTATCTTAACCTGTCTTAAACTAAAACTGATTCTCTGTCTGCTTAAAAACCCCCGGTTCGGGTTACAGGAAATAAAGCGGGAAATTAAGCTCATTGAAAATGCTGTCTTTAGCCCTACCTTTGGATTAAAGGAAATTAAAAAAGAAATTCGCCGTCTGGAATGCGGCATCTTTAACCCTACCTTCGGTTTGCCGGAAATCAAAGCCGAGGTGTCGGCTATTGAAGCCGCTGTCTTCAGTGAAACCTTCGGCCTGAGCGAAATCAAGGCTGAGGTGTCCGATATCCTGGCTTTGGTCAGCAACCTGGATTTAGCCCTGTTGTCGGATATTAAGTCTGAAGTGTCCGCCATTGAGTCGGCGGTCTTCAGCCAAACCTTCGGCCTCAGCGAAATCAAGGCTGAGGTGTCCGATATCCTGGCTTTGGTCAGCAACCTGGATTTAGCCCTGTTGTCGGATATTAAGTCCGAAGTGTCCGCTATTGAGTCGGCCGTCTTCAGCCAAACCTTCGGCCTCAGCGAAATCAAAGCCGAGGTGTCCGATATCCTGGCTTTGGTCAGCAACCTGGATTTAGCCCTGTTGTCGGATATTAAGTCCGAAGTGTCCGCTATTGAGTCGGCCGTCTTCAGCCAAACCTTCGGCCTCAGCGAAATCAAAGCCGAGGTGTCCGATATCCTGGCTTTGGTCAGCAACCTGGATTTAGCCCTGTTGTCGGATATTAAGTCCGAAGTGTCCGCTATTGAGTCGGCGGTCTTCAGCCAAACCTTCGGCCTCAGCGAAATCAAAGCCGAGGTGTCCGATATCCTGGCTTTGGTCAGCAACCTGGATTTAGCCCTGTTGTCGGATATTAAGTCCGAAGTGTCCGCTATTGAGTCGGCGGTCTTCAGCCAAACCTTCGGCCTCAGCGAAATCAAAGCCGAGGTGTCCGATATCCTGGCCATTGTGACAGATATTGTTCTCAACCCTGTATTTGGCATTAGCGAAATTAAGGCCGAGGTGTCGGCACTGGAATCTGCAGTGGCAGGTATCATGGATGAGATTAGCAGCCAGACCTTTGGTCTTAGTGAAATCAAAGCTGAGGTGTCGGCTATTGAAGCCGCCGTCTTCAGCGAAACCTTCGGCTTGAGCGAAATCAAGGCTGAAGTGTCCGACATCCTGGCCATTGTATCCAATCTGGACTTTGCCCTGTTCTCTGATATTAAGTCCGAAGTGTCGGCTATTGAAGCCGCCGTCTTCAGCGAAACCTTCGGCTTGAGTGAAATCAAGGCTGAAGTGTCCGACATCCTGGCCATTGTATCCAATCTGGACTTTGCCCTGTTCTCTGATATTAAGTCCGAAGTGTCCGCCATTGAAGCCGCAGTCTTCAGCCAAACCTTCGGCTTGAGTGAAATCAAAGCCGAGGTGTCGGCTATTGAAGCCGCCGTCTTCAGCGAAACCTTCGGCTTGAGTGAAATCAAGGCTGAAGTGTCAGCCATTCAAAATGATGTAGACGGCATTACCGCCTTACTTATATCTATCTTAGTTCTCCTGTTGGATTCTGACTTTAGCCTGCCTGAGATAAAAACCGAAGTCTCAGCCATTGAATCCGCTCTCTTTAGCGAAACCTTCGGACTCAGTGAAATCAAGGCGGAGGTATCCGATATCCTGGCTATCGTATCCAATCTGGACTTTGCCCTGTTCTCTGATATTAAGTCCGAAGTGTCCGCCATCGAAGCGGCCGTCTTCAGTGAAACCTTCGGCCTGAGCGAAATCAAGGCTGAGGTGTCGGCTATTGAAACCGCCGTCTTCAGTGAAACCTTCGGCCTGCAGGAAATAAAATCTGAAGTTTCAGCTATACTGGCTGAATTTGACCAGCTTATGCTGTGCAAAGGCCCTGCCGCCAATTTAACCACCGGCCCCTTCCTGGCCACAACCCAGGAATACAATATGGAAGTAGAAGCCTTTAACGCCACCGGCACCTTCCAGAGCGTTACCTTCCAGGTGTTTTCCTTAGAAACCTGCCCGGCTTCCCTGCTTGACTCGGTGGCCTTCACCAACATCACCCCCTGCTGCGGCGCCCGGGCTTCTCTCAATATCGCCGGACCCCTGCGCAGCATCATATTGAAAGCCCAAACCAGCTCTACTTTCGGCCTCTTCCTGTATGCCGTATCCATAACGGGCGGCGGCGGCAAGGTCAGCCAATTCCATTCCTCAGACTTTCTGCCCCTGGGTACCTTCTGCGTTTAAGCAGTCTTTGTGCCGGCAACCGTGGTTGCCGGCACACTAATTACCGCTGGCAACCAAGTAACATTTATCAAACTTTGTCATATTATGTAAAAGAAATCTTTTAGAGGAGGTCTTGCCTGTGCATAACTGGGACGACGACAACCCTTGGGGCAAATGGGGCAAAAAATGTTATGACCCCGGCTGTGGCGAGGAGCCCGGCGAAGATGGCTTTGACAGCGAAGATACATGCGATTTTGACCAAACGGCCCTGCTGCTGCACAAAATTATTAAAGCCCTGTGCATACTAAAGCGGGAAATTGCCAAGTGCGAAGAAATTTTATGCAACCCCAAGTTTGGCCTGAAAGAAATCAAACGGGAAGTGCGCAATATTGAACGGGGCGTTTTCAGCCCCACCTTCGGCCTGCCGGAAATTAAAGCCGAAGTTTCCACCGTGCAAACCATTGTGGGCGGCATTATGGATATGCTGGATAATCCCACTTTCGGGCTGCCGGAAATTAAGGCGGAAGTATCTGATATTCTGGCCATTGTCAGCAACCTTAACCTGGACTTCCCCGTCACTCTCTTATCTGACATTAAATCAGAAGTTTCCGCCATTGAAGCAGCGGTCTTCAGCCCAACCTACGGCCTGCCGGAAATTAAAGCCGAAGTCAGCCAGATCCTGGCCAACCAGAGTGAAAGCCCCCTGCTCACCACCGGTCCTTTTACCGTAGACTGCAACGAACTGACCATGCTGCTGAAGGCTTTAAACAACACCGCTACACCCCAGAGCGTTACTTTTGTGATACGCAACCTGACCAACTGCCCGACGGTGGCGGTAAGTGAGGTGGGGCTGGCGGTACCCGCCTGCTGCAGCGAAGATACTGAAGTAGCCATCCCCGGCAGCGGCCAAAGAAACATTGAGGTCAGGGCCAGCCGCAGCTCGGCCGACGGTGTGCTGGTCTACCTGGCCACCAAAACCGGCATGCCCTTCAGCGCAGGGAGCAAAGTAAATGAATTTAAGCATGCGGAATGGGTGCCTGTAGCCACTTTCTGTTCCTAAACCCGGGTCGGCAGCTGCGGCTGCCGACCTTTTATTGCACAGCTTTTCTCCCGGCAGCATATACTGGCTTAGAAAAAACACGGAGGAAAGCCATGATTTCTTTATGCATGATTGTCAAAAATGAGGAACACAACCTGGCCAGGTGTCTCAACAGTGTTAAAAACTGTGTTGATGAAATAATTATCGTGGATACCGGTTCAACCGACGGCACCCTGACAATTGCCCGGCAGTATGGCGCCAAAATTTATCATTATCAGTGGGATGAAGACTTTGCCGCCGCCCGCAATTACAGCCTGGAACAGGCCGGCGGGGAGTGGATTCTTTATCTGGACGCTGATGAAGAACTGGAACCTAATAGCTGTGAGCGCCTGCGGGCCCTGGCCGCTGACCCCCTTTATGAAGCATATTTTTTCCAAATCATTAACCTTACAGATAATAATGCTCCTTTAAAACATATTAATGTGCGGATGTTTCGCAATAAGCCCCGGTACCGCTTCACCGGAAAACTGCACGAACAAATTATCAGCGCCATCCCCCCCCGCAGCGGCCGGCCGCCGGTGGTTAACTCCGGCCTTTGCATTATCCACTACGGCTACCTGGCCAGGGAATTTTTGATCAAAAACAAAGCGGTGCGCAATCACCGCATCAACCAGCGCCTGGTGGAGGAGGAACCTGATAACCCCTTTTATCTGTACAGTCTGGGCGGCTCTTGTGTAAATTTGAACGACCTGACCGGCGCCATCACCCATTACCGCAAAGCCCTGCAGCACGTCAACCTGCGGGCCATGTATGCCCCCAGCATTTTTATTTCCCTTATTTCCTGCCTGTCCAAAACCGGCCGGCTGGTGGAGGCGGCAGAGTATATAGAACAGGGCAAAACACACTACCCTGACTATGTGGATATTCATTTTGTTGAAGGAGAGTTTTACCACCGCCTAGGCCATCTTCAACGGGCTGTGGCCTGCTATGAAAAATGCCTGCAGTTGGGAGAACAACTGGCGGGCAAATATACTTCCCGTACCGGGGTGGGCAGCTTCCTCCCCTGTTTTAAGCTGGCGGAGATTTATCAACAGGAAGGCCGTCTAAAAGAAGCCCTGGCCTATCAAATTGCCGGTTTAAAGTATCAGCCCGCCGACATCAACCAGTATATTGCACTGGCCCGCTTGCTGCAGCAAGCGGCAAGCAGCAGGCAGCAGCTTTATGAAATATTAAAGGAAAATATCAAACATAAGGATCAGGTTGCCCGGCGACTGCTGCTGGCCCGTATTTTTTACGAAATTGGCGAATATGAACAGGCCCTTGAATTATTCAACGAACTGCCGGACGACCGGCAGGAAACCGCTTATTATAAAGCATTAACCTGCATTAAGAGCGGCCGCCGGGCAGCCGCCCGGCAAAGCATGGCTTACATCCGGCAGTCTCATTTATATGAAAGTGTGCTGGCAGAATTGTTGCCGGCCTGCTGGACCGCCGCTCCCCCGGAGGATGTGCTGCCTTACCTGGAACATGAGGCGTGGCCAGCCCCGGAACACCGCAGCATTATACTGAATATAAACCACCTGTTGTTAGACCGGCCGGCCGCCTCAGAAATCAACCTGCATAACTACTACGTCAACCAGATTGTAAATCAACTGCTGGCCCAAAAAGCCTTTAGCGCCGTGGATAAAATTTTAAACCAGGGCGGTTTGACCGCTGCAGCAGATAAAATCAACTATTTAATGCAAGATGACAGCAATCCCTGCCGGGTGGAAATGGCCGCCCGCCTGGCCCTGGCCGCTGTTAAAATGGGTTCCGTGCAGCCGGACTGGCTGTTTGCCTGGGGCAAATATTTTTATCACAACAACCGGCTGGCTACCGCCCAGGCCGCTTTACAGCAGGCCCTGCGGCTGCACCCCCGCAACGGCCGCTACCAGCAACTGTTAATATTTATCTACGGCCGGCAAACCCTGCAAATGGTACAAACCGCTCTCCGGCATTACCCTGCTAACCCGCAGTTCACCCGCCGGTTAATTGAGCTGCATGAATTTTTAAATTTGGATGCCGGATTAAAGGGGGTGCATTAAATGGCCAAAACCGTCAGCCTGTGTCTAATTGCCAAAAACGAAGAAAAACATATTGCCCGTTGCATTAACAGCGCCAAACCCTTTGTAGATCAAATTGTGGTGGTTGATACCGGTTCCACTGATCACACAGCCGAAATAGCTGAAAGCCTGGGAGCGGAAGTATACCACCATATCTGGCAGGATGACTTTGCCCTGGCCCGCAACCAGTCCCTGTCATACGCCACCGGTGACTGGATAATTTTTCTGGACTGTGATGAAGAGCTGGCTCCCGCAACTGCGCCGTTACTGCGGCAAGTTATTCAGGATGACTATTATCAGGGGTACTGGGTAAAAATTGTAAACTTTTACGATAACCGGCCCAGCACCAGCTTTATCGGTTTTCGGTTGTTTCGCAACAGCCCCCGGCACCGTTTTGAAATACCCATTCACGAGCAAATACTGCCGGCAGTGATTCGCAATTCATCGCCGGAAAAAATCGGCCAGTCCGACATCACCATTTATCATTACGGCTATGAAAATGATCAAGAAGCCCACCGCAATAAAATTCAGCGCAATTTAAGAATTTTGCACAAAGCCATGCGGGATTACGGCCAGACAGGATTTTTACCCTTTTACCTGGGGGTTGAGTACCAAAAACTGGGGGATTACCAAAAGGCGTTGGCCTACTATCAAATTTCCCTGCCCAGAACTCCCCTGACAGAATCCTATGCGCCCGCCCTGGTCCGGGGCATGGCCTTTTGCTTGTTAAGCCTTAAACAATACCAGGCGGGTATTGATTTGATAGATCACTTTTTGCAGGTTTATCCCGATTACACCGACCTGGTGTTTTTAAAGGGGGCCATGTATGCAGCGCAGGAAAATATCCCGGCGGCTCTGGCCTGTATGAACCGCTGCCTGGCTATGGGTCCGCCGCCCGGCCATCTTTTTTCCAGCCATGGCATCGGCCGGGAAAAACCCCTGGCTGTGATAAAAGATTTAACCGAAAAATTGCTGCACCAGGCAGCCGCCTCTTTGGCTCGGGGCGAATGCTCCCAGGTCTTCTTAACACTCAACACAGTCTTGGAGCAGCTAACCAAAACACCTTACGAAGAAGGGTTCCATAAGATGATAGAAATTATGTTAGCAACATTATAAACCCAACGAAAGAAAGATGATCTTGCTTAGGCGGCTCCTCTTTCTTTCTAAGAGCGGAGGATAAAGCATGTATTTGGTTGATCAGCTGAGGAGCAGCGAATATCTAAGCCGGTTGGAGCGTCTTAAACTCATACCGGGGCAAACGTTGGTCAAGAAAGCCGGCGCGGTCAGGGCAGATAAGCTGCATGTGGTTTACTTGCTGGGTCATGTCAGTGTCTGCGGCGGGGTAAAAATCATCCTGGAACATGCCAACCGGCTGGTGCAGCACGGTGTGCGGGTAACGCTGCTGTCCCACTTCCCCAGGCCGGACTGGTTTGAGTTAAGGGCGGATTATCGCCGGGTTCCCTTTGGCCTTGACCTGGCCCGGGGGATTCCCTTTGACTGTGATGTGGTGGTGGCCACTTACTGGGATCAGTTGGGTGCCTGTGTGGAAGCCTGTGTTGCCCCGGTGGTTTATTTTGAACAGGGAGATTTCCATTTATGGGATTGGCCAAAGGTTAACCCTGAGCTGCAGGAAATTATCCATCATTTTTACCGGCTGCCGGCTCATATCATAACCTGTTCGGTCACCGGTGCCCGTAAAATTAAAGAAGTATTTGGACGGGAAGCGACAGTCTTTTACAATGCACTGAACAGCGAGGTTTTCTTCCCAAAATCCCAACCGCCCGCTGACCGCATTGTCCTGGGCGTGGGCCGGGACACCACTCCCTTCAAGCGGCTGCCGGATATTGGGGAAGCCTGCCGGCTGGTTCAGGAGCAGGGTTACCCGGTTGAGTTCAGATGGGTCACTCCCTACCCGCCTGTGCGACCCGTGGGCACCATTGTGCTTAATCCCAGCCAGGCAGAACTGGGCAATGTTTACCGGCAAGCCTGGGTCTATGTTTGTGCCTCCGAGTATGAAACCTTCCCCTTACCGCCGCTGGAAGCCATGGCCTGCGGCACTCCGGTAATCACCACCCCGAACGACGGGGTCAAAGCCTATGCCGTGGAGGGCGAAAACTGCCTGTTTTATGAAACCGGCAATACCCGGCAATTGGCAGCCACCATCATCCGCCTGCTGGAACAGCCCGACTTATATAACAAATTACAGGCCGGGGGTTATCAAACTGCCAAACAGTTCAGTTGGCAGCAGGTTATCCCCCAGCTTAAGGCTTATTATGCCAAGGTTGCCGGTTATCAACCGGTGCTTATAAATCAGCCTTCTGAATGGGAGGAACTCCGGCCGTCAGAATTGACCGCCGCTGAACAGCAAGCAGTGGCCCAAGCGCTGGGTGGCACTACAGCGGATCAGGTTTATCTGCCTTTTGTCTATAAATTGCCGGAATTTACCGTGGTTCGCTGGCAGCCGGTTTTTTACCGAAAAAAAGGCAGCAGCGGCCGGGCCGAATTTCTTTATGGCTTATTTAAAGCCGGTTCCCTGGCCGAACACCCTTACAGCTTGGCCCTGGAACAAATACAGTTGCAAAACCATCGCCAAGCGCTGGCAAGATTTAAAAGTTACCTGGATAAAACCAATAACCACCGGGAGGCCGCGGTTCTTATCAGGTGGCTGGCCTGGTGTTTGCTTAAATTAGAACGTTATAGCGATGCCCACCGCCTGATGCACAAGGGCATGCAGCTTTACCCGGACTTTGCCGACTTTTATTACTTATATGCTTTGTTTTTCCGGCACCGGGGCTTTGCGGCGGAGTTGCAGACCATGCAAAATACCTTGCGGGTGCTGGGGGATGGTGCGGGCTATCCGGAATACATTAAAGACATTGCCGCCCTGACTCTTTAGCGCCTGGGAAAAGGAGACTGCCAAATGATCAGTGTGATTATGCCGGTCTATAACGGCGAGGCTTTTTTAGAAGAAACCATACAGAGCGTACTGCAGCAAACCATGCCGGATTTTGAATTTATCATTATCAACGATGGCTCCACCGACCGCAGCGAAGAAATTATCCTGTCTTTTAAGGACCCCCGTATTCGCTACTTTAAACAAGCCAACAGCGGCCCGGCAGCCGCCAGAAATAAAGGCCTGGACAATATGAAAGGGGATTTCGCGGTAATGCAGGATGCTGATGATATTTCACTGCCCATGCGCTTTGCAACCCTGCTGCGTCATTTTACCTCCCCCACTGTCGGCATTGTCCACTCTGATGTTTTATTAATTAATGAATATAACAGGCCGCTGGGCTATTGGGCAGCCGGCAATATTGAGAAAAAACGCATCCTGCGGTTTTTTTTAAAGGTGGGCACCCCTTTTAATAATAACAGCCTGATGATACGCCGGGAGGCCCTGCAGGGCATCAGGCAGGATGTCTCCCTGCCTTTAAGTGAAGACACCGACATGATTTGGCAGGTAGCCAGGCATTGGGAAGCCGTCCATGTTCCCGAACCCCTGTTGCTGTACCGTCGTCATACAACCAATCTTACCAATACGAAAGACTATCATGTTTTGTTTGCTCATGTACACAAATTTCTTAACAGTTGTTCCCTGGAAGAATTAATTCCCGAGTTGAATTGGCAGGCAGCGGATGACGCCGTTAACCGGGCCCGGGCTTGTGCCATTATTGCTTTATTTCTGTTGCGCCGGGGCATGCTGCCGGATTGCCTGAGCTGGTATAATAAGGCACAATCGCTGGCTAAACAGAACGGCGAATTATTGGTTGATGCCATCGGTTTTATCATCAAGGGCGACTATTTGCAAGCCGCCCAAATCCTCTGCCAGGGTGATGCAGGAGATCCGGTGGTGTTAAACTATCTTGGCGAGTGTTTAGCCCTGACCGGAAATACTAAGGAAGCCCAGAAACATTTTCTTAAGGCTTTACAATTAAAACCAGATTATGAGGAACCCTTAAGCAACTTAAAAGGATTGTTGGGATTAAGACGGACAGCCTTCATTGACCGGAGCTGGACGAAATTTCATCTGGCCTAGTTTTGGCTGTCTTAAAGGGTCTTCCTATACCGAAAAAAAAACATCCCGTTTCACTGGCTAAGTGGGACGGGATGCTTGCTTTGGTTGCAAAACAGGGAAAACTTTTGGCCCCTATTTTATCTTGATCCAGAAGGAGCTGCCGTGGGTTTCCACACCGTTCATGGCAGTATCTTGCCATATGGGAGCTAAAATATCATTTAGTTCCGGTTGACAAGAAATATAATAATTGGGCAGGATGATTTCAAACTTGCCGCCCTCCGCCAATAAATAGCAGGCCAGCAGATATTGCTCGTTGTAAAACCGCTGGCCCCATACCGGCGGATAGTCAAAGGGCAGCAAAATATCATGAAATTCCACCAAAACTCCGGGCTTCAGCCGGGGTAAAATTTCTAAGAAAACCACTGTGGCATCGGTGTTGGTGAACGCCCGGTGAGAATGATCCACAAACAATACATCGCCTGCCGCCAGGTCCTGAAAAAGGGTTAAATCTGTATCCTCCACCGGTTGCCGGACCACCTGATCGCAGATAGCATCAATTTCTGCCCTGGGCTGCGGGTCCACTGAAGTAATGCTGGTTCGCAGCCCCTGGTCTTTAATGGCCCGGCGGGCAAATTTAGTGGAATTACCTGAACCTATTTCAATATAACGGCGGGGGTTATGCAGGGCTAACATGCCGTAAAGCGCCAACGCATCCAACCCGGGCAGCCAGCCGTTGATCCAGGCCGGTTCTGGATTGCCGGGTCCGGGCGGGATTTGAGGAATGCGGCTGAAAGCCTCCTGATAGGGCAAAAAACTCTTTAAATACTGCCGGTAGACCGGCTCAGACCGGCTGATGACGGTTGTCAGCTCAGGATGGGGCGGCTTGCCGTAACCATATCGCGGTTGTGGTTTTACCGGGTAATCCAAAAAAATAATTTGGCCGTTTTTCATAATTTCCTCCGGATCATCAGCAGGTTAATGCTGTTATATTTATTAGGCAATCAAAAATTTGCGGCACACTGCGCCGTCTGTTTTTTATTTAAAGAAAATAAAGGGCCAGGGCACAGGCGGGGGATTTCGCTTGGCAGGGGCAACCGGCACCGGCTGCGGTGCGGCTGCTTCTGAGTCGGGCTGCTTTTGTACCGGTAACGTATGGATAACCGTGCGCCGGCGTATCCTTTGACCGGCCACCACGCTCACCAAAGCAAGGCTAAGGGCTGCCACGCCACCCCCAACCACTAATAAAGTCTTGGGTTTGCCCAGTTTGCTTTTAAATTGTGTAAATACTTGGCTTAACGGCTTATACTCCTGCAGCATCTTTTCAAATTCCTGCAGCCAATAATCCATACCGTCGTTATTTAAGTTAACATCCTCCCGGATATCGCCGGCTTCCGAGTTTGCGCCGGCCTGCTCCGGCAATTGTTCCCGTGCTTCTGCCGTTTCCCGGCCAACCTGTGCCGGTTCATCAGTCAGCTCATACTTCTCCCGGCCGGCACTGCTTGTTGTTTCTTCCATAAAATCACCCCGACCTTCCTTCATGCTCAACATGGCTTGGTTGAAGCCAACCTTTCATTGGTTGTTAACATTTTATCGGCCGGGACACTAATGGGTGATAATTAACCGACAGCCAATTTTTTCATATTAATAATTTTTTCAGTGCTTCTCTGTACCTGGGGTTTGGCCATTGTCCATACAGCTTTGCCCATATTTTTTTAGCCTGATCAAGCTTACCGGCTTGCTGGTAAGCAAAACCAAGATCGAACATCACCTGATGATAAAGCTCTGTATCAAAGGCTTGGTTATCCTGTTCATAGGTTTGCTGCAAGAAAACAAAATCCTCAATGGCCTGTTCAATTGAAAGGGCCACATCTTCCGGCACCTTGTAGTAATATAGGTAAGCTCGCAAATACCGCAGCCTGAGATTGCCCGGTTCTTCCTGTAGAGCGCTGTTGACCAGTTGCAGCCCATGGACGGAACGGCGAAGAAATTCGTCTTGACTGTCGCCGGTGCTTGCCTCAAGAATCAGACAGGCTCCGTAATAAGCCCGGGCCAGGTTGTTTTGGGGATGCTCCCGGTAGATTGCTTCCCACAACGCAAGGGCGCTTGGTAAAGCCCCCGGGTCACCTCCCAGAGCCAAATCATATAAATGAAAGCCGGCCAGAAATTGATCTTGATCAGGCAGTGATTTTTCATTTTGTTTACCGGTTGCTTCCCATACTTGTTCATTAATATCTACATTATTTTGCTCCCAATCTTGTACCTCGTCTGGTTCTTCACTTGGCGCCCAATTTTTTGTCTCATCTTGTTCATCCCTTTTCTCCCAGTCAGCCGGCTCTTCCTCCTGCAGCCAATCACCGGTCAGGTCTGCTACATGGTCATCCGACAAAAAATCACTCCCTGCTTGATCTGCCGGCTGCCAGGGATTCTCCTCCGGCTCCCATGACTCTTGAGGACAACCTGCATCCTGAGCTTCTTTTTTCTCCCCGGCCGGTGCGGTGCCTTTGATAATTTCGTTTACAGCATCCCACAGGGCACTGAGATGTGAACCCGGGCCTTTTTTTACTACCGCCGGATATTTTGTTATTTGTTGCTCGCTTACCTGCCGGTTGCCCTCGGAACCTTCCGATGAGGTTGTGTGTTGTTGGCAAGCAGCGGTGTTATGAACTTGCAACTGGGGTAAAGCAAAAAATCGTGGTTTCTTCCACTCATTCATATTAAACATTTCTTTTCCCCCTCGTCCGGTACAAAAAATTGCATTTTGTCAACACTTTACCAGATATTTTATAAAAACAATTCTTCCGGCGTGCCTGTACATACAAAAAGAAAAGCCCAAATAAGGGCTTACGTTTGTAGGCAAAGATAACTGTCAACTGCAGCGTCAACAACGCCCTATTATTTTTTATAGTTAACAACCGAGCGGATAAACTTTTGAACCGCTTTTGTATTTTCAGTTAATGGATAATTTTGCTTCTTATTTTCTTTTATCTCCTTTATCAGTTCAGCCAAGCCAGGCAGGTCGGCAACATGATATTTATGGAAAAAAATGGTTTTTAATAAATCTTTTTGACTCATCAAAACACCTCCTCCTTTCTGTAGCCTATGTAAATTAACCGGTAAGTGTTACCATTAAATAAAATATACAATTTTATGTAACACATTGGTAAAAATTACAATATTATGCAATAGAGGCCGGCTATTATTGTGCAGCCTTAATTATCATTATTAAGGAGGGTCTATATGACTAAAGAAATGCAGGATGACCGATTTAAGCCCAAATGCCCCCCTGCGCCTGTAGACATCTGTGTGCCGGTGGTATTTGCCGTTGACGATGAAACCGGCCATAACGCTTTTGTAGACACCAATATATTCGTGTTTCCTTCCAATATCTGCCGGGTTGAATGCGAAAACATAGAAATCACGGGTCGTACCATTACCTTTAATTGTGACAGGTTGTTATTGTGTGTGGACTATATTTTATGCCTGAAATTCTTCCCCAAGGTGGGGTCTCCTTACTGCCAAAGCTTTCCGGGCTGCTTTGCCAAGGAAATCAAATTTAATGAATTTACTGCAGCCATCCACCACCGACACCGGCTTACCCAGAAAGAATTCAGCGAAGCCCAGGGAGTTTGTGTGGAGGTAGAAGTGGTACCCGGCCACCGGGGATGTTTTAACCGGTTATTTAACTTAACAAAGATAGATCCTTGCCTGACGCTGATTATCAACTTTATTAGGTTTAACATTAGGGTTAAACTGTTTCAAGAACGAAATATCATTGTGCATGCCATTGTGGGCAAACCTGCCGTGCGCCTGCCAAAAGTTGTGGAAAGCTGCTGCAGCTGCAGATTTAATAATTTAATTAATAAAAAAGATATTACCCAGCCCAATGATTCTGGCGTTCTGCCCGCCGCAGTTGAATCTGCCTTGTTGCCGGACATTGAGAAATATAAGCTGAAAGCCCTGGAAGATTTTCAAAGAGAACTGCAAAACGAAACAGTATTTTAAGTAAGGTACTGACTCATATCCAAATTTGGACTTGGCGCAACCTTGCGGTTGCGCCCCAGAGTGTCGACTAACATTATCGGTGGTTTATGAACCTCTTTGGCTCCGGTTTACGCACCGACAGGAGATCATAAAACCACCTCGCTTTGTTTTACATTCTTTGCTACCGTCTGTGGCGCAACCTTGGTTGCGCCCCCCTGCCTTTGTCTTTAATCTTTGCCTGGGGCGCTGTACCAACCTGCGGTGCTTATACATGAAAACAAAATGTCCTCCCTGGCTTTTTGGCAAAAGGGAGGTAAACAACCGGGAGAAAAATACCTGTTACAACCGGCCTGCCTCCGAAATTAATTCCGGAGGGTTTTTTCAGCCCGGCAATCTTTACTAAAAGGGAATTTTGTAGTTTAATGTAATTATTTATTAAGGACAAATGTTCATGTACATAGGAGGCCTTTTTTATGAAGTATGAAAGCACACGTGGCAACGCACCTGCTCTGGCTGCCGCTGAAGCAATTAAAATGGGCATCGCACCCGATGGCGGCTTGTTTGTACCGGTAGAAAGGGTTACCTTAACAGAGGAGCAACTGCTATCATTAAGCTCTCTCCCTTATACCGAGAGGGCGGTAGCAATTTTACAACCTTTTCTGACTGATTTTAGCAATGAAGAATTACTTCATTGTGTTGAAGCCGCTTACGGCGGCGATAAATTTGATGTGCCCGAAGTGGCGCCGGTAAGATCCCTCACGCCTGATACCTCTGTACTGGAACTGTGGCACGGACCTACCTGTGCTTTTAAGGATATGGCTCTGCAAATCCTGCCGCAGTTTTTAGTTAAAGCTATGGAAAAGACCGGAGAAACTGCCGAAATAATTATTTTGGTAGCTACTTCCGGTGATACCGGCAAAGCTGCCCTGGAAGGTTTTGCAGATGTGCCCGGCACCGGCATTGTTGTTTTCTTCCCGGAGCAAGGAGTCAGTGAAGTGCAAAGGCTGCAAATGGTGACCCAAACGGGAGGCAATGTTCATGTGATAGGTGTACGGGGCAACTTTGATGATGCTCAAAGCGGTGTAAAGCAGGTTTTCGGTGATCAAGAACTGGCTCTGCTTTTAGCAGGTAAAGGCTACCGCCTTTCCTCTGCCAACTCCATCAACTGGGGCCGGCTGGTACCCCAAATTGTTTATTATTTTTCTGCCTATGCTGATTTGCTTAAGGAAGGAAGAATAAGGGCGGGGGAAAAAATTAACTTTGTCGTGCCCACAGGTAATTTTGGCAATATCTTAGCCGGTTTTTATGCCAAAACCATGGGCTTACCCATTAACAAATTAATTTGTGCCGCCAACGCCAACAATGTGTTAACAGATTTTATCCAAACCGGGTCCTATGATCGCAACCGGCAATTTCTCAAAACCCTGTCCCCTTCTATGGATATTTTAATCTCCAGCAACTTGGAGCGGCTGCTGTACGAATTAACCGGCCGGCAGGCTGCTAAAATCAACCTCTGGATGAATCAACTGAAGACCCAGGGAAGCTACGTTGTTGATCAAGACACCCTTGATAAAGTGCAAAGCCATTTCTGGTCAGATTTTGCCGATGATCAGGAAACTCTTAGCACCATCCGGGAAACCTGGCAGCAGCACCGCTACCTGCTGGATACTCACACCGCCGTAGCTGTAAGGGTTTTGGAAAAATACCGTCAAGCCACCGGCGATGCTACTTACAGCGTGGTTGCTGCCACCGCCAGTCCCTTTAAATTTAACGGCAGCGTAGCCGGCGCTCTGCTGGGAGAAGCCGGTATTGCCGGCAAGAGTGAATTTGAATTGCTTGATACCCTGTCCTTTTACACCGGCTGGCCTATTCCCAAGGGATTGCGTAACCTGGACAAACGACCGGTTCTACACCGGGCCGTAACTGACAGAGATAAAATTAATGAAGCTGTCAGATCTGTCCTACTGGCCAGGTAGCATCATAAAAACCGTACCGCATTCATGGCGGTACGGTCTTTTTTTGCATGATATATTGCAAAATCTAATTGTAACTTGGTTGCAATTTTTCCTCCGGCCATACACAGGATAGGTCATTAGTAAGAACCGCGGCAATATTTTTCATATGCTCGCTGATTTTTAGGTAGCAATCTAGCAAACTCATGTAAATAAAAGTTAAATTATCAGTTTTGATGCCACCCTTTTGTATCCTGGCTAAGTGACTCATCTGCAAGCGAAATTGCAAATCAACAATTTCCTCCTGTAATATTTTGGCTTTTTCTGCCAATAAACAACTATTTGTAGCCAGGGCCGTATTTACTAAATATATCATTTGCACAACCTTTTGGTGCAGGGCAAATATTTCTCGTTGACCCATAGTTGAAAACTCCAGATTTTTCATATTCATACGTTCTGCCATTCCTATGACATTCCTTTCTACAATATCTCCCACAAACTCGTATTCCCTCACTATATTAAGCAACCCAAGCGTTTTATTGAATTCTTCCCTGGTTAACGGTGTTCTCATTAATTTAGTTAAATAATTATTGGTTGCCATCGCCAGCAGATCAACCTTTTCTTCCTCCTCTAATATTTTGTCTGCTTTTTCTTGATCATAGCAAGCAAATAAAGTGTAGACAGGCTTAATCATATCAATAACATAATCGGAAATGTTCATAATTTCTTTGCTGGCCATACCAATTGCTAATTCCGGACTTGGCAAGAAATTATCTTCTAAGTACTTTGGCTTAATGTGACCGCCCTGGTTCTTATCCGGCAGTACTATTTCAAGAAAATAAGCACAATGTTTTAAGAAAGGTAAAAACAGCAGGGTAATGACGATATTGAAGAAAGTATGTGTATTTGCTACCTGAAAGCCAGGCGCATCTGTAACATAAACCATCAAGCAAACAATTTGTTCCATGAACGGCAAAAAAACAAGAACACCTGTTGTTTTAAATAAAAAATGAGCCAGTGCCACCCGTTGGGACTCTCGACTGGCACCCAGGCTTGATAACATAGGGGTAAAAGTGGTTCCTATATTGGCTCCTAACAGCATGTAAACAGCTGTTTCTAAACTAATCATGTGCTGTATGGCCAGCAGCATAATTATACCGATAGCAGCCGCGCTGCTGGAAATCAAAAAAGTAAAAACTGCTGCCCCAATAATACCCAGCCAGGGATAACTGCTTATTTGCGTTAATGTTTTGCTTATCGTTGGGTCAGTTTTTAACGGGCTCATAGTGTCACACATAATTTTTAAACCAAGGAAAAGTATGCCAAAGCCAATCAAGGCTAAAGCCATTCTTTTTTTGCGGTTTGATTTAGCCATTATGAACATGAACGAGCCGATAAAAATTACAGGCAAAGATATTTCGGTTGCCTTTAAGGCTATCAGCTGCGCAGTAATAGTACTGCCAATATCAGCTCCCAGAACCACCGCCAGCGTTTCCCTTAAACTGATGATGGAAGCACTGGTTAAGCCTATTAGCAAAACTGTAGTAGCTGTACTGCTTTGAAATAGCAAGGTAATTAAAGTTCCCAACAGCACTCCCACAAACCGATTTTTTGTTAACAGCATAAGTACCTGCCGCAATTTTCTGCCAGCCACTTTTTGTAAATTCTCTTTCATCAGGGACATACCGTACAACAGCAGCCCCACTCCTCCGATCATATTTAAGACAACCACATTCCAATGCATTAGATCACCCCCACCAACCAACTTTAATAAACTTAAGAATAAGCAAATAATTTATTTCCTGCAATAATTTTGCAGTAAATACTACATTAATTTTTCTCTGCTTATTTTTCATATTGACGTTTTTACTTTAGTTAGTTAAAATATCAAAGAGATATTAATTTAATACATAGCGGGAGGAGAATGGTGAAGTGAAAAAGAGTAGTATTTGGCCGGTGGTTATCATGTTGTTAATCGCCCTGGTGGCAGCAGGCTGCAGCAGTACCAAAGAGAAACCGGCAGCAGCGCCGGAACCGGCTAAACAGGCCGAAAAAAACACCTGGGAACTGGTTAAAGAAAAGGGTGTCCTGGTGGCAGGCCTGGATGATACCTTTGCCCCCATGGGTTATCGCGACGAAAAGACTAATGAATTAATCGGCTTTGACATTGACATGGCTGAAGAACTTGGCAAGCGTTTAGGCGTTAAAATTCAGTGGCAGCCCACCCAGTGGGACGGTGTTATTCTGGCTTTGGATTCCAAACGCTTTGACGTGATTATCTCCGGTATGACCGTTACAGAAGAACGTAAAAAATCCATTAATTTCTCTACCCCTTACATTAATGACGGTTTAGTTATGGTAGTTAAAAAAGGAACCACCGGTTTTAAAACAGCCGAAGACCTGAAAGGCAAAGTGGTAGGCACTCAAGCCGGCAGTTCCGGTGAAGAAGCTGTGAAGAAAATGGAAGGCTTGAAAGAAGCGAAACTTTATAAAACTTTCCCTGATGCCTTCAACGATTTGCAAATTGGCCGTATTCCCGTGGTAGTGGTAGACGCCATGACAGCCGGCCATTACTTGGGCAAGCGTCCCGGCGTTTTTGAAGTGGTAGGCGAACAATTAACCAAAGAGCCTATGGCTATCGGGATCCGCAAAGCTGATGTAGAATTAAAAGAAGCCATTGACAAGGCCATTGCCGATATGCAAAAAGACGGTACCCTGACTAAAATCTCTATGAAATGGTTCCAAAAAGACATAACAACAAAAGCTGAATAGATTTTTGCTTTTGAACATTAAAGAATATATAAGGTTGGTGACAACATGCAATTGGGCCCATTGGACATAAATTTCATCTGGCAGATAATGCCCAATTTACTGTTGGGAGCACTCATGACAATAAAACTCACTTTTTTCGCCATTGTCTTTGGGACGCTGATTGGCTTGTTTGTCGCCCTGGCAAAAATCTCCGGCATTAAATTGCTGCGCTGGTTGGGCGGGCTTTATACCTGGGTTATCCGGGGTATACCGCTGTTGCTCCAACTAATGTTTCTTTATTACGGCCTGGCCTTCGCAGGTATCGTTCTGGAAGAATTTACCGTAGCAGTTATTGGACTTTCCGTATGCGGCGGCGCCTATATTGCTGAAATTATCCGGGCAGGTATTCTTTCAATTGATAAAGGTCAAATGGAAGCCGCCCTATCCATGGGGATGAGCTACAGCCAGGCCATGCGGCGGGTCATCATCCCCCAGGCGTACCGCCGCTTGCTGCCCCCCATGGGTAACGAGTTCATCACCCTGATGAAAGACAGTGCCCTGGTTTCAGTAATTTGTATGACGGAATTAATGCGGGCAGCCATGCTGCTGCAAAATGCCACTTTCCGCCCGGTGGAGATATTTGTCACCGCAGGTTTGCTTTACTTGCTAATGACTACCGTCTTTACTGCGATATTTACCAGGTTGGAAAAAAGGCTGGCGGTGGCAGATGGTGATTAAGGAGGTGTTCCTGTGGTAATCGCAGAAAATGTGCGCAAAAACTTTGGAAAACTGCAGGTTTTAAAGGGCATTAGCCTGGAAGTTAAGCAGGGAGAAGTTGTTGTCATTATCGGTCCCAGCGGTTCCGGCAAAAGTACCTTCCTCCGTTGCATTAACCATCTGGAAGCCAGGGACAGCGGCGTTGTTGAGGTTGACGGTCAACCGGTGGGATTTTCCCAGTCAGCCGGCGGCAGGCTGTTGCCCGTTAAAGGCAAAGACCTGTGCCGGCTGCGCAGCAGCATTGGTATGGTTTTTCAACGCTTTAACCTGTTTCCTCATATGACCGCCTTGGCCAATGTTATGGAAGGACCGGTCACAGTGTTGGGTAAATCCCGGCAAGAAGCCAGGCAGCTGGCCGAAGAACTGCTGGCCAAAGTGGGCCTGGCTGATAAAGCCGACAGCTTCCCCAGTCAGCTGTCAGGCGGCCAGCAGCAACGGGTAGCCATTGCCCGGGCGCTGGCCATGAAGCCTAAACTAATGTTGTTCGATGAACCCACCAGCGCTTTGGATCCTGAACTGGTGGGAGAGGTTTTGGCGGTTATTAAGAACCTGGCCGCTGAAGGTATGACTATGATTATTGTCACCCATGAGATGGGGTTTGCCAGGGAAGTAGCTGATCGGGTGGTATTTATGGATGAAGGTAAGATAATTGAGTCCGGCACCCCGGAGCAAATTTTCACTTCGCCCAGGCATCCCAGAACAAGAGAATTTTTAAGCAGCGTATTAAGAAGTTATGACAAAGAACCCTATCCGCAGGTTGGATAGGGTTCTTCCTTTCATACTTCAAGGCAACCGATGTCTGCAGGAATTTAGAAGTGGCCGGACTTTTTTAATAAGTTGCAGGGATCTTTGCTTAATTGTCTAAATTTTATTAAATATCTTAACAATGTTTGATTGGGCGGTGTGTTAAAATGTCCAGATTATGGCCTATTGCTGCCAAAGCACAGCAAATTGCAGAAACCATTTCAGTTGTTCTGGGCGTTGAGACTGAAATAGTTGATAACGAGTTTACAATTGTGGCCGGAACCGGCAAGTATAGAAGGCTGGTTGGGACAAAAGATTATGAAGCCCGTTATCATAACTCCCAATACCTTTATGCCCGGGTTTTAAAAACAGGCGAAACCTTTGTCATTGAAGACGCCGCCTGTGATCTTTACGGCCCCCGCGATTTAGGAGAAATCGGCGAAATATGCTGTGCCATCAGGCTGCGGGAGGAAATCATCGGGGTGCTGGCCCTGGTGGCCTTTGATGACTTGCAGCGCAGCCGCTTATTAACCCATCGGGAAGACCTGCAAGAATTCCTGCAAAATATGGCTTCCCTGCTGGCCTCCCATGTTGCGGAAGTGGAGGCTTATAACAGGATTAATATCGAATCTAAAAGATTAGAAGTAATTATTGAATCCATCAGTCAGGGCATTATTGCCGTTGATCAAAACGGTTTAATTACCCACTGCAATCAAGAAGCTGAAAAACTTACCCGGCGGCCCAAAGACAAATTAATAGGCTTTTCTGTTTTAGATATTTGGCCTCACTCCCCCCTGGCCGATGTCATTAAGACAGGCCAAGGTTATAAAGACAAAGAAGAGTTTTACCACCATAATAACTCCAAAATTCATTTACTGGTCAGTGCTACCCCCGTTTTATTGAACAATCGGGCATTGGGCGCGGTAGCCTTATTCAGGGATCTGGATGAAGCCCGTAAAAGTGCCTACGCCATCGCCAGCACTGAACGGAATTTGGAAATAAACCAGATTAAAGGTGCCAGCAGTAAAATAAATGACTTAAAAAACCAGGCTTTGCGGGTGGCTCAAAGCAACTCCACCGTTCTCATCATCGGGGAAAGCGGCACCGGAAAAGAACTTTTTGCCAGAGCCATTCATTACGCCAGCCCACGCCAGGATAAACCGCTGGTTATTGTCAACTGTGGCGCAATTCCGGAAACCTTGCTGGAAAGCGAGTTGTTTGGCTACGAAGAAGGAGCTTTTACCGGCGCCCGCAAGGGAGGCCGTCCGGGTAAATTTGAGCTGGCTGACGGAGGTACCATTTTTTTGGATGAAATTGGCGATCTCCCTCTGCATCTGCAGGTAAAGCTGCTTCATGTATTGCAGCGCAAACAGGTAGAACGGGTAGGCGGCAACAAAGTAATCCCGGTGGACGTGCGGGTTATTGCAGCCACCAATCGCAATTTGGAAGCCATGTGTGCCAAAGGCGAATTTCGAGAGGATTTATATTACCGTTTAAGTGTTATCCCCTTTAGCGTTCCTCCCTTAAGGGAGCGCCGGGAAGACATAGAAATATTAATGGATCATTTTCTGCAAAAATACCGCCATTTGATGGGCAAACAGATCCGCGGCTTCAGCGAAGACATTCGTAAAGCCTTTTTGGCATATCATTGGCCGGGTAATATCAGGGAACTGGAAAATGCTGTGGAATATGCGGTTAACATGGAACCATCCGAATATATTTGCCTGGACAGTATTCCTGCCAAGATTCGCTCTTTTTGGCTGCGCCGGGATCATACCAAACAGATTAACTTAGAAGAACAAATTAAGCACTATGAAAAGCAGTTACTATTGGGGTATCTGAAACAAGTCAAAGACGGCAAATTAAACTTTACTGATCTGCCTGCTGCCCTGGGCATCAGCCGCGCCACCCTTTACCGTAAGTTAAAACAGCACCGGCTTTATGACAAGTAAAATAAGACAGAACATTAAACCGCAACCTTCTTTGTCAGAAGGTTCAGACTGTAGACAAAGGTTGTAAAATAAAGTGAGGAGGTTTTATGATCCCCTGTCGGCGACTTGTCGAAGCGCCGGTCACAGCACTTGATGAGCAAAAGGAAACATTGGGGTGGCGTTCACAGGACGTGGGCGCTACCCGAACCGGGCCAGGATGGACCGGTTGAGGCGACCCCCAAGGGTGACCGAAGCTAATCATAGTGCTGTCGGCGCGTAGACCGGAGCCAAAGGGGATCATAAACCACCGATAATGTTTGTCAACTCCCTGAATCTTCTTTGTAGAAGGTTTTTTTATTCACGCAACGAATAATAAACTATTCCAGTTAATAAAGGTGATTTTTAAATGTCCTATAAAATACTGATCATTGAAGATGACCGAAATATCTGTGAGCTGTTAGCTCTGTATTTTAAAAAAGAAGGTTACACGGTTGTTTTGGCCCATGACGGTTCTACCGGCTTAAATTTGCTGCATGCCGAAAAGCCGGATGTAATTATATTGGATATTATGTTGCCTGTCATTAATGGCCTGGAGGTTTGCCGCTTAATCCGTCAGCACTATACCATGCCGGTTATCATGTTGACTGCGAAGGACACTTCGGAGGATAAAGTTGCCGGCTTGGACACCGGAGCGGACGATTATGTGGTAAAACCCTTTGACCCCAAAGAGTTATGTGCCAGAGTGAGAGCCCATTTAAGGCGTCAAACTAGCCGACAAGCTGCAAAAAACACCCTGGTGGTTGGCAATCTTTGCTTGGATATGGCAAAATACGAAGTGCTCCTTAACGGTGCACCCGTACCTTTAAAACCCAAGGAAATTAACCTGCTACATTTCTTAATCTCTCACCCGAACATTGTTTTCTCAAGGGACACCTTACTGGAGAAAGTCTGGGGCTATGATTATGTTGGTGAAACACGAACAGTTGATGTTCATATTAAAAGGCTACGCGAAAAATTAGAAAACCATGCCACCGGTTGGCAAATTAAAACCGTTTGGGGAATTGGTTATTGTTTAGAGGTTAAGAATGTTTAAAAATATCTTTCAAAGAATGTTTGTTACTTATTTGGCTGTTAATATTTTATCTGTTACTACCCTGGCCTTTCTGCTTAATACCTTTATCAGTGATTATCACCTGCAGCAAAAGCAACAGGATTTATTAATGTTGGGCCGGGAAATTAATGAGTTATTTAATCAACCTGCCTTTCATCAACAACCGGAACAAATCAGACAAGCCGTTGATCATCTGGGAAAGATTACCGGTACTAAAATATATATATTTAATCTTTCCCCTAAAGTGGCAAAGAATGCCTTTAACTTCGAAGCAATTAACAATGAAGCCGGTCTGGTTAAAGATATTCCAAAAATCATGTCCGGTTCAACTGTAATGAAAAAAAAGGAGTTTTCAGGTTATTTAAAAACATATGTGGTTTATGTAGGCATGCCCTTATCAATTAATCAGGAAATTGTCGGGGCAGTATTATTGTTCTCTCCCCTTAATGAGATAAAAAAAATAGTTCAACCCATCAATAAAATTGTTTGGCTTTCCGCAGCTGCTTTTATGTTGCTTGCCACCCTCCTGATACATTTGGTTTCTTACCGCATTTCAGTCCCTATTGTTAAAATAAGCCAGGCTGCGGAAGAAATTGCTGCCGGTAAATTTGACCGCCCCATTGATATCAACGGGGCGGATGAAGTTAGTCGGCTGGCAAAATCCTTTTTGTTTATGCGCCAGCAAATACAACAGACCGAAAGAATGCGTCAAGAGCTGCTGGCCAATGTATCACATGAATTACGGACGCCCTTGACAACTATCCGTGGTTTTATACAGGCCATTTTGGACGGCATTGTGGAACCGCAACACCAGCAAAAATACTTGCAATTATCTTATCAAGAAGCAGGTCGGCTAGCCAAGTTAACAGATGATTTGCTTGACCTGGCTAAATTGCAAACCGGCCATTTACAGCTGTGTAAGTCGGAAGTTAATTTAGGCTGCCTGTTGGAACAAATTGCCGAATCCTTTTCTTTAAACTGTTCTAAAAAAAACATTTTGTTAAAATTGGATATCACGCCAAAACTGACAATATCGGTTGACCCTGACAGATTCCCGCAGGTTGTTATTAATTTATTACATAACGCTTTGAAATTTACCCCGGCTGGCGGCTCAATTACTCTGAGTGCAAAATATCAAGACAATAAAATTGTTATTCAGGTTGCTGATACCGGTATAGGAATAGCCTCTGAAGAATTAAATAATATTTTTGAGCATTTTTATAAAAGTGATAAGTCCCGTAACGCTTCCCAGGGCGGTGCCGGTATTGGTCTGTACGTTGCCAAGCAGATTGTAGAGCTGCACGGCGGCACCATTGCAGTCATGAGCGAAATTAACAAGGGCAGTACCTTCACCATTGTACTGTAAGTTTACATTTTGTTTACAATTTGTTTATTCACAGGTTATAAATTAAAGATAATCTAATCATAATCACTTAATTTATGTTTAGTAGCTGGGAGGTTAGTCAAGTTGACACTTCTCCTGAGATATGTCTTCATATTACTGCTTCTCTCCTCTCTGGCCGGTTGCCATACTGCCACGGACAAACAATCAAATGAAAAATTACCGGTTTCTGAACAAGCAGTTATTCCATCTGAAAAAACTGACCAAAATAAGCCTTCAACTCAGGGGAAAACGCATGAGCAGGCAATTACCGACGGCAGGGTTATTCAATCCAGTCCCCAAGCTCCTGACCCGGAAACCCAACAACTTTACAACCAGCTCGACAAAGAGCTCGCGGAGATTACCAAAGTATTGGAAAGTCTTGACTCAGTTGACGATCAAGATATGTGCAAAAAATAGCGGGAGTGACTATGATGAGGAAAATCGTCATTTTAATGTTAATAATAATAGCAACATCTTCCCTGGCCTTTGGAGCGGAAAAATCATTGGAGCCACAGAGTATAAATAAAAAACATAAGCTTACAAGGCAAGAAATAAAGTCTCAACTACTGGCTCAGCAAGAATTAATAAAAAATAACCGGCTACAAGAACAACAATTAAAAAAGGAACTTGCCCAGAAAAATTATGAGGTTAAGCAGCAAATCAAATTATTATTGAGAAAAAATCATACCTTAACACCCGAAAAGTTAACTCTTATAAAGGATACCATTATAAAAGTCAAATCAGATCTAAGGGATTTAAAAAATACAGCCGGCAATATCACCCCAATACTGGCAGAATATAAAGGCCATATTAAAAACCGAGATCTGGCGGCAGCAGCAACAAACCTTGACAGCATAATATCTATCCAACAACAACGTATTGCCTTATTAAAGAGTCTAATAATTAGTTTAGAAGATTTGCAAAAATGTTTGTTAGTTACCACGTAAAAAGATGACTGTGCCAAAAAGTCATTTTCCTATTTTGGCAACCCAACCTTGATTGTGATATAACACCAAAAACAAAGCATCCCGCCTCACTTTTATCGTGAAACGGGATGTTTGTTTATTAATTCCGGGGCTTGGTGATGAGGAAGGACTGACCTATTGTTGACAATCTGCATAAAATATTAACCGTTAAACATTTGGACAAACATTTTACCATAAGGACCGCCGTTCACCACGCCGATACCGACTTTGGTATATTCAGGCTTTAATATGTTAGCTTTATGACTGGGAGAATTCATTAAGTTTTTATGAGCAGTGTTTACATCCGGTGCACCGGCCAGGTTTTCTCCGGCATACCGATACGTAACACCGGCATTTTTCATCATCTCGAAGGGGGTACCATAGGTAGGTGAGGTATGGCTAAAATAATTATTAACAATCATATCCTGGGCTTTTAAACGCGCCAGTTCGGTGAGCTTGGCGTCATATGCCAGGGGTTGCAAGCCGGCCGCAAGCCGCTCTTGATTAATTAAGTTCAACATAGCCTGCTCGTCAGCCACGCTTATATTTATGGATGCAGCAACAGGCTGTTGGGATGTCTGAGCCGGTGCTTGGGTTGGTGTTTGGGTTGGTGCCTGGGTTGATGGCTGAGCCGGTGCTTGGGTTGGTGTTTGTCACCGCCGGGATATAATTGACCCAGGTTCGCCGGAAAGAAAATGACCCACCCTTAGCGAATATATCCCCTTCGTAATTAACGGCCAAGTTAATCTTCGGAGGGAGACACATGCTAAGGAGTGGGATAGTGATATCGTTACATACCATGAGGGCAGAAGGCAAGAGTATTCGTGAAATTGCCCGTCTAACGGGGCATTCTCGAAATACAGTTCGCCGATATCTCCGGGGTGAATTCTCCCCCGAAAAGGGAACCCGTAAATCTCGTGGTTCCAAGCTTGATCCGTATAAACCGTTCCTGCAGGAACGTCTTCAAGAAGGTATCTATAACTGCGAGGTTTTATTCGATCTTCTACGAGAAAAGGGGTATACCGGGGGACGTACCATCTTGAAAGACTATGTGAAGGACTTCCGTCCTCCCAAACAAGTTCCCGCTGTTCTTCGTTACGAGACGAAACCTGGTGAATATGCACAGGTCGACTGGGGACTGTGTGATTACGTAGATTTGGACGGTACAGTCCGAAAAGTGCCGGTATTTGTCATGGTATTGGGGTACTCTCGTTCCACCTATATAGAGTTCACTAAGCGTTGTGACATTCACAGCTTTCTTCGTTGCTTGATTCATGCTTTTGAATATTTTGGGGGCATCCCAAAGGTAATGCTGACCGACCAGATGAAAACCGTCGTACTGGGCATGGGAGATGATCGAAAACCTCGCTGGCATCCGCTTTTTGCCGACTTTGCTGCAGCGATTGGGCTTGTTCCAAAAGTATGCAAAGTTCGACGCCCCGAAACAAAGGGAAAAGTGGAACGAGGCGTTCAATACGTAAAAAACAACTTTCTTCCTGGCAAACGCTTCGTTGATTTACAGGATCTCAATCAACAAGCCCTACACTGGTGCGAGCGGATTAACCGCCGTATTCATGGAACAACCGGCGAACGTCCCATCGACCGACTCCGTGAGGAAAATCTGTCGCCTATCCCTTCAGCTGAACGATGGGAAAAATACTTGCATGAACCAAGACAGGTCAGCCGAGACGGATTTGTTAGCTACGATGGTGTACGATATGGGGTTCCATGGAGGTACAGTGGACGTGAGGGTACCGTGCGAGAAGTGAATGGGTGGGTGGAAATCTGGGCCGACGGCACATGTATTGCTCGACACCAAAAGGTCTATCGATCCCGTGCAACTGTTTTTTGTGAAAACCAGTATGCAGGTCTTACGACTGCTCAAGGATATGCCTATCCACGTCCGCAAGCCCGACAGATTTCATCGCAGCAAGTGGAAGTGCGTTCGCTGGATGTCTATGAGCAGCTGACGGGGGTGGGAGCATGATTGAACTGGAACAAGCACGGCTACGTCTCGAGGAACTTGGGCTTCAGCAAGCGGCTCTACTCTTGGATGCCCATTTGGAAGCGGCAAGTCATGGACAGCCCACCTATCTGTCCTTTCTCAACATGCTTCTAGATGCAGAGATAGCGGAACGTCAAAAACGGAATATGGAGGTACGCACCAAACTCGCACACTTGCCTTACCGAAAAACGCTGGAGGAGTTCGATTTTGCTTTCCAACCCAGCATTGACGAACGGTTGATTCGAGAGCTGGCCACGATGACTTTTGTAACCCGACACGAGAATGTCTTGTTCTTAGGGCCTCCCGGAGTAGGAAAAAGTCATCTGGCGGTGGCGTTGGCTGTAGAAGCCATCTCGCAAGGGATATCCGTTTACTTTGTCAGTCTCTCGCAACTCATCGAAGATCTGCGAAAAGCTTACACGGAAAACAGGCTGGATAAACGCCTACGCATCTATATTCGACCAAAGCTCCTGATTATTGACGAAATTGGTTACTTACCGTTTGACAGTTTGGCAGCTAACCTCTTTTTCCAGGTAGTAAGTGCAAGATACGAGAGAGGGAGTATTCTGTTGACCAGCAACAAGAGTTTCGGTGAATGGGGGGAACTGATGGGCGATCCGATACTTGCTACGGCTATCCTGGATCGGCTCTTACACCATTCCCACATCGTCAATATTAGGGGGAATAGTTACCGACTTCGTGAGAAGATGAGGACTGGAGCCTACGGCTCCCCCTCTACCACCTAACCAACAAAAAATCGCCGGGTGGGTCAATTCTAAACCGGCGATGGTGGGTCAAAATAAAGTCGGCGTTGACAGTGTTTGGGTTGATGGCTGAGCCGGTGCTTGGGACGTTTGTTTAACTGATTGATTGTTAGTTTGACTAGCCGGTCGGCCGGCTGTGTTTTGATAATAATTGTAATTGCTTGTGTACTTTGTATAATTTACAGCCTTATAAGCAGTATAATTATAATACGTATAGGCCTCAGCAGAAGTTGCCCCCGAAATAACCAGTGTCATGGCAAAAATAAAAGCACCTACGGTCAAACCGGCCATTCTTTTCCATGCAGTTTTCATAAAACTCCCCTTTCTCTTTTTGTTTGCGACTTGTTACGCTATTTATAGTAATCTTTTTATGGCTAAAAGACAAATATATATATACTAGTTAATTATGAATACCATTAAACTAACTTTATTTACTTACAATATAATTCTTATTATTCTAAATAACTGTCAGATGGAAAAAGCATATGTTTTGTGTAATTTTAACTAAAATGCCCGTAACTTAAATAAGGCCCTTGTCACCTTCTACCGGAAGATGCAAGGGCTTAAACGTTATCCAGAAATTGCGCCAACCTTTGGAAACCGCCTGGTGCTGACCAGCCTGCCAGGGTGGTATGAAAAGAGGAGGCTTACCGCCTCCTCTTGCTCGATTATTCCTTGGCAACATCAACTGTTTGCAGGGATGCAAGAATCTGTAACTGGATTTCTTTAATTTGCATCAAGGTTTGATTTAGGGCCTGACGGGTGCTGATAATATCATCCATAATGTTTTGCATTAGTGTTTGGTCGTTGGCCCGGCGAGCAGCTTTCATTGCCTGCCAGTTATTTTTTTGCGCAGCCCGCAGAACTTTTCTTTCCTGCTGCAGCTGCTTTATGCTGTTGCGGATATTTTTATAGTCAACAGCACTGCCTTTCTTACCTTTTCTTAATTCCTTGATCTGTTTGTTGTTATTTTTTATGTCAGCTCGCAGGTTTTTCGCCTCTTCCCTCAACTGTAGCAGTTGATCATAACCCTGCAGATCCTTTACCTTTAACTTTTGCATATTTACTTCTTCACTGTTATCTTCTCTGATTAAATCCTCAGAAATAACCGGAGGATTATTTGTTTCTGCTGCCAGGGCTGCACCCGCTCCCCCTGCTAACATCACCAGAATTAACAGCATAGACAGTAGTTTTTTCATTTGAACATACCTCCTTTGTTTTGATATTTTTAGTATAGAAGAAATTTGTAACCGCCTTGTGATTAAAATGTAAACAAATTGTAACAATTAACTTAAATGCTATCATTCTTTGCCCAGCAATAAAAACAGCCGTGCTGCCCAGATGGGACCGCCACGGCTGTTTGATGCAGACTGTTTATTTTACAAAAACGTCCTCATATTTTACACGACCAACCTGGGCCGGCTTCAGCTTATAGCCCCATAACTTATACCAGATAATAGGCAGAACCAGCAAAGGTAAGCCAATATAAAGAGAAATACGCAGTTCTTCGTTGAAGGCAATGATTCCCAGGCAGGCCACCTGTACCCAGATGGCAAAATGGGTTAAGTAAGGGAAAAACGGGGTACGGTATTTTAATTGATTAACATCAAAACCCTCCCTTACCAGCTTGCGACGGAAATTAAGCTGGGACCAGCAAATAGAAATCCAGGCAATAGCCCCGGCAAAACCGGACAAAGCCAGCAGGTAGGTATAAATAATTTCACTGGTATCAAAGGTGTAAGCCAGTACGCAAATCCAGCATCCTGCAATAGATAACAAGGTAGCGTTCTGGGGTACACCGTTTTTGTTCAGCTTGCCCAGGAATTTCGGTGCCATTCCTTCACGGGCCAAAGCATAAACCGCCCTGGTGCAACCGTATAGGCCGGAGTTTGAGCAAGAAATGGCTGCTGTCAGCACCACAAAGGAAAATAAACCGCCGGCCCATTTAAAGCCATAGGAATTTAAAGCAGCAGCAAATACACTCTCTTGCAAGCCTGCCTCTCGCCACGGGAAAATACATACCAGTAAAAACAAAGGTATGATGTAGAGAGCAATAATACGCCAGGTAACGTTTTTTACAGCAACCGGAATGGTTTTTTCCGGTTCTTTACTTTCACCGGCCGCCAGGCCAATAATTTCCGAGCCCTGAAAGTTGACCAGAATGATCACCATAGTCAGCAGGATGGCCCAGGATCCCTTGGGGGTAAACCCGCCGTCACCCAGCAACAAGGAGGTACCCTTGAACCCGCCCTGGCCGATTACACCAAAAAAGATCAAAACAGCCAGTACAACAAACATGATAATGGCTAAAATTTTTATGATGGCCAGCCAGAATTCCAACTCGCCAAAGGTACCCACATAGGCCAGGTTAATAGCGGTGATAATCAGACCAAAACCGATAGCCCACCAGACGGTATCCACAGCAGGAAAGAAGTTGTTCATAATAATCCCCGCTGCAATCATTTCTGACGGCACATAAAACACCCAGGTCAGCCAGTAAGACCAGCCGACACCGCAGGCCCAGGCCGGCGAAATAAAGTCGCTGGCATACGTGACAAAAGAGCCGGAAATTGGTATGGCCACCGCCAGCTCGCCCATACAGAGCATCACGCAAAGAACAATCAACCCACCCAGCAAGTAGGCCAAACAGGCTGCCGGCCCGGCCGCGTCTATCACATAACCGGTACCCAGGAAATAACAGCTGCCAATAATACCGCCCAGAGCAATCAGCTGCAGGTGTCGGGATTTCAGGCCCCGCTGCAATCCTTCTCCGGTTGCCGAACTACCCGGCAATAATTCGCTCTCCTTCAGTGACATGGTTCATTCTCCTTCCGTGGCCTGACGCCGTTGTCAGGCAGATCTTTTTTTTCGATATAACACCCCCGAATTTAGCCGCCTGCTACCGGGGGAAAGATTATCAAACAATCTCCTTCCCCCAGCAAGGTAGACGGTTCTGCCTTTTTACCGTTTACAACCATCATACTTACATACTCCCTGGCAATACCCAGTGAGCTAAGTATACTTCCAACGGTGGCATGCTCCGAAAGGTCAACCCAAATTGGCCCGCCCTGAAGATTAGGTGCATAACGGGTGAGCGGCCCCCGCAATTCCACCTTGACCTTCCTTTGCATGGGCTCAGGCCAACCCCAGTTCTGCCAGTTTGGCAGCGGTGGGAACGCCGTTGTTATCCCAACCTCTTAACCGGTAATACTCATCCAGCATTTGGGCAAAGTCTTTTGCCGGCAGCCGCTGTCCCGCAACGGCCCCGCCGGGCAGACAATCGTTAAATATTCGACGCGGCAGCGTATCATCCTGCTTGGCATAGCCTTCTCTTATATTAAAAAGTCGTGCCAGGTTAAAGATAGCTTCGCCGGCCTTAATTAACCGGTCAGCGTTTATCTGTTCTCCTGTCGCATAGCTCAGCAGCTCCGCCATACGTTCAAAGGACAGGGCCCAAAAATCACATAAAATGAGTGAAAATTTAATTGCATTGTAATGCTGCAGCTCCATAACAAAGGCCGCTTTTCCCTCAACGGTACACGCCTCTCGGTCGCCGTAGGCTTCTTCGGCCACCGGCCAGGCACTCATATGACAGGCACCCCGGGGAGCAGTGGCATAGGCCAAACCCATTCCCCAGGCGCCCCTCGGCTCATAACCGGGCATTTCCAAGCCTTTAACATGCATGGCATACTCCTGCCCGCCATATTTTTCTGCCATGGCTTTAACACCCAGGGCTAACTCCTGGCCGATACCCTGGCGCCGGGCAATTAATTGAGGCGCTTCCAGGTATTTGGGTATATCCCCAAAAGTCATGCCAAAATCGTATACCTGCTTTTCTGTCAGCTCCATGGCAAAGGCTATCACACCGCCGGTGGAAATGGTATCCAGTCCTAAATCATCGCACAACGCATTGAATTTGACCACTGCCGCTAAATCAGCAATGCCACAGTTGCTGCCGGCCGCCGACAAGGTTTCGTATTCCGGCCCTTCCAGTTCTGTGCCGGCGGCTCTTAAAAAGTTACCGCAGCCCAAACCGCAGCTAAAGCAGCCTTTTTTGCTCAGTCGCAGCTGCTGTACTTTAGCGCTGCTCAGTGACTCATATTCGTCAAAGGTACCGCTTTGAAAGTTGCGCGTAGGTAAAATCCCTGCCGTTTGCGATAACTCCACCAGCATGGGTGTGCCGTCGGTGTAAGCCCACAGGTTGGTATCAGTTAACAAATCCTGGCGTAAAGCATTTAAAGCAGTTTCCAACAACCCCTCCATGTTGGCTGCCTGCACATCGCCGGTGCCGCTCACCACCACCGCCTTCAGGTTTTTACTGCCCATAACACTGCCAACGCCGCCGCGGCCGGCCTGACGGTACAGTTCAGAGGAGATGCAGGCAAAGGGAACCTGATTTTCTCCCGCCGGCCCAATGGCCAGCACTACTGACTCGGCACCGCAGGCATCTCGCAGCCGGAACTCGGTAGCCCTGGTTCCTTGACCCCAGAGATGTGCCGCTGATTCCAGGCTTACCTGATCGTTTTGAATCTTTAAATAAACCGGAGAAGCTGCTTTGCCTTCAATAATCACCGCATCAAAGCCGGCAAACTTTAAAGCCGCGGCAAAACTGCCGCCTATGGAACAATCCAACAAGGTGCCGTTGGCCGGCGATTTGGTTACTATGGCCAGCTTGCCGGAGCAGGGAACCGCCGTGCCGGTAAAAGGCCCGGTAATGAGAATTAATTTGTTTGCCGGCCCCAGGGGATCGGTGTGAGGGGCAAGCTCTTCGTAAAGATATTTCATCCCCAAACCCTTACCGCCATAAAACTGCTTAGCCCAGTCCATGCGCAAAGCTTCACGGGAGATAAGACCTGTGGTTAAATTAACTCGCAGCACACAATTCCGGTAGCTATACATCCGTTGTCACCTCCAGGGCGCCGTGCGGGCACCAGGCAACACACCAGGGAGTGCCGCCGCACAGATCACAAATTCTGGGCCTGCTTTCACTGTCCAGGGTAATTATTTGATTGGGACAGTGGCTGATACAAGCACCGCAGCCGGTGCAAGCTTGCCGGTCCAATTGTATTCTTCCCTCCTGCACGGAAACGGCCCCCACCGGGCAAACCGCTACACAGGTTAGGCAACGGTCGCAAATACTGACTTTAACCAGCAGTCCGCCGTCCGGTTGGTATTCTGAAAGTACTCTTAACCGGGATTTATGGGGGTTAAACACCCCCTCATGGGTAGCCGAGCAGGCCAGTTGGCATAACTTGCAACCTATACATTTCTCTGCTGAAAAGGCCAGTTTCATTAAACCTCTCCTCTTTCCACCATACCTTTTACTTCCGCCAGCGTGTCTTTTAACCGCTCCAGCACTTGTTCAAGCTGCTCCTTGCTGATGGTAAGGGGGGGCTCAATACGGATGGATTTGGAATTAATATAGGTGCCTGCTACCAGTACCCCCCTGGCAAACAGCCCTTTGGCCACTTCATAACCGATTTCATTGGTAACAAACTCTATGCCAATCAGCAGGCCTTTGCCACGAACTTCTTGCACCACGGAAGGATACTGCGCCGCCAGCTCTTTTAACCGCCCAATCATAAATTCTCCCAGTTCTGCCGCCCGTGCCGGCAAATTTTCTGACAAAATAATATTAATATTAGCAATGGCCGCCGCACAGCAAACCGGATTGCCGCCAAAGGTAGTACTGTGTAAGATGGGATTATCAATCAGCTTTTGCCAGATTTCTTTTCTGGAAACAAACGCGCCAATGGGCATAACACCGCCGCCAAAGGCTTTGGCCAAACAAAGAATGTCCGGTACCACATTATAATGATCACAGCAGAACAACTTGCCCGTACGCCCCATACCGGTCTGCACTTCGTCCAGAATCAACAGGGCACCATATCGGTCACACAACTGCCGCACCCGAGGCAGGTAATCATCCGGCGGGACAATAACGCCTCCTTCCCCCTGAATTGGTTCCAGTATTACGGCCGCCACATCTTCTCCGATAAAAGCACTGCTTTCCAGCATCATGGCGATGGCATCCGCATCACCGTACGGCACGTGCCGGAACCCCTGAATTAACGGCAAGAAGGGCTTGCGAAACACACCTTTGGCAGTGGCTCCCAGCGAACCAAGGGATTTGCCGTGAAAACCCCTGGTGGTGGCAATAAAGGTTGTTCTGCCGGTATACATCCGGGCAAATTTTAAAGCTCCCTCCACAGCTTCCGTACCGCTGTTAACAAAGAAGGCATACTGTAAATCTCCCGGCGTAATTTTAGCCAGCAGCTGAGCCAAAAAACCCCGCAGGGGATCCAACAGCTCTTGACTGTGCAAGGCCTGTCTTTTCAACTGGTTAATTACCGTTTCTATCACTTTGGGGTTTCTGTGTCCCACATTATAGATGCCAAAACCGCCCAGGCAATCGATAAACTCCCGGCCATAAACATCGGTAAAGGTACTGCCGCTGTCTTTCCACTCCACTGATGTATAATCTGTTGAAACCGATTTGCGATACTCTAAAAAGCCGGGGTTTACATGGTCACGAAAACATTTGACAGTTTCTTGCACCACCCAGTCCTTTTCGCTGTTTGTTAATTCTTCCCGGGCAATTAAATCCAGATACTTTTGCGATAATTCAACTGCTTCGTTAAAATTTCTTTCCATTAATTCTCCCCCTGTCAATTTATTGTATTTTAAAAATTGCAAATATTGTGCCATATGCATAAAGTCTGTTTTTTGACATTAACCATAAAAAATAACTGTTATACTGCTGCCTGTAAAAATATGCCAAAATGATAATTCTCATTTTTGAGATGCCGCATCATAATTGAGAAAATTTGAGGTGGCAAAAATATGCAATTAATCCCTTTGTATCTTGTATACAACTCGTTTACTCCTGAAATCTTTTATTTCCATTGTTTTTTGAAAGGCAGCCGATTTTGCCGGGCTGGAAAACCGCTATTGACAACCGGCCGATGATGACGTATCAAAAAAGAGACTTGAATCTCAAGTTTGATACACAGCACTGCTGAGTTCGCCCGGTATACCCTTATCATCCCAGCCGCGCAGTTGATAATACCTTTGTACCATGCCGGCCAGTTCATCCCGGCTGATGCCACGGCCTGCCAAGGGTTGTTTAAATATTTTGTCCGGCAGGGTATCGTGGCGCCGGTCAAAGCCACAACGCAAGTTAAACATGCGGTTTAATGTGATGATGCGGTTAGCCGTCTGCCTTAGGTCGCCAACTTCATAGCTATACCCTGTAAGCACCCGCAGCAGTTCCTGCAGTTGTTCCCATTGCACCAAATCCCTGAAAAACACGCACAAAATTAAGGTGTTAAAAACGGTAAGCCGGTTTTCATATTCAATGTACAACTCCGGTTTGCCCTCAACGGTGTCTGGATTTATCACACCTGACAGTTCCGGTTTATAAAAGGTAGCCCTTAAATGGCAGGCCCCTCTGGCCGAGGTGGCATATCCCAGCCCTACCCCCTTTAATATTCGGGGATCATAACCGGCCGGTTCCATTCCCTTAACATGCACTGCTTCCTCAGTCATGCCCAGGCGCTCAGCCGCCGGGATGATGCCGTCTGCCAGGACCGCCCCTGCCCCTTCCCGCCGTGCCGTTTGTTCCAGCAGGCGGGCAGTCGCCGCTGCGTCTCCGTAAGCGATGTCCAGGTTTCCCTTGCCCCTGGCGGTTGCCTCCATAGCCAGGGCTACCAGGTTGCCGGCAGTGATGGTATCCATGCCCAGGCGGTCGCACAGGTGGTTGAGATAAATAATCTCGTCCATGTCAGTAATGCAGCATAAACCGCCAAAGGCATAGATTGTTTCGTATTCCGGTCCCTCCAACTGCAAACCGCGCCGCAACCCTGTTTTAACAGTAACCAGCTTACCGCAGGCCAACAGGCAGCGGCAGCAAGCCCGGGGCTGTACGTGATAATGTTCCAGCAGCCGTTCACCGCTTATTTGCTCCCACTCCGGCAATTCGCCGGCAGACCAATAACGGCTGGGAAAAGCCCCGGCTTTATTGAGCAGTGCTACCATTCCCGGCGTACCGTAAGTGCGATAAAATTTCACCCCGGGCTGCCCTTGAGCCGAGCGTGCCAGCCCGGTAAGCAGTTCTTGCAGTCCTGCTTCATCGGCCACCGGACTGCGGGCGGTGCCGTAAAATACTATCCCCTTGACTTTTTTACTGCCCAAAACCGCTCCCATGCCGCCCCGGCCGGCGGAACGCCAGAAACTGCTCTCCAGACAGGCAAAGGCTACCTGCTGTTCCCCCGCCGGCCCAATTACAACCGCCTGGGCCCCCGGCCTGTTCACTTCTTTTAAAATAGTTTCTTCGGTCTTTATGGTATCCAAGCCCCAAAGGTGGGCGGCTTCCCTAAAAGCCACCCCCCGGTCGGAAATTTCCAAGTATACCGGCCGATCAGCACAACCTTCCACAATTACTGCGTCATAGCCGGCTGCTTTCATGGCCTCTGCCGCTTTGCCGCCGCAGTATGACTCTCCAAAACCTCCGGTCAGCGGTGACCGGGCAAATACCCCGAACCGGCCCACGCCAAAAAAGCCTGAGCCGGTGGCAGGGCCCAAAGCAAATATTAACTTATTGCCCGGGCCCAGCGGGTCGGCTTTTGCTACATTCTCTTGCCATAACAAATAACTGCCTAACCCCTTCCCCCCCAGGTATTGCGCTAAAACTTCCTCCGGAATGCTTTCCGCCTGATAAAGCCGGTTAGTTAAATCAATGCGCAGCAGTTTGCCGTAAAAGCCCTTCACCATATAACCCCCCGTTAGAATATCTATTTTTGGTTAACAGCTGATGTCAGGGATTCTTCCAGGATATCCAGCGCTTCATTTAGTTGACCGTCAGTCATGACCAGGGGGGGGAGAAATCTCAGTACATTGCTGAAAATGCCGGCTGCCAGCACCACCAGGCCACGTTTGTAACACTCTGCCACCAGCCGGGCTGTTAATTCTTGATCAGGTTCCCTGGTTTGACGGTCTTTAACAAACTCTACCGCAACCATAGCACCTAAACCCCGCACATCGCCAATAGCCGGGAATTTTTCCTGCATGTCCTTCAGCCGTTCTTTAATCTGTGCGCCGATACAGTTAGCTCTTGCACAAAGATCTTCCCTCTGGATCTTATCTATTACCGCCAGGGCGGCTGTGCAGGCAATCGGGTTCCCTCCGTAAGTACCGCCAATCTCACCGGGATTAGGAGCATCCATGACATCCGCCCGCCCCACCACGGCACTTATTGGAAAACCGGCCGCAATGGCTTTTGATAAGGTCATTAAATCCGGTTGCAAATCATAATGCTCACATGCAAACATTTTGCCGGTTCTGCCAAAGCCTGTTTGTACCTCATCTGCTATGAACACTATGTCATTCTCCTGGCAAATGGCTTGCAAGCCGGGCAGGAATTCCGGCGGCGGCACGATAAATCCTCCCTCGCCCTGCACCGGTTCGGCAATTACGGCCGCTATTTTATCAGCCGGGCACTCGGCGGTAAAAAACCGCTCCAGTTGTTCCAAACAGCGGAGGCCGCAACCAGGGTATTGCAAACCATAGTAACAACGGTAACAGTAGGCTGAAGGAATTTTATAAACATCCGGGGCAAAAGGACCAAAACCGTATTTATAGGGTTTTACCTTGCTGGTTAAGGTCATGGCCATTAAAGTACGGCCGTGAAAACCGCATTCCAGGGAAATAATGCCGGTTTTCCCTGTGTATTTACGGGCAATCTTAACGGCGTTTTCCACTGCCTCCGCCCCGCTGTTGGCAAACATCGCCTTTTTGGGGTACTCGCCGGGCGTAAGGGACACCAATTTTTCAGCCAGGTTGACATAGGGTTCATACATTGAAACATGAAAGCATGGGTGAAGGTACTTAGCCAACTGCTCCTTAACTGCCTCAATAACATCGTCCGGGCAGTGGCCCACGTTGGTTACACCAATGCCGCAGGCAAAATCGATCAAAATATTGCCGTCTACATCGGTAATTAATGCCCCCTTGGCTCTGTCAACAAAAAATTTCCCGGTATTGCCAACCCCCCTTGCCACATACTGCCGGCGTTTTTCTAACAGCTGTGCCGATTGAGGACCCGGAATGTCGGTTTTTAATCTGGTCATATTAATTTCCTCCCTGTGTTTTAGTATTAACTGATTGGTTATGCAAGGTATATGCCAAATAAGCTAACACAACAACGGTTAATAAACTTTCCACACTAAGCTGACTGACCACGCTGCCTACCCCCCCCCCAAAAAAAAATCGTACCACCGGCCGGTGATACGATCAGAATGTTCATATGAAGTTGGCCGGTGGTTTATACGCCCCTTCAGCCCTGGCACCGATACATTACGATTTGTTTCTGATTTCAACCTGCGTGCCCAGCGGCACCATACTGTACAATTCTTCTGCATCCCGGTTATTTAAACGAATACAGCCGCCCGAAGCGTCGCGGCCGATAGAAGCCGGTTCGTTGGTGCCATGGATGCCGTATTTATGGCCAACCGGCGCTCTGGCGTCATGGTCGGCCCGTTTATCCTTGTCATCCGGCACTGCCAAACCCATCCAACGGGTGCCGTAAAGGGAATCCTGGCCGGCCGGGAAAGATAGTTTATTGACAATTTTAAATGTCCCTTCGGGAGTGTAATATTCCTTTTTGCCGGTAGCTACCCGGTATTTCTTGATCAACTGCCCCTGGCTGTAAAAAAACAGCAGGTTACTGTCTTTTAAGATAATAATTTTGGGTTGGTCGGTTCCCGGGTTGGGATAACCTGTTATTAATTTGATCTCCGGTTCCAACCTTATCAGGTAACTGTTTTCTTTCCCTGCAAGCAGCAAGCCCTCCTTGATATCAACATCTTTCATGGGCGGTTGCTCCGGGGTTTTGTTTTTTATTACAGCTGCCTTAAGAAAAGTATTCTCTGAAACCTGCACAGTTGTTTTTTGGAACCCTTTTTTTATGATCACCTGGTTTGCTTGCCGGTACACGGTGTATTTTGCGTCCCGGTAAACCAACTTGGCCCTGGATAACGGCTTCATGGCCGGCAGCTGCAAGTGCTGCCAGAAGAAAAAAAGCAAAAAGATAGTTAGAAATAAGGCCATATATCTTGTCTTCATAGATTACCTCTGTAGTGCAAGTTTGGCTGCATTATCAGCATTATTAATTATTTGCAGCAAGCAAAAAATCCATGTAAATTTAAGAGGGGACGGTTTTGGCTGCGGCCAAAAACCGTCCCCCGCTTGCAAAAAGGGGCAGCTGCCCTCCAAGTTATTGAAGAACCGGAACTTGTGCGGAATCATAATGTATTGGGATCCGGTGCTTTTTAAATGGATTGCAGTACGTTAAGTATTTATAACTATTTGTAAACTGAAATTTTAACTTACCTTTTGGGGTTATGCCTTTTGCCCAATTCCCTTAACAGGTTTCTTTGGCCTTTTGATACGCCATTTGCACCACTTCAATTACGTGCATTACCTTGTGCGGCATTTTTTCTTGGGCAATACCGTCTTCCAACTGCATCCGGCAGGAACCGCAGCCGGTTACCACCACGTCGGCATTGGTGCTTTGAATGTCAGCTAATTTTTTCTTTAGTATTTCAAAGGATACTTCATAGTTAGTTAAACTGAACGATCCTGCACTGCCACAGCAACGGTTGGGCTGCTTCATGGGTTTGTAAGTAATACCCGGTATTTGGGTAAGCAATTCCAGGGGCTGGCGGGATAAGCCCATGCCCCTGCCAATATGACAGGGCTCGTGATAGGTAAATGATATGGGAACCCGGCCCATTTTAGCAAAATTAATCTTCAGGTCATCTACCAGATATTCAGAAATATCGCGTATCTTGCGAGCTGTTGCTTTGGCCTTGGCGCTATAAACCGGGTCATCCGCCAGCAACTCCACATACTTTTGTTCAAAGGTGCCACCGCAAGTACCGCATACAGTAATAATGGCATCTACATTATATTTGCTGAAAATATCAAGGTGTGATTTGGCCATCGCCTTACCCGTTTCAATGTCACCGTTAATAATAGCCGGGGCACCGCAGCAGTGTTGTTCTTTAGGAATAATAACATCTACGCCGTTCTGGTTCAGCACCTCTACCACTGCTTTGCCCACTGAGGTGTAAATATAGTTTGTTACGCAGCCGGTAAAGAAAGCTACTTTTTTGCGGGCACGGGGGGCCTTGTTTACCTCCGGCAACAGTGAGCGCAGGGGCTTATCAGCCAGAGCAGGCACCACCCGGCGCATTTCCAAGCCGATGGGAAAACGGGGGCTCATGCCGGTGGCGTTTTTCCGAAAAGCCAGGCCCTGGCATACACTTCCTAAACGCAAACCGAAATCAAACAAAAACGGTTTCTTCAGCAAATTAAAGGCAGCTTTTTTAGCAAAGGGCAACATTTTTTGCCTGGCCAGTTCTGCCCTGGCTGCCATAATGATTTTATGGGCCTTGACACCGCAGGGACAATTGGCGCTGCAGGCCTGGCATTGCAGACAAAGGTCAAACTTTTTATACAACTCAGGGGAGTATCTGGCTTCTCCTTTGAGAATCTTGGCCGCCAGCTGGATTTTCCCTCTGGCCACACCGGATTCAGACAGGGTTTCCTTGTAAACAGGGCATACAGCCTGGCAGTTACCACATTTCATGCATTTGATTATTTCTTCTTCAATTCCCTTAATGTTATCGTAAATACTCATGGATGCTGCCCTCCTTTAGCCCATCATTTTGCCGGGGTTCAGCAAGTTATCAGGATCCAGGGCTCGTTTTACTTTACGCATAATTTCCACGCCCTGCTCACCAAACTCCAACGGCAGGTATTTAGCCTTAGCCATGCCGATGCCATGCTCGCCGCTGATAGTGCCTCCCAGTTCCAAAGCCGTCTTAAAGATTTCATCCACCGCCTGGTGCACCCGCTTCATTTCTTCTGTGTTGCGTTCATCCGTCAGAATGGTGGGATGTAAATTGCCGTCCCCGGCATGACCAAAGGTACCTATCATCAAATTATATTTTTTGGCAATGTTTTGCAGAGCCACCAGCATTTCAGTCAGCCGGCTGCGGGGAACTGTGGCGTCCTCCAGCACAGTTGTCGGCTTCATCTGGGCCAGGGCAGGCAAAGCGGCACGGCGGGCTGCCCACAGACCGTCACGCTCTTTATCATCTTTGGCTACTTTAATATTGCCATTGTTTTTCTCAACAACTTTAACCACAGTGGCAGCTTCCCGTTCTACCACTTCCGGAATACCGTCCACTTCAATCAACAAGACCGCCTCTGCATCAGTGGGCAGACCAACCTTGGCGAAGTTTTCTACCGTCCGGATGGTTACCTGATCCATAATTTCCATGGTGGCAGGAATAACCTTGCTGCGCACAATCTCAGTCACCGTATTACCTGCATCTTCCAGCTTACTAAAAACAGCCAGCATTGATTTCTTGGCTTCGGGGGCCGGAATCAGCTTAACGGTTATCTCAGTAATAATGCCAAGGGTCCCTTCCGCCCCGGTAAATAATTTTACCATGTCATAGGCGGTGACATTCTTTACGGTTTTGCCGCCGAAACGGGCCACAGTACCATCAACCATAACCACTTCCAAGCCCATCACATAGTGCTTGGTAACGCCGTATTTTAGCCCTCTCAGGCCACCGGAACATTCGGATACACTGCCGCCCATGGTGGCGGTGGCAACTGTACCGGGGTCAGGCGGATAAATCAAGCCAAAGGGAGCCACGGCCGTATTTAGGTCGTTAATCACAACACCCGGCTGTACCACGGCCACCAGGTTGTCTGCGTCAATCTCAATAATTTTATTCATTTTTTGCGTTCTTAAAACAATGCCGCCCTTTAAAGGTATGGTATCGCCGCACAGGTTGGTGCCGGCTCCCCGGGGATAGACCGGTATCTTATACTGGCTGGCAACCTTCATAATTTGCACTACATCATCCGTGCCGCGCGGAGTAACCACCACATCAGGCATCTGGCTGGGTACATCAGCTGTAGCATCAAAGGAATAACAAACCAGTTCCTCATGCTCGGTAATAACGTTTTCTTTGCCGATTGCCTTGACAAGTGCCTCAATAGCTTGTGCCTTGGACATTTGATAATCCCTCCATGTAATAATGTTGAAATTATGATAACAAGTAAAGAGGTTGTACCTCTTAGCAGCTATTCTTTAAAATGTGGTATGGTGGTCAGACCAACAGAATCATTAAAAAATTCGACATTGTAAGACAATAGTTCGACAAAAATTTCTGAATTCCTTTTTCGGTTTTTGTTTTTAGTCAATAAATTTGGGTAAAAAACCGTGCAGGTCATATTACTTCCTCAATCAGTTTTTTAAGCTGCCTTGCAAAATGCCGGTCGTCCTCCGCCGTACGCTTGCGGGGGCCTTTAGTTCGCCCGCCGGCCCTGCGGTGCCTGGCTTTGATTTCCCGTTCTTCCAGCATAAAATCAATGGTGCTCTCACGGTAAATTTTGCCCCAGGGGGATATGGCCGCCGCCCCTTTGGCCAGGATGACAGCGGCCAGACCCCAATCCTGCGTAACAACTATATCGCCCCGCCGGGTTAAATTAATAATCTGTATGTCTGCTTCCTGGGCGGCGTTGTCCACCACAATGTGGTGCTGCGAAGAGATATTGTGCTCTAAACTGGCTACCGTCAACCATGCCAGGCCAAACCGGTTGCAGGTTTGCTGCACGATGGCCAATACTGTTTTAGGACAGGCATCCGCATCAATAATAATTTGGGGCGGCATTTTTTATCAACCCTTCACTTTGCCTGGATGGGGCCGGCACTACCAGGAAATTTCTATTACATCGCCATCCTGCAATAATTCTGTATACTCGGCAGCATGGCCGTTTCTCATTATACTAACCTTTCCCTTAGCCTGGCCGGGATCCAGATCGTAATAATTAAAGATATCTATTAATATATATTCCTTTTTGCCTGTCATAACCACAGTCCGGCCGTTAACAAGCACTGTTATTGATACCTGGTCCGCCGGAGCCGCTGCAGGCCGGCGGCCTGCAGCAAAACTTTCGGCCGCCGGCAATACCTCCCGGTTAACTTCAGGCATTGAGAATTCTCTGTTATGTTCATTTGCCTGTAAAACTGCTATTTCTAACACATCGCCTGATGCAATAAGCTGTTCCGGATCTGCCGGTTTTCCGTTAAGCAGGCATAGCTGTTGGTGCCCGGCAGCAGCGCCTTCTAAAAAATCACCCACTTTGGCTGTCGCATCCCGGCCGTTAATTGCTTTTTCCACCAGGATTACGTCACCGTCCTGCAACAGTGTCTTTAAATGGGCCGGCCGCCCGTTTACGGTAATTGCCGCCGGTTTAGCCAGCTGGCCATAGACCGTTTTGGGTTTACCGTTCAAGGTAAATTGCAAGTCCTTCCCATGACGCCCCAGCAATTCTCTGGGGTTAAAATTCAGCCGGCTCAGTGCCTGCAGCACGGTTAGATGACCGGTATTGAACAGCGTAAAGGGCCGTCCGTTAACTGTGACAGTAATAAAATTTTGTCCCCGCTTTTTGGCAGCCAGGGCTGCAATACCTGCCACCGTTACTCCCTCAGGTCCGGTTAGATCTTTACTGCGTGTATCTGACAGGCAGTTAATGTGGGAACGATTGCGGATTACCACCCGCTGCGGCAGCAGGCCCAGCTTATGGGCAATTTTTTCTACCAAGGACGGCAATTGAGAACCACCACCCACACACATAACAGACTTGGGCGGTGTTTGGCCGTTTAGTTCAAGCACATGCCCGGCAATCTCTGCCGCCAAATTTTCCACAGCGGGCTCTATCATCTTGATAATTTCCGCACAGTTAACGGTCGCTTTAATACCAAGTACGTCTTGGTATTGTATATTGCCTCCCTGTCCCAGGCTGCGTTTGATTTGTTCTGCAGTCATAAAATCTACCATCAGGTTTTCCACAATTAATTCTGTGATTTCGTCACCCGCCGTTGGCACCATACCGTATGCAGTTATAGTACCGTCCCTGGAAATGGCAATATCGGTTGTTCCGGCCCCCACATCCACCAGGGCCAGGTTCAGCAAGCGCAATTGCTCCGGTATAACTACTTCACTGGCAGCTATAGGCTCCAGGGTTAAGCATAAGGGTTCTAAACCAACCCGCGCCAGTACGGCATATAAACTGTTGACCACCGATGCCGGCAAAAAAGTAGCCAGCACTTCGGCACTGATTTTCTTGCCTCGATGCCCTTCTAAGTTGGCAATGGGATAATCGTTTAAGTAATATCCCACCACACTGTGACCCACGCAATAAAATTTCTCCTCATCCCCCGGCAGGGCTTCCTCGGCCAACAATTCTTGCGCCCTTTGTACCCCCAGCAGTTCAAGGGCATGAATCATTATGGCTTCAATCTCTAAATCCTCAACCAGTTCTTGATCAACCCGGCAACGGCAAGTTTTTAAGGAACGGCCGGCAGCGGCAATGGCTACTTTTTTCAAGGGTGCTTTTAATTTTTTCTCTAAGGCAGATTTAACTTTCAGCACCGCCTCAGTCACCCGGGGAATATCGTGGATCTGCCCGTCCAGCATGGCCCTGCTTTGATGTTCAACCATGGCCTGGGCTAATATTTTCATTTGCCCGCCCTTTGGCTCAACCACCAGTCCGATAACCGTCCTGGTCCCGATATCTAAGGCAAAAACGGCATTGTTTTCATCGAAGGTTATCTTGGCCATAGCACAACCTCACAATGTTTCTTTTTTATGCTTGTTCGACAATTTTTATAATAATACCTTCTCCGCTGCTATAATCAGTAAAAAAACTGACTCTGGGCATGGCCGTCTCAATTACAAACGAGCAAATTTGTGCGCCGGCGCAAAGGCTGTGGCAAAAGGCGGCGTCCGCCATCAAGAAAAGGGACCCCTTTCGGGAGTCCCTTTACTTAATATAAACAACAGCTTCAATTTCAACTAAAACATTTTTCGGTAAGCAAGATACCTCTACACAAGCCCGGGCCGGCGGTTCATCGCTAAAGTATTGAGCATAAATTTCATTGACCCGGGCAAATTGGTTCATATCCTTAATAAAAACAGATGTTTTCACAACATCCCTTAAACTTGCGCCGGCGGCTTCGCAAATAGCCTGCAGGTTTTTGATGCACTGCCGGGTTTGATCTTGAATATCTCCTGCCACTACATTGCCGGTAGCCGGATCAATAGGAATTTGGCCGGAAATAAACAGGAAATTGCCGGCTTTTACTGCCTGCGAGTACGGCCCGATGGCTGCCGGCGCCTGGTCCGTGCTAATAATTGTCTTGTTCAACGCAAAACCCTCCCAGATATATAGTTTAATTATGTGAACAAAAAAACAGGTAAAAACCTGATAGTATATCCTTCGACACTAAACACAAATTACCTTCTAATTTATTAAAATTTTTTAGTAATGTTGCAAATTTTTTAATAACAAATCTTTAGCTGATCGAGAAGCAAAATAACAAAGGAGGAGAAATATCTCCTCCCAAACTGTCATCAAAAGATGTCAAGGTAGTTTTATATCCCCTGCCGGCGACTTGTGAAGCGCCGGCAACGATTTGTTTATTTGTTTAATATAGCTGCCAGATCTTCGTCCGGGGTAGTTATAGGTTTAATGTTAAAGTTTTTCACCAGCACATCCAGCACATTGGGCGAAATAAAGGCCGGCAAACTGGGCCCCAGGCGGATATTTTTAATCCCCAGGTACAAGAGAGTAAGCAGGATGGCAACTGCTTTTTGTTCATACCAGGACAGTATCAGAGAAAGAGGCAAATCATTAACTTCGCATTGGAAGGCATTGGCCAGGGCCACCGCAATTTGTATAGCAGAATAAGCATCATTGCACTGGCCGATGTCTAACAGCCTGGGAATACCACCGATATCGCCCAGCTTTTTATCAAAGAATCGGAATTTACCGCAAGCCAGAGTTAAAATTACTGTATCTGCCGGGGCTTTCTCCACAAATTCGGTATAGTAGTTGCGGCCGGGTTTTGCTCCGTCGCAGCCTGCCACCAGGAAAAAGTGTTTAATATCACCGTTTTTAACCGCTTCAATAACTTTACCGGCCACCCCCATTACAGTGTTGCGGGCAAATCCAACCAGAACACTGCCCTTATCTTCGTCTGAGGGAAATCCTGGCAAAGCCAAGGCCCTTTCAATCACCGGAGCAAAATCACCGTTCTTCACATGCTGCACGCCAGGCCAACCAACCTGTCCGGTGGTAAAGATGTTGTCCGTATAGCCTTGGGGATCCTGAATGCAGTTGGTAGTCATCAAAATAGCACCGGGAAATGCAGCAAACTCTTTTTTCTGGTTTTGCCAGGCTGTACCGTAATGACCATAAAAGTGCGGATACTTCTTCAATTCAGGATAGCCGTGGGCCGGCAGCATTTCGCCATGGGTGTATACATAAATACCTTTACCCTCGGTTTGCGCCAGTAAATCTGCCAGGTCTTGCAGATCATGACCGGACACCAGTATGCATTTGCCGGATTTGTGGCCAAGAGGCACTGAGGTGGGTACCGGGTGACCGAATTTTCCTGTATTGGCAGCATCCAGCAATTCCATAACCCGCAGGTTCACTTCGCCACACTTGAGAACAAGGCCAACCCAATCGTTTAAAGTAAGATCTTTATCGGTCAAGGCAGCCATACCCTGGTAAATAAAGCCATAGACAGCGTCGTCAGACTGACCAAGGATGGCGGCATGGTCAGCATAGGCTGCAATCCCTTTGAGGCCGTAAACCAATATTTGCTGCAGGGATTGGATATCGGCATCAGCCGTATGGTCGTTAACCATTCCCACTGCCTCACCCTGTTTAACCAAACCGTCCAGATCAGCTGCCGGTTGAAAACCGGCAGACGGGTCTTCAAAAGTTACCTTGCCGCCGGCCGCTGACACTTTGGTTTTAAGTACATCCCGGTATTCCACACACTGGTTAATTAGCGGTATAAATCTTTGGGCATCGAAGTTAACGTTGGTCAAGGTGCTAAACATGGCACCAACCGTAAATCTGTCAATGGCAGGCTCTACCACTCCCACCTGGCGTCCTGCATGGGCATAAAGGGACAAGCCTTTTAAGGCATGCAGCAGTAAATCCTGCAAAGCAGCCACATCCGGCTTCTTGCCGCAGACACCTAACACCGTACAGCCGGTACCCTTGGCAGTTTGTTCGCACTGGTTACAAAACATTAACCAAACCCCCTTTTTTACGTACCAAGGCAGCCATACTACATACAGGCACATAAATAGACCAAATATTCTTAATATTTATTGCATTGCTCTGCACCCGCTGCCTTAGAACTATTTTCCATAGCTGCATTATATAATACTTGACTGTCCGCAAAAGTGACATGTATCACACTAAAGAAAAAACTTTGAAAAATATGGGGGAAAATTAAGTCGGATTATGTCGTATTTTTTTGTATAATGAAATCAGCAAAAAATTAAACGGAGTGATTGCCTTTGCAAATACTGGCCATTAACCCCGGTTCAACCTCTACCAAAATCGCAGTTTTTCAAGATGAAACCTGCCTTTGGAAGAAAGTTATTGACCATCCTGAGCAAGACATCCGTTCGTTTGCCAAAATCAGCGATCAGTTCAGCTACCGCATGGCGGCCATTTTAAAAACCCTGCAAGAAAAAAACTGCCGTTTGGCAGACTGCTGCGCCGTCGTGGGACGGGGCGGCTTATTAAACCCCCTGGCCGGCGGTACTTATCTGGTGGATGAGTACCTGGTCCAGGTATCGCATAATGCTCCCGGCGGCGAACATGCTTCCAACCTGGGCGCCATTATTGCTTATCACCTGGCGCAAAAAGTTAACATTCCTGCCTATATTGTGGACCCGGTAGCTGTAGACGAAATGGAACCGGTAGCCCGTCTGTCCGGCCACCCCGAGCTGCCGCGAATCAGCCTGTCCCATGCTTTAAATATGAAGGCAGTGGCCCGCAAGGTGGCACGGCAATTGGGAAAAACCTATCAGGAGGTTAACCTGGTAATTGCCCACCTGGGCAGCGGTATTTCGGTTTCCCCGCACCGCCGGGGGCGCATGATTGATGTTAATAATGCCAATAATGAAGGCCCCTTTTCACCGGAACGCTGCGGTACTTTACCTTCCGCCCAGTTGGTTAAGTTGTGCTATTCAGGCAAGTATACAGAAAAAGAAATGCTCACCGGCATCCTCAAAGAAGGCGGCATGTATGCTTACCTGGGTACCAAGGATGCCAGAGAAGCAGAACGACGTATGAACCAGGGAGACCGACAAGCAAGGCTGGTGCTGGAAGCCATGTGCTACCAGGTAGCCAAAGAGATTGGGGCTATGTCTGCCGTGTTGTGTGGGGATGTGGACCGCATTGTCTTGACCGGCGGCCTGGCCCATTCAGCTTTTATTACCGACGAAATTACCCGGCGGGTATCTTTTATTGCACCGGTAGTATCTGTGCCCGGCGAAGAAGAAATGGCATCCCTGGCCCTGGGCGCCCTGAGAGTGCTGCGTAATGAAGAACCGGCGCTGATTTATCGCTAAGCCAGGCAACCGGATAAACATGATAGTACCCGCTTGCCGGCCGGCCGAACCGAGCAGGATGCTCCGGCGGCCCCAACCGGTTACGAATTACAGTGCTGTCGTTGCACAAACTGGAGTTAAACGGGATCATAACCACCGGTATGGCTTGCCAATCGAGTAGGAGGGGGTGACTAACCCCCGTCCTCTCACACCACCGTACGTACCGTTCGGTATACGGCGGTTCATGTCGTGGAACGAAGCTCGTTGTACCTTTCGGCTAAACTCCTGAGCCCTTGTTCTCGCCAGAAGGCGAGGCCAAGGGCTTTATTTAATTGTGGAGTTTTGGATAATCTCCAGTACCCTTTTCTTGAACCACTTATCAGCGATGCCCATTCCGGCGGTATTCCTAGTGCTACTAGTTTTCTTTTCTTGGTTTTTGGCTTCTTCCACTGTTTTAGGTAACACATTCGTAGCCGCCGACGTAGCCATTCGTCAAAGGCTTGAAATACGGTTTTAGTATCCGCTAGCCTGTAATAACCAACCCACCCAATTGTGTAGGTGTTAATTTTCTCAATTCTTTTGCTCATGGGTTGACTCTTGCTGCGGCTGGTTAATTCCCGTATTTTATCTTTGAACCGCCTCTTAGTTTTGGGGGCCACTGTGATTTTGGGTTCTTTGCCAGAGGTAAATGAGAACCCGAGAAATTTTCTTCTCCACGGTCTGTCAACCGCACTTTTCTGTGTGTTGACCTTGAGTTTTAATCTTTCTTCTACAAGTCTTTTGACACTGGCCATAACCCTTTTTCCTGCCCTACTACTCTTCACATAGATATTACAGTCGTCAGCATATCTGACAAACTTGTGCCCTCTTCTCCAGAGCTCCCAATCCAATTCATTCAGCATTATATTGGCAAGAAGTGGACTTAGCGGTCCTCCCTGCGGGGTTCCTTCTTCTGTTGTAATACAGCAGCCGTTTACCATTACACCTGCTTGAAGGTATCTCCGAATAAGTAGTAATACTCTTTTGTCTTGGACTCTTCGGGCAACTCTGGACATTAGTATGTCGTGGTTCACCTTATCGAAGAATTTCTCCAAGTCCATGTCTACTACCCAACGGTATCCTTCTTTTATATAGTCCCGTGCCGTTTTCACTGCTGAATGGGCTCTTTTGTTGGGACGAAAACCGAAACTGAATGGTGTAAAGGTTGGTTCAAAGATGTCATTCAGGACTTGTAGTAGTGCCTGTTGGATGAGGCGGTCTAACACCGTTGGTATCCCTAGTAACCTTATTCCTCCGTCTGGCTTCGGGATTTCGACTCGACGTACAGGTTTGGGTCGATAGGTTCCGTTTAGGAGTTGTTCTCTGATTTCTGGCCAGTGGTCTTTCAGAAATGGTCGAAGGGATTCTATCGTCATTCCATCTATACCAGCTGCACCTTTATTAGACTCCACCCGGTGTAATGCATAGAACATATTGTCTTTTGCTACCACTCGTTCCATCAGGTTTGTACAACTTTCTTCGCGGGTCGTTTCTCTGGGTTGCGCCGGAGAAGAGCTCGGCACTCCTTCAGTCCCCCGTGTATTCACCACTTCCTCCTGAAGGTAGTTCTCATTTGAGATTTTCTGCTGTCTTTGCTTTCCTCTCGAGCTTGCCATGAACTTCCCTCACAATCATGTTCAGCCCTTCCCTGCTTGGACGTCTCCTTGCAAGTACTATGGCCTCTGCTGACTCCTGCCGGTTCAGCCGTACATCTCTGCACGGGTTACCAATTTAATTGGCGTATCCGGCAGGTCTCCCCGGGTAAGGACGTTATCTTTTCCTCCATCTACCCGCCCCATTTACTCTCGACAGCCTTCGGTAGCATGGGCTTTGCTTTGTTGTGCAAGCTCACCCAACTGTCGCTAGCCTCACCTGGGGTTCGTGGTCCTCGGGCCGGAGGTTTGCCGCTGACTTCCTTCAGATTCCATCTCACGATGGACACCCTTGTCTTAAGCTACGGCTACTGCTACCTTCACCGTTCGGGACTTTCACCCTATAGATAACGCCCATGCCGGGCGCACACAAATATGAGGGGCGCTGCAGCGCCCCTCATATTTGTTCCTTCCGGTTGTTTAGCTTGACTATCTCGGACAGCGGTACCAATTTGATACCCTCCCGCTCAATATAGGTGATAGACTGCTTTACCCCCTGGGCTGTAATATTGCCGCCTTGCCCCACATGACCTATAACCACCGCATAGCCCTGCCGCTTGGCAACCTGGCAGGCTTTTTTTATTTGTTTGGCAATATGTTGGCGGTTTTTTACATCATCCAAAAACACATCCCTTTTCACCCAAGGCACATGCATGCTTTTGGCTACAGGGATAATTTGTGATTTATACGAAGTACCGCTGTCCAGTACATACAACCCCTTCTGCCGGGCCACTTCCAGCATAGGGCTAATCTTGGCTTTACTGGCCGTTATTTTTGATCCGGTATGATTATTAAAACCAATGGCATAAGGAACAGTGCGTAAATTTTGGGCAAAGGTTTCTTTAATTTCCTGCTCACTCATATGCGACAAAATCGCACCCGGCCCCAACCAGGATGCTTTGCCATGCAAAGGCTCCATGGGCTGGTGCATAATTACTTCGTGTCCCCGGCGGTGCGCTTCTGTGGCATGGGCGCTGGAATTAATTAAATTTGGCATTACTGCTGCTGTGATTGGGCGGTCAAGGGACATAAATTCAGTTGCCCCGGTGCTGTCGGGCCCGCCGAAATCGTCAATGACAATGGCCATTATAGGCTGGGCTTGCTTAATGCTGGGTTCGACATTCAAAAACTGTCCTGCGTCAAACAGCAAGCTCACGGCCATAATACCAATCACCAGAGAAACGGTTAAAACCCACCTTTGTCTCATCTCGCTTCACCTTCCGCTGCCCTATTAGTTGCTTTATCTTTTTCATGCAGATAATTAATGACCCCTCTGGCAATGGCCCGGGCCAGCATTTGCCGGTAGCTTTTATCCAGGAGTTTTTTTCTTTCCTGCGGGTTATTGAGATAACCCGTTTCCACAATGACACAGGGCATTGGGGTACGCCTTAATATGTAATAGTTGCCTGTCTTAACAACCCGCTTGTTCATTTGGGGCAAACCGGAAATTTCTTTTTGGATATACCGGGCCAACAACTTGCTGCGGGGTGATTGCCTGTGATAAAAAGTTTCGGCGCCGGTGCATAAGCGGCGCCCCACGTTGACATGAATACTGATGACAGCATCCGCACCAAATGTTTCAGCCAGTTCAATTCGCTTCTCGATATCGTATCTTTTAGCCTGCCGCCCATGCAGTCCGGGCACCGCAAGATTATAATCACCTTCTCTGGTTAATAAAACCCGCACATTGTTTTCTTGCAGTATTTTAACTACTTCCTGGGCAATGGCCAGGTTAACGTATTTTTCCATAACGCCCTGACGAACCGCACCAGGGTCATAGCCACCATGTCCCGGGTCAATGACAACCGCCCCCGGCATTTCTCCGGCTCGGCAGATTTGAGGACAAACCAGCCAGAAAATCAGCAGTAACAAACGAAATATCACATGCCCACCTCGCCTTCAAATTTATCGCCATGGCGGCATCAGGTGATTGTGATAACCTAGAAATTATGCGCCCAGCTGGCCAGGGCAAGTTCAAACTTAGTTGCAAACAGGGGGTGCTGGGGCCTGATCCTGACGGTAAAACCACAGGTTCCTTGCTCCAGGGTAAAGCCCCCTTGATAGTGATAGATCCCGTCCCCTTTTTGACCCGTCACCTGCAGGGGAGTTGTTTTAATACCAACCAGGGTATGATCCCCCTCACACCCGTGTACCACTTCGACCACCACGTTGTCCGGCTGAATGGGCCCCAGGTAAACATCGCAGGCCAGTTCCAGTGTTTCCCCGGCCATTAATTCTTTCCCTTTAATCGCATTGGCATCCACATGTTTAACAGCCACATGGTGCCAGTTATCTTTTAAATAGCGCTTAAAATCCTGCAGTTGGCCGGCAGACTGAAAATGCCGGCCAGTAAACAGTTCAGCCCGTTCAATGGCATGGCTGTAAAATCGGTCAGTATACTCTTTGACCATGCGCTCGCTGCTGAAGGCCGGTGCAATGGTTTTAATGCAATTTTTCATCATTTTTATCCAGCGGTAAGGGTAATCGTTTTTCCTCTCATAGAAGGCCGGGATAATTTGCTCTTCCAATAATCCATACAAGTGATAAGCGTCGTCCCGATCCTGCTCTTCATCGTTTTGGTAACCAGTGTGCTGTCCAACAGCAAAACCGTTTTCACCGTTGTATGCTTCCGGCCACCAACCATCCAGCACACTGCAGTTTATCACCCCGTTGGCAGCAGCTTTCATGCCGCTGGTACCACTGGCCTCCATCGGCCAGCGCGGTGTATTTAGCCACAAATCCACTCCCTGTATCATATGCCTGGCTACATTCATATCATAATTTTCTATAAATACAATTTTGCCACGGAAGGGCTCCTGCTGCGAAATTTCGTAAATTCTTTTGATTAAATCCTGGCCCGGGCGGTCAGCCGGGTGAGCCTTGCCGGCAAAGATAAGCTGCACCGGTTTTTCCGGATCACTGAACAATCCGGCCAATCTTTCCATATCTTTAAAAAGCAGGGTAGCTCGCTTGTAGGTGGCAAACCGCCTGGCAAAACCAATGGTAAAAGCCTCCGGATTAAAATATTGGTCCACTTCGGCAATCCGTTCTGCCGGTTCCTGGTTGCGAAGCCTGTGCCTTTTGACGGCCTGGCGAAAGAAGTTAATGGCTTTCTTTTTCAGGTTGCGGTGTATATCCCACAGCATTTCGTCCGGTATCTGATCAACAGCCTGCCACAGGCTTGTTTCACAAAGATTGTTTGACCAGCCGGGATGCAGGTAATTATTAAATAACGCTGCCAGTTCTTCGGACAACCAGGTTAAAGTGTGAATACCGTTCGTGACAGAGAAAATCGGTACTTCTTCCACAGGTATATGTTCGTAGAGATAATGAAACATTTGACGGGAAATTTGGCCGTGCAGCTTGCTGACGCCGTTGCAGTACGCTGCAAAATTCATGGCCAAAATGGTCATATTATAGTTATTTTTTTGCCTATCCCACCCGAAACTCAAAAAACTGTCACGGTCCACGCCCAGTTTGTCGTAGTAGTGGTTTAAATAATAATCAACTTTATCGGCATCATAAACATCGTGACCGGCCGGCACCGGTGTATGGGTGGTAAACAAGGTGTTGGCACGGACAACCTCTTTGGCGGTGGCCAGGGGGATACCCGACCGGACCAACTCTTGTAAGCGCTCTAAGCAAAGAAAGGCGGCATGACCTTCGTTTATATGCCAGGCAGCGGGATGAATGCCCAGTTGCCTGAGGGCCCTGACGCCGCCGATACCCAGCAACATTTCCTGCGCAATCCGGGTATCTTTATTGCCACCGTACAATTGGGCGGTCAGCTGCCTGTCTTGATGGTTATTAAGGGTAATGTCCGCATCCATCAGGTATATGATTACTCTGCCTACCAGCACCTGCCAAACCTTTAAATAAACCGTTCTGCCAGGGAGTTCAACTTCAACGATAATTTCTTTGCCTGCTTGATCGAGAGCAGGCTTGACCGGCATTTCGTTGTAGTTTTGGTACGGGTAATGGGCCTCCTGCCAGCCTTCCCGGTTAATTCTCTGCGTAAAGTAGCCCTGTTTGTATAATAAGCCAACGCCCACCAGCGGCACCCCCAGATCGCTGGCTGCCTTGCAGTGATCACCGGCCAGCACTCCCAAGCCGCCGGAATAAATGGGTAAAGATTCATGCAAGCCAAATTCAGCTGAAAAATAAGCAACCGTTTTATCAACCAAATGAGGGTATTTATTTTTAAACCAGTCAGCATCCTTCAGATAGCGATCCAGCGCATCAAATACTTGGTCATAAAGAGCCAAATAATCCGGATCGGCCGCAGCTCTCTCGAAACTGTCGCTTTTAACTTGCAACAACAGTTTTACCGGATTGTGATTAAATGTTTCCCAGGCCGATTCATCCAGGCGCCGAAAAAGTTCCTGTGCTTCCGGGTGCCAGCTGAACCAAAGGTTATACGACAATTCCTTTAACCTGCTGATCCGTTCGGGTATCAAAGGACTTACAGTGACGGTACGAAAATAAAACATGCCTTCCCCTCCAACCTTTGTAGGTAATCCGAATCTTAAACATACCTGTTCTGTGTCTGTTCCTAGTTTGCCTAACCATGCCGGTTAGCTATGCGTTAAACCGAAAACTTCCTCAGGCAGTTACAATTAAGATATATTTTTTAAACATTGTTTTTTTGAGAGGAATTATGGCAAGATATGACGTATTTTAATATTTTGTAATGAAATGGCGGACTTTTTACATAATATACGGAGGATTGCCATGTGGGTTTATTGGCTTACCCTCGGGGCACTGGCATCGGTGCTATATTTTCCCTATAAAAAAATTTTCAATCAACCGGTAGCGCTCCGGGCTTCACTCGGCACCTTTGTACTGGGCCTGGCGTACCCCCTGCTGCAGGCTAATCTGTCAGTGGCCCAAACGTTTATCTGTCTCGGCTTGCTGTTGCTGTTTTTAGGGGTTACGGCAGCCGGCCGCCACCCTGCCTGGGACAAGCAGAAGAATGCTGCAGGAGCAGATCAGGCCGGCCGGACAGATACAACCGAGTTGTCTGCCGACGGCCCCTCTGAATCACAGCCGGCCGAACACGAAGCAACCGACCAGACAGCAGCAAAAAAAGCTGTCCTTTCGGAGTGGGATGTTAAGGAACCGGTAACCGTGACAAGTGAAACAACACCTGCTCAAATGCAACCTGAGCAAACAACAGTTGCTTGGCCGGAAGAACAGCAGTGGCAAATTATGGCTGACAGAGAAGAACATACGGTAGAGGTTGTCGCCGCAGAAACTTTTACTTGTGAAGAAACTGACTGCTTAACAGAAACTGACACAGGGGAAAAAGACGAGGCAACAGATGCAAGCAGAGCGGTAAATGGTGCTATTGAAGAAGAAATTAACTTTGTTGCGCAAGCAGCTGCCGGCCAAACGGAAACTGCCGACCCGCCGGCACCGGATGTAACGCAAGAAAGTTTGCCCGGCCTGCAGGAGGATTTTGCGTCTGCCTTAGATCACAGCCGGCCGCCGGATGTTGGCCAGCCGGTGCCACATCAGCTGCTGGCAGAAGGTTTACGCCTGGCCAGGCATAAAAAGTATGCCCAGGCCGTCCGTTGCCTGAATCAAGTTATAGCCGGCGGGGCAGAGCCGGAACTGTTGTACCTGGCGGTCAGCCAGCTGAGCTCTATCTACCAGCATCTCGGTCTTTATCCTATGGCCTGGGAAATAATAAATGTTTTTGCCGAACACCCGTCTCTTAAAGATCATCCCGGCCAGGCCAATTTATTGCAAAAGGCAAAATTTATTCGTTGTTTGATGGATTTGCTGAACAGAGACCGCTACGGTCATATTCCCTATGAACAGGTTCCGGAAACAGTACGTAGAGAGGCTTTTGACAACTCTCTTAATATAAAATATTTAATTTCTTAAACGGAAGGGGTTATTTACGTGAAGTTAAAAAGCCAAATTGTAGGTTTGCCCGTCATAAGCATTGTGGAGGTAGCCTCACTGGGTAAAGTTGAAGACCTGGTGATTAACCCTGACACCGGATCGGTGGATTACCTGGTTGTTGAACCCGAACAATGGTACAAAGAACGCCGTTTACTGGCTATGCAGGATGTGGCAGGTATTGGTGAAGACGCCATAACTACCGAAACCGGCACCAATGTTGTCAGTGTTTCCTCCCAACCGGCTGCAATTGAGTTATTGCAAAAGAACATCAAAATAGTCGGTTGCCCTGTGATGACCAAAAAGGGACGCTTACAGGGAACTGTTGATGAGATATTGGTGGATGAGCAAACAGGTAAAATTGCAGCTTGCCATTGGACAGCCGGCGATAACGGCAACAACGGCTTAATCCCTGCCAATCTGGTAATAACCTACGGCAAAGAAATGCTGGTGGTGGCGGAGGATTTTGCCGCCAACCTGGTGCAAGACATGGCCGGACTCCCCACAGCCGCTGTCCGGCAGCCGGCCGAGGAAAAAGTAAAGCTGCAAGCATCGCAGGATCCGTTACAATTCTTTGAAGACAAGCAAAAACAATATTTAATCGGTCGTATCGTGACCACCGATATTTTGTCAGATGAGGGAGAAATTATTGCTGAACAGGGCCAAAGGGTTACCCAGGACATGGTTGACAGGGCTGTGGCAGCCGATAAGTTTGTGGAGCTGACATTGAATACCCGTGAATAAAGCAAGGCTAACTTTTTTGGTTACCCTTGCCCTGGGTTTTCAACTTTTAGTTTGTATTGGTTTGTCCAGTACGGCAACGGTGCTTTACTACCGGGATACGATTTTGCCCGGCACCTCAGTGCAGGGGGTTGATCTTGGCGGTTTAAAGGCTGCGGCAGCCGAACAGGCGTTAAGAAGAGCACTGCCATGGCCCAGTCCGGACAGCCTGTTAATGCTGGTGGACCCGGAAGGACAATCTACACATATCCGCTACAGCGACATTAACTACCGGGCTGATTATCAGGCCACCGTACAAGAGGCTTTAAAACAAAGCCGGCAAGCTGCTGCCTGGCACAATATCGGCGCTTTATTTGGCGCAATACACCAGGGGCACAATATGCCCTTGGTAAAAACCTTTAACCAGGCCGCCTTTAGCAAAATACTTAATCAACTGGCGGATAAATACAATGTCCCGGCTCGCAACGCCCAGTTTGCCTTTAACGGAAACAATGTCATATTGTTTGCGGAAAGCAAGGGCAGGCAACTGGATATTCCAGGCACCCTTAAACAATTGCGGGAACTGCCGCCCGATCAGCACAGGCTGGCACTGCAGTTCAAGACCGTTGAACCTGAAGTTGTTATTTCTGATTATAACGGGATCAACACCCGGTTAGCAATTTTTGTTACCCAGTTTGATTCCTCAAATAAAGCACGTTCTCATAATATTGAACTGGCCAGCAAATTAATTAACAACCTTATTGTACCGCCAAAACAAGTGTTTTCCCTTAATAAGGTACTCGGCCCCCGCAGCCAGGACAGGGGTTACCTGCAGGCACCGGTGATTATTAATAATAAACTAACCAGCGATTATGGCGGAGGCGTTTGCCAAGTGGCTACCACCCTCTATAATGCAGTGGCCTTGGCGGGCTTGCAAGTAGTGGAACGGGTTCCCCATTCCCTGCCGGTTCCTTACGCCCCGCCGGGCCAGGATGCCACCATCGCCGGTGATGCAATAGATTTTAAGTTTCTAAATAACACCGACTATCCCATCCTAATCAGCAGCCAGGTACAGCATGGCAAACTCCTGGTCAGCATTTTTGGCCACCGTCAGGGAGCATCGGCACGGCTGATAAAGATTGAAACAGAGCGCTCCATCACCAAGCCGGAGCGCAAATATGTGCAGGAGCAAAACCTGGCACCCGGTCAGGTAGTGGTACGCCGGCCGGGTCGGGACGGTTATCAATTAAAAACCTACGAAATAACTATGGAAAACGATAAAGAAGTGGATCGCCGCCTGCTTTCGCAGGCCATAGTAGAACCGGAACCGGAAGTTATTGCTGTGGGACCGGGCATCAGCACCAAGGGACAGGTTAAAAAATAAGGCTCTATGTCAAATGTTGGGTGACAGGTGTCTACGGATACCTGTCGCCATATTTTTATGTCCAAAATTAAGCGCAGCAGTGAAGAATACGTGAGCCGGAATCTATTAAAATTTCTAAAACCAAAAGCATTACGCTTGATGACTTTAATTTTGTTGTTGTAGCCTTCAATACACCCATTTGAGTAAGGGACATCAAATGAATTTAGAATTTCAGTTTTCCAGTTTACGATTGTATTAGCCAGGTAGTAAAATTCTTTGATTTTATGTTGTTTAACGAGATTTAGCCACCGGTTAAGTTTTGATTCTGCTTCAACAGAGGAACTTGCCTTTACAAAATCCATGAACTGTTCTTTCAAAAGATAAGAAACTCTAAGTTCATCATTAAAACGAAGGATGTTGGCCAATTTGATTTTAGAATCATCGCTTAACTTATCGGGTCTTGAGAGAAGGAGTCTACGGCTGAATTTTAAAAATCGGCGTTTTTCATAAGGTAAAGACTGCTGAACACGTTTTCTGACCTTATCAATAGCCCAAATTATAGATCGTAAAATAGAATTGACCCCTGATCGTCAAATAAAACTGACCCACCATATGATAAAATATCCCCCGAAAGGGGGATGCAAAAGAGGTGGTCAGTATGTACAAATGGCAACGTATTAAAGCTCTGTATGCCCAGGTTCAAATTAATAAAATTTCTGATAGACTGAAATTGCATTTGGAAGAATACCTCCTCTTTGAGGGTTTGGTTTGGCGACTAAGGTATTCGACCAAATGCTTTTCTTTTTCCTGTCACCACAACATTTATTTTAGAGCCAAAAATAAAAAACATCCCGTACCACTTTTAGTGAAACGGGATGTTTTTTATTTATGTTTGCTGCCTTTCTGATCACAGGTTAGCTGTAATTTCCTCTGCGTCGGGAAACCTGCCCAGTTCTTTTTTGGAGAATATCAAAGTGCCGTTTTTCTTAACTTCAAAAACTCCTCCGCCGGAGGGTATCAGTTCTAAGGATGAAATCCTGTTTTTGTACTTCCGCAATAAAGTTTCGGCCAGACCGACCGCTTTCGGCAGGTAACCTCAAGCCGTACAATACTCAATGGATAATTTAAGTTCACTCATCAGGCAATCCTGGTTCAAAAAAGTTCACAATACCTAACAATAAGTTAGATTTTTGTTAACCCGGCCCCCCATGACCAGGCTTTACACCTCCATGAAAAATTTTCCCTGGGGTGACAGGGGGCCTCGGCCCCGGGAGTCTCACCCGGACGGAAAAACAGTGCTTTACGGGCGCAAAACGCGGCCATATGGAAAACCACGGGGGTTTCCGTCTTGCGTTGACCGTCCGGCGAAAGCCTTGCGGCTCTGCTTCCCGCGATCTGTTAGATGCGGCCTACCGGTTGTTCCCGTACTCCGGCTAAACGGGGTCACCTACTTGATAAAGCAAGGTGTTTCAAGTCATGCCAGACAGAGTGAAACGATTCCTGTTTGTAACGGGTCAAACCGTTGTGTACAGAAATCTTTCCGTCCAGCCGCTTGAAGAGTTGCTTCACCTTTCGGGTCATCCCTCTTCCTTCCCCAGGCAAGGAATTTACCTTTTGACTCAGCTTCTCTTTGACGGCCTGAACTTTCTGCTTTAACTCTTTGGTAATGCGCTCTCTAAAACCTATCGCCCGCCGGGCTATCACTAATGCCGCGGCGTGGTGGATAGTTATGCCGTAACGCTCCATGTATTTGTAATAGCCGATGGTGGACGTGTGCGCCGGCCAGACTTGCTTTACACCGACGCCTTCTTTGAAGGCTTTACGGGTGACGGCCTCGACCATCTTCTTGAACGGAAAATTGGCCGCCATGCGGTTGAATTTCCGGTTGGTGTCAAAACGGTCTTTGCCGAAGTCCAGGCTCTCTAAAGCGATGGGTTTGCCTAAAGTTTTAGCTGTGTCCACCACTACTTTGGCAAGCACGCCAATTAAGTACGTGCGCCGGAAGCCCCGGCTGTAGGACAATTCTGGTACCTTGATGTAAAGAAAACCGTTCGGGTGCATGGTTATCTGAAATTCCCCGGCGAATTTGTGCAGTGCTTTCGGATAGGGTACGGTGAAACCTTCCGGCCAGGGCGTTGGCTGTCCGGTGTAACTGACGTTGGCCAGCGCTGCTCCGTCGGGGTTGGTGTCTACACCCAGGTAACCCTGGTTGGGGTTGGTCACTAAAACGGGGGCTGTAACGGCAAAGGTGATGTGCACCCTATACCGGCTGTCCCTACCTTTGATTAGCTCCACAGTGTAAGGCACACCTGATAAGAGCAGCTCCAGCACTTTTTGCCGGTGCTTCTCAGGCAGCCAGAGCTTACCCGTTACCCGGGGGGCCCTGGTCATTATGGGTCTACCCTTCTTGTCTGTCCCTTTTCTGTTCGGACAGGTGAGAGATGGTCACAGACAGGGTGAACTCTCCATTATGCCAGCTTATTTTGAGATTCGGGTTGCCGCCTTTGGTCTCGTCGCCGCGGGCGTATAGCCTGTCCTGCCGGGCCTGCCGCCATTCTTCTCTCGAAACCCTGCCTCTGCACACTCGCTTCCACAGAGAGCGGCCTCCGAAAATTACTTTTGGTATGGTGCCGTTGTCCCGGTGGACCTTTAGCTCGTCCAGCTTGTCAGCCAGCTTTTTTACCCTGGCTTTGCGGCCGTGTACGGTGTGCTTAAAGTCCTCGATTTTAGCCTGATTGTTTGCTTTAACGGCCCTGTCCAGGTCTTTTTCTGCCCAACGGAGTTTCTTCTTGGCGCGGGCTAACTTTGCTTCTGTTTCTTCGCTGTCCAATTCAAGCAGCTCTGTTTGCGATTCAGTTACGGCTTTGGCTTTCAGTATGGCGTCGTCGCAATAGCGGGAGTTTATGCTGAATGTTCCTTGACCCTGCTTCTTTATCTCTGGGCGGGAATTATCTTCCTGTAACCGGTTGAAGGCCCAGCGGGTGCAGGAGCAGAACAGCCGCATCTCGGTGTCTAACGGATCCTCCATCCCGCGGCTCCACTTTTGAGAGCGGAAGGCAGGGTAAACCTCCGGAAAAAATTCGCCGCAGACGGTGTAGCTTATGTCGCCACCGGTCTTAGTCGGCTTCTTCTTGTTGTTCTTCCGTTTTTTCACTTTGAGATGCCTCCGCTATCAGTCCCCGAAAACCCTGCCTGACCTTCTTCCCGCCTCTGGCGCTATACAGCCGGGCCGAAAAAGACGTTACTATTGCCAATAAGTCCCTGACCAATTCGGATTGTGCGTCTTCCGGCTCTTTTTCAGCTATGGCTACGATCTCTACGCCACAGTACCTTAAATGCCGCTCAATGTACGAATACCCGAACCGGGCCAGCCGGTCGGGATATTCGATAATTAGTTTTTTGTACTCACCCCGCTCGGCCAGCTTGAGCACGTTTGTCAGACCGTGGCGTTTTTGGTTTAAACCGCTGGCTACGTCGGTGAACTCGGCAACAACACGGTAATGCGACTCGATCACATATTGCCTCAGCCTTTCCAGTTGCCTGTTTAAGTTGCCGGCATCCGCCTGCTTTTTGGTGGACACCCGGGCGTAAAGCACAACTGCTTCTTGACTATCAGTTAATTGACCGGACTGTAAAAGCCTGTTGAGTTCGTCCATGGAATACCGGCGCTGACCGCCAGGTGAACGGACAGGCTTAATCAAACCTTGCTTTTCCCAGTTGCGCAGGCTGTTCGGATGTACACCTAATTTCTTTGCCGCTTTGCTTATAGTTAATAGTTCCATAAGTTTATTGTATTATGTTTGTTAAGTTTTATCAAGGTTTGTCGGAAATAAGGTAGCTATTACGTACCTCCCCAAGACAATTTTTTATTGATTATGATGTACAATTATTATACATATTCTTACACAATCCTTTAAAAAACTTGCCATTTACTTAAATAAATCACTGCTCAAGTATCTCAGGCCGCTGTCGCAAAGGATTGTCACAATCCTTGCTCCGGCATCGCACCAACCTGCCAGACGTAAAGCTGCTGCCACATTGCCCCCTGAGGTATAACCGCACAACAACCCTTCTTCAGCGGCTAAGCGGCGGGCCGCCCGTACAGCTTCGCCATCGGTAACTGTTAGGTACCCGTCACAAACCCCGGCATCCCATAACCTTGGTACTTTAGCATAACTTGATCCCTGCAGAACATGTTGGGGGTTGGTTACCGGCTTGCCGGCCAGCACGGCGGCGGCAGCCGGTTCCACCACCCAGCACTGAAGGTTGGGATCCTTTTCTTTTAATGCTTTAGCAATACCTGTAAAGGTTCCTGAAGTACCTACCACGTCAAGAAAATAATCTATTTGTCCATCCATCTGCTGCCAAATCTCCTGGGCGGTGGTTTCGTAATGTGCCGCACAGTTACCGGGGTTGTCAAATTGATTTACCCAGAAAGCCCCTAATTCCCTTTGCAGCTGTCTGGTCCTCTCTTCTACCAAAGCCAGGTCTGCCCCGGTCACTTGACCCGGTTTTCCCCCTGCAGCCTGGGGAACCAGCTCTACCCTGGCTCCCAGAGCCTGCAAAATCTGCCGTCGTTCCGGACTGTTGCCTTCCGACATCACTGCCACAAAGCGGTAACCCTTTACGGCACAGACCATTGCCAGGGCAATACCGGTATTGCCGCTGGTTTCTTCAATAACAATACTGCCCGGCTTCAGTTGCCCTGCTTGTTCAGCCTCTTCAATCATTTTAAGCGCAATGCGGTCTTTCATACTGCCGCTGGGATTCATAAACTCAGCCTTGGCAAATATGCGGCCCGGCAAACCCTTGCCAATCCTTGCCAGTTCCACCATTGGTGTCTTGCCAATGGATTCAATTATAGACGCACAGGTTTGCAAATTTACCCCTCCGTCAAATTAATCACTGCTTACTATATTTATGTGCCGTCAGCCATGAATTAAGTCCGGTTAGGAAGCGCCCTGCGGGTAGTATTTTTATTTGCCGTATTGACACAAACCTGCTGCATACTGCTGCAGTTTTTGATCCACCAGGTAAAAAAGGGTGCCTGGCGGGTATCCGCCATCCGGCCGGCGCCGGCCGGCGGGCATGCCGGTTAATAATTCAATACCTTCCTCGACCCGGGAAATGGCATAGATATGAAACATACCCTGGGCTACCGCCTCCGTCACTTCGTGACTTAACATCAAATTATCAACATTTTGTATCGGTATGATGACACCCTGTTCTCCTGTCAAACCTCTGGCCCGGCACACCCCGAAAAAGCCTTCGATTTTTTCCGTCACCCCGCCAATGGGCTGAATATCGCCGTTCTGGTTTACCGAACCGGTTACCGCCAGGCTTTGTTTAACGGGGACTTCCGCCAAACTGGAAAGCAAGGCATAAAGCTCTGCGCTGGAAGCACTGTCACCTTCCACTCCCTCATACAGCTGTTCAAAAGTAATCCGGGCTGACAGCGAAAGCGGTTTGGTCTGGGCAAACATGCTGCCTAAATAACCGGTTAGCGTAAGCACTCCCTTGGCATGAATACTGCCGCTCATTTCGGTTTCCCGTTCAATATTTACCAAACCGTCATTCCCCATAAAAGTTTTGGCCGTTATGCGGGATGGTTTGCCAAAGGCATAATTACCGACATCCAATACAGCCAAACCGTTAACCTGGCCCACCACCGCCCCTGCGGTATCCACCAGAATCTTGCCCCGTAAAATCAGCTCCTGCAGCCGTTCTTCCACCCGGCGGCTGCGGTAAATCCTTTCACTGATGGCCTGGCGCACATGTTGTCCCCCCACCAGACCGGCACCTGCCGCCCGGGCCCAGGCAGCTGCTTCTTGAATCACTTCCACCACTTCGTTAAATTGCGTGGAGAGTTTGTTCTGGTTGCCGGCCAGCCGGGAACCATATTCTATGATCTCTGCCAGGCCGGATTTGTTAAAATGGGGCAGTTTTTCCCGGCGGCACACTGAACCCACAAAGGCAACATAATTCTTTAAATTTTCCGGCGTACGCGGCATCACCACTTCAAAATCTACCATAACCTTAAACAACTTAGCAAAATCCTCGTCCAGTTGTTGCAGCAAGTGATATATTTTCTGGGAGCCGATTAAAATAACCTTGACGTTCAAGGGGATGGGTTCCGGTTTTAAACTGATGGTGGGTACCGAACGGTAATGCTCGCCTATGTTTTCCACTGTCACCTGACGGTTCTTTAACGCCTTTTTTAAGGTTTCCCAAGCATTGGCGTCTGCTAAAAGATCCTTCGCCTGCAAAATCAGGTATCCCCCGTTGGCCCGGTGTAAGGCACCCGGTTTAATCATGGTAAAATCGGTATTAACAGTGCCTAACCGGCTGCGGTATTCCACTTTGCCGAACAGATTATAGTAATGGGGGTTGGTTTCTACCACCACCGGTGCCCCCAGGGTATCACCGTGGTTGACCAGCAAATGAACCCGGTAGTTGCGGTACGGGTCATCATCCGTCTCATCCTGTTCCTGACCGGCTACTCCGCAGTTAATGTTGGCAGTTATATCCTCCACCAAATCATTAAGATAGGCAATAATCCGGGGGTATTCCCGGTACTGCTGCTGCACTTCTTTTACCATAGGCAAGATGGTTTCCCGGATGAGTTGCTGATCCAGTTCACGGATCACCCGGTCTGCTTCTTTCTCCATGAGCTTGCCGGAAAAGGCCAGCTCCTCCGTGCGCCCTTGCAATGTTTTTAAACGTTCTTCAAGAACCTGCTGTTCTGAACCGGAAAGCCCCTCATATTGCTCCTGGGAAAGGGGTTTGCCTTCTTGCACAGGAATAAAAAAGATTCCTTGTTCAGATACCTTCATAACGAAACCTGCTGCATTGGCATCTTCTTTCAGCTGCTCCAGGTCACGATCCAGTTTTTGCTGCAGCTCTTGCAAAATAGCACTTTTTCGCCGGCTGTATTCCTTTCCTTCAAACAACCTGGACAGGGCATTTCTCATGGCCAGGGTTAAATTGGCCATATCCTTTTGGAATTTGCTGCCCTCGCCCGCCGGCAAGGTCACTGCCTGGGGAACATCCGGATCTTTAAAATTATAAACCAGGCACCAGTCCCCGGGCGTGCTCTCCCTGGCTGCCACCTGAGTTACAACGGTTTGGGTATAAGTGGTTTTCCCGGTGCCGGCGGGTCCTGCCACAAAAATGTTATACCCATTGGCCTTCATTGTGAGACCAAACTGCATGGCCCGCACAGCTCTTTCCTGGCCAATAAAGTCATGTAAGGGCGGCACATCGGCCGAGGTGGTGCAAAAGTCCAGTTCCGTTTCAGCGCAACGGCGTCTTATCCGCTCAATATCGACAAGCGTTTTCTTTATCACCATAAATATCCTCCGCATGGCTTTTTGTATATATACTATTTTTGCAGCTTAGCTCCTGCCTGCCGGTGGGTTTTTAAGTTGTTTTGTTTTATTTTGTTGTGCTATGATGAATGGTAAATGTCAGCCTTGACTGTAATAGCCCGGCTGCAGCCTCTCAGTTGCCCGGCGCAAGCAGTGTTTGGCAAATATTAAAGCAAATATGAGGGATGCTGTATGTATGAAAAGACAAATCGTTACCGCCGGTATTCTGACCATTTGATGAAAAAATTTGGCGAAAAAGTTTATAAACTGCCGGTTAATCTTCCCGGTACCTGCCCTAACCGGGACGGCAACGTGGGCCGGGGCGGTTGTATTTTTTGCGATGAAGCAGGAGCCGGCTTTGAGTGTCTGCCCAATACCATGAGCATTAAACAGCAGGTACAAAAAAACCGGGAATTTTTTATCAGACGCTTTAACGCCAAAAAATTTATTATTTATTTTCAAGCCTTCAGCAATACCTATATGCCATGGCAGCAATTTAAAGCTAATATGCTGGCAGCTGCCGATGAACAAGACGTGGTGGGCATCTCGATTTCCACCCGGCCGGACTGCATAGAGGACTCTTACCTGGATTTTTTGCAGGAATTGCAAGCTGCACGAGGTTTGTCCATTAACCTCGAACTGGGCCTGCAGACGGTTAATTATCACACCCTGGTAAAAGTAAACCGCGGACATACGCTGGCAGAATTTATTGATGCTGTGCAGCGCATCAAAAAAAGAAATTTTGAAATCTGTACCCATATTATTTTAAACTTGCCCTGGGATAACTGCCTGGACGTCATTGAAAATGCCAAGATCCTCTCGGCACTGGGGATTAATTACGTTAAACTGCATGCTCTTTATGTGGTGAAAGGAACCGTGCTGGCCCACATGTATGAGAAAAAAGAATTTTCTATTATTTCTTTAGAGGAATACATCGACCGGGTAGTTACCTTCCTGGAGTACCTGGACCCCCATATTGTAATTCAACGCCTGGTGGGAAAAGGCCCGCAGGACAACCAACTGTTTTCCAACTGGCATACCAGTTGGTGGAAAATCAAACAAGCCATTGAACAAACTCTGGCGGAGCGAGACACCTGGCAAGGCAAGAAGTGCGATTATCTGAACGGTAAAGCTCTAAAGTTTTTTACTGCTTAGGTTCCGGACAGAAAACATCCCGTTGCCCCGGCAGAAGGGAACGGGATGTTGTTAATGTTATCTGAATAACTTTTTCTGATGATTAACAGGATTTAATTGCCAACCGCTCCAGAGTATCAGGATAACACTAACACTCAGGCAGGTGACGGCATAAATTCCCCAGTAGGGCAGCCACATCTCCCGGCCGGGACCGAAAGCAGCATCCTCCCCGAGAATACGCAGCATCACCAAAATGGGGTTGGTATCCTGCAGCAGCTGCACGATAAGTGGTGTCTGCTGCAGGTTAGTCATGGCCATCCGGGCCTGCTGCTGGTATAGTTCATAAATAAACCCGCCCAAGAAAACAGTGCCTAACAGCTGAAAAAAGACAAGGCCGTAGGATGTAACGGTACTGACACCGGTTCGTTTAAAATAAGTGGAGCAGCTGACACCGATGGCCGCATAAAACAAAACTGACACCAGAAAGAAAGCCAGCACTCCCAAAATTTGCACCGGCGCCAGACCGCCGTACATGAACACCAGGCTGTACAAAGGCAGACTGGCAAACAATAGTATTACCGTAAAAGAACAAGCGGCGGTCATTTTACTTAACACAATGCTGAGGGGACTCAGATCGGTTGTTAATAAAACGTTTAAGGTTTGCCTTTCCCTTTCCCCGCTAATAACCCCTGCCGTCAGGCCAGGCACCACAAAAGCCAGCAACCCCAGCTGGGCTAAACATAATACCGTAAAAATTTCTTTACTGCTGCCTGGTTGAAAAAACTCAGGAGCCACGCGCCAGCGCAGGTAAATAAAACCCAGAACGGCACTGCCCAACGCCATCAAGTAAAGCACTATCACCAAAGAAGAGCGGTAAGAACGAAAACGCTGCCGCAACTCTTTGAGTAAAACCGGGTTTAATTCCCTCATCAATATGACACCTCCCCGGTTACTGCCATAAAAGCATCTTCCAAATTCCCTTTCATCTCAGCAAACTCCAAAACCTGCCAGCCTTCATTCATAATGTCCCGCAATAACCGGCCCTGGGCAGCTTTGTTGCCGGCCAAAGCTACTTTGGCCCAACCATTCTCACTGTCGACGCTGACAATGTCGGGCCGTTTATGCAAATAGTCAAGCAGCTCCTCTAACTTATCCGCCACCTCGATTTTAAATACCCTGCTTCCTTGCCGGGCGGCGGTAACTTCTTCCACTGTTCCATGGGCCACCAGGCGTCCCTGTTCCATAATGGCAATATTGTCGCACATCTCTGCCAGTTCCGGCAGAATGTGCGAACTGATTAAAATTGTTTTGCTCATACGGCGCAGTTGACGAATAACTTCTTTCATTTCCGCCCTGGCTCTGGGATCAAGGCCGGAGGCCGGTTCGTCCAAAATCAGCACAGCCGGGTCATGCACCAGGCAGCGAGCCAACGCCAGCCGCTGCTTCATGCCTCGGGAAAGAAAATCCACATAGGTATCTGTCTTGTCCGAAAGGTTTACCAGCTCCAGCAAATCTTGAATTAAGCGGGGCCGCCGGGATACCGGTATGCGATAGGCAGCGGCATAAAAATCCAGGTACTCATTGGCTTTCAGCCCGTCATAAACGCCAAAGAAATCAGGCATATAACCAATCATCCGGCGTACCGCCGCCGGTTCCCGCACCACGTCGTGACCTCCCACCGTGGCACTGCCGCCATCCGGCGCCAGCAGGGTAGCCAAAACAGACATGGCTGTTGTTTTGCCGGCGCCGTTGGGACCGATTAAACCGTAAACCCGGCCGGTTTCAATATTAAGGGTAAAATCCCGCAAAGCATAGTTATGGCCGTATATCTTGGTTAGGTTTTTCATTTCTATGGCGTTCACCGGCTTCTCACCCCTTCCACAGTCAACACAGGAAGTTCTGCCCTGTCCGGCTTGCCAAAACCGGCTATTTTTTCCAGCTTGAAGCGACATTCACCGGTGGGGGCAACAAAGCGTTTAAATTCTGCCAGATCAATCCGGTCACCGGCCTCAGGTATATCTTGCCACTTGTTTTCTTGCCAATCATAAATTTGCCTTGCAAGATTTTGATTTTCCCGGGGCAGGAATTCAAGGGCAACCGCCTTTAAATCGTGTTTGGGCAGCGGGCGCTGCAGGTTAATCTCCAAAATCAGTTTGCCTTCATAAAGTGTGTAGCCCAGGGGTGTTTGGCTAAATGCTCCGCTGCTCTCAACCACCCGAGGGAAATACATGTCGTTAGGCAATGTTATAGCCTTGTCCGCCGGGAACTGCAACGGCAACTCCTGGGTTACTAACACCAGGTTATAGTTGTAGGCTTTTTCCTGCCCAAGAATTTTAAACATGCCCAGGGAATCCTCGCTCCAGCCGTAAAATACCGGTTCACTGCCGTAGTCCTGCAGTCTGGGCCCCAGCACCATGTCAACCATCTGTCTTTCCCGTATATAAATGTCACTGCGGCCCGGTACAGCGGGCGGCACCAGCAAATCCCTGAATTCATTGGGCCCTAAACCGCCCGGGCCTTTGGCCAGAGAGTGATTTACCTCAACACTGCCGCCAGCCGGCAACCGGTCGATTTCAATGGCACGCCCTCCCAGCAAAATCCGGCAGTCTCTTAAATTAAGCGATGTCCGGTTGGTAATTTTTCCTTTAAGGTAGCCGTTTTCTATAATCAAGCTGCCGCTGAGGCTGCCTATATCTTTTTTAAGGGCTGTGGCCCTGGCCTGGCGCAGCGACCAGTATTCCACATCCGGGAAAGAAATGCGGGGAGCCGCTTCAGAATACTGGATTATGGGCTGCTTTTGTCTGGCAAAATAGGTGCTGGAAGGCCAGAGAACCGCCCCCGGAACACTTTCGATATTCAAGGTGCCGCCGCTGGGCGTAACAAAGGCTGCCGTTGCGTTAACTTCCGCCTTATTGCCATCCATAATTTCAATCACCGCCAGGGTCTGGCTGATGGGAACATGTACCCGCTGGGCAGGTGACATAAAGTAAACCACCAGGGTTGAAACAACAGCGCCGGCCGGGATTAACCACCACAGCCAATCCCGACGGTCATAACGCTTCAACAGCAGGTAAAGTCCCGGCCCAATCACCACAATATACGCCCCCCAGGCAACAGCTACCCGGGGCACCGGCGGCATTTTAAATTGGGGCAGATAGGTAGCTGCATGCCCCAGCATATCGTTGTTGTACATCCTTTTTTCCCTGGCCGTTTGCATTTTGGCGTCCAGGCTGTTGGGTCCGGATAACTGCCCAAATACCAGCGGCCAGAAAGCAGCGGACTCCGAAGTAAGGTTCTCCAGAGGTATGCCGCTGTACACCACCCGTCCTTTACCGTAATCCCTGGCTGCAACTACAATTACGCCGTTCACCCGGGCTAAAACCTCACCCTGTGTAAGGGAACCGGTAATAACTTCCATGCTGCCTTTAACAATCCGCAAACCGCCCAGATCAGCCGCAACCACCTGGCGGCCGGCCGCTGTTACAGGGGATATTTCCGCCAGGGGACCACCGGGATACGTCCCTGCCCCGCCGGAAATTAACAGCATACCTCCCAAGGCTACCCAATCCTTTAATAATCCGACCTGCCTGTCAGAAAGCCGGGCGGTGGCAACATCATCCACGATAATGATATCAGCCAGCGATAATTCCAGGGGATCCTGGGGCAGATAGTCCGGCGGCATATATTTGATGGCCGTTTGACCGCCAAAGGTTTGATCCAGCCAGGCGCTAAGCCCGCCTTGCAGGGGTTTTTCCCCCAGGCTGAGAGCAATAAAACCACCGTTCACCGCCGTCCCTTGAATAAGGCCGGCGGCCACCGGCTTGCCGTCTACCAGCAGTACCAGCCGGGCTTCTTCGTTGATCAGTTCGCTGGGTACCACCAGGGTGGTTGTCAGCAACCCGCCGGCCGGTACTTTAATGGTTTTTTGATAGCGGGTATACTGCTTTGTCTGCTCCGGATATTTATCGGTTGGTTCCACGACCAGCAAACCATTGAAGGCTTTACCCCGGTTAGCGACGGTGACAGTCAACCCGACCGGCAGACCTAGCTTGTAAATACCGCTCAGGCCAGGCTGTACCGCTATCCGAACAGGTGCCTGCTCCCCTGCTGCAGCCGCTGCCGGCTGCAGCAGGCTGACCAGCAAACCTGTCCAGCTTAGCAGTAATCCCATGATCATAATGCTGCTCATTTGTCTCTTGGCTACCAAGCTCATATCTCACTCTCTCTCCTTTTCCCACCGTTCTTTAAGCGGCAACTTAAATAAAGCCACTGTGTCACCGTCCCGGCGGGCAAACAATAACCATTTACCCTCGGGGCCCAAAACCTGCCCCTCACATTTTTGCACTTCATTTAAAACCAGTGTTTTCGGCCCGGGCAACCCGCTTAACTCTTGCTGGCGCAGCCAGTTGATTTCCAGGCTGCTGATGCGGCTTTCCGGTGCCACCAGCAGATGACTGTGGGCTAACCACCCGGCATCTTCCTTTATCTTTTTTAAGGCCGGGGCTCCGTCCTTACCCAGGTAAGCCACCCTTATTTCCGCCACCTGCTGGCGCACACTGAACTGCGGTTCCCCGTTAGGCAAAAAGGTCAGTATCCGTTCCTGTTCCTTGCCGGTACAAAAGACCAGATAACCCTTATCACTCCACACCGGGTTTTCCCCCTGGCCCAACAGGTCAGCTCCCCCGGTTTCCATATTCACCAGCCAGAGTTCGTAACTGCCGGACCTGCCGGGTCTTTGCACCACCAAATGCTTGCCGTCCGGTGACCAGGTAGGTGCATCCCCTTCGGTTATCAGTTTTTCCTCACCGTTAGCATTGCGGTACCAAACCTCCGGCGTCTTGCCCAGGGAGGTTACCACATAAACCAAGCCTTTCCCGTCAGGCCCGTAAACCAGCCGGGAATAATACTTGGTTTTTGACTGACGGGAGGCACTGCCGTTTTCTTCCTTAGTTCCTGATTCCACAGCCGCCATAACCTTGGGCCGGCCGGCATCCATACTGCCGGGCGAGTGCAATAATAAGGAACGGGTTTTGCCGTAGGATAAAATTTCCTCAACAGACAATTGTTTTATTTCCTCGCTGTAATCTGTACTCAAAACCAAAGCCACCTGTCGGCCGTCAGGGGACCAGCTGGGCGAACGGAAGGCCGCCCCTGCCGGCGGCTCCAGATAAGCCAGTTGCATGCCTGTGTCGGAAAGCAGCACCAGGCCGCCTCCTCTTACCACTAAAATTTTACTGCCATCAGGACTAACCGCCGGCTGCAGGTCGCTTGCTTCAGTCCAAAAACGCGTTAACTCTTGAGGCGTGCCGGCCGCTTCCAGGTACACCGTACCGCCGCTGAACCGCCAAAAAACTGCGCACGCCAGTAAAACCAGCAGAGCGGCGGCAACGGCCGCCAAGGGCCTGAACCAGGGATGCCGGCCTAAGGAGCCTGGTTGATAGCTGCCGGCTGTATTCAATTGCCCGGCTTGCTTTTGCTGTTGCAGCTCTGCCTGTCGTTCCAGCAGTTTTTTGCGCAGTTCTGCCTGCAATCGACGATTTACCGGCACTGCTTCCCTAACCTGACGCATATGACTTAATAATTGGGAAATGGCATCATCTCCTGTTTCCCGGACTTTCAGATAAGCCTCAATGGGGAGAACCTTATTCTCCTGATTTGAATATTTATCTTCACTCATCAGGCGCTTCCCCCTTCCCGCACGTATTTCTGTCTTAATTGTTTAAGGGCCCGGTGATGCAGCATGCGTACGGCTGACTCTGTTTTACCCAATACTTCAGCAATCTGGCTGAACCGCAAATCGCCGGCATAGCGCAGCGCCACCACATCCCGGTAATCAGGAGCCAGATCTCTCAACAGCTGTCGTAACCTGGCAACCTCTTCCCCCTGCAAAACAGCCGCCTCAGGGCTGTCATCCGAACCTGCCGCCAGTTCCAGCATTACGTCATGGGTGGCGTATTCCCGGCGGCCTCGCATGTAATCCACATAAACATTATGAGCTATGCGAAAAATCCAAGCAGCAAAGGGTCCGTCCGCCCGGTATTTGCTAAAATTTTCCAATGCTTTCATAAATACAGCGGTGGTTAAATCGTCTGCGTCCCAGGTATTGTCCACCCGGTAGCGGAGATAGCGGTTTACCGGTTCAAAATAACGGTCATAAAGTTCGGCAAAGGGTAAATCCCCGTCCGGATGCCGCCGGTTAATAGCTGGCGTCATTTTTCTACCTCATTTCACCATGATCAGGTTAAGTGCGCTTTACTAATCATAAAGACGCAGAGAAATCATAAACGTAACAGTATCAATAAAAAGGCCGCCACAATTTGCGGCGGACCTTCTCCGGTTTTTACTACTCCATGATTAAATGGGGCTTATTGGGAATACTGTGCAAGGCCTTGATCCAGCGAACCGTTTTGGTGCGGGCCCGCATCACAAGGGAGTGGGTTTCTGCCCGGTCGTTGCCCACAAAACGCACACCCCTGAGCAGTTCCCCGTCCGTTACCCCGGTGGCAGCAAAAATAGCATCCTCTCCCCGCACCATATCATCCATCATTAAAATCTGCTTGGGATCTTTCAGGCCCATTTTAATACAGCGATCATATTCTTCCTGGTTGGCAGGCGCCAAACGTCCCTGCATTTCTCCCCCCAGTGCTTTTATGGCGGCGGCGGAAATTACTCCTTCCGGCGCCCCGCCGATACCGATATAAAGGTCAATACCGGTTTCTTCAAAACAAGTGGCAATGGCAGCACCCACATCACCGTCACTGAACAACCTGACCCGGGCACCGGTACGGCGAACCGCTTCAATAATTTGCGCATGCCTTTCCCGCTCCAAAATCATTACGGTGCAGTCCTGAATTCTCTTGCGGTTGGCCCGGGCAACAATCTCCAGGGTTCTCGGAATGGGGTCATCAATATGAATTAACCCGGCGGCCCGGGGCCCCACAGCAATTTTCTCCATATACATATCCGGCGCATGCAGCAAATTGCCCCGGTCAGAAATGGCCACCACCGCCAGGGCGTTGTTTAAACCTTTGGCTACAATGTTAGTGCCTTCCAGGGGATCCACGGCTACGTCAACTTCCGGCCCGTGACCGCTGCCTACCTTTTCCCCAATGTAAAGCATCGGGGCTTCGTCCAGTTCACCTTCCCCAATCACCACTGTGCCATTTATGTTTACCGAATCAAACATGGCTCGCATGGCACTGGTGGCCGCCTGGTCAGCCTCGTTTTTCTTGCCTCTCCCCATCCAGCGTGAAGAAGCCAGGGCTGCCACCTCCGTAACCCTCACAAGCTCCAGCGCAAGCTCTCTATCCACATTAAAGACCTCCTTAAAATAAGCACTGCTGATTTAAAGCCATAAAGCCTTTTAGTAATATTATAGCACCCCCGAATCGAGATAGAATGATTTTTTTCCTTGACACAATAGTTCATATTACCTAAACTTAACCCAATATTAATTACCGCTTTATTTTGGAGTGGTAATATAAAAATACCGGAAGGAGGTAACAATTATGTCCGAAAAGGAAAAAGCCATTCAAGCGCTTATCCAAATTATTGCGCAAAACCAAGCCCGTCAAGAGCAGCAGCAGGAATTGAAGGAATGGTTTACCCGTTTGAACAGTGACTTAATGAAAGCGGTCAAATTCCTGCAACAGGCTTAACAGGGCCTTTTTTTATTGCCTTTTTGGACCTAGCTGTTAAAATATAAATAACGGTTTGCATAAGGTTTGAAAATTATTTACATGGGGGACCAGAACATGCAAAGTTATGCAGAGGCCCGGCAAAAGCGGGACTTTTTTCTTTTTATTTTGGCCGGGGCTTTTTTAGGGCTGTATGCCGGCCTCTATGAACCGTCTTTTAATAACTACCTAAATGATGTATTTCATATCAGCGAGGTGGCCAGAGGTGGTTTGGAATTTCCCCGGGAGCTGCCCGGCTTTTTAGTGGTCTTTACCACCGGCCTGCTGCTCTTTCTGCCTGATGTGCGTATTGCCGTAGTGGCCAACCTGGTTCTGGCTCTGGGACTGCTGGGGTTGGGGTTTCTTTCCCCCGGTTTCACCTGGGTGGTGGTCTGGATGATGGTCTGGAGCGTAGGCGCCCACCTTTACATGCCGTTGGAAGCAAGCATCGGTGTATCTCTAGCCAAACCCGGCGAAGAAGGCAAGCGCCTGGGGCAGCTGGGCTCAGCCAAGACGGCAGCCTCCCTGGTCGGCTTTTTGCTGGTATGGCTGGGTTTTCACTATTTTCATATAGATTACAGTTTGCTGTTTGGCTTGGCCGGGTTGTGTGCGGTGGCCGCTGCTGTCTGCCTGCTGTTGATGACACCCCGACCCAGCAAAAATAAACGCCCAAAACTGCTTTTCAAGCGTAAATACCTGCTTTTTTACTGGCTGAATGTACTGTTTGGCGCCCGCAAACAAGTTTTTCTAACCTTTGCTCCCTGGGTATTAATAAAAATATTTGACCAGCACGTAACAACTTTTGCCGCCCTGGGACTGGTGTGCACTGTGACAGGCATCCCCTTCCGGGCTTTGCTGGGCAAAGCCATTGATAAATTTGGCGAAAGGGCGGTTATCTGCACTGAATCGCTATTGCTGGTGCTGATCTGCCTGGGCTACGGTTTTGCAAATAACCTGGGGCTTGGCTCCCTGGCCATCTGGTTGGTATTTTTATGTTATGTGGGAGACCAGCTGCTTTTTGCCTGCAATATGGCCCGAGCCACTTATTTAAATAAAATAGCCGACTCGCCAGATGACTTAACCCCTACTTTATCCATGGGCCTAACCATTGACCACGCTGTTTCTATGACCATCCCTTTCTTCGGCGGGTTAGTGTGGATGAAATTGGGCTACCAGTATGTTTTCCTGGGGGCAGCCGTCATTGCGTTGTTAAACCTTTGGGCGGCCTTAAAAATACCGGCCGGCAGTTCAATAGCCGGACACTTGTCGGTCAGTGCTGACTAGCCGCTGCCAGGCTGCGGTGCACCCCAAGTTAAAATTGGCAGCGGCTAAATCTCATTATTTTAGCAACCACCTGCCGGATAGCGAATAAAAATGAAAGAGGCCGCTTCCCCTGGTTTATACAAATGTAACATTTTACCTTTAATGTAGCGGCAGGATTTAGCCTTTGCCAGGTCTAATTATTAAGTTTTAATCTAACTAATATACAAAAGGGGGGACCACCAATGTTAGCCAATAGTCTGGCCGAAAAAAGGGAAATGATAGTCTGGTTTTTGCGTACCAACAAGTTAAAAAAGCCCGAAGCAGCCCGAATATTGGAGTACATCAGGGATAACAAAAATTTGTTAGCCAGGGTTGCATTTACCGACAAACTGGCTGATAAAAAGGATGCCCTGCTGGTTTCCGCGGTGTATACAAATACCTTCCCCTTTGATTTTCGCCTAAACAATGTCAGTTATGGATCAGTAGATGAAGTTCTTCATCAGTTAAAACATAACCCGCCCAAAAAGTTGTTTGTCTGGCTTTCTTACCTTAGTCCGCCCATGTGCCGGTTATGTAACCGTTCTAACAAGAAAAATATTAAAGCTATGTCCAATCCAATGTCGGCAGCCCGCCGCATGCTGGTAGAAGCAGTACAGGCGGTAAACCGCCGGGAAGCCCGCCGCCGGGCTTTGCTGGCCCGCATTGATAAATCTTTGGATGATAAGAACTTGCAGGAATTTAAGCGCTTAACCGAGGAATTGCAAAAACTTTCGAATGAGTAATTACGCTGACAGGCCCCCTGGCAAAACCAGGGGGCTTCAGATTGTTGACAAACCTTGACGCTCCCGCCATCCTGACATTTTTACAACTTTTGCCCGTTTTGGGGGTTAAAAAAGTTTGTTGTAAAAAAAAGGTAATCGATATTCTTTGTAGTATTAAATTAAATGTTCCATTAATTAAGTGAGAGGTTTGTTCATGAAATTACCTTGTTTTCTTAGGGCATTGGTTAACCGTTTCAAGAAGTTTGCCCAACCGGTCAAGCCCAAATATGGTAAAAACGAGCTGAAGGATTATATTGACAACCTGATTACCCTTAATGCCAAAGTGGCTCCCGACGGCACTTTACTGCTGGTTAACGAAACAGCTGCCAGTTACCTTCATAAACGCCCCGATGAGCTGGTGGGGCAAAAAATCTGGGATACCCCCTGGTGGAACTATGACCCGCAGGTGATCCGTCAGCTCCAGCATGCGGTGCAAAGGGCGGCTTCCGGACAAACTGTTTATTATGAAGCTAAGAATCTTATTGGCCAAGATAAGTACATTTATATCGATTTTACCCTTAACCCGGTTTTAAATGAAAATAACGAAATACTTTATCTGGTGGCAGAGGGACGGGACATTACCGAACGAAAATTAATGGAACAAGACTTAATGTCTGCTAACCAAGAGCTGGTGGCCATTAACGAGGAACTGGTAGCCATCGAGGAGGAGTTAAGAAATTCCAACGAAGAAATATACCGGGCTCACCAAAAACTATACCATATATTAGAAACCATTACCGATGCTTTTATTGCACTGAACCACAACTGGGAAATTAACTATGTTAACAGCGAAGCAGAAAAGTTACTTTCCATAAAAAAAGCTGAGGTCATCGGTAGTAACCTGTGGCAGCTTTTCCCCCAACTTGTAGATACGTTTTTTTACAAACGGCTCCATCGGGTACAGGCGGAGCAAGTTAATGCTCATTTTGATTTTTATTACCTGCCCGGCGCAAAATGGTTTAACATTCACGCCTACCCTTCCCCGGACGGAATATTTATTTATTTCCACGATGTTACCCCGTACAAACAGGCCCAGGAAAAGTTATACCAGCAAAACCAATATCTCACCTCCCTGCACGAAACAGCCCTGGCTTTAATGAACCGCCTGGATCCGGATGAACTGTTAGCCGCCATCGCTGCCCGGGCCGCCTCTCTGCTGGGTACGGAACACGGCTGGATTTACCTGGCTAACACGGATCGGTCGGCCATCGTGCTGCGGCTGGGCATTGGCATATATAAAAAATACACCGGTTTCCGCTTGCAAACCGGTGAGGGTTTATCCGGCAAAGTCTGGCAAACCGGCAAACCCCTTATCGTTGATGACTATTCCACCTGGCCGGGCCGTTCACTCAAATTTGACTGCCCGGATGTCCGCGGGGCGGTGGCAGTGCCGCTGAAAACAGGGCAGGAAGTAATCGGGGTAATTGGTATTGGGTTTGTGGAAAAAACAAAAAAAATGCGTACCGAACATTTAAACCTGTTAACCGGGTTTGCTCAGTTAGCATCCATTGCCCTGGATAATGCAAGATTATATAACGCTGCCCAACAGGAACTGGCTGAACGACGGCGGATGGAAGAAATATTGCTGCATATGGCTTACCATGACGCTTTAACCGATTTGCCCAACCGTTCACTGTTCAATGACCGTCTGGCCGTGGCCATTGCCCAAGCCGCCCGTCATAAGAAGATGTTGGCCGTGATTTTTTTAGATCTGGATTATTTTAAAGTGGTGAATGATACACTGGGCCATGATATGGGTGATCTTTTGCTCAAAGGGATTGCCCACCGGTTAACTTCCCTGCTGCGCCAGGGGGATACCATTGCCCGCATTGGCGGGGACGAATTTACTATTCTCTTAAATGATATTAACCGCCCTGCGGATGCCTCCAGGGTAGCCCAGAAAATTATTGATAACCTGCAAGAACCTTGGGTAATCGGCAACCATGAATTTCATATCACCACCAGCATCGGCATTGCCATTTACCCGACCGATGGCAGGGATGTAGAAACTTTAGTTAAAAATGCTGATGCTGCCATGTATCATGCTAAAGAAGCGGGCCGCAACAATTTTCAATTTTATACACCGGCCATGAATGACAAGTCCTTGCAACGGCTGGAACTGGAAAATAACCTCCGCCGGGCTTTGGAAAGGGACGAATTCGTTGTTTACTACCAACCCCAGGTGGAAATTGCTACAGGAAAAATTATTGGCGCAGAAGCCTTGGTGCGCTGGCAACACCCCCATCTGGGCATGATCCCGCCCGGCCAATTTATCCCGGTGGCGGAAGATACCGGGTTAATCATTGCCATTGGTGAAAAGGTGCTGCGTATGGCCTGCACCCAAAATAAGGCCTGGCAGGACGGCGGTCTGCCGCCCATACGGGTAGCGGTTAACTTGTCGCCCCGCCAGTTCCTGCAGCAGAATTTCGTTGACAAGGTTGCTCAGATACTTAAGGATACAGGAATGTCTCCCCGCTGGTTGGAATTAGAAATTACTGAAAGCCTGGCCATGAAAGATGTAGAACTCACGGAAAAAACTTTGCTGGAACTGCGCCGCATGGGTATTACCATCGCCATTGACGACTTTGGTACCGGTTATTCCTCACTGAGTTACCTTAAGCGGCTGCCCATTGATACCATCAAAATCGACCGTTCTTTTGTCTGGGATCTTAGCACTGACCCGGACGACACCTCCATTGTCAGTACCATTATTATCCTGGCTCATAACCTTAAAATGAAGGTTGTGGCAGAAGGAGTGGAAACCCAGGAGCAACTAAACATTTTGCGGCAGCAACATTGTGACGGCCTGCAAGGCTATTTGTTCAGCGGGCCGCTGCCGCCTGATGAGCTGGCCAGGCTGCTGGCAGGGGACACAGGTATCAATATCACACATTAAGGAGGTTAGTATGCAGCAAATCAGAACCAACTGCCCGCTGGATTGTTATGCCCACTGCGGTCTGGTAGCCCATATACAAGAGGGTAAAGTTATAAAAATTACCGGCGATGAAAAGCATCCGGTTAATAAAGGTTTAATTTGCTCTAAAGGCAGATTTAAGCACCTGCAGCGGCTGTACAGCAAAGAACGTATTACCACTCCATTGTATAAGACAAGTCGCGGCTGGCAACCTCTATCCTGGCAAGACGCATACCTGCTGATAGCTGAAAAATTAACTAAAATCCTGGATACCTACGGGCCCCTCTCTGTTTTACACCATGATAACGGCGGTTCCGAAGGCATCTTAAAAAGCCTGTCGCACCGCTTTTTTAATGCTTTGGGGGGCTGCAGCCGTCCGGTTGGCAGCATTTGTTGGGGCAGCGGTTACCAGGCCCAGCTTTACGATTTTGGTAAATTGCAGTTGCACAGCTGGGAGGATATTCTGAACGCCCGGTTAATCTTGCTCTGGGGCCGGGACCCGGCCAGTACCAATATTCAGATGCTGCCTTTATTGCAGCAAGCCAAAAAACAAGGGGTCCGCATTATTGTCATTAACCCGCTGCAAGTAGCCAGCTGTTCTCTGGCAGACTGGCACATCGCGCCCCGGCCCGGCTCGGACGGCGCTCTGGCCCTGGCCGTGGCCCATCAAATAATCAAAAATAATATGGTTAACCGTGACTATATTGAACAGTATGTTTACGGTTTTGACCGTTTCCGTGAGCTGGTCCGGAACTTCCCGCCGGAAAAGGCAGCCACCGCCACAGGAGTGCCTGCCGAACAGATTTGCCGACTGGCTGAAATGTACGGCTCTCTCTCTCCGGCCTGTATATTGCTGGGCTACGGTCTGCAGCGCTACAGCAACGGCGGACAAACAGTGCGGGCCATTGACGCCTTAGCCGCTATTACCGGTAATATCGGCCGGGCGGGAGGTGGCGTCAATTACGCCGGGGGACACTGGAAAGGCTTATTTTCTCCTATCGACGGACGCGAACTGGCATTTACCGGCCGTAAACTGCCCTGGCCGGTATTGGCAGACGCAATTTTAGAAGCCAAGGACCCGCCTGTAAAAAGCATTTTTGTAACCCGTTCCAACCCGGTTACCCAATTGCCGCATACCGGCCGGGTGAGACAGGCCTTCGGGCAGTCAGAGTTTACGGTGGTGGTGGATATGTTTCTGACCGACACCGCTTTGCTGGCACACCTGGTATTGCCCTGTACCACCTTTTTGGAGGAAACAGACGTGGTATATTCCTCCTGGAACCATTATTTGGCCTATTCTCCCCAAGTGGTGCCTCCGGTAGGAGAGTGTCGTTCGGATCACCATATTTTTAGCGACCTGGCACAGGTTATGGGCTTGCCTGACTTCCCCCGGCGCAGTCCTGAGGCATGGCTGACAGAAGCTCTGGCCCCGTTAGCTCCTTACGGCATTACTCTGGAACAGTTAAAAAACGGACCGGTCCGGCACCCCCTGGCCCCGGATGTGCCCTGGCAGGGCGGTGGCTTTGCCACTCCCAGCGGCAAATTTGAGTTGTATTCCCAACTGGCCGCAAGCGACGGCGTAAACCCGTTGCCCATCTATCAAGAACCGGTGGAAAGCCCGTTACGGGATACCGAACTGGCCAAGGAATACCCGCTCCATTTAATTACAGCTCATCACCCGGATTACCTGCATTCCCAATTCTGGAACCTGTCCGAAAAGGGTCGGCAGCGGCAGCCCGTCTACCTGCATCCGGACACCGCAGCTTCCTTGCAGATTCAGCCGGGACAAACCGTAGAAGTGGCTACCAGGCGCGGCAAAGCATTATTTTCAGCCTTCCTTAGTGAAAAAATACGTCCGGATACGGCATTAATTTATCAGGGACACTGGGCAGCTCACGGCAACGGGGTGAACCACCTGACTGCCCAATATATCCCGGACATGGGACTTGGCACTCCCTACTATGATTGTCTTTGCCGGATCACCGCCAAATAAATAAGCCGGCAGTTTTATCAGCCGCTGCCAGGCATTTAGCAAGAGGGTATGCAATGTCTATAGATGACCTGCCGTACCCTCTTGTATTACGGAGTGGTGAAAATGATAAAAATAGCTTTTTACGGGTTTTTGCTTTTTGTTGTCAACTCTTTTATCGTTATCCCCAGCCTTTGCTTTGATGGTAATGTTTCTTGGGCCAGGATTAAAAAAGCGGTTTTTCTGGTTAACGGAATCATGATTGGGATTATTCTCTGTACAGAATTACTGACAAAACGGAATTGACAAAGGTTTTGTCTTATAATATATTGTAAATAATTAGATAATTTTCTAAACATCAAAAGGTGGTGTTTATGTCCGGCATTAACAGCACTTTTCAAGCCCTTTCTGATCCCACCCGGCGTGAAATATTAAAATTACTGCGGCAGAAGGATCTTACAGCCGGGGAGATTGCCGAACACTTTCGTATAACCAAGCCCAGTATTTCACATCATCTAAATGTCCTGAAAAATGCTCAGCTGGTCCTTGATGAACGAAAGGGGCAGTATATCTATTACTCCCTCAATACCTCGGTACTGGATGAAGTAATGAGCTGGTTTGCAGATCTGCTGCAAAAAGGGGGCAAGATACATGAGATTTGACAATGAAATTAAACTTAATAAGTTAACTGTAGCATTATTAATTATTTACTGGCTGATTAGCGCTTCTTTTTACCCGGCCTTGCCTGACCTGGTGCCCACCCATTGGAATATACAAGGGCAGGTGGACAACTATTCGCATAAAGCGGTGGCAACTTTGATTATGCCTGGATTACCTTTATTTATCTATATCTTGCTGACTGTCTTGCCAATACTGGATCCCCAAAGAAAAAACTATCAAAAGTTCGCCCCAACATACAACAAAATCAGAGCTGCCATTGTATTGGTCATGATGCTTATTACCTTGCTTCCCCTGCTTAGTGCCCTTGGTTACAACCTTGACATCAGTTTGTCAGTAAGGTTGATAATTTGCCTGCTGTTTATCTTTATTGGCAACTACATGGGAAAAATCCGTCATAACTATTTTACAGGCATCAGGGTTCCCTGGACCTTGGCCAGTGAGGAGGTTTGGCATAAGACGCACCGGTTGGGAGGCAAACTAATGGTGGCCGGCGGACTGATTGCCCTGTTATCTCTGTTGGCACCGCCGACCAGCGGCTTTATCATTACCATGGCCGGCCTGTTGCTCCCTCTTGTCCTGACAATTATTTATTCTTATTTTTTGTACAAAAAACTTGTTTGATAAACAAAGGGCAGTAACGCTGCTGTAAACGGTTACTGCCCTTTTGTTTATCCGATTTTACTCAGATTGATAATCCACAGCCACTACTGATTCCCTGACTTCGGCGATGAATTTAACAACCTCCTGGTGGGCCGGGTGAATCTGATAGCTTTGCAAATCTGCCAAAGAATCAAATTTGGCTATCAAGGCCAGGTCATAAGAGCGTTCGGTACGCAGGATATCTACCCCCACTTCCAAGTGACGTATTTGAGGTATTTTTTCTTTTAAAGCCAACAAATCATGTTTGGCCCTGTCAATATGAGCTGCATCTTTAAATTTAAAAAATACAATATGTGTGATCATGCGTTGCTTCCCCCTTTATTTTCTTTTTCAATTCTTTCTAAGATTTTCTGTAAATCTTCACGTTGAAAACGGTACTGTCTGGCACAAAAATGACAGCTGATTTCAGCCTCCCCCTGCTCGGCCAGCATAGCAGACACTTCCTGTTTGCCAATTCCCACCAACAAATTTTCTAATTTTTCCCGTGAGCAGGTGCAAGCAAAGCTAACCGGCCTGGCTTCCAACAACTTTACCGCCAAGCCCTCAGTAACCCGTTTTATAATATCTTCAGGGGTTTCTCCTTCTTTTATCAGAGAACTTAAACGGGGCAAACCGGCTAAATTATGCTCCAATTGTTCCAAAACTTCTTCGCCGGCATGGGGCAACAACTGCAACAACAAGCCGCCGGCAGCAGCCACTGAATTATCGGTTTCCACCAAAACACCAAGCGAAACAGCCGAAGGTGTTTGCTCAGAGACAGTTAAATAATGAGCAATATCCTCCGCAATCTCTCCGGCTACCAGTTCAACACTGCCGGTAAAAGGTTCCCGGAGCCCCAAATCCCTGGTGATATGCAGGTAACCATGCCCCACCGCTGCTCCCACAGCTAACTTGCCGTCGGCTGTAGCGGGCAAATGCACCTGGGGTTCCTGGACATAACCTCTTACTTCTCCCTTGGCATTGGCCGTTACGATAACAGCACCCAGAGGGCCATCGCCAAGTACTCTTATGGTAAGTATGTCATCTCCTTTTAAATTGGCCCCCAGCAATAAGCCGGCTGTTAAAGTGCGCCCCAGGGCTGCCGTCGCCACCGGCCAACAACCGTGCCTGCGCCTGGCTTCTTCCACTGTTTGGGTGGTCCTGGCTGCAAAAATGCGAAAGCTGCCGTCGGCAGCAACACCCCTGACTAAATAATCATGCATGGCAATTTTTACCTCCCATGTTATGGCTACAGAGTTATTCTACCAATCCGGCAGTTTCCGTGTCAATTTTTACCCTTTACCGGGCTTGTTCAGTAATTTTATGTTTCAAAAATTACCCTGTTTTCGAACATTAATTACTTTTGCTTAAAATAAATGTCCCTTATTATACGGCAGCAGGCAAAAGGTTTCCGCAAACCAGGTTAAAGCAATAAAGGCACCGATATCTACCGTAAAACTGGCTAAGTAATGCCAGTTAATGTATTCGGCGGCCGTTGTTTGTAAAATTAATAGTTCCAGAGTTAAATATAACAGTGAAATTACAACAATATTAATAACCTGAAGATATTTTTTCTTCGGCAAGTATTGGGTAAACAGTATGCCTATGACAAAAACGGGGCCAAACTTATAAAAAACAGAACATCCGGCCCAGGAAATAATTACATCGTGAAATTTATACAAATTTAAATACTGGCCTCCCCAATCCACCAGGGAGCCAAGGGCAAGGGTAAAAAATCCCCCCCAAACAGTCCTTCTTAACAAATTTACGTCAACCAGGAAATAGAATATAATCCATGACACAACGGCTGTGATAACCCAGGGCATGCTGTTTTCACCTCACTTCTGTATGGTTTTATTGTTGCTGTTAACATGGCAACCTATGCAGTCGTACAATTCAAAAAAGGATTTGCATGGCATGATGTAGAAGTTTTAAAGTTGGCTTGTCTAATGTGCTCCTTACATACTTTGTTAAAACACGAGGAGGTCTCAAATATGGCCTGGCAAAACCGTGGACAAGTAACCGGCAATCCTGCTTTATTAAGAGATCAGTATAATGCTAAACTGGTAACCGCAGATGAAGCGGTAACCTGCATACAATCGGGCAACGACGTGGTGGTAGCCTTTGGTGTTGCAGAAACACCCATCCTGTTAGATGCCATGGTGAACCGTAAAGATGAATTACGGGATGTCCGCATTCACCAGATGATTCCCATGCGGGCGGTTAAATACTTAGAACCCGGTATGGAAGAACATTTTACCCATGTATCCTGGTTTACCAGCGGCGCCAGCCGTAACGGCGTGCAATCCGGGCGTTTTGATATAATGCCAAACTACTTTTATCTCTCACCCCGCCTGTTTGCAGAGTATATTGAGGTAGACGTTTTAATGGCTACTGTTTCCCCTATGGATAAATACGGCTTTTTTAGTTTTGGCACTTCTATCGACTACACAACTACCGTGGCTCAAAAGGCTAAGAAGATTATTCTGGCGGTAAACCCTCATATGCCGCGCACGCACGGCAATACCTTTATTCATGTTACCCAGGCAGATTACATCGTAGAGGATAATTCACCCCTGCCCGAACTGCCGGCCAAAGAACCAGGGCCTGAGGATATAGCTATTGGCCAATATGTGGCCGAGCTGATAGAAGACGGATCAACATTGCAACTGGGTATTGGCAAAATTCCTAATGCGGTGGCCCGAGCCCTTATAAATAAAAAAAATCTCGGTATTCATTCCGAAATTCTGACCGACGGCATGGTGGATTTAATTGAAGCGGGTGCTGTTACCAACAACGCCAAGACCATTCATCATGGCAAAGCAGTTGCCTGCGCTGCCCTGGGCACTAAAAAACTATATAACTTTATTAACGATAATCCCATGTTTGAATTACACCCGGTTTCTTATACCAACAACCCCAACATAATTGGCAAAAACATTAAAATGGTTTCGATTAACGCCACGGTTGAGGTTGATCTGCTGGGGCAATGCGCTTCCGAAACCATCGGGCCCGTACAATACAGCGGTACCGGCGGTCAGGTGGACTTTATCCGGGGCGCTGTCCAGGCTCCGGGTGGCAAAGCCTTTATTGTACTGCACTCCACCGTCAAGGGTAAGTCTAAAATTGTCCCTATGTTCAGGGAGGGGACGGTAATCACTACCAGTAAAAACGACGTGGATTATGTGGTAACCGAATACGGTGTAGCCAAACTTTCCGGCCGAACTTTTAAACAACGGGCGGAAGCCCTTATCAACATAGCCCATCCGGATCACCGTGCGGAGCTGCGGGAAGCTGCCAAAAAAATGGGGCTCTTGTAAGAAAGGTCCTGCGCCTGGCGCAGTTATCGGTGGTTTATGATCCCCTTTGGCTCCGGTCTAGTCGCCGGCAGGGGATCATAAAACCACCTTGACATTGTTTGGCAGCCTTTGTCTACAGTCTGAGGTCCTGCGCCAAGCGCAGGACCGGATTATGACATACCCTTTTAATGATGGCAGCCGCCGCCATGATGATGGTGATGGTGCCCGCCGCCGCAGCCGCACTGAACCGGACGGGTTACCAGCGTACCGGCTGCGTATGCTTCAGCCACCTTTTCCAGCGGGCCGGCAGCTCCGGTGACAACCTTCAGACCCAGTTGCTGTAAAGCCTGTATCATATGGCCGCCGATTCCGCCACAAATAATTGCATCTATTTTCTCATTTTTAAGCATGTTGGCAATACCGCCATGATTGTGCTGCAGACCTTCGTTAGAGATCAATTTGGTGTGTTTAACTTTACCGTTTTCCAGTTCAATAACAGCAAATTCCTGGGTTGTGCCAAAATGCTCATTCACTTGTCCGTTCCTGGCGGGGATAGCTATTTTCATAAGGTTTTCCTCCTTTATTGGTTTCCGTAAAATTATTAATAGGTTTTAATTTGCCGCCACAACTGCATACATAGGTTCTTATTCCTTTGCCAAAGGATTTTAAATACTCAACAGTTTTGCCACACTGTTCGCATTGATATCTTTCCATTTAAATCATACTCCCAGCATATTGACCACTTGCTCCCACAAATTCCGTATTGAGGATACCGCCTCACTACTCTCCAAGAGCGTTACCGGGATGCCTTTTAAAACCGCTTCAGTCACATTTGGATCAAAGGGTATTTTCCCCAGCACAGGTATGCCCATCTGTCCGGCCAAATCTTCAATGCGTTGGCAGTTGGTTTCATCCAGGTTATATTTATTTATGCAAACAGCCCTTTGACAGCCAAAGGTGCCTGCCACTTTAGCTATTCTTGCCAAATCATGAATCCCTGATGCGGTAGGTTCTGTGACAATTAAAGCCATATCTGTACCTGCCAGTGATGAGATTACCGGACAGCCGATGCCGGGCGGACCGTCACTGAGCAACAAGGAAAGCTTTTTTTCCTTGGCTAACTCCCGGGCTTTTTTCCTTACCACATTAACCAGCAACCCGGAATTTCCCTGGGCAATACCCAGTTTGGCATGCACCATCGGCCCCCATTGGGTTTCCGACACATACCAGTGTCCGGATAAATGGTCGTGTAAAACAACTGCTCCTACCGGGCATACATGCTGACAAAGGGCACACCCCTCACAGGCATAAAGGTTAACCTGAAATTCTTTAATGGCCTGAAAGCGACAGAGGTCTTGACATAACCCGCACTGTGTGCAAAGCAGGGGTAATATGTCTGCTTTCTTTTCGCCGTAAAACGGATGTGTTTCTTTAATCTCCGGCCTTAGAAGAATATGCAGGTTGGCAGCATCAACATCACAGTCACAAATCACAGAATTACCTGCCAGTGTGGCAAAAGCCCCTAAAATACTGGTCTTGCCGGTACCTCCTTTGCCACTGATGATGGTCAATTCTTTCACTGCTGCACCTCCCTGGCCACCCGGTAATAGAGCCCCTTAAATTTTTCACGCCAAGCAGGATCACTTTCCACCAGGGGAATTCCTTTGGCATAGGCCCTGGCAATTTCTGTTTGAAAGGGGATTCGCAGCAATATGGGTAAACCCTTTTCCTGGCAAAACCGATCAATTATCCGGTTGCCCGGCACATCTCGGTTGATTACCACCCCACAGGGTACTTTTAATACCCGGAGCATTTCCGCCGCCAATGACAAATCATTTAAACCAAAGGGAGTCGGCTCTGTAACCAGGATGCAAAAATCCGTATCCGATACCGCTGCCATTACCGGGCATGAACTGCCTGGCGGCCCGTCTATGATCACAACGTTATCCTTTTTCTCTTTTTGCCGAACAGCCTTTACCACCGGCGGACTAATGTGGGTTCCCAGTTTTAACATGCCGCTGACAATTTCCAAACAACCTGCTTCACTGATGCTGACACTGCCTACCTCCCTGTCCACCGGAGCCAAAGCACCGGTGGGGCAAAGGTGCCAACAGCCACCGCAGCTATGACAAACATCCGGGAAAATAACCAGGGTTCTTTTGAGCAGGGCAATGGCTTTAAACTGGCAAACTTCCGAGCATTTACCGCAATACCGGCATTTAGAATAATCAACTCTTGGGACGGGAAGTGTTACTTTTTCTTTGCTTACGGGTTTTAATTTAAAAAATATGTGTGCATTGGGTTCTTCCACGTCACAATCCAGTAATTGCACCGGCTTTTGTTCATCCAGTAATGATAATGCCAGGCTGGTGGCCACCAGCGTTTTGCCGGTACCCCCTTTGCCGCTGGCAACGGATATAATCATTGGCAACACCGCCTAACGCCCATGGGGCCCGACATTTGGTCCGGCAGCTTCGCTTAACTTGCCGGCCCGGTAATCTTGTAACGCCTGTTGCACGCTGCCGGTGGCACCGATGAAAACTCTTATACCCGCTGCTTGGAGTGCAGTAAAAGCGTTGGGGCCAACTAAGCCGGTAATTAAGACGTCTACCCCCTGTTCATTAAGCAAGCCGGCTGTAGCAATGCCTGCTGCTCCCACCGCAAAGCGCCCGGTGTTTTCTATGGCTGTATAATGGCCGGTTTCTTCTTGATGAATAATAAAATACTCACATCTGCCCAATCGAGGGTTAAGGGCATCCTCCAGGTTCATGCCGGAGGAAGATACGGCAATTTTCATAAGAATTTCCTGCCTTTCCAACAACTTGTACCGGGTTAATTATTTAAATCTTAATTGGCCCTGACCTGGTTTTGGTTTTTCAGCAACTCAGGAATATCCTTAAAGGCTGCGGTATCTGTATCTTCAATTAGGCCGTTATCACACAGTCTGGTGAAAGCCGGGTCAATAGGCAATACTTCAAGCACCGGCAACCCTTCAAGGCTATCTCCCTTTTGCAACGGTTTGCCATAAATTTCAAACTTCTCACCGCACTTGGGGCAAGTCGCATAAGCCATGTTTTGGACAAAGCCCAAAATGGGCGCTTCCATAATGCCGGCCATTTTGACGGCTTTCTTCACCACCATAACCGCTAAGTCCTGGGGTGATGTTACCACCACAATGCCGTCCACCGGGATTTGCTGCAGTACAGTTAACGGGATATCGCCGGTGCCGGGCGGCATATCCAGCAGCAGGTAGTCCAGCTCGCCCCAGTTTACATCGGTCCAGAACTGTTTGACGGCACCGGCCAAAATGGGGCCGCGCCAGATTACCGGCTCATCTTCTTTCTCCAGCAGTAAGTTAAGAGACATAATGGATATGCCTGTGCGGCTTTGCGCAGGCAGCAGCAAGCCTCTGCTGGCAGGAACTCTTTTAACACCAAACATCTTGGGAATACTGGGACCGGTAATATCAGCATCTAAAATTCCTACCTTATATCCCATTCTTTGCAGATTGACTGCCATAAGTGAAGTTACGGAAGACTTGCCCACACCACCTTTGCCGCTCATAACGGCAATTACCCGTCCAATTTTACTCTGCCCGCCGGGGTAAAGTTTGGGCGGGGGACTGCACTTTTCGCCGCCGCAGGTACCTTCTTTCATTTCTTCACAACTTGCACATTGTCCGTTGTCTTTACTCACGCCTAACTTCCTCCTTACTATTAACATTTTTGCCGGTTACTCTACCTTTGACCAGTCACTGGACTTGCAACAGGGGCATTTGGTATGGCGCCGGCAAAATGTACCTTCCCAGGCATGGCCGCATTGATTGCACCTTAGTTTAATCAGGGTAACCCGAAAATTACCCCCCTCTACCCGAATAGCCAGTCCGTTTATCAGTGCCTCAGCAATTTTTCTGCGCGCTCCGGCAACAATGCGGTGAAAGGTCGGTCTTGAGACTGCCATTTTTTCGGCACATTCTTCATGCTCCAGGCCCTCCAAATCCCGCAGGCGCACAGCTTCCAATTCCTCTACCGAAAGAATAACCTCAGACAGTTGGCTCATGGGAATACCCTGAGGCTTAAAATATGTAATTGCCGGCAATCTTTCCACCAGGCGGCACTTGGGAGGTCTGGCCATTTTCCCACCTCATTATTGACGATTGTTCATAACCATAATATAACCAATTTGAACATATGTCAATAAAACACCAATGTTTTATATTAAATATTTTTGAGGTAAATCTATAGTATTTTTTAGTTGACAACACAATTGTTTTTTGTATTGCAACTATATTTTTCTAAGAAATAAATTTAAGTAGGCTATATGAAGCTTGCTGTTTGTCTAACACATCAGGCACCCGTCCGAACTTTTATAACGGACGGGTGCCTGATGTAAGTTTTCTCACAAAAAGCGACCATATAAAAAATTATTAGACAAAATAAATCTTATTCCCTTATACTATTAAGTAAGAACAAGTTGTTGAGCGGCAAGGGGGGATACGGATGGGAGTATTGGCAACGTATTTAATTGGCATTAACATCTTAACGTTTATCATGTTTAATTTGGATAAGTGGTATGCTTCCACCGGGGGATGGCGTATTTCCGAAAGAAGTCTCTTAATTGCCTGTTTAGCGGGCGGAGCCTTAGGCGGCTACCTGGGAATGAAATACGCCCATCACAAAACCAAAAAAGCCCTGTTTTCCTTTGGCCTGCCTGCTTTGGGCATTGCCCAGCTGGTTTTCCTTATCTGGATACTTTAAGAAGTTTTTTCCTACCCACTGTCAAGAACAGTGGGTTTTTTGCTTTTCATGTTGGCTACTGATTGAAAACATATGACTGAGTTATGATATAATGAGAGCTTGGAAACATATTTTATAACTGCAGCATATTGCTTAGGAGGAATTAAGTTGGCAGAAATTCTGGTAAAGGTTATCCGGGGTGACCTGGTGGAATCTCAGCACCGCGGTCATCTGGTGATGGTAGACAGGAACGGTAAGGTTCTTTTCAGTCTTGGCAACCCGGGGCATGTCACCTACTGGCGTTCTGCTGCCAAGCCTTTTCAGGCGGTGCCGGTGCTTGAACGGCATGCGGTGGAAAGATTTGGCTTAACGGGACCGGAAATTGCTCTTTTTACATCTTCTCATGGCGGCGAAGAGCAGCATATCCAAGCAATTTATCACCTGCTGCAAAAGCTGGGCCTGACAGAATCTTTTCTGGATTGCGGCGCTGCCGCCCCCATGCATGCTCCCAGCGCAAAAAAACTGACCGCATCAGGCAAAGAATTCACCGCCGTGCATAATGCCTGTTCAGGCAAGCACAGCGGTATGCTGGCACTGGCCTTACTGCTGGATGCTCCTTTGACAGGTTACCTGCACCCGGACCACCCGGTACAGCAGGAAATGTTACAAACCGTTTGCCAGTGCTCAGAGCTTACACCTGATCAGATAAAACTGGGTATTGACGGCTGCGGAGTACCGGTTTTTGGCTTACCCCTGCGCAATATGGCCTTGGCATATGCCCGTTTAGCTTTGCCCGACAGCTTTTTTAGCCCCGCCAGGACAAAGGCCCTCAACACCATTCGCACCGCTATGACTTCCTACCCCTATTATGTAGCCGGCACCGGCCGGTTGGATACCATTTTGATGGAAGCAACTAAAGGTAAAGTGGTAGCCAAGCTGGGTTCTGAAGGGGTTTACTGCATTGGGTTGGTTGAGCGCGGAATCGGCATTGCCCTTAAAATTGAGGATGGTAATTATCGGGCCATTGACCCGGTGGTCATTCAATTGCTGAAACAGTTTAATTACATTACTGAGGCTGAGTTTACCGCCTTACGTCACTTGTGGCGTCCCGTATTAAAAAATCACCGCGGTAACGAGATCGGTCATTTGGAAGCAGCTTTTTAATTAGGTCAGGAATCTTTTTCGTTAAACACCGAAAAAGATTCTTTTATTATTTTGCTAAAATACATAGCCACTTGCGGTGGATGCTCTGGTATAGTTACCTTTTTAAGGGGGCACATTAAAGAAAATTGTAGGAGGTGTCCCAGTTGACCGATATCAGTATTAGACTTAGCCGGGTGGACAGCCAAGCGGCATTACAACAGGTGGATCGTGCTTTAAACCGGCTAGGCTCTGACGATGAGTTAACCATTGTCATGGAAGCCGCAGATGCCCACCAATCTGAGGAAATATCAAATTTGCTGGCCAAACATCACTTTGACTTTCAGCCGGTGGGCAGCCACAACGGTAACAATTATATACTTAAAGCCCGTAGAAAAACAAAAATCTAATTCAAGTGCAAACAAAGTTTTAAGGTCTGTCAGGACGTTTTATGGTTCCGCCGGCAACTGCGTTTAATAAGTAAGGAAACATATTGTCCTTACATTTTTTTATTTATCAGTTCCTTTGAGTTGCCAAGACTGCCAAGGTAAAGACTTATTAAACTAATTGCCAGGCCTAAATAAAGCGGTTCTATCCGAACCGGCTGCCAGAAGGGCCAGATAGCCGCTACCGCCGGTGATATGGTTATAGCCACCAAGGCTGCTCTGGGCGGTACCTTGCCCTGGTAAAATACAGCTGCCATTAAAGGAAAAAATACCGTGACACCCCGCAAAGCCATAGATAAAAATGCCCATTGCAAAATCAGGGAGTTATAATGGCTTAATACTACTGTCAAAGCACTGCTCCCCACCAGCAGGACCAGCAGGCGGGCAACCTTTAATAATTCGCTGTCACCGGCCTGTTGCCGGAACAGTTTTTGATAGATATCCTGACATAAAGTCGTGCAAACCCCCAGTGTTAAAGAAGCTCCTGTCATCACCAGGGAAATCAGCAAGGCAGCCAGGACAACGCCGCCAAACAAAGGAGGCAGGTGATTGATGATAAACATTGGTAAGGCCATGGCAGCGTTAATTTCAGGGTAGTACGCCCGCATATACATGCCAATGAACACACTGGCCGCACCAATCAGGGGGATTAGCAGACCGCTCAGAAGTACACCGTTTCTGGCAGAACGCACGTCTTTCGCCGCAAAAACCACTTGCATATAAGTTTGGGTTGAAATAAAGCCGACCACGACAGAAAAAACTGCCGCCAATTCCTTGCTTAAGCCACCTGGAAAAAAAGTAAAATAAGGAAAATCACTCAAATGGTTCTGCAAACCGGTAATTCCGCCGGCCATTTTTAGGCTGAAAATACCGGCAACACCCAGGGAAGCGTAAATCAGGACTGTCTTAAACAAACCCACCAGGCTGGTACCCCAAAAACCGCCAAAAAATATGTACAGTACCATCAGGGCAGTGGCCAGCAGAGCCGCTTCCCCTGAGGTTACCGGTAAAATGACCATCAGCAGCGGAATGGCTGCTAAAATTTGGGCAATGATTTGAATAAACATGCCAAGCGTGGTATAGACACTGGCCCAGGTAACCACCCGGGTACCGTAATATTTTCCTAAGTATTGCGGAATTGTGTCCACCTCCGCCTGCCGCAGCGGTTTTACCAAAAACAATCCCATCAGCAAACAGCCTATTCCCGCCCCCAGAGTAAACCAAATACCGCTAAGGCCGCATTGGAAAGCGACCTGGGCTGTTCCTACAGTGGATGTTCCTCCCACAAAGGCGCCAATTAACGAGCCGCTAACCAACCGGGTAGTTAGTTTCCTTCCCCCCACATTAAAGTCTGACGGGCTTTTAATTAAACGAAAAGAATATATGCCTACCAAAGCTGTGGCAGCCAGTGTCAGAAGAAAGCTGAAATAATGCTGCAGCGTAATCATTTGTGATTAGACAAACTCCTAACATTATAGTTTTTTATCAAAACAGGTTGCTATATTTATTTGCTATCAAGATTAACAGACCGTCAAGGAATAGCTATGTACCCTGACGTTGGTAACCTTTTTTGTTCCTTCAGCATATTTTATCACGAAAAACGCTTAAGGAAGTGAAGTATATGATTTCACCCTACGCTCCCCCATCTGAATTGATAGAATTCTTACCTCTCATGACAAAAGATGAAATGGAACAATTGTTAAAAACCATAAACGAACTGCTAAGGTTAGAGCAGGACGGCCAAAAAATTATGCGTTTGTTGGATAACCGGGATATTTTGGAAAAAGCAATTGACAAGTATTAATCTTAGAGGAAGATTTCCAAGGAATGATCAAGGATCCCTGCCTGTCTTTAAAAGAGGTTAGGCTCAACCACCGGCCATGTCCGATGGTTGAGCCTTTTTTATTTTTGCATATTTCAGAGGCTAACTTTGGTGGCAGACTTGGAATGATTCGGGTTGCCGGAAATGAATGCTGTCTACCGTAACCCCCTGCAGTTCCTGCAGTTCTCGTTCCATTTGCCGGTATTCTTCCTCTGTGGCTTCCATAGTTAATGTAATGATACCCCTTTCCCGGCTGGGGCTGGGGATGCCGTTACGGCATAAAATATTGCTCCCGTAGCGAGTAATCACTTGCTGTACATCAGGCGCTTTGGTGCTTCGCTCATCCACCATCAGGCCCACTACAAAAATATCCTTCTGCACTGAAAAAAACCCCCTTTATTCTTCTTGCTTTATTATGTCTTGTTTATACTTAAATATGAATTGAGCCACCCCGAGGGGTGGCTTCAATTGTTTTTAGTGTTTGCCGGTATTAAGTTCTTCCAGCTCATGCTCTTTATAAACAGTCAAAGGTATAGGTTCATCCAGCGAGCGTCCCGGCTCGTAGGCAAAACGGTCCTGGTTGGCTTGGGACAGGGCCTGAAACATAAGACCGACGGGAATATCCATGGGGCAGGCATTTTCGCACTGCCCGCAGCCAACGCAGGAGAGACCCATATGGTTGACCCTGGTCAGGTGGAATAACACGGTATCAGTCGGTAGTTCGATGGCGCCTTTCCGCTTAGCATATTCCATGTATTTTTCACCGTTATGGTCAAAAATAGGACCGGCGGACACGCATTCACGGCAGAAGCAAATGGGGCAGGCCTGCCGGCAGTTCTGGCACTTAATGCAGGTGGCCAGTACAGCAGCCAGTTTTTCCATATCTGTCACGTTATTTTTAAATTCAGAAACAGCCTTCTCTTTGGCCTGTTTCTTTTCTTCCGCCAGCTTGGCCAATAATTTAATCCTGGTATCCGGCGTGTTGGCAGATACTAAACCATCCAGTCCGGCAAGATCAACTTCATCTCTGGCAGTTATTAACAGGTTGCCGCCCATCCCCAGCCAGCCCAAGATAATGTCAGCGTTGCCTGCTTCGGGATAGGCACATACGGTACAGGCCCTACGCTGTGCTGCTCCGGTAGGGTTTTTGCCGTCGGCAGCCATGTTGACCCATTGTTTAGCATCAAAATTATTTTCTTTAACCATGGCGGCATAATCTTTGGCCGCAAAAGTACCGGCGCAATCCACACCGATAATAAGCAAATTATCCAGCTTGGCCTGCTGCAGCTTAACCAGTTCGTACAGGGCACGCAGTTCACAGGATCGGAGTACCACTGCAACCTTTGCCGGCAAATTACGGGAAAGGTTGGCCACTAACCTGGCTGTATTAAAGCTGTTAACCGGTGCAAAAGGATTAACCCCCTCAAACAGGGCCGGATCTTTTATTAAGACAGGTACCACATTGGTTTTTGCTGCCACCTCACGGGGGGCCAATACAGCACTAACCTTACCGGAGGTAATTAATGACTTAAAAAACTCCTGAACGGCACCCAGGGTATTCCCTCCGCCTGGTTTTAACAAGTAAGTATTCATTCTATAACGCCTCCCACCTTAGATTTCCCAGTTTTTACGCAGCGGGTTAGGTCCTAGCTGTTTCAGCTTTTGGGTCATTTCAGTGATAACTTCCCCAAAGTAGGCACCCTGGGAAGCACTGATAAAGCGCAGCCATAACCGCTCATCGGGGATACCAAGTTGTTGGAGTACGTTTCTGGCAATGGCCACTTTACGACGGGCCTTGTAATTGCCACTACCATAGTGGCAGTCACCTTCGTGTCAACCACCCACCAAAACGGCATCCGCACCGTCAAGAATGGGTTTAATCATATAAAGTGGGTCCACCGAACCGCTGCACATTACTCGGATAATCCTTACGTTAGGGGGATACTGGATACGGGCTGTACCGGCCAAATCCGCACCGGTGTAGGAACACCAGTTACAGAGTATGGCGATAATCTTGGGTTCGAACTCAGTTTGAATTTTTTGTTCAGGTACACTCATTTCATTACCCTCCTTTAAGCCTAGCTGTTACTGGCATCCAACATGGCGATGATTTGCCCTTTCTCAAAGCCCTTTTGCTGGCAGGCACCGCTGGGACAGGTGGCCACACAGGCCCCGCAGCCCTGACATAGCACATCCAGCACTTCTGCCACGCCGGTCAGTTCATTTAGCACTCTTGCCCCGTATGGACAAGCCTGCACACACAATCCGCATCCCTTGCACCACTTGGGGTTAACCATGGCTACATTACCCAGAGATTCCAATTTGTCCTTAGACAGCAGGGTTGTGGCCCGGATAGCGGCAGCATTGGCCTGGGCAATGGATTCTTCAATCAGTTTAGGCGAGTGGGCCAGGCCGCACAGGTATAATCCGTCAGCAGCAAAATCCACCGGCCGCAGTTTCATATGAGCTTCCAGGAAGTAACCGTCTGCGTTTAAAGATACTTTGAAGATTTGACTTAAGGTTTCCGTACCCTGGGCGGGAATAACACCGGTGCTAAGTACCAAAAGATCGGTATCTAATTGTAGTTCCCTTTTTAAAATGTGGTCGGTAACGATAACCTTTAATTTATCCCCGTCAGCCTCTGCTTTGGGTGGCTGTTCCAAGGTGTAGCGCACAAAGACCACGCCTTTTTTTCTGGCCTCGGCGTAATATTTTTCATAAAAACCATAGGTGCGAACATCCCGGTAAAGAATAAATATATTGGCCTCAGGATTTTGTTCTTTAATTTTCAGGGCATTTTTCACGGCACTGTAGCAGCAAATACGGCTGCAATAGGGTCGCTCACTGTTGCGGGAGCCCACGCATTGAATCATAACAATGTTGCGTGCCTTGCCAAGACCGGTGCTCGCCAGCCGATGTTCCAATTCCCGCTGGGTCAGCACGCCCGGGTGTTGCCCGTAAAGGTATTCTGTGGTGGCAGCAGCCTCAGCCCCGGTGGCTATTATCACTACACCATGCTCCACCGGTCGATCACCGCCGGGCGTATTCAAGGTGGTTTGATAATTGCCTAAATACCCTGACACTTCTTTGACAGTGGAATTAAGGTTAAGTTCAATGCCGGGATGCTTTTGCACCTCTTGCACCAGTCGGTTTACCAGCTGAGCCGGATCGCTGCCTTTCATGGTATATTTAACTTCCAGGGCATTACCACCCAGCTTATCATTTTTCTCCACCAGGATTACTTTAAAGCCCTGGTCTGCCAGGTTAAGGGCCGCGGTCATCCCGGCGACGCCACCGCCGATTACCAGAGCCCGGCGATTGATGTCCATAAATGAGGTGTACACCGGCTTAAGCAATTTAACTTTTGCCACCGCCATTTTAACTAAATCTTTTGCTTTTTCGGTGGCAGCATCCGGTTGATCCCTATGCACCCAGGAGGCATGCTCCCGAATATTTGCCTGTTCAAACAGGTAAGGGTTAAGTCCCGCTTCTTTCAGGCTGCTCATAAACAGGGGAGCGTGGGTTCTGGGTGTACAGGAAGCCACTACGACCCGGTTTAACTTATGCTGGTTAATCCGTTCTTTAATTTTTTCAATACTGTCCTGGGAACAGCTGAACAGGAATTCTTCGCTGTGTACCACGCCGGGCAAGTTTGCGGCAAATTGGGCCACTTCCGGTACCCGCACGACACTGCCGATATTAATACCGCAGTTGCAAACAAACACGCCCACCCTTGGTTCTTCCTGAGTGATATCCCGTTCCGGCGGGTATTCCTTGACCTTGCTCAGGGTACCCCGCACGGCGCTTAATAAACGTGATGCATTGGCTGCTGCTGCACTGGCGTCAACCACGGTTTCCGGAATGTCTTTGGGGGCACAAAAGGCACCGCTGGCAAATACCCCGGACCGGCTGGTCTGGCCGGGAATAAATTCTGAGGTCTGGCAAAAACCGTATTCGTCTAATTCAATACCGCAAGCCCTGGCCAGTTTGGCATTGCTCGAAGCAGGTTTTAAACCTACCGATAAAATTACCATGTCAAATTCTTCTTCGCTAAAGGAACCGTCAGCATTGCGATAGCGGATGATCAGGTTGTGGGTGGCAGGATCTTCTTTTACCGTAGAAACCATGGCTTTTTCGTATTGTACCCCGTGCTGCAGGCGGGCCCGGTCATAATATTTTTCAAAATCTTTGCCATAAGCCCGTACATCCATATAAAAAATCTTGGTTTGCAGACCAGGTTCATGTTCCTGGGCAATAATGGCATGTTTGGTGGCATACATGCAGCAAACAGCCGAACAGTAATGATTGCCCTTGGCGCTGTCACGGGAACCAACGCATTGAATAAAAGCAATTCGCTTGGGCTCCACATGATCCGAAGGACGTACCAGGTGGCCCATGGTGGGACCGCTGGCTGAAAGCAGCCGCTCAAACTGCAGGCTGGTTAATACGTTGGGGAAACGCCCCCAGCCAAATTCTTCCCGCAGGTTGCCGTCCATCGGTTCAAAACCCGGGCTTAAAATTACTGCACCCACTGCCAGCTCCAGTTCGGTGTCAGCCATGCTGTGGTCAATGGCTCCTGCCGGACAGGCCTTGATACATTTGCCGCAGGCCTTGGGATTTTTGATTTTTAAACATTTGCTTTTATCCACGGCATAAGCGTTGGGGGTAGCCTGGGCATACAATTTATAAATGGCCTTACGCTTGCCTAAACCGCCGTCAAAATCATCCTCCACCTTCACCGGACATGCCTCAGCGCAAGCACCACAGCCGATACATTTGTCTAAACTGACACAGCGGGCCTGCTGCAGCACCTTGGCTTTAAAGTTGCCCGGCTCCCCTTCTAAGCCAACCAGCTCTGCCCCGGTAATAATTTCAATATTAAGATGCCGCCCCACATCAACCAGTTTGGGTGACATGGTGCACATGGCACAGTCGTTGGTGGGGAAGGTTTTGTCCAGCCTGGCCATGGTTCCACCGATGGCGGGCTTTTTCTCCACCAGATATACCCGGTAGCCTGCTTCGGCCAGGTCCAGGGCGGACTGCATGCCTGATATGCCTCCGCCCACAACCAGAACCGCACCGATTTGTTTTTTATCCGTCATAGGTTCCTCCAACCTCCCATCACAGAGCCGCATCCATCATGGCCAGCAGCTGATCTTTGGCGAAGCCTTTTTGCTGGGTAGCGCCACTGGGGCAAGCTGCCACGCAGGCACCGCAGCCCTGGCAAAGCACTTCCCGTACATAGGCAACTCCCCTGCGTTCGTCCAGCACCCGGGCACCGTAAGCACAAGCGCTTACACAAATGCCGCAGCCCTTGCAGAGCTCCAAATCCACTTCGGCGGTAATGCCCAGCGATTCCAGCCTGCCCTTGGACAACAAAGTTACCGCACGGATGGATGCCGCATTGGCCTGGGCAATGCACTCATTAACAGTCTTGGGTCCATGGGCCAAACCGCAGAGGTAAAGCCCGTCCGCCGCAAAATCAACCGGCCTCAACTTCATGTGAGCCTCCAGATAGAAACCGTCCGCGTTTAAAGGAACTTTAAACAGCTGGCTTAGAACTTCAGTATCCGGCCTTGGTTTTATTCCGTTAGCCAGGGCTAAAATATCAGCATCAATTTTAACGGGCTGCTGCAGCACATGATCGTTTACGGTTACAGTTACTTTGTTGCCGTTGGCAACCACCTGCGGTTTATTGTCAAGACTGTAGCGGATAAAGATAACGCCCTGCCGCCTGGCCTCGGTGTAATATTCTTCTTTGAAGCCGTAAGTACGAATATCTCGGTACAGGATTACCACCTGAGCAGCCGGATTCAATTTTTTAACCTGCAAAGCGTTCTTAATGGCTTGACTGCAACAAACCCTGCTGCAGTATGGTCTGTCCGGTTCTCTCGAACCAACACAGTTTATCATAACAACTGTCCGGGCATCTCCCAGCCCCTGGTCGGCCAGTTTTTGCTCCAATTGGGTTTGGGTTATCACCGCCGGATGGCTGCCATAGAGGTAGCTGTCCGGTACAACTTCATCGGCGCCGGTGGCAATTACAACCGCCCCGTGTTCTACCTCCAGCTTGTTGCCGTCGCTTTGTACCAGAGTGGTTTTATAGTTGCCCAGATAACCGGTTACCTCTGTGACCTGGGCGTTAAGGACCACATCTATTAATTGATTGGCTGTTACATCGGCTTTCAGTTTTGCCACAAAGGCGGGTATGTCTTCGCCCTGCAGGCTGTACCGCAGTTCGGTGGCCCGGCCGCCTAAGTTGCCGGTTTTTTCTACCAGGGTAACGGCATAACCCTGTTCCGCCAAAGACAGGGCGTTCGTCAGGCCGGCTACGCCGCCGCCCACCACCAGCACCCGCTGATTGACATCAATAAAAGTGGTTTGCACAGGCTTTAACAACCGCACCTTGTAAACAGCCATTTTAACTAAATCCTTGGCTTTTTCGGTTGCTTCCGCCGGATGTTCCCGGTGCACCCAGGAGGACTGCTCACGAATGTTGGCATGCTCGTACAAGTAAGGATTTAAACCGGCTTCCCGCATGCTGCTTTGGAACAACGGAGCGTGGGTTCTGGGAGTGCAGGAGGCTACCACCACCCGGTTCAGGTTATGTTCCTGAATGCGTTCTTTAATCTTAATAATGTTATCCTGTGAGCAAGTAAACAAAAATTCTTCGGTATGCACCACTCCCGGCAGGGTTTTGGCAAACTCCGCCACTTCGGATACTTTAACTACACTGCCGATATTAATACCGCAGTTGCAAACAAACACGCCGATTCTGGGCAACTGATTGGTGACATCTTTTTCCGGCGGAAACTCCTGTACAGCAGTCATCGTGCCGCGGGCAGGTGCCAGCAACCGGGAAACCATGGCAGCTGCGGCACTGGCATCTACAGCGGTTTCCGGAATATCCTTTGGTTCGCCAAAGGCACCGCTGACATAAATACCTTCCCTGGAGCTGCAGCCCGGTGTAAAGGTACCGGTACGGCAAAAACCGTATTTATCCAACCGGATACCGGCAGCCTGCCCCAGTTCTTTAGCTCCCTCGGGAGCTGACAAGCCTACGGACAGCACCACCATATCAAAGGTTTCATGGTAAAGGTTGCCTGCTTCGTCGGCATAACGAATTAGTACATCATCACTGCCGTCTTTGGCAGGATCAATACCATAAATACGAGAACGAATAAATTGTACGCCATGCTCATCCTTGGCTCGGTTTAAATAACGTTCAAAATCCTTGCCGGGAGTTCGCATATCCATATAGAATATTTTGGCCTCCAGGGGATCGTGGCTGTGCTCCTTGGCAATGATGGCCTGCTTAATGGCATACATGCAGCAAACAGATGAGCAGTAGCCCTTGCCAATCCGCTCATTACGGGAACCAACACACTGAATCCAGGCAATTTTGGTGGGTTCTTTGTGATCCGAAGGACGCACCATATGCCCGGCAAAGGGCCCGCTGGCTGACAAAATCCGTTCGAACTGGATACTGGTAACCACATTGGGCAGTTTGCCATAACCATACAGCGTCAACTCTGACGGATCATATGGTTTAAAACCAGGGTTCATTATTAACGCCCCAACTTCAAGCTCAAACTCCCGATCCTGCATACTGTGGTCGATGGCCTTGGGCAGGCAGGCATCTACACACTGCAAACATTCAGAACAAATGGCACAGTTAAGACAGCGGGCTGCTTCTGCCTGAGCTTGTTCGGGAGTGAAACCCAGGCAAACCTCTTCTGTATTGGTGGATCGCCGCTCAGGCGGCGCATAGGACTGCTTGACCCGGGGCTGCTTGTCATAAGAATCCGCCGGCCTTGGTATGGGGGCAATTTTTTCTTCCGGCACCTTGAATTGACGCCCGGCTTTGAGATCTTCTCCCTGAAGATAACGGTGTATACTTATGGCAGCTCGTTTACCGGCACCTACAGCATCAATCAACAGGGCCGGTCCGGTAAAGGCATCACCGCCGGCAAAAATACCGGGTACTCCGGTGGCCAAGGTGTCCGGGTCTGCCGCAATGCGGTTGCCTTGAGGGTTGGTTAAGGGTTTGTCACCCACGAAGGATAAATCCGGGGTTTGACCGATAGCCACCACAACCCCGTCAAAACCATCCCATTGGGCAATTTCCTCGCCACACCGGGGCGCAAAACGGCCTTGTTCGTCAAAAATACTGATTACATTGGCAGTTACCAGCCCGCTGACCTTGCCTTGACTGGTTTTAATTTCTTGTACACTCTGGGCATAGTGGAAAACAATGCCTTCCTCCAGGGCTTCATGGATTTCTTCCGCACTGGCAGGTAATTTACCCTCGGCTTCCAGTGAAAAGACGTGGACTTCGGCACCCAGCCGGCGGGATACACGGGCAGCGTCCATGGCCACATTACCACCGCCGATGATGGCAACTTTTTTGCCCACCGAAACTTTATTGCCCAATCCCACTTGGCGCAGCATCTCTACAGCTGTAATTACTCCCTTGGAGTCGCTGCCCGGTACCCTCAGGTTAAATCCTTTTTGGGCACCGACGCCCAGAAAAATAGCCTTGTATCCGTCTTTAAACAAACCGTCTATGGTAACATCTTTGCCCAGGGCGGTATTTACCTTAATTTCAACGCCCAGGCGCTTAATTAAATCAATTTCCAAATCAAGCCATTTCTTGGGTAACCGGTACTCCGGTATGCCTACCCGCATCATCCCGCCGGTAACCGGCAAAGCCTCAAATATAGTTACCTGATATCCCTTTAAAGCCAGGAAATAAGCACAGGACAAACCAGCCGGACCGGACCCGATAACCGCTACCCTTTCATCACGTTCAGTTTCTTTTTGCGGTAAAGGTAATTCGTTAATATCTTTTTGATAAGCATGATCGGCAGCAAATCTTTTGAGAGTAGCAATTTGAATGGGCTCATCCACCTTACCACGGTTACAGGCAGTTTGGCAGGGATGGGCGCAAATGCGGCCGCAGATGGCCGGGAAAGGCATTTCCTGATAAATCATTTTCCAAGCATCAAGATATTTGCCGGACTTAATCAACTGCACATAACCCTGCACATTAATGCCGGCCGGACAGGCAGCCCGACAGGGGGCAACTCCCCTTTTATCTATGGCAAAAGCGTTTGGTGTAGCCTGTGCATACAATTTGTAAGTGGCTTTACGGGTATCAATGCCGCCGTTAAATTCGTTGGGCAGTTCAACGGGGCAAACCCGGGCGCAATCACCACAGCCGGTACACTTTTTTATATCGATATAGCGGGCTTTCTGCTGCACTGTCACCTTAAAATTGCCAGGTTCCCCGGTTACTGCTTTGACTTTGGCGCCGGTAATAATTTCAATATTTTTATGCCGTCCGGTGTCTACCAGCTTAGGCGACATAATACACATGGCACAGTCGTTGGTAGGAAAAGTTTTATCCAGCCGGGCCATGGTACCCCCAATGGCAGGTTGTTCCTCTAATAAATAAACCTTAAAACCGGATTCAGCCAGGTCAAGGGCGGATTGCATGCCCGAGATGCCACCGCCCACAACCATTGCCGCACCGGTTAATTTCTTATCGGTTTGGACGTTGCTCATTTACGTTAACCTCCATCCCATTACGAAGTTGCCCCAGCCTGTACAGAATCTGCCAGTTTACTGGGATCCACCAGGTGCTTGCTCCACCAGTGGCGTGTTTCAGGCAACCCGAAAGCCAGTCCCATCAATTCGGTAAAGAAAAGCACCGGTAAATCCTCGCCCGGAGGCCGACGCATCTCCAGGTTGGTTTGACACAGCGGGCAGGCATTAACCACCGCATTAGCTCCCGCCGCACGCGCCTTGGCCAGGATTCTCCCTGACAAATCAGTTACCATGGATGACTTGGCCACTGAATGGCCGGCACCGCAACATTCCACCTTATAGGACCATGCGACAGGTGTAGCCCCCAAAGTTTTTACCAAGTTATCAAGCTGCATAGGGTTTTCAACACTGTCAATACCGGTTATGGCCTGGGGACGTACGGACAAACAGCCGTAATAGCAAGCAATCTTAAGATTTTTCAAAGGTTTCTGAACCTTTTGGCTAATGGCCGGCAGGCCGATCTTTTCTACAATATAAGCTAACAAGTCGTATACTCTGGGCTGACCGTCAAATTTAAAACTTAACAGTTGCTCCATTTCTTGACGAAATGCGGTATTATTTATCATGTTGTACTCTGCAGTTTTAAGTCTGTTAAAACAAGCTGAACAGGGCACTACACAATCAAGACCCATCTGCTGAAGCTGCTTGATTGTTAAAGCGGGCAGGCCTACTGACAGGTTGTGATTGGTGGCGTGGGCGGAGGTAGCCCCGCAGCAGGTCCATTCCGGGATTTCTGCCAGTTCAATATCCAGCGCTTTGCAGACAGCCCGTGCCGAACTGTCAAATTCTTTGGCTGTTGCTTCCAGGGAACAACCCGGATAATAAGCCAATTTCATCTGTTAATCCCCTACCTTCCGCAGAACCCATTGCAATACTTAAACTTACTTTTTCTTAGCCCATTCAAAAATGCGGCGAACTTCCGTTTTACTGGGAACACTGTGCGGGAACAGGGCAAGTTTTCCTTTCAAAAACATTTTTAAACCCACCCCTACATCATCCGTCAAGTGGCCGCTTTTCAGTTTATATCTCATCAGCATGGTGCCTTCATGAACTCTGCCATGGGATTTTACAGAGTCCAAGAAACACTGGTGGAATAAATAAATATCTTTTTCCGCCGGCGCTACTCCTTCTTCAATAGCCATTTCCCGCAGGGTATCCATGACAGCTGCAATACGAATGCCGTTAGGGCAACGGGCACCGCAGGTTTCACACCCCACACAAATCCAGATGGCTTTACTTTTAAGGACCTCTTCCTTTAGGCCAAACTGAATCATCCGGAGAACTTGATTGGTATCCATATCCCCGTATTCAGCAATGGGGCATCCGGAGGCACATTTCTGGCACTGGTAACAAGTCTGAATTTCCTGTCCGCTGCGTTCATTAACCACTTTTGTGAAATTAAGGTCTAGCGCCTTGGGGCCTCCTTCGGTTATAATATACACAGGTCCACCCCCCTTATTTTCGATTTTACTTTAGTTAAGTTTATCACAGACTATAGCGAGAGCAAACCTTTGCAGGCATGAATCAGAGCCCATATTTTGCCTTTTAATGGGTCCTGGTTTATTTTATTTTTGTATTCGCTGTGATTCTATATTTTTCTCGCTATTACTTTAAACAGCTTAATTCAGAAAAATCGACAAGTTTTGCACCCCTTGATTTATAAGGATTCTTCAAGGGGTGACTTTTTTAAATCTTATTTCATGTTGTTTCAAACAATGATGGTTTTCGCTAAAACTAATTTCGCTGGCGAAATCCAAAACAGTCGCCCGCATGACAATAGTAAGACTGAAAAAAAGAAATACCGGCCCACAACTGTGGACCGGCATCGGGGAAGTTATAACATGCTGCGTTCCGCCCTCTGTATCGCCAGCTTAACGAAATTACCGCACTCCCTTGAGGTGAGATTACCGTAGTCGTTGCCTTGGATACGGTCTGCTGCACCCATCTCCCGGGCCAGCTCGTACTTCAGGGCATCACTCATGTATTTGGCCATGTTTTTCCCCCCCTGATAAATAATCTGACCGCTCATAACTTTTTTATACTGGACAAACTACACAATAAAATAAATAATTTATTATGTGTGCCCCGCAAGGGAGCAAAAGGTGGAATATTTATATACTCCGGAGTCCCGGGCAGCTTAGTAAAACAATATTAAAAAAGTCAGGAGAAAAAACATGAGTAATAATTTGCCAAAATCCATGTTAACCCAGGTAACCCGAGCCATAACCCACTTCTCCCTTATCCAACCCGGCGATAAGGTGGTGGTGGGAGTATCCGGCGGCAAAGACAGTAATTCGCTGCTCTTTTGCCTAAATATGTACCGCCAAAGATATCTAAGAAAAATTCCTTTCCAATTGCACGCTGTTCACCTGGATATGGGGCTGGGAGCTGAGATAGAACCGTTAAAAGATTATTGCCGCCGGCTGGACATACCTTTAACCGTAAAAGCCACAGATATTGGCGCCATATTATTTGACATCAGAAAGGAAAGCAATCCCTGTGCCCTGTGCGCCAATCTGCGCCGGGGTGCTTTGCATAATACGGCCCTGGAGCTGGGCTATAACAAGGTAGCACTGGCTCACCACCTGGATGATGTGTTGGAAACCTTTTTAATGAGTTTGCTTTATAACGGCAACATGAAAACCTTTTCGCCCAAAACTTATTTAGATCGTGCCCGGCTTACATTAATCAGACCCTTTGTTTACGTTACTGAATCCCAGATACTGCAATTGCTGCCCCAGAAAAACATCCCGGTAATTCATAACCCCTGCCCGGCTAACAAGAAAACCAAACGGGAAGAAATAAAAAAATTGGTTAACGATCTATCCTTCCAGTACCCTGATGTGCGTCAAAAATTTCTTACGGCATTGCATAATTTTGACCCTAAGAACCTGTGGCCGGCTAAAGAAAACCAAAAGGGCCGTTGGGGATAATATCCCTCACCGCCCTTTGCTTTTCTAAAGATTATGCTGTTTCAGACTTAAACCAGCGGGATTTTATCTTTTCTTCCACCGGTTCGACAACCTGGCTTAAGTTTCTTATATCACCTGCGCCAACAATATCAATCCCACTGGGAACAAACAGAAAAATCTCTGCATTTACTTTTTTAGCAGACCCGTTTAAAGCAAAGGCAACACCGCTGGCGTAGTCCAGAATGCGCTGGGCTTCCTCAGGCTGCACCTGTGACAAATTGACGATCACCGGCTGACCGCCCTTTAAATGCTCTGCCACCACCTGAACATCAGTAAAGGTTCTCGGCTGGGTAGAAACAATTTTGGTTTGTCTGGCTGCCGGCACCGCCTGTAACTCAGCACGGTTCTGATGCTTAACGTTTTTCATATCTTTAAAAGCAGCCAGTCCCGGTTTTTCACTTTCCTCTTCCACTTCTTCGAAACCAATAAAAGTAAGAAATTTGTCCACAAATCCTTTAGACAAAATAAAATCCCCTTTCAAGTCAAATACAAGACATAAAATACATATTAACATAAAATATTACTTATTTTTTATTATGAGGAAAATTATTCATGTTGGCTATAGGACTATTGTCCTATTTACAAGTGAAGTTTTTCCTATCTAAATGGGTACACTAACCTCAGGATAAAGGAGGGACTGTCATGGGTGATTATCATGTAACACTTTTTATATCTCCCTGGAATAAAACAGGTTGTGATGAAGCAAAAAAATATTTGGACCGCAAGGGAATCAATTATGAAATAAAAAACACCCAGGATCCCGGCGCCAGGGGAGAATTAATCAATAAAACCGGCGGCTTGGATACGCCGACTCTCGATGTCAACGGCCACTTGGTGGTGGGATTTTTGCCGCAAAAGTGGGATCATTTGTTAAACCCGGAACCATTGGAACTTACCTAGGCCAGGTTGCCTGTCAGCAACCTGGCTCTTACGCTTAAAAATTTATAAACAAAAAAAGAGGAATTTGTTGTTTTTTATCGAAAACGTGGTATTTGGAATTTCATCTGGCAACTCCTGGTGTCTGACACACTGCGTATGGAACTGCCGGATTTATAAAGGAGGCAGTTAACTATGAAATCAGTAACCGTTTTACGCCATCCGCTGGTGGATGAACAGCTTCAACTTCTGAGGGACAAAAACAGCGATATTACCGTTTTCCGGTCCGCTATGACCCGTTTGGGATATCTGTTGGCTGTTGAAGCAACCAAAGATGCACCGGTTGGCACATCCCAGGTAACCACGCCGCTGGGCGTGGAGACCCCGGTAACTGTTTTGCAGGATAATAAAATTCTGCTGGTACCTATTTTAAGAGCCGGTTTAGGCCTGGTGGACAGCTTTCTCTCCCTTTTGCCGAAAGCCAAGGTGGCCCACATCGGCGTATCCCGGGATCACCAAACTCTGGAGGCAAAACTTTACGTTAATAGTTTGCCAAAAGACCTGTCTGGTTTTAAACGTATTTTTGTCCTGGATCCCATGCTGGCCACCGGCAACAGTTGTGTTAAAGCTTTAGAAGTTTTAACCGAATGCGGGGCGGATGCCGCTGACATAAAAGTGATTTGCGCATTTGCCGTTAAGGAAGGATTGGATCAAGTGGGCAGCAAGTTTCCCCAGACCTCTGTTATAACAGCAGTTGTTGATCCAATTCTTAACAATATTGGATATATTTCCCCGGGTTGCGGGGATGCCGGAGACAGGTTATACTTACTTTAAGACAAGCGGATAATATAATGTAAAATAAGGTACCTTTAAATTAGTACAGAGATACTAATAAGGTAGCGGTTCAGGACATAGGATTATTGCATTCTTATGGTAATGCGCTCCTTACAGGACTCTGTAAGGAGCTTTTTACATTTATGCACATTAATTGCCAGGGAGGAATGAAAATGGTAAAACGAGAGATTCAAGTGGAAGAACGACTGCCCATTATACAAACGCTGCCCCTCAGCCTGCAGCATTTATTTGCCATGTTTGGGGCTACCGTTCTGGTACCGATCTTATTTAAGGTGGATCCTGCCACTGTGTTGCTGTTTAACGGCATCGGTACTCTGCTGTACTTATTTATTTGTAAAGGCCGTATTCCTGCCTATTTAGGCTCCAGCTTTGCTTTCCTTTCGCCTGTCTTTGTGGTCTTGGGCAAGTATGACTACAGTGCCGCACTGGGAGGCTTTATAATCGTAGGTATCATTTTCTCGGCGGTGGCATTAATCATCGGCGCTGTGGGAACCAAATGGATAGATGTGGTCTTTCCGCCGGCGGCCATGGGCGCCATTGTGGCGGTCATCGGCCTGGAGCTGGCGCCTGTGGCGGCCCAGATGGCCGGCCTGGCCGCCGAAGCCGGCAAACCCTATGTCGCTGACCCCAAAGTTATAACCGTGTCACTTTTCACCTTAGGCGTTACAATCTTAGGTTCCATGATATTCCGTGGTTTCCTGGCAATTATCCCCATCCTGGTGGGGGTGGTGGCCGGCTATATCCTCTCGATTTTTACCGGACTTGTCAGTACTGAAGCAATCGCCAAGGCCCCCTGGTTTGCCAAGCCTACCTTCTACAGCCCCACATTTAACGCTGACGCAATTATGATAATTATTCCGGCAGCTCTGGTGGTAATTGCCGAACACGTTGGCCACCTGTTTGTCACCAGCAACATTGTGGGGCGTGATCTGGCCAAAGATCCCGGATTGCACCGTTCCCTGCTGGGCAACGGTTTGTCTACCTTGCTGTCCGGCTGCTTTGGCTCCACCCCTAATACTACTTACGGTGAAAACATCGGTGTTATGGCCATTACCAAGGTGTACAGCACTTGGGTTATTGGCGGCGCCGCCTTGATTGCCATCGTCCTCTCCTTTATCGGGAAGCTGTCAGCAGCCATTCAAAGCATTCCCACACCGGTGATGGGCGGTGTCTCCCTGCTGTTGTTTGGCGTCATCGCCGCCTCGGGTATTCGCATGCTGGTGGAAGCCAAGGTTGATTACAGCAAAGCCTCCAACCTGATTCTTACCTCTGTGGTGCTGATTATCGGCGTCAGTGGCGCCCAAGTTCAGTTGGGGGCGGTTAGTCTGCGCGGCATGGGGCTGGCTACGGTGGTAGCCATCTGTTTGAGTATCTTCTTCCGCCTGCTGGAAAAAGTCCGCTTAAGCAATGAAAGCAGCAGCCATTAACAAACAACCACCCGGCAGTGCAACATCAAGTGCTGTTACAGTTATTTTGACATGTGGCCGGGTTCATAAAAACTCCTATAAGTTTGCCAACAAGCTAAAGCCACTTGCAGCAAGTGGCTTTAGTTATCGTTTTATCAACTGTGCTGCCGTTTCTGCCTGTCGTGCCTGTTCTTGCACTGACCTTACCAGCATATAAACAATGATTATACCCAGAACAGTGGCAGAACCCAGCAACAGGTAAGCAGCCAGCAACGGCAAAAGCATTTGCTTAAGAAACACCGACACGCCCACTAACAATAATGTTATACCGAAATAAAGGCGAATTTTCATACCTTTGATATAAGCTGTGGCCACCGATCCGATTTGCGCTCCCACCGCAGCGCCCACCACCATAACCAGGGCGCCAATGATTTCCACCTTACCCGCCAGGGCATAAATATAGGCTCCCCAGGAATTAGTAATAAGAATAGCAAATAAATCAGTTCCCACAGCCATTACAGTGGGCAACCCGAGAGCATAAATTAATATAGGTACTCTGATAAATCCCCCGCCGACACCCAAAAAACCCGAAACCAGGCCACTGAAAATGCTGAGAAATAAAATAACCCAGAGAGAAATAGATTTTACCTGGGAGGTAGAAAAACTTATATAAGGACCAACTCTCAGCCTTTGCACCCAACCGGCCAGCCGGGGCTTATTTTTTTCGGCAGATATTTTTTCATTTTCGCTCAAGCGGGAGTAACGATAATATTCTCCGATCATGAAAATCCCCAGGGTAAATAATACAATAATATAAACCATCCTCACTATGGGACCCACCTGTCCCATTTTTTCCAGATATAAAACGGTTTGCTTGCCTAATGAAACACCGTACATCCCCAGCAGGCCCATAAAAAGTCCCAGTTTGAAATCAACATGACGCAACAGGGCATGTTTAAATGTGGCTACAATAGATTTTCCAAAAATATGAGCAATATCCGTGCCAATGGCAAAGGCCATGGGAAAGCCCAAAATATTCAGAGCCGGCGTAACTATAAACGCTCCCCCGATACCAAAAAATCCTCCCAATATACCTACGATAAAACCAATATACAACAAAGCCCATCCGTTTACATCCGCGTTGGCAATGGGTAAGTGGAGCAAATTTAATCCCTCCTACGGCTCGCCCTTTATTTTTAATAATCTCAACACCAACTCTGCAAACAGCCCTACGGATACTCCCACCGCAGACATCAAAGCTACCACCAGCAAAGCATACTGAGCCTTATTAAATTGATAGATAACCCTGATATATTCATTAAGAGATTCAAACATAAAGACCACCCCGGCAGCCTTGATTTGTGGTGACAAAATTCACCCCTGGGGCCAAACATTTTAATCAGTTCAATCATTTATGCAGTGACAACTTTGTGAAATTATTCATTTTATTTTATCAGAAACATTAACGGACTTTTTTCACCGCCATGCTAACACATCCGGGCAATATTTGCAAGGCAAATTCTTTTTCGGCAAGCAGCGAATTATTTTAATGCCAAGTCTTTATTTTAAATTTTATAAAAGTTTGCTTTGGGTTTTAAAACAAAATCCTTTGATAAGTATGACAACACCTGCTTTCATTCCCAGTTCTTACGTGATATAATTCACTTAGCATTTGAAATGGAGGTGATATTTTTGGTATGGTTCAAAGCAGGACCGCTGTTTGAAGACTCAGAAAAGCTCATGTCCATGTATAGAGAAAAATGCGTTACAGCCGAAGAAGCGGTTGCTGTTATTTCTTCCGGTGACAACATTGTGGTACCTCCCGGAGCCGCCGAACCGGAGATTTTAATGGAAGCCCTGGCCAATCGTCGTGGTGAGCTAAAGGATGTAAGAATTCACCAGATGTTGCCTTTACGGGAAGCCAGTTATCTCAAACCGGGTATGGAGCGCCACTTTCGCCATGTTTCCTGGTTGACCAGCAGTGTTGTAAAACGTGGTGTCAAAGAAGGGCGGGCCGGGGTAATGCCGGGTTATCTTTACGAGTATCCCCGGTTTATCCGTGAGATGGAAGTAGATGTATTTATGGGAACAGTTTCCCCCATGGATGAACACGGTTATTTCAGTTTTGGGGTGTCGGTTGATTACACCATTGCCGCTGCAGGCTGTGCCAAAAAAGTAATTCTGCTGGTTAACCCAAACATGCCTCGTACCATGGGCTACAGCTTTATTCATATTTCCCAAGCGGATTTAATAGTGGAGGATCAATCTCCTTTGCTGGAAGTTAAGAAACCGGAAGTAAGCAAAATCGACCAGCGAATCGGCGACTATCTTTGCGAGTTGGTTGATGACGGTTCAACCATCCAACTTGGCTTGGGTTCGGTGGCCAATGCAGCAGCCCAGTGTTTGAGTGTTAAAAAAGGGTTGGGTGTCCATTCTCATTTCATTACTGATGTCATTGTTGATCTGGTGGATTGCGGCGCTGTCACAAACCGGCGGAAAAATATTCATCAGGGTAAAATTATTTGCAGTTCAGCGGTAGGAACCAAGCGCCTGTATCAGTTTATGAACAACAACCCGCTGTTTGAAATGCATTCTGTTTCCTATACAAACGACCCCATGATTATTGCCAAAAACAACAATATGGTAGCCATTAACTCAGTGGATGAAATAGATTTATTAGGGCAGTGTGCCTCCGAACCGGTTGGTCCCAAGCTGTATTCCGGCACCGGCGAACAGGTTGACTTTGCCCGGGGCGCCATGAATTCCATTAACGGCAAAAGTATTGTAGTGCTGCATTCAACCCATAAAGGCAGGACAAAAATTGTTCCCATGCTGGAAAGCGGTTCTGTGGTCAGCTTAAGTAAAAACGATGTTGACTATGTTGTAACCGAATACGGTTTTGCTAAATTAAGGGGCAAAACTTACCGCCAACGGGCTGAAGCCCTTATTGCCATTGCTCACCCGGATCACCGTGACGGCTTGGCAGAAGCAGCCAAAAAGTTCGGTTTAACCAGATAAGCCGTGGTAATGTCACCACGGCTTTACCTTTGGCAAATTTCCCTGAGCAGCCTTGCCCGCCGCTCCTGTTCCCTGCGGTATTCAACCATTTCTAAAACTTGGGCTGCGGTTAAAAGAATAACCGGCACCATAAATAAAGAAATTACCATCACGGCAGAAATTGAAAGTTCCTGGGAACCCAGGTTTAACAAGGAAGATGGTTTAAGCATTAATGTTTGGGGTTCGGAAGTAATCGGTTGATCATGTTCCAGTGCCGTAACCGTGACATGCAACTGCCCTAGCGGCATACCTTCCACCAGAGGTATGCTGGCCCAGTAGTGTCTGCCGTTCCTCTTGACAACCCCCTGCCGGATAGCAAAAAGATCTTTTTCTTCCTTGATTTTAACAGCCAGGTTAATATAGTCCTGCTGGTTTTTCTGATACACCTCCTGGATATCCTGGCGCATTCTGACCCAGACGCCGGGCAGCAAATGTTTGTATGAAGGATCCAGGCCTAACATTGGCCAATATTTTTGATTTATTTGTTCACTGGGTACAGATGTCAGTACCTGGTAATACCCCGGTAACCCCTGGACTTCCGCTTCGTTGCATTTAATTAGCGAACTGTTAGGGTAGAGGGTCACCAGCACCAGCCTGGCCGGTGCTGTTACCTTAATTACTACCGGCATACCTGCCGGTGCCTCACCGAATACCGTAACAGTTTCCCGGGCAGGATGCAAACCTACATCAATTTCTTTTTCCGACAGCTGGCAAGTTATGTCTGCTGCCCAGGCCACAAGCGGAAAGATCAGACTAAGGGTTAAACCAAGTATGGCAGCAACCTTCATCCTTGGACACCCCCAAACCATCCAAACTGGTTGGAGAGGAAGCTGCCATGCTGAATTAAAATATGCAATCCAGACTGACCGGCGGTCAAAATCCACAGGGTAACCGAAGTAATCAGTACTAAAATTACCGCTACAGGTACAGGGTACAGCTTTCGCTGCCAAAAGACAGACAGAATCAGCACTGTCAGGGATGACCCGAGAAATAACCATAACAATATTTGTATATTAATTGGCAGCGACAGAAAACCACTGCCCAGGGACACCGCCAACAAGCCGATAAAGTTTGCCGCCATGGCGTTGCCCGCCGCAGTAATCACCGGCATATTTAAACACACGATGAGGCACGGACACACCAGCAAAACAGCTGCCGGCCCCCAAATTTTCCCTACGACGGCAAACAGCACGCCTAAAATTACAGGGAACAATAAAGGTACCGCCATCATGCTGGTAGGCAAGAAGACTCTGCCTGGCAGTCGGTGCAGAAAATTTACCAGCATCTTTCGCCACCGGTTATTGGGCCTGGGCAGCAGCGGCAGCGGACGGATACGGTGTATCACCGCCCCTGCCAGCAACATCAAGTAGACCCCCATGATCACGGCCACCCACCAACCCGAATTATCCATCAGTCGGCATAACGGTTCGGATATTAAGAGGCCGGGCAGTAAACCCAAGCTGAACAGTAACAGCAATTTAACATCTACATTACCCGCCTGCCAATGGTTGACGGCCGGCGGGACCAGCAGGGCAGCCAAGTGGGTCAAGCCAACCGGTACGGCTGCCGCCGGCGGCAGTCCGGCAACCGATAATAAGGAAGGTACCACTATAAGAAAACTCATGTTGCCCAAAACAGGAAATAAAACTCCCACCATCATACCCATTAATAAAAACGTTACGGCACCTGCAAAAATGATACTTTCCATATAGCAGTCCCCCAAATTTTTCTCTTTCCTGCCTTTTAACAAAGCAAATTTAGTGCCAACCGCAAGGGAAAACTGCCTTATATGAAAGGGCGCTTGCCGCCTCTGGCACAGCAGATGAATCCTTAGATAATCCGCAATGTTTACCGGATCAATACAAAAAAACGGCCCTAATGTGCCGTTTAAATCCATCTCCGGTTATTTTTAGTGGTGACAAAAGCGGGATAAAATTACTCACCGTTGGGTATTTTTTGCCCACCTTCAATACCTAATTCTTTCATTTTTGCGTAAAGGGTCCGTCGGTTAATGCCCAGGACTCTGGCTGCCGTGGTGCGGCACCAATTATTTTCTGTCAATGCTTGCAGAATGGTCTGGCGCTCAACGTCAGCCACTATTTGCTTAAGTGAAAGGTTGGACCGGTTAGCCTGTACGACGTCGGTTTTTTCTTGCCTGCCCGCCAGCGCAATATCTTCCGGCACAATTACTGAGCCTCTGGCCATAATAACAGCCCTTTCTACCACATTTTCCAATTCCCTCACATTACCCGGCCAATCGTAAGCCATTAACATTTGGGTGGCTGCTGTAGAAAAGCCCTTTACCTGCCGGTTAAACTCTTTGTTATATTTGGCCAGGAAATGTGCTACCAGCAAAGGAATATCCTCTTTTCTTTCTCGCAGGGGCGGTATAACGATATTAACCACATTAAGCCGGAAAAATAAATCCTCGCGAAAATCACCTTCCAGCACACTTTGTTTGAGTTTACGATTGGTGGCTGCCAGGATTCTGACGTCAACTTTTATGGTGGCAGTTCCCCCTACCCGGTCAAATTCTTTTTCCTGAATGGCCCGTAAAAGCTTGGCCTGGGTAGCCAGGCTGATTTCACCGATCTCATCAAAAAAAATGGTTCCCTCATGAGCCAGTTCAAACTTGCCCACCTTAGAAGCACCGGCCCCGGTAAAAGCCCCCTTTTCATAACCAAATAATTCACTTTCCAAAAGACTGTCGGGTAAATTGGCGCAGTTAATTTTAATGAAGGGTTTATGACGGCGGGAGCTGTTGTTATGGATGGCTCTGGCCACCAGTTCTTTTCCGGTGCCGCTCTCTCCCTGAATCAAGACCGTGGCATTGCTGTCTGCTACCCGTCCGATATCTTTGTAAACAGCCTGCATGGCAGGAGAATTGCCTATAAGATTAACAACACCCGGCTCGGCAGCTTGATCGTGAGGCCGAAAAGCGGCTACCGTTTCAGTTTGTTCTGCCGCCCGTTGCACTAAATTTAGTAATTCGTCCAGGTCAAAGGGTTTAACAATATAATCAAAAGCGCCTAATTTCATGGCCTTAATGGCTACTTCGGTAGTGCCGAAGGCAGTCATTAATATTACCGGTGTAGTGATGCCCAAAGATTTTATTTGCTCCAGCAAAGATAAACCGTCTTTTTCCGGCATGCGAATATCAGTTACCAAAACATCAGGTTTTAATTTAACAAGTTTATCCAGGCACTCCTGCCCGTCTACAGCAGTTTCCACCCGGTAAGCGGCATCAGTTAATACGTCATAAAGAAATTGTCTTACACTTTCTTCATCATCTACCACCAGCACCAACTTAGATGACATCTTGAGCACCTCCGGATATCTGTGTTGTCGTTTTCTCTATGTTACCGGCAATAAGATTCTTACTGTTGTACCTAAACCTTCCTGGCTTTTTATTTCTATACTGCCGCCATGGGCGCGGATAATTTCATCAGCTATCGTTAAACCCAGTCCGGTCCCTTTAGCCCGGGTAGAAAAGAAGGGGTCAAACAGTTTGTCCAATAATTCCTCCGGCACACCGCACCCGGTATCTTTTATGTCAATGGCTACGGTCTTTTCATCAGCCATATAGCGGGTAAGCAAAGTTACTTTACCACCGCCGGGCATAGCCTGAACAGCATTATAAATGACATTCATAAAAACTTGTTCCATTTGATCCGGATCCAGATTAACTTCCGGCAGAGCGGAATCTGGCAAAAAAATAAATGTAATTGTTTCTCCGTGGGTTTCGGTAAAAAAGTTTAACAACTTGCCAATAAGTGTATTAATATCTACTCTGGTCAACACAGTTTTGGTGGGCTTAGCGAAAAACAGCAGTTTATTAACAATAGCATCCAATCGTTTGACTTCCCGGTAAATGGTATTGAGTGATTTTACAGTGGGTGCTTTGCTTTTCATCCAAAACTGGACATAGCCACTGATGGAAGTTAAAGGGTTTTTTATTTCGTGGGCAACCCCGGCCACCAATTTGCCAAGGGAGGCCAGTCTTTCCTGTCGCCGCATTTGTTCTTCCAAACGCAGCCGGTGAGTAACATCGCGACAGCTCAAGACAGCTCCCACCATTTGTTGCCTGGCATCATAAAGAATTGAAGTATTGGCTAACAGTTGACGTTCCTCAACTCCCGGCCATTTTATTAATACATCCTTAGTTTCTTGACCCTGCAGGCAGTCTGTAAATAGTTTTGCCATATAGGGATTCTCGGAGAAGGCCTTAGAAAAATGGTAACCCACCACATCTGCCGGCAAGTTGAAAAGTTTACGGGCGGTCGAGCTGACACTGACAATGCGGCCGTCTGTATCAACCCCGATGATGCCCGCATCAATATTGGCCATAATAATTTCATTATAGTTCTGCACACTTACTAATCTGGAAGCTAAATCGTTAATGGCTTTAGATATTTCTCCCAGTTCACCTATTGAGGGAGGAATCACATAAGTTAAATCTGCCTGCATTTTCTGCAGCCCTGCTTTGATATTGGCCACGGTATCTAAATAATTTTTCAACAAGAAGAAGGTACTGCATAAACCCAACATGAAACCGAAGAAAATAACGGTGTAGGCAAAGCTTTCGGCTTGCAAGATTTCTTTGTTAATGCCGCCCAGCCGTTCACCTGCCCAGATGACTGCTTCCACCTGATTACCTGACCGCATAGGCCAAAAAACTATCAGTTTTTGGTTTCCCGGTACGCCCAGAACCAGTTCCAGAGGTTTTTGGGACCAGATGACTTTTTCAAAGGCATCCTCCCACTGGGCTTGTTCTGACCACTGGGTTTCTTCGGATACATCCAGAAACATGTCCTTAAAATCCAGATAAGGCAGGTGGCTGTCCTGGCCCATTTGAACCAGTACCGCCTTCATGTCGGTTGAATAATAACCTAATTCAATGCCGTGGTGTTTTTGAAACACCTTCATAACAGCCCCGGCCAGTTCACGATTTAATGCTTTAATTTGTTCTTTGCGCGGTTTGTTTTGATGCATTTTCATCAGATGTGTTACATCTGACGGCACTGCCCGGGACAGTTCTTCCACAGCATAAATCAGTTCTTCACGCTGCTCATCCAACACCACCGGACGGCTGTGATTGACCATATATAACATAGCTCCGATAATTAAAATCGGGAGCAGCAAAAGAATCCCAATTAATATCATTAACTGGTTTTTAAATTTATTAAGCATAAAACACCTGCATAAGTAAATTTTTTGTATTCATATTAGCACTTTCCACCGATCCAGCCAACAGAAAATAATTTCATGGAGAGAGATGATTGCGGGCAAACTATCAATATAATTTCAGGGAGGTGGTACGATGTCAATTATTGATGAATATCGCAAAGGCATGCAACATAAATTACCCGAAATTCAGCATTACCTGCATCGCCCGGTAGGCCATACCCAACCGAGGGAAATAAAATCACAAAAAGCTCAGTTAAACAGTGTGCACCGGCATGGTACACAAAAAAGCGTAAAAATGGGCATGGCGTATAAAACCGGCGTGCGTGATATGAAGCATAATATTAATCGTGACTAAAAGCAGCAGGATGGAATTTATCCATCCTGCCGGAGTGTTAAGAAACATTTCTCGGCGGTTTATGATCCCCTTTGGCTCCGGTCTTCGCACCGCCAGCCCTAAGGCCGGTTGCCGCTTATTTCTCTGCAAACCGCTTTTTGGGCCGCATTAACCCTGAGTTGCCGGACAACCAGGGTCAGCACCAGCAGGCATACCGCCGTCATCACAATGGCTCCGCCAGGTGCCAGGTTTATATAAAAAGAGGCAAACAAGCCAATAAACACCGCTGTTTCTGCCATAATTACAGCAATTATCATGGCCTCCTTAAAACTTTGAGCTATGCGCAGTGCTGCTGCTACCGGCAAGACAATCAGTGATGAAACCAGCAAAATACCTACCACCCTTATGGCCACGGCAATTGTCAAAGCTGTCAGAGCAGTGAAAGAGAGGGTAATAACAGAAACCGGGATACCGCTTAAACGGGCACCCTCCTCATCAAAAGCAATAAAAAACAACTCTTTCATTAACAGCATAATCAGCATAAAGACAACCAGGCCGGTAAAGGCAATAATTTTAATATCCGTTTCGTTAATGGCCACAATGCTGCCAAAAAGATAGCTCATAAAATTAGTATTATATCCTTTGCCCAAGCTTAACAGAATGGCGCCCAATGCCACGCCGGCCGATAGAATAATTGCTATGGCAATTTCTGAGTAGTTCTTATATACATCTCTTAATTTTTCTATACTCAGGGCGCCGGTAACCGCAAAAACCGAAGCACTGACAATCGGATGTACGCCGGTTAGTAAACCGGCCGCAACGCCGGCCAGGCAAACATGGGACAGGGCATCGGCAATCATTGACATTCTTCTTAAAGAAATAAACAAACCCACCACCGGGCAAATCAAACCAACAATTAGCCCTGCTATAAATGCCCTTTGCATAAACTCATAATGAAAAATTTCCATAAGCCACCCCCTATTCGGCTACCTGCAAGGCCAATCTTTTGGCACATATGCCCTCCCTCAGCTGAGCCGGGGAGGTAGTGCTAAACTGACATGTACAGATATATTTGTCTAAACAAACCTGTCGTGTTATCACCGAAGACAGACCTTCCGTTTCGTGAGATACAATAAGAAGAGTCATTTGTTCGGTTTGATTTAATCGATATAAAAGTTTATAAAGGGATTCCTGTGCCGCCTGGTCAACCCCTACGGTAGGTTCATCAAGAATCAATATGGCAGGTTCCGCCGCCAATGCACGGGCGATAAACACCCTTTGCTGCTGTCCGCCGGAAAGAATACTCAACGGCCGGCGACTTAACTCCTTCAAGCCTACCAGTTCCAATACCCTGTCAACCCGGCTGTAGTCACTGCGGGTTAAAAGACGGAAAATTCCCCTTCCGGCTACCCTGCCGGAAGCTACCACTTCTCTTACCGTGGCCGGGAACTGAGGATTATAATGAACCGCCCTTTGTGATACATAGCCGATTTTATATCTGTCCTTAAATTTATTAATATCTTGGCCAAACAACTGCACACTGCCGGTCTGAGGTTTCAATTGACCCAAAATAATTTTCAAAAGAGTGGTTTTACCCGAACCGTTAGGACCTACCAAACCCACAGCCTCACCGCTGTTTATGATTAAATTGATCTGATTAAGAACCGGGTGACAACCATAGGTAAAACTTACGTTTTTTAGTTCTACAACAGGCAGGTTTTGCATGGCTTCTCTCCTTGACACCGGATTATCGAGTTTCAACTGTTTGTTTCTTATCTTTACAGTTTGCACAAATGCCAAAAATTTCAAAACTATGCTTTTCTATTTCAAAATTTTCAACCAGTCGACTATCCATATATGTTAGGGGACAAAAATCAATTTCCTGGGACATCCCGCACTTTGTACAAATTATATGATGGTGATGTTCTTGCTTGTTTAGCTCAAAAAAACTTTTTCTTTCCCCAAAGTTTAGTTCAGAAAGGATACCCAGGTTTAATAAGAGGTTTAGATTGCGGTACACCGTATCCAAACTTAACCCGGGGTAACGCCGGACTATTTTGCTGTGCACTTCTTCCGCACTTAAGTGATGTTTATTGCTTTCTAAAAAAACCCTTAAAATTTCCTGCCGTTGAGGCGTAATTTTTAATCCGGACGATTGTAATTTATCAAGGTAAACATTCATCAGACACTCCTCCTAAATAGGAACTGCTACTAAATAATTATATCATTTAATAACAATTTCAAGACTAAAAAATTAAAAGAGAGCCGGCCAGCTCTCTCTTAAAAATTATTCGTACAGCCCGTCCTTAAAATTAGGATCCTCCCGGTCATTATTAACCTGGCTGTGAAACAAATCCCGCAGGGTTAAATCACCTGCATCCGGCCCGGCACTTAGAGACACCTGACTGATAACATCCCTTACCCCACGGGCTCGGGAAGCTGCTTCCATGGCATTTTGAATTTCTGCCTGGCTGGCCGCACGGCCTCGCAGGTATACCGTCCCCCCTATACTCTCGGCACCGATATTTTTTAAATTAACCCGGTTGTTCTTTAATTCTTCATATACTTCCGCAGTGACTTCGCCGTCGTTTATCTGCCCGTCAGTGCTGATGGCAACACCGTTTTCAATGCTTCGTATGCCTGGTACCCGGGAAACCAGCTCGTGCAGCTGCCTTCTTTCATGCAGTGTATCCACCAGCCCCATAAGGTGCACTTCTCCTTCTTGCACCTGCACTTTAATGCCATAATCCTTCAAACCGTTGGTTTTGTCTATCAAGGCCTGAATTTCTCGCTGTAATTTTTTATCATTACCGGAAACCATAGTTTCATCTCTCCTTCCAGGGATGCTTACTGCTATTATTCCCCCAACCAGGAGAGCTATCATCTTTATATTGATTATTATTTTTACCCAGTTATCTCTTTTAATAATTTTTCTGTTAACTGTTCCTCTGAAAAAACTGTTATGTTGTTTTTTGCCAACAGAGCGGTGGTAACACCCATACCCGGCACCGGCTTGCGACGGACTTCCTGATATCCCGGCTCTCGGTTATAGATCATTGAACTGCCACAAGAAGGACTGCGTTCCTTTAAAACAGCAAACTTCACCCGGTGCTGCAGGGCGATTTGCAAAACTTTATCCGCACCTAGCAAAAACTCAGTTGTAACGTCTTTGCCGCTTTCCGTAAGCAATTTGGTTCGGCCCGCCAGCACATCACAGCCGGTTCCTTGCATAATATCCACCGGTTCACGGGGTGTCGGCAAGCCACCCAATATCTCCGGACAAACAGGAATTGCCAGCCCCTTCTCTACCAGATCTACTATCACCGGCACCTGGTTATTACCTCCGTTATATCGGCAATAAATGCCGGCCAAACAGGCGCTCACTAAAATCATATACCTCTCTCCTTAACTTTCATTATTTGTATATTGCACTATTTTTCCGGCAACTGAAGGAAAAAAAATAATAAGCAAGAATTGTTTTGTTTATTGTTATTAAATAATCCGGAGGTTTTAACATTGACAAACGTCTTGCTGCTTTTGTTTGGGTTAGGTATTATCCTGGTCAGTGCCGAGCTGTTTACAAACGGTGTTGAATGGTTGGGCAAAAAATTACATTTAAATGAAGGTACTGTAGGCAGTATTCTGGCCGCCGTCGGCACCGCCCTGCCGGAGTCCGTCATTCCTATTATAGCTATTTTATCTGCCACCGGCCAAAATGCCATTGATATTGGTATCGGTGCTATTTTGGGGGCGCCTTTTGTTTTATCTACCCTGGCCCTGGCTATTGCAGGGGTAGCCGGTTTACTATGGAAGCGGCACGGCTCCCGGCGCCGGATCATGCACTGCAACAGGTTAGTTATGACCAGGGATTTGCAATTCTTTTTAGGCGCCTATGGGTTGGTCATTATAACTGCTTTTTTGCCCTCTGACCTTAAATACTTCATACCTCCATTATTGCTGGCCATATATGTGATTTATGTTATCAAAACGTTGAAATGCTCTGGCGATACAGAACCCGACAGTGAAATTAACCCATTATTTTTTGCTCGTGCCAAGGCTGATCCTTCACTATTTTTAGTTTTACTGCAAGTAGCCGCGGGATTAGCCGGCATAGTTTACGGCGCCCATTTATTTGTTAATGTTATAGAAAAACTGGCTGCACTTTTAGGAGTTTCCGCTTTTATTTTAGCCTTTGTCATATCACCGATTGCTACAGAATTACCTGAAAAAGTAAACAGCCTGATCTGGATTCGTCAAGGCAAAGACACCTTGGCCTTGGGCAATATAACCGGTGCCATGGTTTTTCAAAGTACCGTTATACCTGCCATGGGAATTGCCCTTACACCTTGGCAATTATCCCCGCCGGCTTTAACCAGTGCCTTGTTGTCAGTTGCGGCAGCCGGTTTTATATGGTATCGTCTTAAATCCACCGGTCAAATCAAACCCCGAACACTGGCCTACAACGGATTATTATACTGTCTTTTCATTGCCGCTTTAGCATATAATTTTTCATAACCGGCACATAAATAAAATCCTCAGAGCAACTCTGAGGATTTTATACATGTTTCCACTTAGCCGTTCGCTCGGTGTTTTTAATACCCGCTTCTCGCAGGTGGGCGCCGCTAAATTGTTTCTACCTTCCGCCAATTATGCGGCCTGGTATACGCAATCTAAGACCAACTCCCTCAAAAACACTGTGGGTTTAAAATCAACAAGCAACGCACAAAGCAGGATTGCCAAGCTTAATAATTAATTTCTGTGAAGTAATAATACCAGATAACAGGCTGACTGACAAGAGCAACAAAGCAACAAAAAATGAGGTGGTGTAACAGCAAAAAGCTCCGATAACCGGAGCTTTTTGAGTGGTGGAGACAAGCGGGATCGAACCGCTGACCTCTTGAATGCCATTCAAGCGCTCTCCCAGCTGAGCTATGCCCCCACGTTTTAAGTTCGCGACCTCGTCCCGACGTTTGTTATTATAGCACGGTTTGTTGAGGTGCGCAAGTATAAATTTTATTTTTTTAACCTTTTTTATAATTATAATTGTCAAAGATACAGCCGTAAGCGAGATTCTGTTTTAGTAGTCATCTATCTAAGGAGAATACTCTCCTTCCCCGCCTGAGCGAGGTGCCCCTACCCGCAGGTGACTAACGCCCCTGCCTATTTGGGTTGCACGCTGGTGGAGTTTACCCTTGCACTCACCGGTCGCCCGGTGACATGGTTTCTGTGGCACTTTACAGTTACTTGCAACTCAGAGAGTTGTTTTCACCGTCGTCAGGTCGCCCTGCCCCGGCTTGCGCCGGGCACCATTTTACACTCGCTGTAATTAACCGGCCTGACGGCCGAAAACTGCAGCAAAGTGTGCGTGTCTCGACTTTCCTCTGCCCCGTTGAACGGAACAGCGACTACCCGCTGTACTTTGACAGTTTTAAAAGGTTTTTAAACTTGCGACACTACTTAAGTATACCCAGATTTGATTAATAATCAAGGCTCAAAATGCTGGATAAATTACAAATTATCCCTAACATTAGAGGTTATTGTTTTTCGTCTGACTGAATAATAATTTTTTTAAGTAAGAATAAAAAAGAATAAATAAAAGCTTAATCTCTAAGAATTATATAATAAATTGCCATATTTATGTATATTTTTCAAATTTATGACCAAAACTCAATTAAGCATCCAAGGGACGGCAGGATTTTTGGCAAACGCGAAGAAGATGTAATAAAGTAACCACAAGGGGGATGATAAGCATGGAAACGCAAAAGGCCAGCTCAGGTTACAGGGTTAATCAGAAAAGTGACGGATCCCTTATCGGTATTGAGGTTATCTGCTGCAACAAGCATATTGGCGAGGTCAGGTTTAAAGACGGTGAAGTTCTGTCCTGCCCGGAATGCGGGATTAAACATAGAATTAAGATTCATCATAATCATTTTCATATTGACCGGGATAATCAGTAATAAAAAAGTCTGCCCTTTGCGGGCGGACTTTTTTGCTGTGGTTCCCTCTGACTAGTTTTTCTCAATAAGGTGCTTCCAATAGCGAACAGGCATAAATTGTCGTTGGAGACGCAGGTTTTGCCTGTCCGCAATGGCCGTGCCGGCAAAATATTGCTTCCACAGCTGTTGGTACATCTCTTCGTCCGCCCCATAGACAGGCTGTTCAGAAAAATTTAAGGACGCAATAAACCATTCCCGCCTGTTGTAAACAGCCGCCAAACTTCTTTTTTGGTCATGTATTATCCAGTTTTGGTCTGCCATCCGCCGGGCAAAATGAGGTGCCAGCAGACTTACAATATTGTGATCCGGTTCACAGGAAGCAAGGTAGATATCTTCTGCCAACAAACGAAAGCGCAGCAAACCCAGCAGGCGATGTCTCTCTTGACACACTTGCCGGTAAACGGCAAGCATCTTGCGCACCGGTTCCCGGAACAAATGACTGTCTACATCCGCCCCCACCTGCCACCCCAGCTGCAGGTAATGATATATTAAGGTAGCAGCATCCTTGAGATCAGAAAGAAAAACATAATATACTTGCCGGAGGGCCTGGGGGGAGATTTTTTCTTCAATAGCCCGGTAAACCTTGTAGAACTTTTCATAATCTGAAATAATTGTTACCGGCCGGCTGAACAGGTTTGCTTCGTATTGATCCTTAGTTATAATATAGGACGGTTTTTCACGCCGGTAATAGGCCTCATAAACAGCTGTCAGAAGTCCTTCAAATGTACCGTCGTAAAGATAGTAGATCATTTACAGTTCTCCTGTAATTGTAGAATACCTGTCTTCCCCGGTTGATTCAGCGAACAGGGAAAGTTGTGTCCAGGAAGTTGTCTTCTTTGGTTTGCCGACCAGCTTTTGTATGATTGCATCTTCCCGAAAAGGAACTTGACCAAAATACTGACCACGGCAAGTAATAAAATAACGTGCTCGTTTCAATACAACACCGATTTTATGTAAATCTTCATACGTCAGGGAATGAAAACGACGGGCAGCAATAATTTTTTGTGCTGACTTAACGCCAATACCAGGCACCCGGAGCAAATGACGGTAATCAGCCTGATTAACCTCAACCGGAAAAAGATGCAAGTTGCGCAGTGCCCAATCTGATTTGGGATCTAATTCCAGTTTGAAATTAGGGCGGGCCTCGGTTAGCAGTTCTTGTGCTTTAAAGCCATAATATCGTAGCAGCCAGTCGGCCTGGTAAAGCCGGTGCTCTCTCTCCAGTGGCGGTGTTGATATGCTGGGTAGTTTGGGATTGCTGGACACCGGGACAAAAGCGGCATAGTAAACCCTTTTTAAATTAAATTTGCTATAGAGGGTTTCGGATAATTTTATTATACTTAGGTCTGAATCCGCAGTGGCTCCCACAATCAGCTGGGTACTTTGCCCTGCCGGAACAAAGGCAGGCGTTTTACGAAATCGCTGTCTTTCCTCCCTGTTGGCAAGAATGTGCGAACCAATTAAACTCATAGGTTGTAAAATACTTTCTCTCCTTTTTTGGGGCGCCAGCAGCTTCAAGCTTTCACTGGAAGGCAGTTCAATATTGACACTCATTCTGTCCACCAGGGTTCCTGCCTCTGCAATCAGCTGCCAATCAGCCCCGGGAATAGCCTTTAGATGAATATATCCGTTAAATTTCCATTCCTTTCTCAGCCGTTTGACTACCTGTACCATAAGTTCCATAGTATGATTGGGATTTTTCCATATGGCTGAGCTCAAAAATAAACCTTCAATGTAATTGCGCCGGTAAAAATTAATCGTTATATCCACCACTTCATCCGGCGTAAAGCAAGCCCTGGGAATATCATTGCTTACCCGGTTAATGCAATAAGCACAGTCGTAAATACAATAGTTGGTAAGCAGAATTTTTAATAAAGAGATGCACCTTCCGTCATCCGCCCAGCTGTGGCAAATACCGCTTTCAGCCGCATTGCCCAGGCCCCCTCTGGAATTTTGACGCCTGCTGCCGCTGGATGAACAGGAAACATCATATTTAGCTGCGGCCGACAGTATATTAAGTTTCTCCAGCAGTTCCACAATATGCACCCCGATAAAAAATTTAACTATACCAAACATATGTTTATTTTATTCAACCTGGTTTCTTTAACTCCTTTTCTATGGCTGGATTTTATTTATATTTTGTATTAACAATTTTTTCGCTCGTTTTAAAACATAAATTTTAAAATTTTTTAATACCATGTATACAACTATGATTTTTGGTACATTCTATACTCAACGGGTACGTAACGGTCGAGCCCAGATTCATATATGCTCTGACCAGGGGTATATATGAATCGGCCGAAGGTTACATGTGGGTCACCACGGCTCATATGTAGCCGGAGGGAAGATCATATACGGTGGGGAAAGGTTTCGTTGCAGTCGTAATCATAAATTGTATGATTGCAGCGTGATCCCAACCTATCGTATGTGGTCGAGCGAAGATCATACAGGGTGCCGCAGGTTCCTGAAAAGGATCTAACGGTTATATGCAGCCGAGAGGTTGCATATAGCTGTACAGGTATCCTGTATGGTCGAACGAACCATTATCATGGGTGGTGAACTGCTTGGTTATGGTCGAAAGATCATAGCTGGGTAATAATCCATTCATGATAGTGCAAGGTAGATCGTTACGTGCTCGTCCTATTTTTTATAAAACTCTCCCTGTCGCTTATGGGGGTTACTTGTTAAAGGGATATCCCGTTCCCCGGAAGGTTTCAATAAACTCCGAGCCGGACGGGTTTTTTTCTGTCTTTTTCCTTATTTTTGGATGTGCCCAGCCGCGGTTGCCGTATCGCCGTAGTAATCTTCACCCCAAATACGGGTGAGAATATGTTCCTTTGAAAAAACAATGCCGGGGTTAGAGGCAAGAAAAACTAACAATTCATATTCCCTGGCAGTCATCTGCACTTCACGGCCGTTGACGTAAACCTTGCCAGAGGCTGTATTAATTTCCAAGCCTTTATGAATGTTTATTTTGGCGGGAACCAGGTTGCCCTTGAGCCGCTCGTGTTTTCTGATGTGGGATTTGATCCTGCTACCGGTTGTAATAATGTCATAAAGAAGCTTCAAAACCCATTTACATGACTTCCTTTGTTTGATGAGGCCATTGTAAAAAAACTATAACCGGGAATAAAATGTTTATAAAAATTCTATAAAATCTCGCGCCACGCACCCGCATGGGGCACGACAAAAAGGTTTGTTTTTTTAAAATATCCGGGGGGAAAATATCTGTTGGTAGCTGCCGCTACATACTGAATCAATTCTTGAAGAATCTGTTCATTAACATTTATTTTAAGACCCTTAACCTGCTGCAAAACCTTCACTATCTCTGCATAAGAAGTATTGCCGGCCCTTTCTCCCAGTCCCAAAATTGTGGTACTGAGATATTTGGCTCCGGCCAGTTGGGCCGCCAGGGCATTGGCGGTGGCCATCCCAAAATCGTTATGGGCGTGCATTTCTACTTCTATTCCTGTCTCCTGAATAATATGTGCTACCTTTTCCCTCGTGGTGAAAGGATCCAGCACACCCAGGGTATCGGCAAAACGCAGGCGACTGGCCCCTTCTTCCCGAGCCAGCATGGCAAATGTAATGAGAAATTGCATAGCCGCCCGGGAAGCATCCTCTGCGCCAATGGTTACGGTGCAGCCGGCTGCTCTGGCATAACTTACAACCTTTCTCACATTATCCAATACCCAGTCCCGGCTGCGGTTCAACTTATATTTTATATGAATGTCAGAAACCGGAGCGGAAATATGCAGGTTGCGGGCGCCACATTCCAACGAAGCTTTCACATCTTTTAGAGTGGCTCGGTTCCAGGTGGTCACCCTGGCCTTTAAATTTAGTGATAAAATTTGATAAATAGCATCCATTTCCAACTTGCCCATTACCGGAATCCCTGCCTCAATCTCATAAACCCCTACTTGGCTTAGTAAGTAAGCTATGTGGACTTTTTCCGCTACAGTAAAGGCAACGCCGGGTGACTGTTCCCCGTCTCTTAGGGTGGTATCAACAAAGTACACCGGTTCCATCTGAGCCACTCCTTTGGAAAATACTTTTACTAATCACAACACTTTTTCGTCATCACTAACTTTACCTCGTTTCGAGTGATAACTTCCGTCCTGCTCTCCAGCTGGTTCAGCAAAATCTCGTTTTCCAGCCATGGGGGGACGTGGTTACAGAGAATTTCCAGGGAATAAAACTTCCCCTGCCGGATAAAAGGCAATAGGACTTGTTTGGAGCTAACACCTAAATTCTTTTCTTGAATTTCTTTGATGGAGATACGATAACAACCGCTGAAGGTCTCTACAGGTGTTGGCAGGATAGTACTGTTCTGCTGGCTGTTTTCCCTTTGCTCTTCTTCTTCTTTGGCCAGAATATAATCAAGAAAATCCAACGGGTTCCCCTCAAATTCCCAGATACTGCAGCCGGATTTCTCCAGTACAAAGTACGGAATACCAGTTATGGAAAGACCTACAAAGGTTTTACAATGGCCTAGGAATTCAATCAGTTCATCCATGATTTCGCGTAAAGCCTTGATATTAAAATTGTCTCCCAGAGAAAAATCTCTTTCCCTGGATACTCGCCAACAGCCCTGATTTCTCTGATAAACCAAAACTTTGCCATTTTGATAAAGACTGGTGGTCTCTCCATTATCACCCATGTATACAGCTATTTCTTTAGGCATCAGAATCTCCCCCTTTCTCCAGGAGTTAGTTGATGTCTATAGTTCCAATCGCTTAATCACTTTGCCCTCTTCAATGTGCTCATCCATAATCTCTTCCACGTCTTCGGGGCTTACACGCCATAACAGACATTGTCCGGTTACATGGCCACTGAATGGTTCTGTTTAATCAGCGAATCCACACCAGCATAAAACTCCTGTGACCGATCTTCACTCAACATGCCGACGGCATCGGCGCGGCACTGCTTGCAATGGCGCATTTGATGTAAATCAATCTGGCATCTATCCCTCATTTGATTCAGTTCTTTTATACTGGTGGGGGGAAGGTTGGCAAAAACACTGCCCTCCGCTGGAATCAGGGGCATAATGTTGGTCATAAAAGCTCCCAGTTGCTTGGCTTTCTTAACCACAGCGGGAATCTCACTGTCGTTGATATCTTTAATCATCACAATGTTCACTTTCACCAGAACACTCTGATGGGCTAGATATTGGATACCGGTTAGTTGATTTTCCAGTAATATACCGGCTCCCGCGGTGCCTTCATATTTTTTCCCTTGGTAATGAACATGCCGGTATATTTTAGCTCCGGTATCCGGGTTAAGGGTATTCATGGTCACTGTTACATGTTTGATACCCAACTCAACAATTTCCGGAGCATAGTGGGGAAGCAGCAAACCGTTGGTGGACAGACAAAAGATCATTTCCGGGTTGGATTGTTTAATCCGTTCAATGGCCTCACAGGTATTTTCCCAGTTGGCTAGAGCATCCCCGGGTCCGGCAATGCCTACCACACTGAGGTTAGGTATTTTCTCCTTAACCACAATAAATTTTTGTTCTGCTGATTCTGGTGTCAGTACTTCACTGGTTACACCGGGCCTGCTTTCATTGACACAATCATACTTGCGGTTGCAATAGTTGCAGGCGATATTGCATTTGGGCGCCACCGGCAGGTGCATACGGGCATACTTGTAATGGGCTTCCATGGAATAGCATGGGTGCCTGCGGGTTTGCTCCCAATGATTGGTTGATTGATTACTGTTTGACGTCTGACGGCATAAACATGACATAATGCTCACCACAACTTTCTGCGGAGAATTCCTGTCCTTCTTGCTCCCCTTGATAAAACATTTGATACATGGACCTCCGGTAATGTTTATGTTTATATTCCAGCAGGGTGTTGGTCACCCGATCAAGGAACATGGTGGTACCCGCATAGCCCACCGATAGCAGGCGCTGCCCACCTGTTCTGTCGTGAATGGGAAAACCGTACCGGACGAGGGGGATACCCTCCTTCTCAGTAAGGTACCTGCCATCCGAGGAACCGATGGCGATATTGGCCCTTCCCCTGCTTTTTTGGCGAATGGTGGTGAAATCTGCTTCGGTTATAACAGTACACCGCACCGGAGAGTTAACCAGTAAATCATCCAATAATTGCTTAAGATTATGGTTTTTACTGCCAGTGGCCACCACTACAGGGTAAATCCCGTTTTCCAGGCAGATTTTCACCACCCCGTAGACGTTTTCCGGCTCACCGAAGATGACACTGCTTCCCTGGGCATTGTATTTATGAGAGTCAATCATACAATCCAGAAGTCTCCCCCGCTCCTGCTCAATGGCAGAAGGCAGATGGTTTCCGGTAAGTTTTATTAACAGGTTAATAAACAAATCAGTATTTTCCACTCCCATTGGCAGCGGAAGATTATACAGGGGTACTCCGAATTCACTTTCCAGATATTTCCCCGGCGACATACTGTCGTCCACCGTCAGGCCAAACTGAATGGTGGCGGCAGCGCCGCCCATGGCAACAATATCTGCCAGTTTGGTGCCACCTTCAGGTATTTTTCGGTAATGTCTTTGATAGGGGCGGTCCAGGGTATCGGAAAAATCGGGCAGCAGGACATACTCCACCTGCATCAGCTGCAGAATTCTCTTGATTTCCCGAATATCCGCGGGGCTAATATTGGGTATAATAACGTTTATTTTGGAATGGGTTTCGGTTTTCCGGGCCAATTTGGTCACAATTCTTCTCAGGGTCAACCAGTACCCCTCGGTATGGGTGCCACCGTACCCGGGGCTGTTTACGGTCACCACCGGTAAATCATTGCATCCCCTTTCCTTCAGGTACACCTGGCTGATCCGGTCTATATCTTCGCCAATAGTTTCGGCCAGACAAGTTGTTAGGATGCCGACCACACCCGGCCGGTAGGCCTTAATGACATTATCCAGCCCCTGCTTTAAATTTTTTTCTCCCCCGTAAATGGTACCCTTTTCATTCAGGGAAGAAGATGCCACATCTACGGGCTCGTTGAAATGCTCGGCCATATGCCGGCGCATGTAGGTGGCGCAACCCTGGGAACCATGGATAATAACCATAGCCTGCTCCAATCCCTTTAAGGCAAGAATTCCTCCCATGGGCATGCACATGTTACAGGGGTTTTCATTAACATTGCAGCAATTTGCAAGACTTTTTTCTCTTTCCAAGGACCTACCCTCCTTACACGTATTGCCAGACCGGTGAGCAAAGGGTGCTATAGACCTCTTTGGCCAAATTTACCGCTCCCACAAAACCGCTCAAAGGATGCTTCCGGTCATGATTGTGATCAATAAACGCGATACCCAGCTTGTAGGCCAGAGGTCTTTCTTTAACGCCTCCCACCAACAGGTGGGCTCCCTTTTCCAACATAAATTTCTCCAACTCCGAAGGGTTGGCGTCATCCAGAATAACAGTCCCCTCATCCACTAAATCGTTGATAGTTTGATATTCTTCCTTGCGCCCGGTCTGGGTGCCGATCATTACCACATCAATGCCGATTTCCCGAAACTGTTTTATGAGAGAGATGGCCTTGAACCCTCCCCCCACGTAAATGGCCGCTTTTTTTCCCTGCAGTCTTTGGCGGTACCAGTCCAGGACCGGCTTTACTTTAGTCGTTTCCCTTTCAATCAGCTCCTCCACCCGGGCCATGATACTCTCATCCCCAAAGTGGGCTGCTATTTTTCTCAAGGATGTCGCAGTATCCTCTAAACCCAAAAATGAGATGTTGAGGTAAGGGATTTGGTACAGTTCTTTCATTCGTTGGGCCAGGTAAATCATGGAACCTGCGCACTGGATCACATTGAGGGATGCCCTGGTAGCATTTTTCAATGCCTTGTAATTGGAATCCCCGGTAAAGGCAACATTCACTTCAATACCGACCTGCTGCAGGTAGTTTTTAATGATCCAGACCTCACCGGCCAGGTTAAAATCCCCCAGGTAATTGATGGTATTGACCCGGGGAGCGCTAGATAATTCGCCCGGTTGAATCAATCGAAGCAGGGCGTCGCAGGCAGCCCGGTAACCAGCGGCTTTGTTTCCGGCAAAGCCGCTGGATTGAACGGGAATCACCTCAATGTTATGTTTTTTTGCTGCGGCCTTGCAAACGGCCTCCAGATCGTCTCCAATTACCCCCACAATACAAGTGGCATAAACAAACACCACTTTGGCAGAGTATTTTGCCACCAGTTCATCTATGGCCCGGGCCAGTTTATTTTCTCCGCCGAAAATTACGTCCTGTTCTTGCAAGTCGGTGGAAAAACTGTTGCGGTATAACTCCGATCCACTACTCAGGCTACCTCGGATATCCCATGTATAACTGGCACAACCAATAGGACCGTGAACCAGATGGATGGCATCGGTAACCGGGTTTAATACAACCCTGGCCCCGCAATATACACAAGCCCGCTGGCTCACACAGCCTGCCACACTGTCGATATCACATTTTAAATGTTTTTTTTGCTTTCCCTTGGTGATAATGGAAGCTTTTCTTTCCTCAAGCACAGTGTCCCATAATACGGGCTCAGGCACATCCATCACCCCTTTCAATTTACATGACCAATTCAAAATCTTCGTCGCTGGCATCCCGGTCTGCCCTGTCCAGTAAGGCGTTGCTGATCATTTCAATCAACCTAATTGCACCTTTGTAACCCACCACCGGCAGGTGGGAATGGACACTTCTGTCCAGGATAGGGAAGCCCAGGCGTACAAAGGGAAGGTCTTCCGCCCTGGCAATATACTTGCCATAGGTGTTACCGATTAAAAGATCAACCTTTTCGTTCTTAATCCACTGGTGCAGTTCAAAGAGGTCTCCGCCGGCCTTGACTCTTCCTTCGATATTCGCTTCTTCTAACAGTTCCCGCACATCATCTTCAAAGTTGCCCAGGGTTGAGCCAATGGCTCCGGCAGTACCGGGTGTGCCAGTTAATACATAAATGGGCTTCATCCCCAGGCTTAAGACAAATTCAGTTATGGCCAGCACGATATCAGGATCTCCAAAGATGGCTACTTTCTTACCGTGGAAGTGAAAATGGGTGTCGGTCATGATATCTACCAGTTGGCCCCGCTCCTCTTCCAGCTCGTAGGGTATTTCCACGGCAAACCGGCTGCGCAGGGTCATCAACAACTGGTCGGTGGCCTTGATGCCGATGGGTGTCTTTAAAACAATGGCGGGCACTTGACACTTTCTTTCCAACTGGTTAGCTGCATCGGCGGAAGCGTAACTGCCCAGGGCGATGGTCACTTTGGAATTCCCCGTGTCTTTCAGGTCTGCCAACCGGGTGCCGCCCCGGGGATACATGACATACTCCCCGGTCATAGGGGAATCCACCACCCCGGAGGTATCCGGAAACATGATGAATTTAATTCCCATGGTATTTATAATCCTTTTAATTTCCCTCATATCCCCTGGATTTACAAAGCCGGGAATGATATTCGCCTGATTTTTTTTGGTTTCCAAGGTAGCTTCCGACAGATAGTTAACCATACCTTTGGTCATGTTGGAAAAACCGGTTACATGAGACCCCTGATAACTGGGGGTATTGGCATGAATTACCACCTTCTCTTCGGGAATCTCAGCTGTACGGATTATGGTGGGCAGGTCATCGCCGATAGTCTCGGACAAACAGGTAGTATGCACCGCCATAATATCCGGATTGTAGATAGCAAATACGTTTTTAATGGCTGTTTTCAAGTTGGCCCCGCCGCCGAAGACCGATGCCCCTTCGGTAAAGGAACTGGTGGACGCCATAATAGGATCCCGAAAATGCCTGGTTAAATGCATCCGGTGATAGGAGCAGCAACCCTGGGACCCATGGCTGTGGGGCAGGCATTTGTGGATGCCTAGGGCGGCGTACATGGCACCGATGGGCTGGCAGGTCTTGGCCGGGTTGATGGCGCCCCCGGTACGTTCTTTAATTTCCTTTGGAGTGCAGTCTAACATTTTGAGCATCCTCCTTCCGCAATGATTCCTTCCAGTAGGGGTTCATTCTTCCAGGGCGGAGTAATGAAATTCCAAGTGGGCGAGGTAAAAGCCATCGCAATATCCCTGGCAAAATTGACGGCACCGTTAAAACCGGCATAGGGGCCGCTGTAATCATAGGAGTGAAGCTGCTTGGACGGAATACCCATTTTTTGCACCACATATTTATCTTTAATGCCGGAGGAAAAAATGTCAGGTTTCAACAGCCTGATAAATTCTTCCGTCTCAAAGTGGTTCAGGTCATCCACGATAATACTGCCGTCTTTCATCTCGATATTCATACCCTTGTAATTACTTAATGGAATTTTTTTCTTCAACTCTTCCATCCGTTCCGGGGAAATCTTCAGCCGGAATCTTCGCTCGTCCGGAGTTACATGAAGATCCGGAATATTTTTGGTGTCGGCGTCCAGTTTGATCTCAGGGATAACATCCCGGCCTTCGTAATCATCCCGGTGGGCAAACTCGTAACCCGCCAGAACCGTCTCAATGCCCAACTCGGCATACAGTCCCTGGTAATGGTGTCCCCGGGAACCTCCCACAAAGCAGAAGGCGGTTTTCCCCTGGCAAATTTTCTTATATTGCCCCAGGATCGGTTCCACCCGGGCCAGTTCCCGTGCAATGACCTCTTCGGTTTTCTGAATTAAGGCCGGGTCGCCAAAATATAGGGCCATATTTCTAAGTGAATCAATGGTGTCCTGAACACCGATAAAGTTCACCTTCAGCCATGGTGTGCCGTATTTGGTTTCCAGCATATCGGCAATATAGTTAATGGAACGGTGGCATTGCACCAGATTCAGTTCAGCGACGTGGGCATTTTTCAGTTCTTCGTAGGAACCGTCCCCGGTCATCACCGCGATCACCGTATAGCCAATTTCCTTAAGAATTCTTTCTACTTCCCAGCTGTCGCCGCCAATGTTGTATTCGCCCAGGATATTAATTGGGTACTTGCCGGGAGCCTCTTCCCAATCCCCCTGGCCGATTACCCCCTCCATTAGGCCGTTATTGGCAATGTGGTGCCCGGCGGATTGACTGACACCTTTGTAACCTTCACAGTTGAAGGCCAGAATAGGAATGCCGTGTTTTTCCTGGGCTGCTTTGGCTACTGCCTGCAGGTCATCCCCGATTAATCCTACCGGGCAGGTGGCGGAAATAGTAATGGCATTGGGCTTAAAAATCTCCATCACTTCATCAATCATGCGGGCCAGTTTCTTCTCACCGCCAAACACGATATCACTTTCCTGCATATCGGTGGATACACAGTAGTTGATAAAATTTTTGGTGGGATCTTCGGATTTGGCCTTATTGCGCCGGGCACCCCAGGTATAAAAGGCACAGCCGATGGGACCGTGTACAATATGAATGACATCCTTTAACGGTCCCAAAACAACCCCTTTGCAACCGGCAAAGGCACAGCCACGGTTAGTAATAATACCGGGAATGGTTCTGGTGTTGGCCTCAATCTCCTGGCGGGCCAGGGCTGAGTCCTTGATAATTATGTGCTTTTTGCGATTTCTTTTTACCTTGGAGGGGTATTGGTTCAACATTTCCTCCAACACTTTTTGGTTAATCGCCATCCGCTACACCTCCTTTTAAATATCACCTGTTAGACGGCAGCTTCTCCCTGTTCCCCAGTCCTGATCCGCAGGGCATCCAGCACCGGCGCAACAAAGATTTTGCCGTCTCCGTTATGGCCTTCTTTATTGACTTTGATGATGGTGTTAACAACTTTTTCGACGTCCCCATCCTGCACCAAAATAGTTAGCATCCGCTTGGGAATCAGCCGAGCCCCCTGGGCCAGGCCTTCAGCCAGCAGGCCGCCGATTTCTTCTTTAGTCCCCAATTCATTAATGATGGAAAAGTCCACCTGCATCTTACCCCGGCCCATCACCTTCATGGCGTGCATGCCGCAGATGCCAATGTCTGCCAGTGCTTTTTTGGTGGTATTTACTTTATTCATCCGGATAACGGCAATGATTTCTTTCATACCGGTACCCTCCTACAGGCCCTTGGTGCCGCTGCTGATGGTGTAAGCTTCTTCCACTGAACTGACAAAGATTTTCCCGTCACCAAAGGCGCCTTTTTCGCCAGTTTTGGCATATTTAGCAATGATATTGATAACATCATCCTTATCCTTTTCATCCTGTACCACCAGCATCAGTAATTCTTTTGGAATTTCATCATAAACAACTTCCCCTACTTTAACCCCCCTCTGTTTACCCCGGCCCACCACATCCATCTTGGTGATCGCCGGAAACCCGGCGTTGTTTAACTCGGCTAAGATAAAATTGGTTTTCTCGGGTCTTACAATGGCTCTAATCATAAACATAAGTATCAACTCCTCACTAAGATTTCTCGTAATCCTTAAAAGCGGTAAGGGCAGCTTAATCCAGAATGCCGTAGGTCATTAACAATTCTTCCAGGCGGTCCTGGCTCATGGGCTTAGGAATTACAAACATGTCATTGTTATCGATGTTCCTGGCCAGGGTTCGGTACTCGTCGGCCTGGGGGTGTACAGGGTCATAATCAATAACGGTTTTCCTGTTAATTTCCGCCCGCTGAACCATATTGTCCCTTGGTACAAAATGAATTAACTGGGAACCAAGTTCCTTGGCAAAGGCCGTCAACAATTCTAATTCATTGTCGACCCGACGGCTGTTACAGATAATGCCGCCCAGGCGAACACCGCCGGAATGGGCGTATTTTTGAATGCCCTTGGAAATGTTGTTGGCGGCGTATAAGGCCATCATTTCACCGGAGGCCACAATATAGATTTCCTGGGCCTTACCTTCCCGGATGGGCATGGCAAAACCGCCGCACACTACGTCCCCCAGGACATCGTAAAAGACGTAATCCAGGTCGGGAGTATAAGCCCCCAGGGACTCCAGCAGGTTAATGGAAGTGATGATGCCCCGACCAGCGCAGCCGACGCCTGGTTCCGGGCCGCCAGATTCCACACATAGGGTGCCGCCATAGCCCTGCCGCATGATGTCCTCCAGTTCAATGTCTTCCCCCTCGTCCCTTAGGGTATCCAATACCGTCTTTTGGTTTAAACCGTGTAAAAGCAGCCGAGTTGAGTCAGCTTTAGGGTCACAGCCCACCACCATGATTTTTTTACCGGCCTCTGCCAGGGCGGCCACCGTATTCTGGGTAGTTGTTGACTTTCCAATACCACCTTTACCATAGATCGCAATCTGTCTCATAAGACTTCCTCCTTTTCTTTCTTCTTGTTTTAAAAGAAAAGGGCCACCAGAAACCGAGCACGGTCTCCGGCAGCCCCAACGCCACACTTACATCAATGTATATATAGGAAGGTTTTTCCCAAAAAAATAAGGCACTGGTTGTTCACCAGCACCTTCGCCTTTTGACTTGATACTTCAATGTATCTCTTAAATTTGAAATTGATTATAACATTGAAAAACAGCAATTTCAACAGGTCGCCCTCAAGAATACAGTACACGAACTATATTCTTAATTTTCTGCACACTTGCCAGATGAAAAAGAAACTGATTGATAAGGAAGTTGTCCGATTGGCTGTCCATAAAATTGCTATGTGATTTTAAGTTTCGGTGTGTCATTATATCCGTCAACTTTAGGTTATCATTGCAGCGTTAAAAACAGTAAGTATAAAAAAAGAGAGCATCTGCTCTCCCCACTTGCAAAAACAAAATCCTTTGCATTACAACAGGTTTTTTATTTTATGAAACTGCTCCAATTTTTTGCGGACCTCATCTGTGGTTGCAAGTTGCATCACATCATGCAGCAGCTCCTGGCATTCCTGACGGGTAACCCTTGAAATAACTTGTTTAACTTTTTTAATAGAACCTGCTACCATACTCCATTCATCCAGGCCCAATCCGATGAGCAGAGGAGCTGCCAAAGGATCCCCGGCCATGCCCCCGCACATTCCGGTCCACTTCCCGGCCCGATGGGATGCGTCAATTACATTTTTAACAAGGCTGATAACAGCCGGGTGAAGGTGGTCATACAAGTAACTTACCTTTTCATTCATACGATCAACGGCGAGGGTATATTGCACCAGATCATTGGTGCCGATACTGAAGAAATCAACCTCTTTGGCAAACTGCGCGGCTAAAATAGCTGTTGAAGGTACTTCAACCATAATTCCTACTTCAATGGACGGGTCAAAGTCCACTCCCTCTTTAGTTAAAGATATTTTGACTTCTTCCAGGATTAACTTGGCTTGCCTCCATTCTTCCAGGCTGGCTATCATGGGGAACATTATTTTCACTTGGCCAAAGGCACTGGCGCGCAGGATAGCTCGCAGTTGGGTAACCATTAATTCCCGCTGATCCAAGCACAGACGAATGGCACGGTAGCCAAGAAAAGGATTCATTTCCTTGGGCAGAGAAAGGTAGGGCAGTTCTTTATCTCCCCCTATATCCAGGGTGCGAATAATAACCGGCCGTTTGCCCATAACAGCAACAACTTGTTTATAAGCGGCGAATTGTTTTTCTTCCGATGGCATCTGGGTTTCATTCATAAAAAGAAATTCTGTGCGGTAAAGCCCGATCCCTTCAGCCCCCTGTTCCAAGGCCAATTTTGCTTCCGTGGGAGTGCCAATATTGGCGGCAATTTCTACCTGAAAGCCATCCATTGTAACGGCCGGTTGGAAGGCAAAGGCCGCCAGCTGACGCAGGGCCTGTTCTTCTTTTTCTTTCTTTTCTTGGTATTGTTTAACAAGGGAGGAATCTGGGTTTATAATACACTCACCGGTACCGCCGTCGATAACAAGAAAATCATTGTGATGAATTTGTTCAATGGCTTCGCCAAGACCTACAATAGCAGGAATACCAAGGGAGCGGGCCAGGATAGCAGTATGAGATGTTTTGCCGCCGACGCGGGTAACAAAACCCAAAATATATTTTTTGTTTAATTGAACAGTATCCGAAGGGGCCAAGTCATCTGCCACCAATATTACTTCTTCTTTAATCTCTGCTAATTGCACGCCCCTCTTGCCCTGCAGGCAAAAAATAAGCCTTTTTCCCAGGTCTCTGACGTCAGCCGCCCTTTCTCGCAGGTATTGGTCATTCATGCCCTCAAACAACTTAGCATATCGCTCAACTATTTCTGTTACGCCTTTTTCTGCACTAAAGTTTTGTTCGCGCACAACTTTTTCCATGGCTGGACAAAAGGCCGGATCATTCAAGAAAGCCTGTTGCGCCATTAAGATAGCGGCTTTATCCTTACCCAACTCATTTCTGGCACGCTCAATTAGCTCTTGCAGTTCCTGGTATGCTTTTTCTCTGGCTGCTTTTAACCGTTCAATCTCATGCTCAACTTCATCTGCAGATATGTTTGTACGGCTGGGTATATCTTGATAATTTTGTGATTTGTAAAGAAGCACTCTGCCTAAACGTATTCCTTCTGAAACACCGGTGCCCCTGATAGTTATTCCTGTCATCAGACTTCACCAAATCCTTGTTCCACCAGTTCCACCAATGCAGCTACTGCCTGCGCCTCATCTTCACCATTGGCCTCAATGGTTATCTTTGTTCCTTTGGTAAGACCAAGACTCATCATGCCCAGAATGCTTTTAGCATCTCCTGCCGCTCCGTCCTCTTTTATTACTTTAATTGAGGACTGAAATTCACTGGCTTTTTGAGTGAAAAGTTGGGCCGGACGGGCATGTAAACCGGTTTCATTGATAATCGTTACTTCCTTCTTTACCACGATATAAACCTCCATTAAATGGTTTCTAATGCCTGCATAACTTCTTCCGGAGACTTTGCTTCATAGAGCCGGTTGCGAAATTCTTGGTGCATAAGCTGTCTGGCAATAGCAGCCAATATCTGTAGGTGCTCATTGCCTGCCTGCGCCGCCGGAACGGCGATTAAAAATACCAGGGATACCGGCTGGCCGTCTAAAGATTGCCAATCTACCGGCTGGGCCAGTTTAGCAAAACCCAAAGCAGGTCTGACAACGCCGGCGGATTTACCATGGGGAATGGCTACACCAAAACCTACTCCGGTGGTTCCCTTTTGCTCACGTTCCAAAACCGTTTGGATATAGTCTTCTTGGTTGGTTACCGCACCTGTTTTAACCATCTGTTCAACCATTTTGGCAATACATTCTTGTTTGTTTGATACAGCAAGGGAAAGTTGGATGGTTTCTTTGTTTATAATGCCTGCTAACTTCATCTAAAATACCCCCTGCATTTTACAGTTTTGTTTTTACCTGATAAAACCTTATTGAAATATGGAATGGGGGATAACCCCCATTCCCTTTACCCACTTGTTACGCATTACGTTTCAATATATTAACCAGCAGGGCGGTAACCACCGTCCCCACAGCAATGGCCATAACATACAGACCAAGGTTTCCTACTGCATGGGGAATTGGCAGTACAAAAATTCCGCCATGGGGGGCACGCAAGGTGGCACCAAACATCATTGAAAGAGCACCTGTAACGGCAGAGCCGGCCATAATAGCAGGAATAACCCGAACAGGATCGGCTGCTGCAAAAGGAATTGCTCCCTCTGTAATAAATGAGATACCTAAGGCGGCAGCTGCTTTGCCTGCTTCCCTTTCTTCAACAGTATATTTTTTGGGCGCAAGCAGCGTTGCCAGCCAGAGACCTAAAGGAGGTGTCATACCTGCAGCCATTATTGCAGCCATTGGTTCGTAAATGCCGCTACCTAAAAGTCCCACACCAAAAGTATAAGCTGCCTTGTTAACCGGTCCTCCCATATCAAAGGCCATCATGGCGCCTAAAAGAAGCCCTAAGAAAACTGCATTGGTGCCGGTTAACCCGGACAACCAGTGAGTCAGACCATCCATAATAGACTTCACAGGCCCGCCGATAACATAGATAATGAGAAGACCGGTTACCAGGGTGGCAAAAAAGGGAATGATTAAAATTGGCTTTAATCCTTCAAGGTTTCTGGGCAGCTTAATTGTTTGCTTTAACCATAAGGCAATGTATCCGGCAATAAAACCGGCAATTATGCCGCCCAGGAAGCCGGCTCCTATTTTTGAGGCCAGCATTCCGCCGACTAAACCAGGGGCAAGACCAGGCTTTTCTGCAACGGAAAAAGCAATATAACCGGCCAGTACAGGTACCATCAGGGCAAAGGCGGCGCCGCCCCCGATATCCATCAAAGCGGCAGCCAAGGTACCCTGTTGTTTAAATGCTTCAATGCCAAAAATAAAGGAAATAGCAATAATTAATCCACCGGCGGCCACCAGAGGAATCATAAAAGAAACCCCGTTCATTAAGTGTTTGTAAGCGCCGGTACGTTGCGCGGTTCGCTCAGCTTTAGTTTTTTCCACCGCAGCAACATAGTCTTGGGCGACCGGTTTTTTATTTAAGGCCTCTTCAAGAAGCTTGTCCGGGTTTTTAATAGCTTCCCCAACAGAAGCTTTTACGATGGGCTTGCCAACAAAGCGTCCTTCATCAGCATCGGTATCCGCTGCTATGATGATGGCATGGGCGCCGGCTATATCGTCCTCTGTTAAGCCATTTTCAACCCCAACAGCACCGCGGGTTTCAACCTTACACTCAATATTTTTTTGTTCGGCCGCCTTCTGCAAAGCCTCTGCTGCCATATAAGTGTGGGCAATGCCGGTGGGACATGCTGTAACAGCCAAAATCTTTTTCATTTTTCTCCCCCCGTTATAGTTTGCTTTTCTAAGGTTCAATCCATGTAGCTTGTACCTTATTTAATTGTAATTGCACTTCGTTCAGGGAACAGACTTCGGTGCCGGGTTTGGAAGCTGTAACCGTTCCTGCTACGGTAGCCAGTCGTGCTGTTTCTACCAGGCTTTTATTTTGCAATATGGCGTAGGCCATGGCAGCAACCATTGAATCTCCTGCTCCCACCGTACTTTGGGGAATAATGGAAAAAGGGGTTACGATATAAGCTTCATCTTTTGCCATTGCAATGGTCCCTTCACTGCCCCGGGAAATAACCACGATGGTGATTCCTGCTTTGATTAACTCCTGGCCGGCAGCTACGATTTCCTTTTCTGTTGTCAGGGGGCGTCCCATTAACCCTGCTAATTCATGTACATTGGGCTTTACGGCAAAAGGACATGCTTTAATGCCTTCCTCCAACGCCAAACCATCCGCATCGAGAATGGTTTTTACATTATACTCTCTGGCCAAACTAATATAATCAGCGTAGATGGTTGGCGGTACCCCCCGGGGCAAACTGCCGCCCAACACCAGGACGGCTGTATTTTGCAAAAGATGCCGCAGTTTTTTACGGAAACTTGCTAAATGTTCATCCAATACCACAAAACCAAGCTCATTTATTTCAGTTGTAAATTTGGTTTGGTTGTCAACAATTTTTAAGTTGGTACGGGTGACGCCAGGAACATTGATAAAGTCTGTTTTAATTCCCAGTTTTTGCAAACTTCTTTGCAAAAACTCCCCTTCGGAACCAAGAAAACCTGTAGCAATTACATCAACAGAAAATTTTTTTAGTACCTTGGCTACATTAATACCTTTCCCCCCGGGATCTAATCGTACTTGTTCCACACGATTTAAGCCACCAACTTCCAACTGAGGAATCGTGATGGTTTTATCGAGTGCAGGGTTTAATGTAACTGTTACGACTTTAGACTGCATGTAGTTCCTCCTATGGGCGGACAAGGTGAACAGTAATGCCCGTTGTTTTAAGCTGCTTAATAAAATCATCATCAACGGCATGGTCCAATATGACTTGATGAATTTCTGTAATATCAGCAACTCTGGCCTGCGTTACCTTCCCTACCTTGCTATGGTCTGCCAATAAAATAACTTGTTTAGCAATTTTAATCATTTTTCTTTTGGTGGCTGCCTCTATTAAATTAGGAGTTGTCAAACCGGCTGCCAAATCAAATCCATTAATCGCTAAAAACAGTTTGTCCACCCTAACCATATTCAAGGCTTGCTCTGCCACCGGTCCTACCATAGCATGAGTTGCTTTTCTGAGCATCCCTCCTATTACCATTACTTCAATCCCAGGATGAGGCAACAATTCACGAGAAATATTAATATCATTTGTTATGACCGTTAAGTTAGAAAATTTCATTAATTGTCCGGCCAGTTCAAAGGTGGTTGTTCCGGCATCCAATAAAATAGTTTCTCCCTCTTCAATCAACTCAGCCGCTTTCTTGGCAATCGCTTGTTTTTCCCTGGACAAAATTACTTTTTTCTCACCAAAAGATGGTTCAAAATTTACATTTTGCAACGACAAGGCCCCGCCATGCGCCCTTTTTAACAACTTAGCGTCTTCCAATTCTTTTAAATCACGCCGAATGGTTGATTCGGATACTCGGAAAACTTCTGTCAGTTCCTGCACAGATGCTTTGCCGTTTTTTTGAATATAATCCAGTATCTGTTTTTTTCTTTCTTCACTGTACAAAGATTTTCTCACCTCTCTTTAACCCAAAAACAGTTCAAATGATTATTTATGGATCTTTATGACTATATCTGCTTATTTATGATTATATTTGATTGATTACAAAAAAACAATAATAATTTTAATTTTTTTAACGTTACTTGCAGTGAACATATTTGTATTTAATGCTTCCATTCATTGTCAGAATTATTCAGATGGTATATAATCAGGATGCATATGTTACTCATTCTTAGTAAATGTCGGGATCTAAAAAGTCAGGGGGGTTTTGGGGTATGGAAAAAGACGCTGCTTTAAAAAAATATACGTTACTGACAGCCTGCGGGGCTTCTTTTTTAACACCCTTTATGGGCAGCGCCGTTAATCTGGCTATCCCTTCCATTGGCAAGGAATTTAACAGCAGCGCATTGCTGCTGAGTTGGGTTGCTACCAGTTATATTCTGGCCTCAGCAGCTTTTTTAGTACCCTTTGGCCGATTGGCGGACATCGTTGGCCGTAAGAAAATTTTTATGCTGGGGGTTTTAGGCTTTTGGCTTTCCTCTGTTTTATGTGGTTTTGCCCGCTCGGTAGAGGCCTTAATTGCCTTCCGGGTTATCCAGGGGATTGGCAGTGCCATGATTTTCGGTACCGGTATGGCCATCTTAACCTCTGTCTTTCCACCACAGGAAAGAGGGAAAGTCCTGGGCATTAATGTGGCCACCGTTTATACCGGCCTTTCCCTGGGACCTGTTTTGGGCGGCGTCTTGAACCATCACTTTGGCTGGCCTTCTATTTTTTACTTTACTTCGTTGATTGCTTTGTCGGTATTCTTCCTGACTGTAACAAAACTGTCCGGCGAATGGGCAGGTGCCCGGGAAGAAAGATACGATTTTCTCGGCGCAGCACTGTATGCCCTGGGGCTGGTAGCTTTAATGTACGGTATCTCTGCGGTGGCTACCTCGCCTTGGGCTAAGTACATTTTATTGTTTGGCTTTGTTGTTCTGCTGGTTTTTGTCCGTTACGAATTACGAGTAAAACACCCTGTATTAAATTTAAGCCTGTTTAAACATAATACAGTTTTTGCTTTTTCTAATCTGGCTGCCTTTATAAATTATTCTGCCACCTTCGCCGTAGGTTTTTTGCTTTCTCTTTATTTTCAAGTGGTACTGGGTTTTAACTCGCAAATAACCGGCTTTATCTTGCTCTCCCAGCCGGTCATTATGGCACTGTTGTCTCCCTTTGCCGGCAGCCTTTCCGACCGCAAAGACCCACGGATTGTTTCTTCCTGGGGAATGACTTTAACCACTGTGGGACTGTTCATTTTTTGTTTCTTAGATAGAAATACTCCTTTGTGGTTAATCATTATGAATTTGCTGCTTTTAGGCACAGGTTTTGCTTTGTTCTCGTCACCAAATACCAATTCGGTGATGGGTTCGGTAGAAAAACGTTTTTATGGTATAGCTTCTTCTGCTCTGGGAACCATGCGCCTTACAGGCCAAGCTGTCAGTATGGCCATTGTTACCTTATTATTGGCCCTTTATGTGGGCAATGTTAAACTTAGCCAGGCACCGGCTGATCTGCTGGTTAAAGGAACTAAAACTACGTTTATTGTATTTGCTTTGCTTTGTTTTATGGGTATATTTGCCTCGTTGGCCAGGGGTAAAAAACCTGCCGGCTTGCAAAAAGCCCCTCCTTATAAATAGGCCAAATTTAATTTATTAGCCTTAAATAGTCAAAAACAAACCCGTATCGCTTTTTGATCACCTGCTTTTTAATAGTCCGGAAGCAGATCACAAATGATACGGGTTGCTTGTTTATGCTAATCCTATTTGTTTTTGGTAAAGTTTAAGCATTTCATTAAATTGTTGTCTTGTAAGATCGCCGCTCAAGCTGGTAGTTTCAAAAAAACGTTCGGGCGTATGCAAATCATTAAGTTGATACCCCAGCAGACCGCGGGTCTTGTTTTTTATCTCAAAAATTGTTTGGCCCAGTTTCTCCAGGTCATCCGCCGTCACTGAAATGCCAATGGCAGCCAGGGCTTTAATAACCGTATCCGTCTGGTAAATTTCCCGGGCAAACAAACAAATAGTAAGACAGTTTAATACATTGCGCCATTTTTCTTCTTTGATCAGTGCTTCCACCTTTTCCGCCGGCGATTTATCTTTTAATTTTTGGTCCACCGCATAACCGGCGTTATCCAGGTGGCTGTGCCGGGCCCCTACTGCCTGGCCTAAAATGTTGGCATAACCTGTATGGTAGCCGGCAATCTCGTTTTTGCCCAAAGTCATGGCATAAGACTGACCGCCGTATCTTTGGGCTGCAGCATAGGTGCCCAGGGCCAAAGTTTGGTATAATTCATTGGGTTGTTGAATTATTTTTCTTAATATTTCCAGATAGGGCTCTGTTTGATCAAACTCCGGTTTAACCCCCAGTTGTTCTTCACTGATAACACCCCGCCGGCAGGCCTCGGTAATCCAACCCAGCAGTACACCGGCACTGATGGCATCCAGCCCCAGTTCTTCCACCTCGTCGATCAGCCGGTAAATTTTATCCTGGGTGGACATGCCCAGGAAAGAGCCCAGAGCAAAAATCAACTCATGGTCATAGGAAAGATATTTAGACTCAAAGTCGTAACCAGGACCAAATTCCCGTCTGTGTAAACCTATATGGATGCAACCTACCGGACAACCTGCACAGGCCATTTTGCGCACCAAACTTTGTGCCGCAAAACTTTCCCCGCTAATGGCTTCCCCGTGTTCAAAGGAACTTTGCTGTAAGTTGCGGGTGGGCAACCCGTTTAAATGATTAAGACCACTTACATTAATGGCGGTACCCAGTCCATGGTATTTATCCATGATGTCGGTGGTAACAGCTTTGTTGTATATTTCTTTATAAACCTGGTTATATTTGCTAAAGTTTTCTATTTTTTCCTCTCTCTCGCCGTAGACAACCATCGCTTTTAAATTTTTAGACCCAAATAACGCCCCCAGGCCTAATCGGCCAAAGTGGCGGTAAGTATCCACATTAACATTGGCAAAGCGAACCCCTTGTTCTCCCGCCGGTCCAATGCGAATGCAGCTGCGGTGACCCCGCCCGGGTTCTAAATCCCTTAAGATGCTGCCGGTTTCGGATACCGTCAGTCCCCACAGGGCAGCAGCACTTTGAAAACGCACACCGTAATTACTAATAGAAAGATAAACAGGCCGGGCAGCTTTGCCTCTGATAATGATGGCCTGATAACCGCTTAGGCGCATAGCCAGTGCCAGACGCATGCCGGCATAGCTTTCTCCCCACTCACCGGTTAAAGGTGAACGGAATACCGCCACTGTTTTGGTCACCACCGGGAAGATGGTTGACAGGGGCCCGTTAGCAAAAATAATGGGCTGACCGGGGTCCAGCGGGTCTTTATCCGGCTGTACCAGTTCGGCAAACAATTTGGCAGCCACCCCAATGCCGCCGATAAAAGGAGCCAAATCTTCCCGGCGGATAATTTCCACCTTTTCAGTTGTTAAATCAATATCCAGTACTTTAATGGTGTGTTTACCTGCCATTTTCTCTCTCCTCCATTGTGATAACCCGGTGGGGACAAAAACGTGTACAAGTGCCGCACTGGATACAAATCACCGGTTTGTTGCTTTCTTGATCAAACCGGATGGTTTTTACCACGCAAGCTTCCACGCAGTCCTGACACCCTATACATTTGTCAGGAATAAATTTTACTCCACCGCCCGCCCGCGGTAACAACGCCCCATAGTGGCATGCTTGGGCGCAAGCAGGATCCTCACAGCCCCGGCAGATATCAGCCAAAAAACGGCTTTGCAAACCACCGGCCGTCCGGATTTGAATGGCGGATTTAGCAAGAGAGAAACTGTGCTTGGTAACTCTTGCACAAGCCAGCATACAGGAATAACATCCTATGCATTTGGCCATGTATTTTGCGTGAAGTATTTTTGCCATGTGCAACCTCCCTGTTGAAGAAAACCACTACAGTTTTCCCTATACTGACATATTTCTATTAATCATGTCAATAACTTGGCAGATTAATATAAAATAGCCCTGGAGTACTTCCCCAGGGCAAAATTTTGCTATGGATATACCCGATATAACATTCTGGGATAGGGAATGGTTTCTCTGACGTGATCCAGCTTGCAAATCCAGGCAACCGTTCGCTCTAACCCCAGCCCAAAACCCGAATGGGGTACACTGCCGTAGCGCCGCAAATCAAGGTACCACTCAAAAGCTTCCCGGGGCAACTTGTGTTCTGCAATTCTCTGTTCCAGCAGCCTTAAGTCATCAATACGCTGGCCGCCCCCGATCATTTCGCCATAGCCCTCCGGCGCTATCAAATCAGCTCCCAGTACCACCCGGGGGTCGGCCGGGTCTGGTTTCATATAAAAGGCCTTAATTTCGGCAGGAAACCGGTGGACAAAGACCGGTGCGGCAAAACTCTCTGAAATAATGGTTTCATGGGGCGCTCCAAAATCCTGCCCCCAGGTAAAATCCTCCCCTTTGCTGCGAATCAGTTCAACCGCCTCGGTATAACTGATTCTGGGGAAAGGCAGTTTAATGGCTTCCAGTTTGCTGATATCCCGTCCAAGAAACTCTAAATCTTGCCGCCTGCGTTCCAGTACCCGCTGGATAATAAAATATACCAGTTCTTCCTGTATTTTCATGTTATCTTCATGATCAAAAAAGGCTGCTTCCGCTTCTATCATCCAAAACTCCATTAAGTGTCGTCGGGTTTTTGATTTTTCGGCACGGAAAGTAGGCCCAAAGCAGTACATCCGCCCCACTGCCATGGCCGATGCTTCGTTGTACAGTTGCCCGCTCTGGGATAAGTATGCCTTTTCGCCGTGATAATCCAGTTCAAACAGGGTTGTAGTCCCTTCACAGGCCGCCGGTGTAATAATGGGGCTGTCTACCAAAGTAAAGTCGTTTTGATGAAAGAAGTCTCTGGCAGCCTGTTCAATTTCTGCTCGTATTCTTAAAATAGCGTTTTGCCTGGGTGTTCTTAACCACAGGTGGCGACGGTCCATTAAAAAGTCTACCCCATGCTCCTTGTGCGAAATGGGATATTCCTCCGCCATACTGATAAGTTCTAACCCGGTTACCGCCAGCTCATAGCCCCCCACTGACCGGGGTTCTTCCCTTACAATACCTTTAACTTTGATTGAGGACTCTTGCGTAATAGTTTTTGCTAAATCAAAAAGTTCCGGTGCTTCCTTTTTAACTAAAACTCCCTGCACAAGACCGGTACCGTCCCGCACAATAAGAAATTGAATTTTCCCCGATGATCGTTTGTTGTATAACCATCCCTGAATGGTAACTTCCTCTCCAACATGTTTACCCAAATGTTTAATTAAAACGCCTTGCATCTGCTGTCTCACCTCATGTATACAATGTTTACCCAATAATATTATCATTCTCTGGGGTGTTAAATCTATACAATATTGCAAAAAACAAGAGTCCCGGTAAAGGGACTCGGCAAATTTTATTTAGCTGACATTTCTCTGGCATATAGGGCAGCTCCCAGGGCCCCTGCCAGCGGGCCTAAGGCCGGGGCTATGACCTCACAGCCTGCTTCCAGAGCCAACCTTTCTCTGACATCCTGATTTTTAGCCACACCGCCCGTAAAAATTACCTTATCAACCGGCGCAAAACGGCTGGCCATGCCCCATACCCGCCTGGCCACCGAGCGGTGGAGGCCGGCAATTATTTCTTTCTTATCTTCGCCTTTAGCCAGCAGGCTGATTACTTCCGATTCAGCAAACACCGTACACATACTGTTAATCTCCAGGGGTTGCCTGCCCCGGGCCAGCTCAGACAGTTCACTTACATCAACACCCAGGGCAGCCGCTATGACCTGCAAAAATCGTCCGGTTCCGGCGGCACACTTGTCATTCATGACAAAATCCAGCACCTTACCGTTATTATTAATGAGAATAGCTTTGCTGTCCTGACCGCCAATATCAATCACCAGGCCGCCGCAGCCCACCAGATGGCCGGCCCCCTTGGCGTGACAATGGATTTCTGTAACAGCTTTATCTACAAACCCTAAAGATACCCTGCCATAACCGGTACCCACTTTACAATGTACGTCACTGTCCCGGCAACCGGCAGCCGCCAGCAATTCTTGATAAGTTTGCCAGCCGGCTTCCCGGGGGCTCCAGCCGGTTGGGCGCACCAAATAATGAATCTCGTCATCAAGCAGAAGAACAGCCTTGGTAGAAACTGAACCTACATCAATACCGGCCGCAATCATTCCTTATTCCCCCTGGACCAGTTCCAGGAATGCCTGAACCCTCACTCTCAGCTGTTCAACATCCGATTGGGAATAATCTGTTTCTAAATGCAGGTAAGGTAACTGCAGCTGGTTTTGTACATAATCACGAATCACATAGGCCTCTACGTTATAAGTATGACAGGCCTGCCAGGTTAAATCCACCACCGCATCCACCTGATATTCGCCCGCTAGTTTTTTAATTAAATCCAATCTGCCCTGGTTAGGAGACATGCAGGAACAGGGAATGTTAAGATACTTTTCAGCCAGTGCCGTCATTACGTCTTTAGCCGGGTTTTCGTCCACCTGCCTGTCCAGTGCTTTATAGCCGGAACAGTTCTCAAAGGCTACCACCGAAGCGCCGCTCTCCTCCAGCAACCGCACCACTTTTTCTGAACCAAAACCAACCGGGCAACCGGTTAGCAGTATGCGGGGCGTTTTGTCGGTAAAGGGACTGATTCCCCGGGCAGCCAAATCTTCGATTTCGGCGGTTAAATCTTCCACCAGTTTGATGCCATCCTCCTTGTTAATGTTGAAACCCTTGGTCCAAACAGCAACAAGCAAATCCACACCGCTGACCGGAGACGGTTTCACTTTAGTGGTGGCATGTAAGCGCCGCATCGCTTCCCTTTCCCGGTTCATCAGTTTTATAGCTTTACGGATATCTTCATCAGTAATTTCCACGGCAAACTTTTCAGCCAACCATTCTTTTAATAACTCCATTTCTTTTGTCCAGGCAGCCAGTGCTGCTTCTGATTTTGGGCTGTGGGGCAGCTTCATAACATGCATTGGTTTAATTTTTCCCATTAATTCATACATTTTTTTCTTTCCGTCGCAAGTAGTTTCTGCCACCAACACATCAGCAGCCTCAAAATAAGGACATTTGCCTGTAATGGCAAAGCCGTAACTGGATTTAATTAAGGGACACAGGTTACGGGGCAAATCCCGTTCAGCAGCCGCCACAGGTTCTTGGCGAGTACCGCAAAGGGTTACCGGGTATGCTCCGGCTGCCAGAATAAGTTCCTGCGGGGTATAGGTGCAGTAACAACCCACAACTTTTTTCCCTTCTTGTTTCGCATTTTGCACCGTAAGTACGTTTAAATTACGCAGTTCATCAAAAACCTTCATGCTTTGGGGTCTCATTCTTATTTCCTCCGTAATATAAATTTTTTCAGACCTGAAACAATATTAACCCCCGAGATATCATATTCCTTTTATACAATATATTAGATTATTTCATAGTTGTCCGAACAGATATAACTAATTTAAAACAATTTAGCCAACCTAGCTGTTTCAGCGCTCTGTCCTTAAGGCAATCTGCCGGCAGCCTGATTATAAACTGAGGGCGAAAACGCACCGATTTACTTGAGTTCTATTTAACCCTACTCTATGATATAATGCCTTTAAAGGAGGGAATGCTGCTTGTTTGATATAATATGCTACCGTTTAAAAGGCCACCTTCATTACCAATATGAGATAGTACCTGCCGGCAAGCCGATTGAAGATGCTATAGATAACTGGCAAAACGTCTTAGACAGTCACCGGGTAAGCGGTTTTGCCACCGAAGAAGATGCCCGCCGGTATGCCCGTGAAAAATATGACTCAAATTAATTTAGGTTAGGAAACAGTTCCTACAAAAAAACCCCGTCAAGGGGTTTTAATTTAATAAAATGTTATATCATTTAATTTAATCCAACCGAACGTATCCAGGGTATCTGCCAGAAGGTCAAACAGTATTTTTTGTTCTTCAAAAGTTAAGTCTTCAATCTCCTTGACTAATTGTTCCACCCGTGTCATTTTACGTGCCTCCTGTCAACTGTTTTAAATTTCACATTATCTCCATCCAGTAATTAATTAAGTCCGCTTCCCTGTTGGCCTGAATTGATTTTAAAACTGTTTCTAACATCCGGTTAACATGGCCGGTTGAAGTGCTTACTGCGGCCACCCCAAGGGTAGCCCGCTGCCAAAGATCCTGGTCAGCCACTTCCGCAATAGAAACATTATATCTGCTGCGTACCCGCTCAACAATGCTTTTGATAACTCTCCTTTTATCCTTAAGGGTAACGGCTCCGCCAATATGCAATTCTACAGTCAGCAAGCCAACGATCAATTTTTACACCTCTCAATGTGCTCATGCCGTCCGATAATTAACTTCGGTATCTCCTTGAAAATCTATCATAACAGAAAAAGACCTTTAGCACAAAGCCCTCAAACAAAAGAACTCTGTGTTAAGGTCTTGGGAATTTTTTGACAGGTGCAAGCCGCTTCTTAATAATTATGGGTACCAACAATTACTTCTTTAAATTTGCTTTCCAGTTTCTTTTTAAGACCGTCCAGGTCAACGGGACAGCCGGCAGTTTGTACTGCTTTAACCATACAAGTGCCAATATGCACAGCGTCAATATCACACTCCAGATAGTCAGCCTGTTCCAACAAAAGTTGCGCACGCGGCATAACCAAGCCGGGACAGTCTCCGCAGTTGGTCATCGCCACAATTTTAACTTCATCGTTGTGACGGCCAAACTCTCCGTCTTTTAATTCAGCGGCTTTAAAACATTTGAGGCAAGCTACACAGCTAATATCTCTAATTTTTTTGCAGGTAAAAATAGCAACTCTTTTCATAGAACACCTCCATGCAGTATTAATGAGGTATTCTATAACGGTTCGAAAATACCTGCCGTCATAATTAATAAATTTATCCGTCTCTTTAGGAGTACGCTTTGGCCCGCCAGTGTTTGGCCAACCATATGGTTGCCAGCAGCGCCAGCAAGCCCCCGCCTGTAAAAGCAGTTGCTGCCCCAAACCATCTGGCCACCGCCCCCGCCAGCATACCCCCAATGGAAGATAAGCCAATAAAGGACAACGAGTAAACGCTCATTACCCGGCCACGCAGATCATCCGGCACCTGCATTTGGATAATACTGTTTACGGAAGCGCTCAGGCTTACCATACTCCAGCCGGCTCCCGCCAGAAGTAATGCCGCTGGCCAGAAAAACTGCACTTGCCCCAGCATGATTTGACATAATGACAGCCCTGCAGCACCCGCCCAGAGAAATTTAAACTGGTTGTAATTGCTGCCCAAGACCACTAAGATCAACGCTCCCGCCAGGGAACCAACCCCCAAAGATGACACCAGCATACCAAATCCGTCCGGTCCCTGCCCTAAAACAGTACGGGCAAAAACAGGCACCAATACCCCGAAATTCATGGCGGAAATACTTACAGAAGCCAGTAGCGTCATGGGAATACGGACATTCGGAGTGTTTTTTATATAAAAAATGCCATCTTTAATTTGACTCAACATATTTTTGGCAGACGATGGGTGTATCCTCTGCTTGATTGACATGGCCAGCAGGCCGCCGATTACAAACAAGTAACTGACTGCATTAATAAAAAAGCAAGCGGTTGCACCATATTTAGCCAGTACCAGTCCCCCACAAGCCGGCCCCAGCACCCTGGCGGCATTAAACATTGATGAGTTTAAAGCAATGGCGTTGCTTAAATCCTCACGACCTACCATTTCCACCAAAAAAGCCTGCCTGGTCGGAATATCAAGAGCATGAAGTATCCCCATTAAGGAACTTATGAGAAGGATATGCCAGTACCGAAGTGCTCCCAGGCCGCTTAATACAGTTAACAGTAAAGCCGTAAGCATAAAGCCTGTCTGTGTACCGATAACTAACTTTCTTCTGGGAAAGCGGTCGGCAAACACACCGGCTGCCAGAGAAAAAACCAAGTTTGGTACAAACTGGACAAAAGTTACCAGTCCCAATAAAAAGGGTGAATCGGTCAGTTCCAATACAACCCAGGCCTGAGCTACATTCTGCATCCAAAAGCCAATCACCGAAATCATTTGTCCGGCATAGAACAGGCGGAAGTTCCGGTGCCTGAGGGCCGCTAAGGGGGCCCACGCCACATGTTTTCCTTTACAACCCTGCTGTTTGCTGCTCATAAGCTACGCCCTGTAATAAATAATACCGCTTACCCCCGGCCCCACATGACTACCGATCACCGGTCCGATATTGCCCTGCCATATTTCACGACAATTAAGCCGCTCCCTGGCCTTTTGATACAAAACCGCCCGGGCTGCCGGGTCATTGCCGTCAAGAACGGCACATATTATTTCAGCACCGGCAGTATCTTGCTCAGCAATCTGGATAATTCTTTCCAATCCTTTGTTTTTACCCCTAACTTTTTCATAAGGGTGAACAATGCCCTCCTTGACACAAAGGAGAGGTTTAATATTAAGCAAAGTGCCGAGAAAGGCCTGAGCCTTACCGATACGGCCGCCCCGCTCAAGGTATTGTAAAGAATCAACTAAAAAAAATACACGCATTTTGGGAATCAAATCATAAACCAGGTCTTTTATCTCTTGCAGTGTCTTGCCCTTGGCTGCCGCTTGGGCCGCAGCCATAGCCAGCAAACCGACTCCCCTGGTAGCGGATTTGGTATCAATCACTTCCACCGTGCCGTTTACCATGCCGGCGGCTACCCTGGCGGACTGATATGTACCGCTGAAATGGCTGGATAAAGTCAAGCATAACACCTGGGAACCGTCCGCTGTCAAAGATGCAAAAAGTTGGGCAAACTCACCGGGAGATGGCTGTGATGTCCCTGCCGTCTCCCCTTGCTGTAAGTATTGATAAAACTGCCTTGTACTAATATCAACTCCGTCTCGATATACTTCCTGACCTATTAATACCTTTAGTGGCACCCTGCTAATATCATGTTTTTGATATAATTCTTCCGGCAAATCAGCCGTACTGTCTGTAACAATGCGTACTGCTGGCATGACTTCACCTATCCTTAATTTACTCCACGGAGATCAAAAAGTCATATAAAGGCTGCCCGCCGTAATGCAGTTCAAACTCTAATTCAGGGTAACTTTGCTTTAAATCATTAAATATTTCTTCGGCAGTATCTCCTGCATCCAACCCGTAATACAGTGTCACCAGAGAATGATCATCCTCCAGCATGTTAGCAACCAGTTCCTTAACCACCCTGTTCATATCTTGACCAACAGTAACAATAGCACCCTCAGTAATACCTATTAAATCGCCCTGTTTAATCTGTAAGCCATTACAAGTAGTTTCCCGTACCGCTCTGGTCACTTCGCCGCTGACAACTGACCGGGCTGCTTCTGACATGCGTTGAAAGTTCTCGTCCAGATTGCCGCTTGGCTGCTGTGCCAGTAAAGCACTTAATCCCTGCGGAACAGTGCGGGTAGGAACAACTTTTACGTCCTTATCTTTAATCATTTTGGCTGCCTGTTCAGCAGCTAAGATAATATTTTTATTGTTGGGCAAAATTAATACGCCTCGAGCGGCGACGCCCTGTATAGCACGCACAATTTCCTCAGTGCTGGGGTTCATGGTTTGCCCGCCCACCACCACAGCATCTGCACCAAGACTGTTCATAATTTCAATAATACCTTCTCCCGACCCAACGGTAACAATACCTACTTCTTTTTCCGGTGCCGGTGCTTGTTTTTGATTCTGCTGATATTGATCTTTCATGTTATGAATTGATACTTCATGCAACGAACCATAGTTTAAACAATTTTCCAGTACCAAACCGGGGTGGTTGGTATGAATATGAACCTTAACCAGCCGGCCGGAACCAACTACCATTAAACAATCTCCGTAGGGAACCAGTTCGTGCCGGATGGCATCCGGCGAGATCTGTGATCCCTTGACCAAAAACTCGGTACAATAAGTAAATTGGATTTCTGTGTCAAGTTCCCGGCTGAATCCTTTGGCAAACTTATCTTCCTGGCGCGCGGCAAAATCTTTCAGCAGTGAAAAATCTTCTACCCTTTTTAATACACTAAGTATCCCTTCTAAAATAACTACATAACCACGGCCGCCGGCATCCACCACACCTGCTTCTTTTAGTACCGGCAGAAGTTCGGGCGTTTCCTGCAAAGCCAACCGCGCTTCCCGCAGGGTAATAATCATCACCCGCAGGAGGTCGTAATTGCGCAGCACGGCAGTTCTGGCTGCCACCGCACTGCGCCGCATAACCGTAAGCATGGTCCCTTCCACCGGGTTCATGACCGCTTGGTAAGCCAGTTTAGCTCCCTCTTCCAGTGCTTCCACGACTTCCAGTGCATTGGCTTTTTCCTTACCTTCCAGCGCCTTGGCAAAACCCCGCACCAGCTGCGAAAGAATTACGCCGGAATTGCCCCGTGCCCCCATCAGACAAGCCTGGGCAGCCGCTTCAGCCACTTCGCCGATGTGGCAGGTTTCTAAGTCTTGGATCGCCTTTGCGGCAGCCAGTAAAGTTAAGTACATGTTATTTCCCGTATCCCCATCGGGAACCGGAAATACGTTTAAAGCATCTATTTCAGATTTTTGCCGGGCCAGTAAATTGGTACTGCCCAGAATCATTTTTTTTAGACCTTGTCCATCAAAAGAATATAAACTCATAAAAATCCTCCGTGAAAGTTTGTTCTAAAAAAAGTGTCGCAAAAACACCAATTAACTTAAATTCTCGTTACAATTAAACATTCCTTCCGGTGACAAAAAATCAGCTTAATCTTTATCAGGTTTTATTTTAAGTAAAAAATGCCCCCAAAGCAATGCGGCAGCAATTGCTAGATGCTGCCAAACAAAACTGACCATTTTAGTTTTAGGCATCATTTCTTTGTTTTAAACTTGCTGAATTAGCCAAATTTGCAAGATGCCGTTCGTAGTTCCCACAGCAATTCTTTGCTCATTAATAACAGCAATATCTTTCAGCGGACCCGCCGCCTTAAAAGCCCAGTTTGGCTCATCCGCAATACCCGGACTGTTAAACCCAAAGACATAACTACCGGGTGTTCCGGCAACCAGAACAGCGTTATCCGGTTGCGTATTCAGGGCGGTTACGGTTGAAACTGTGCTGCCCAAATTCTTTGTTACCAGGACTGTACGCAGCCTGTCGTCAACGGCAAATAATCTGACAACCCCGTCACTGCCGGCAGCTGCCAATTCCTCGCCGACAACCGGCAGCAAGTTTGCTGCGGTTAAATCTGTAACCATGTATGGCAAATTAAAGATGGCCGGTCCCTCTAAAAAACCGGTTTCAGTAAGAAACAAAGTCTGTACAGTCGTAGCCTGATTACTTTGACTGTACGAAAGAGCCAACCAGTCAGTCCGGGCCGCGGGGGGACGAAAAGCGGTAATACTGCCGGGCTTCCCCGGCAGCTGTCTAATGGCCAGTAATTCCGGCCGCAAAGCGGTCAGCGTTTGCCCTGTTATCAGATAAACATATAAACTGTCAGTGCCGTTAGCAATAGCCGCCAGTTCCTGCCGCCCGTCCCCGTCTAAATCCGCCGGAATTATATCTGTAAAGTTAGCGCCCGGCTCAGGTGTTGTTTGCCAGAGTTGTATTAGCACACCTTGCCGGTAGGCAAAAGCAACTATGCGATCAGCCAAACCTACAAAAATAATTTCTGAGGCAAAAATTGGCAGGCCCACTGCCAAACTTAAAACAGTTTGATTAACTGCCGCCGTCGCAGCTAATCGGTAAGTATTATTTAACGGCCTGTATACTGACACTTGAGTACCTCCGGCCACTACAACGTTTTGTGCTGCATCAAATATATTACCGGCTGCTACAAACAAAGGTACGCTTAAATTAGTTTGCCACAGCATTCTTGCGCGCGTCATGTTTGCCACCGCCTTAGATATATTTATCGCAATATTTTATGCCGGCCAAAATTAATAATATCAATAATTTATGTAAAAATTGATATGAAAAAGGACTCCTGCTAACGCAGAAGTCCTTTTTAAAATGGCTCCCCGAGTAGGATTCGAACCTACAACCTACCGGTTAACAGCCGGTTGCTCTACCGTTGAGCTATCGGGGAACATAATATAATAATTCTGGCGGCGACCTACTCTCCCAGAGGCGTGAGCCCCAAGTACCATCGGCCCTGGAGGGCTTAACTGCTGTGTTCGGGATGGGAACAGGTGTACCCCCTCCGGTATCGCCACCAGAAACTTATTTACTTAACTCAGAAGCCTATCGCTCCCTCAAAACTAAACAGCCTTGCATCGCTCTCTTAGGTCAAGACCTCGATCTATTAGTACCGGTCGGCTCAACACATTGCTGTGCTTACACCCCCGGCCTATCTACCACGTAGTCTCCATGGGATCTTACCTGTTGCCAGTGGGAAACCTCATCTTGAAGGGGGCTTCGTGCTTAGATGCTTTCAGCACTTATCCCGTCCGGACTTAGTTACCCAGCGCTACCGTTGGCACAATAGCTGGTACACCAGCGGTCCGTCCATCCCGGTCCTCTCGTACTAGGGACAGCTCTTCTCAAGTTTCCTGCGCCTGCGACGGATAGGGACCGAACTGTCTCACGACGTTCTGAACCCAGCTCACGTACCGCTTTAATGGGCGAACAGCCCAACCCTTGGGACCTACTTCAGCCCCAGGATGCGATGAGCCGACATCGAGGTGCCAAACCTCCCCGTCGATGTGGACTCTTGGGGGAGATAAGCCTGTTATCCCCGGGGTAGCTTTTATCCGTTGAGCGACGGCCCTTCCACTCGGTACCGCCGGATCACTAAGCCCTACTTTCGTACCAGCTCGACTTGTCTGTCTCGCTGTCAAGCTCCCTTCTGCCTTTACACTCTTACGCGCGATTTCCGTCCGCGCTGAGGGAACCTTTGGGCGCCTCCGTTACTCTTTAGGAGGCGACCGCCCCAGTCAAACTGCCCACCTGACACTGTCCTATGTCCTGCTCTAAGGACTTTAGTTAGAATTTCAATATCTAAAGGGTGGTATCCCAACGGCGACTCCGCTAAAACTGGCGTCCTAGCTTCTACGTCTCCCACCTATCCTGTACATCAAATACCAAAACCCAATGTCAAGCTACAGTAAAGCTCCACGGGGTCTTTCTGTCCTGTCGCAGGTAGACGGCATCTTCACCGTCATTACAATTTCACCGAGCCCCTCGTTGAGACAGTGCCCAAATCGTTACGCCTTTCGTGCGGGTCGGAACTTACCCGACAAGGAATTTCGCTACCTTAGGACCGTTATAGTTACGGCCGCCGTTTACCGGGGCTTCGGTTCTATGCTTCGGTTTCCCTAACACTTCCCCTTAACCTTCCGGCACCGGGCAGGCGTCAGCCCCTATACGTCAGCTTTCGCTTTAGCAGAGACCTGTGTTTTTGGTAAACAGTCGCTTGGGCCTTTTCTCTGCGGCCTCTTCTCGCTCCGGTCGTTTGACTTTCACGATACAAAGGCACCCCTTCTCCCGAAGTTACGGGGTCATTTTGCCGAGTTCCTTAACGAGGGTTCTCTCGCGCGCCTTAGGATTCTCTCCTCGCCTACCTGTGTCGGTTTGCGGTACGGGCACCTGGTTACCATCGTTAGAAGCTTTTCTTGGCAGTGTGGGTTCAGTTACTTCGCTACTTCTTTTCGCTCCCCTTCACCTCTCAGGTCTAACGTGTGGCGGATTTGCCTACCTCACTCCCTACAGGCTTGGACCAGCTTTTCCATCCGCTGGCTTAACCTACCCTCCTGCGTCACTCCATCCTCAAGCGGTGCCAGGTGGCATCGGATTCTCAACCGATTTTCCATCGCCTACGCCTTGCGGCCTCGGCTTAGGTCCCGGCTTACTCTGGGCGGACGAACCTTCCCCAGAAATCCTTAGGCTTTCGGCGGGCAGGATTCTCACCTGCCTTTTCGCTTACTCATACCGGCATTCTCACTTCTTATCCCTCCACCGCTCCTTACGGTACGACTTCTACAGGATAAGAACGCTCCCCTACCATTTTCGAAGTTCGATGTTCGAAGTTCGAGGTTCGATTATTTCCATGTTTGTATTAATCGATTAATTTGCCGTCCTAAGTGATCGTATTCTTCTTTTAATGTTTCATAATGATCCGGGATATATCCAAGATCATTAATCATATCTAGTAGGACTGCAACCTCATTGCAGGAGCCAAGGGCGTTAATTTAGAATCTCTTAAAGTCATCTACATATCTTTTTCTACCGTATCCTTCTGCAATGTTTAATGGTATTGATACAGCAGCACGCCTTATTTGGCTACCTATTTCATATAGTTCGTGTCTAGGAAAACTCATGGTTATTTTGTGTATTTCAAGAGCTAACTTATATCCTCTCTTGTATACTTCTAAATCATGATAAATTTTTATCATGTGAGTTATCCTTTCGAACTTCGAATCTCGAACATCGAACCTCGAAAATCCAAAGCTTCGGTGCCAGGCTTAGCCCCGTTTCATTTTCGGCGCAGGGCCACTTGACCAGTGAGCTATTACGCACTCTTTAAATGGTGGCTGCTTCTAAGCCAACATCCTGGTTGTCTCTGCAACCCCACATCCTTTTCCACTTAGCCTGTCTTGGGGACCTTAGCTGTTGGTCTGGGCTGTTTCCCTCTCGACTACGGATCTTAGCACTCGCAGTCTGACTCCCGGATTTGGCATCGCGGCATTCGGAGTTTGATTGGGTTCGGTAACCCGTGAAGGCCCCTAGCCCATTCAGTGCTCTACCTCCGCTTGCCATCATCCGAGGCTAGCCCTAAAGCTATTTCGGGGAGAACCAGCTATCTCCTGGTTCGATTGGCATTTCACCCCTACCCACACCTCATCCGCCTCCTTTTCAACGAAGGTCGGTTCGAGCCTCCACTTTATTTTACTAAAGCTTCACTCTGGACATGGGTAGATCACCAGGTTTCGGGTCTACTCCAACGTACATCTCGCCCTATTAAGACTCGCTTTCGCTTTGGCTCCGGCTTTCCTGCCTTAACCTGCACGTTAGATGTAACTCGCCGGTCCGTTCTACAAAAAGTACGCCGTCACGCTTCGAAGTTCGATGTTCGAAGTTCGTGGTTCGATACAAGCATTCCTTTGGGGTCTTTTTTATTTAGTCCCGTAAGATCTGACATGCATTCGAACGTCGAATCTCGAATATCGAACCTCGAATAGCGCTCCGACAGCTTGTAGGCATACGGTTTCAGGTTCTCTTTCACTCCCCTCCCGGGGTGCTTTTCACCTTTCCCTCACGGTACTGGTTCACTATCGGTCGCTAAGAGTATTTAGCCTTGGGGGGTGGTCCCCCCGGATTCCCACAGGGTTTCACGTGTCCTGTGGTACTTGGGATGCCTCCTGCAATCTTCAACCTTTCGCTTACAGGTGTGTTACCTTCTGTGCAGTGCCTTTCCAGACAGCTTCAGCTAGGTCTTCAATTACTTCTTGAAGGTCCCGCAACCCCATACCTCCGTAGAGGTTTGGTTTAGGCTCGCCCCTTTTCGCTCGCCGCTACTGGGGGGGTCGATGTTTCTTTCTCTTCCTCCGGGTACTTAGATGTTTCAGTTCCCCGGGTGCCCTCCTCTGTGCCTATGGGTTCAGCACAGGGTGACGGAGGTTCCCTCCGCCGGGTTGCCCCATTCGGGTATCCACGGATCTCTGCCTGCTTGCGGCTCCCCGTGGCTTTTCGCAGCTTTCCACGCCCTTCGTCGGCTCTTAGCGCCAAGGCATCCGCCGTATGCCCTTTCTTTCTTGACCTACTTTCGCTCGGTTACTCATGTTTCTTTGAGTTTCCTGCTTTTTTTGCGACGCTTTTCTTGGCTGTTTAGTTTTCAAGGAGCGTTTGAGAGTCCTTTGTTCAACCGCTTTATCGGTTGCCCGGTCTCTCAAAACTAAACAGTATGAATGATGGATGATCGACCGGAGTTCGCGCGCCTTCTCTAAGCCGCGCCGTTAACTCTTTAGAAAGGAGGTGATCCAGCCGCACCTTCCGATACGGCTACCTTGTTACGACTTCACCCCAATCACCAACCCCACCTTCGACGGCTGCCTCCTTGCGGTTAGCTCACCGGCTTCGGGTGTTGTCAGCTTTCGTGGTGTGACGGGCGGTGTGTACAAGGCCCGGGAACGTATTCACCGCAGTATGCTGACCTGCGATTACTAGCGATTCCGACTTCATGTAGTCGAGTTGCAGACTACAATCCGAACTGAGACCGGCTTTCTCGGTTTCGCTCCGCCTCACGGCTTCGCTTCCGTCTGTACCGGCCATTGTAGTACGTGTGTAGCCCAGGACATAAGGGGCATGATGATTTGACGTCATCCCCACCTTCCTCCGTTTTGTCAACGGCAGTCACATTAGAGTTCCCGACTTCACTCGCTGGCAACTAATGTTAGGGGTTGCGCTCGTTGCGGGACTTAACCCAACATCTCACGACACGAGCTGACGACAACCATGCACCACCTGTCTACCTGTCAACCCGAAGGTTGAACACTGTATCTCTACAGCTGTCAGGCGATGTCAAGCCCTGGTAAGGTTCTTCGCGTTGCGTCGAATTAAACCACATACTCCACCGCTTGTGCGGGCCCCCGTCAATTCCTTTGAGTTTCAGTGTTGCCACCGTACTCCCCAGGCGGAGTGCTTATTGTGTTAACTGCGGCACTGGTGGGGTCGATACCACCAACACCTAGCACTCATCGTTTACGGCGTGGACTACCAGGGTATCTAATCCTGTTTGCTCCCCACGCTTTCGCGCCTCAGTGTCAGTTACAGTCCAGAGAGCCGCCTTCGCCACTGGTGTTCCTCCCAATATCTACGCATTTCACCGCTACACTGGGAATTCCGCTCCCCTCTCCTGCACTCAAGTCCACCAGTATCAGAGGCAATCACGGGGTTGAGCCCCGAACTTTCACCTCTGACTTAATGAACCACCTACGCGCCCTTTACGCCCAGTAATTCCGGACAACGCTCGCCCCCTACGTTTTACCGCGGCTGCTGGCACGTAGTTAGCCGGGGCTTCCTCTCCAAGTACCGTCATCTATTCTTCCTTGAAGACAGAGGTTTACAACCCGAAGGCCTTCTTCCCTCACGCGGCGTTGCTCCGTCAGGCTTTCGCCCATTGCGGAAGATTCCCCACTGCTGCCTCCCGTAGGAGTCTGGGCCGTGTCTCAGTCCCAGTGTGGCCGGTCGCCCTCTCAGGCCGGCTACCCATCGTCGCCTTGGTGGTCTCTTACACCACCAACCAGCTAATGGGACGCGGACCCATCTGATAGCGATAATTCTTTCCTCTCACTGCCATGCGACAGTCAGAGCGTATCCGGTATTAGCAGCCGTTTCCAGCTGTTATCCCGGTCTACCAGGCAGGTTATCCACGCGTTACTCACCCGTGCGCCACTATTCTCGAAGTTCGACGTTCGAAATTCGAAGTTCGATTTGCTTTTACTCGAACTTCGAACCTCGAATGTCGAACCTCGAAAACCGTTCGACTTGCATGTGTTAGGCACGCCGCCAGCGTTCGTCCTGAGCCAGGATCAAACTCTCCATAAAATATCTTGAATATTTTACAAGAGTTTTGGCTCTTGTCGTTGTCCGTATTTCCCGTAAGCTTTTTTACGCTTGACGAGGTTGTGGTCTGTCACAGTCTCATCTTCTCGATGACTTTTGACTTGACCTGTTGTGCATCCATCATCTACTGTTTAGTTTTCAAAGACCGCCCGGCCTCGCGACCGGAATTTCATCTTACCATATCTCCCGCTCTGTTGCAAGCAGAAGTTTTTGGTAATTCACTCACCGCCTTATCAGCGGCGGAACTTCATCTTACCACTTTTGCCGCCCTGCGGCAAGTGGCATTTTTTAGTGCCGCCTCGCAGCGACGTTTTTTATGTTAACACTAATTTTGTTATAATGCAATACCTTTTTAAAAACTTTATTTATTTTTATGCCACATTTTTAATAAGCAGCAGCCAATGCGCAAAATTATTACGTCCTGTTATTTAACATATATTCATTGAATTAGCTTAATAAATCTTTTAATTTGCATTTTTTATCGACATTTTATACCTGGGCTTATTTAGCTCATCAAGTGCTTCGCCAGGCCCCTTGCAGAAAGTATTAAAGCCACCCCCCACTTTGTTTTTTGCAACCTTTGTCTACAGCCTGGCGGCTTTCTTGAAACCATGTCTATTATTTCACCTTTCCTTTAATTTATAACCCCTATGCGAAAGAAATTTATTGACATCAATGCACTGCCGTTTATACAATCAAGACAGACTGACCGGTCTGTTTGGAAGGGAGGGACTTTGTTGACTAAACAATCAAAAAAGGATCTCATTGCCGATGCCGCCCTGGCCTGTTTTTTAACTTCCGGTTATGGCGCCACCTCGGTGGACGAAATTGTTAAAGCATCCGGCATCAGCAAGGGTGGTATCTACTGGCATTTCAAGAGTAAGGAAGAAATTTTTCTCTACCTGGTAAAACGCTTTGTTAATGAATGGAACACCCAATACATAGCCCGTTTACCGGGAACCCGTTCAGCGGCCGAAAAGCTGGCGATATTTCTGGAACACCGTTTGCAATGCATTGACACACCTATCTCTGCTTTAATGCTTGAATTTTTGCTGCAGGCAAAAGAAGAAGCAACTATCCGCAAGATGAGTGCAGAATTTGAAAAACCCACCCACATTATTTATCAAATTATAGAAGAAGCCATTAGAAACGGTGAGTTTAAAGCCCTGGACCCCAAAACGGTTACCTTATCTTTCCTGGCCATTTTTGACGGTGCCGGTCTGCAAATGCTGGTTCATAAAAACAAGCTTTTATTAGAACAAACCCTGCGCACAACCCTTGAGATATTCCTGGCCGGGATAAGTAGTGAACCGGTAAAAGAATAAGCATAGCTGGAAAGGAGTTGCTGGCTTGAAAAGGATAATCGTCCTTATGCTTTGCATGCTGGTATTAACTGCTTCTGTGACCGGCTGCGGTCAAAAAACACCTCCCCAGGAAGAAAAGTTAATGCCGGTAGAAATTACCAAGGTTTCTACAGCTGATCTCACCCATACTTTATCTGCCACCGGTGAAATTATTGCCGCGGCGGATGTCAATGTAATGCCTAAAGTTACCGGCCGCGTTGAAAAAGTTTTGGTCAGGGTGGGCGATAAAGTCCACCGGGGACAAGCGCTTGTGCAGTTGGAAGGCAACGAAACCCGCCATGCCCTGGACCAAGCCGAGGCAGGTCTTGAACTGGCCCAAGCCAACTGGGAACGGGCCCACCAGGCTTTAAAGGATGCAGAAATAAACTTTGAAAGAAGCAAAATCCTGTACGATGCCCAGGCCATTGCCAAATCCCAGTTTGAACAGGCAGAAAGCGCCCTGGTGACAGCCCGGAGCAATTTAAAGGTGGCAGCGGCTCAATTAAAACAAGCCCAGGCTACCTTGCATACGACCCAGGATAACTACAACAACGCCTTGCTGACTTCGCCCATTGACGGCGTGGTGGCCGGTATTCAGGTGGACCCCGGCGACACTGTTACACCTCAGGCCCCGGCGGTAACGGTGGTTCAACTGGCCAATCCCAAAGTAAAGGTGTATGTGTCGGAAAACGTTGTCAGCTCCATTAAAGAAGGTACAACAGTGCCTGTTGCCATTAACGCGCTGAATAAAACTGTCAATGGTACAGTTCTCTCGGTTGCTCCCAGGGCAGACGCGGCCACCCGGTCCTTTGCGGTAGAAATTCAGCTGCCCAACCAACAGGGCGAGATTAAGCCCGGCATGGTCGCCAGGTTAAATTTATCCACCGGCACCTCGGCAGGCGTGCTGGCCTTACCGGTGGATGCTGTCCTGGAACGGGAAGGCCGGCACTATGTTTTTATTGTGGCAGACGGCAAAGCCAAAGAAGTTTCTGTTCAAGTGGGCGTTACCTCCGGTGAGCTGGTAGAAATCAAAGACGGCCTGAAGGCCGGTCAAACCGTCATTGTAAAGGGCAATCGCTTGGTAGCTGACGGCCAAAAGGTTAAAGCAGTGAAGGAGCTGGGAGGTGCCGCCAGGTGAAAATAGCAGATTTTTCGGTAGACCGGCCGGTGGCCATCTCTATGCTTATCATTGCCCTTATTTTTTTGGGTTTGTTTTCCCTCCCCCGCTTGGCGGTGGATTTATACCCGGAAATGGAATTGCCTATCGCTGTTATTGTAACCAGTTATGAAGGTGCTGCCCCGGCAGAAGTGGAAAAGTTGGTTACCAAACCCATTGAGGCTGCGGTTGCCACCACCGGCAACATAAAAGAAATTCGTTCCCGTTCCCAAAACGGCATCTCTCTGGTAATTGTGCAGTTTAACTGGGGCACCAATATGGACAATGCCGCCATTGAATTGCGGGAAAAAATAGATTATGTCAAAGGCGCGCTGCCCGGCGAGGTAAAAACCCCCCGGGTAATGAAACTGGACCCCAATCAGGCGCCGATTCTTTCTTTTTCCATGACCGGCAGCGATGTGGTGAAGTTAAAGAAAATTGCTGAGGATACCGTCCAATCCCGTCTGGAGCGCATTGACGGTGTTGCCTCCGTTAGTATTAGCGGTGGCAAAAGCCGGGAAATAAAAGTTATCCTGGATCCCGCTAAAATGGAAACCTATGGCCTCAGTGTCAATCAGGTGATGCAGGCGCTGGCCGGCGATAATATCTCAGGCACCGCCGGCGTAGTGGAACGGGGTACTCAAGAGACCGCCATTCGGGTGACGGGAGAATATACCAGCCTGGCGCAAATTAAGCAAATACGGGTTCCGTTGCCAGGTCAGGGCGGCTCGCTGGCACTTGGTGACTTGGCCGCCGTGGAGGATTCCTTTAAGAAAGAAAGCCGTTTCGCCTATGTGGATGGCCAGCCCTCCCTGGGCCTGGATGTCATGAAATCCACCGGCGCCAACACCGTTCAGGTGGCCAAGGAGGTGCTGCAGGAAGTGGCAGCACTGAACAAGACTCTGCCGGACGGAGTTAAAATCACCACTGTGGTGGATATGTCCAAATTTATTCAGCAGTCTATAGATAATGTAATTTACCACGGGCTGGTGGGCGGTATACTGGCTGTAATTATCCTCTATTTGTTTTTACGCAGCCTGCGCAGCACATTGGTGGTGGCCCTGGTAATGCCCATCTCCATTATTGCTACCTTTACCCTGATGTATTTCGGCCATCAGACCATTAACATGCTGTCTCTGGGCGGTTTGGCACTGGGCTTGGGCTCCCTGGTGGATTTTTCGGTGGTGGTGTTGGAAAGCATCTACCGCTACCGCCAGCAGGGATATGATGTTATACAGGCTGCCAAACTGGGCACCGCCGAAGTAGCCAACGCCGTTACCGCATCTGCCGGCGCCCAGGTGGTGGTATTTCTGCCCATTGTGTTTGTGGAAGGTTTAGCCGGCATATTATTTAAGCCCATGGCTCTCACAGTAAGTTTCTCGCACATTGCCGCCCTTTTTGCGGCCCTGACCCTGGTTCCCATGATGTCCTCCCGGCTGCTGCAAAAAGTTGCCCCGCCGGATGAAAATTTGCCCCCGGGCCGTACCAAAAACCCGGTCCTGCTGTTTGGTCGTTTCATGCACCGGTTAAACCTGCATTACGGCAGCTTGCTGCGGTGGGCCCTGGGCAACCGCAAAAAAGTGGTGGGTTTTACAGCGTTGCTGCTGCTGCTTAGTGTCGCAGCTACTCCCTTAATTGGCACAGAATTTATCCCCACCATGGATCAGGGGGAAATTACCGTCAAGATAGACATGCCCGCCGGCACTAAGGTTGCCGAAACCGCCCGGGTAGCCGCCGACCTGGAAAAATTGGCCCGCTCGCAAGTTAAAGAGATCGAGCGTATCTTTACCACGGTTGGCTCCGGCGGCCAGTTATCCTTCCTGGGCGTAGGGTCGGGCGACCAGGCCACCCTGCAGATAAAATTAAAACCCCTGGCCCAACGGGATATTTCTACCGAACAAGCGGTGGAAAAACTGCGCCGGGCTGTGCAAGATATCCCCGGTGCTGATATCACCGTCTCACTGGCTGACAATTCCGGCAGTCCCAGCAGCAAACCGGTGGACATAGCTATCCGGGGCGATGATTTAACCGTACTCAACCAGTTGGGCGACCTGCTGGCGGAAGTTGTTAAGTCGGTACCCGGCACCCGCAACGTGACCAACTCGTTATCCGAAGCCACCCCGGAGGTGCAGATTATGGTTGACAGGGAACAGGCCGCCCGCTACGGCCTGTCCGCCGGCCAGGTTCTGGCAGCCGTCAGCACTTCCTTTGACGGCAGAGTGGTCAGCCGTATGCGCACCGGTGAAGATGAAGTGGATGTGCGCCTGCTTTTCCCGGAGGATAGCAGCAAGGATGCAGATGCTCTGGCCAACCTGACGCTAGTTGCTCCCACCGGTGCCCGGGTGCCGGTGTCAGCTGTAGCCAGGATTACAACCCAGCATGCCCCAACGGAAATTATCCGGTCTTCGCAAAGCCGGGAAGTTCGCATTACAGCCGACATCTCCGGCCGGGATACCGGCAGTGTCAACAAAGAAATTGCAGCCGCTTTAAACAAATTGGCTTTGCCCGAGGGTTATACCATCCACACCGGCGGCCAAGCCAAAGACATGGCCGATTCCTTTAAGAGCCTGGCCATCGCCTTAATTCTCTCGGTGGTGCTGGTATTTATGGTGATGGCAGCCCAGTTTGAATCACTGTTTCAGCCTTTCATCATTATGTTTTCCCTGCCGCCTACATTTATCGGGGTGGTATTGGGCCTGGGCATCACCGGCCATCACCTCAGCGTCCCGGCTTTAATCGGCGCCATTATGCTGATCGGTATTGTGGTTAACAACGCCATTGTGCTGGTTGATTATATTAATACCCTGCGCAAGCGCGGCTACGAGCGGGATCAGGCTGTCTTAGCCGCCGGCCCGGTGCGCCTGCGGCCTATTTTAATGACTGCCCTCACCACCGTGCTGGCCCTGCTGCCCCTGGCCTTTGGCGGCGGCGAGGGTTCCGAAGGCCAGGCTCCCATGGCAGTGGTGGTGGCTTTTGGCTTAACCCTGTCTACCCTCATTACGCTGGTTCTGGTACCGGTGGTTTACACCGTTTTTGACGACCTGGGCCGCAAACTGTCAGCAAAATGGGCCAAGGTAAAGCTGCCTCGCTTAAAATCAATCGGTACTTAAATATCAGAGAAAACGCTCTGCCAACTTTTAGCCCTGTCAGTGCTTGCACCGACAGGGCTTTGCTCCCTCAATAAAAATATGTTTAAGAAAAGCATCTTGTATAATTGACATTTATTACCTTAACTATAAAACGATTGTCATTGTCAATGCTTGTGGCATTTTTAAAAAAACACCGGTCGCCGGGAACCGGTGCTATCATAAAATTCAAGTCTAAAATTGTTATAAACAAGACATTAGGCCTAGAGGAAAACAACTAATGATGTAAAATTAGAACATAGAAAAGAATTTTGATAAGGTGGTTATCTCCCTTGAGCAGTATTAACCTGAAATTTGCGGCAGAAAAAGTTAACGACTTTGACCGGCCCGGTGAGTTTGAACAGTTCTGCAACCTGTGCGGCTGTACCGAAGCAGAAGTATTGCCGGAAGTGGAATACCTCAACAAAAAAGAGATAAAAAGCATTTGTTTGTCTGTATATTGTTCATCTAAGGAATGCCGCAACTTATCTTATCATTATTTTGAGCCGGATGATAAACTCCGGGCGGACGCTTTGGCGGGTGATTTCACTCCTCTGCCCAAGGGGTTAAAATTTACCTGCAACCGTTGTGGCAATCAAAATATCCAGGTGAAAGTCAAGTTAGAGCAATCGGGATTTAAATTCGTTCACGATATAGTTGCCGTTTCCTTGTCCTGTTCCTGTGGCAACCAGGCCACCCACCGGTTCCTGGGCAAGTATTTTTAATTAAAAACGACCTGGCCCGCCTATACGGCGGCCAGGTCGTTTTTATGCCGGTTAAGCACCGTCACCGGCTTGCATAAAGCGGTGTTTTAAGGCGGTGGTTTTTGCCTTCAGGTCATCCAGTATGGTATAGATGACCGGCACCACCACCAGGGTCAGCAGCGTAGAGGTGATCAGGCCGCCGATAATGGCATGGGCCATAGGTGCCCGTCCTTCGGCACCGGGGCCCAGGGCCAGAGCCAGGGGCAGCATCCCCAGGATCATGGCCGTTGAGGTCATTACAATGGGGCGCAGGCGGGTAAGGGCTGCCTTGCGCAGGGCTTCGTTGCGTTCCACGCCCCGGGCCCGTTCCTGTTTGGTAAAGTCAATTAGCAAAATGGCATTCTTGGTGACCAGGCCCATCAGCATGATAATGCCAATCATACTCATAATGCTCAAATCACTGCCCACTGTCAGCAGCGCTAAAATGGCTCCCACCACCGCCATGGGCAGCGACAGCATAATGGAGAAGGGGTCGATATAACTTTCAAACTGGGCCGCCAGAATAAAGAAAATGAACAAAACGGCTGTCACCAGGGCCAGCAGCATGGCCGTAAAGGTTTCGCCCATGCGTTCCGCATCGCCGCCCTCGTAAAAGCTGTAACCCGGCGGCAGGTTCATTTCTTTGGCCACCCGCTCCTTAAAGATTTTGTTAAATTCGCCCATAGATATGCTGCCGTCGGTATTGCAGGATAATACAATTTCTTTGGTACGGTCAAAACGGTTGATCTGGCTGGGCGAGGTGGCAAATACCGTTTCGCTGACCTGGCTCAGGGGCACCAGGCCCTGGGCCCCCGGCAGGTAGATATTGCTCAAATCAGCCAGGTTCCGGCGATGGTCTTCCGCCAGGCGAACCCGCACATCAAATCTCTCCTCGCCCTCCTCGTACTGACTAACCACCACGCCGTTAAACAGGGTGCGTAAAGTATCTGCTACGCTGGCCGTACTGACCCCCAGGTCGGCAGCCACATCCCGTTTAATTTGCACCTGCCCTTCCGGTTTGCCCGGTTTGTAGCTGCCGGACACATCCACCGTGCCGGGGATGCTTTCCATAATTTTCTGGGCCTGTTCCGCATAAACCTGCAACTGGTCCAGGTCATCCCCCAGCAAGCGGAATTGAATGGCCGCTCCGTCACTCATGCCGGCCTGCTGGTTAACAGTAACCTTAACACCGGGTATGGCATTTAATTGATGCCGCATATCCATGGCCAGCCGGTCGATGGTTTTGTCCCGGTGGTGTTTATCAACCAGTTTGACAAAAATATTGGCCCGTTCATTGGTTACGGTAGTATATAATTTGGTTACTTCCGGGAAACCCTGCAATACCTTTTCCATTTCTGCGGTTACTTGTCCGGCGGCCGCCATGCCAAGACCGGCATCCAAATCGGCCACCACATACAATTCCCCGATGTCGCTGCTCGGCACAAAGGTGGAACCCAGCAGCGGAATCAGCATTAAGCTGCCCAAAAACAAGAGCAGAGCAATGCCCAGGGTTTTTTTGCGGTTGCGCAGCACCACTTTAAGAAAATCTGCATAAAAGGCGGTAATTTTATCAAAGCCACGGTTAAACCATTTGAGAAATTTGCCCACCGGACCCCCGGGTAAGTGTTCTTCCTCTTTTAAACAGCGGGAGGCCAGCATGGGCACCAGAGTAAAGGCCACAAACAGGGAAACCAGCACGCTGAAAACCACAGTTAAGCCAAATTGTTTAAAAAATTGCCCTACAATGCCGGTCATCATGCCCACCGGAAGAAATACGGCAACTACCGTCAGGGTGGTGGCGGTGACCGCCAAACCCAGCTCGCCGGTGCCGTCCCGGGCCGCCTCCAACGGGCTTTTGCCCAGCCGCAGGTGCCTCACAATATTTTCAATAACCACAATGGCGTCGTCAATTAACAGACCCACCGCCAGGGATAGGGCCATTAAAGACATGAAATTCAAGGTAAAGCCCAGCACTTTCATGGCAAAAAAGGTGGCAATAATTGAGGTGGGAATAGCCAGCGCGCCAATTAAGGTGCTGCGCCAATCCCTGAGAAAAATAAATACGGTCAGTACGGCCAGCACACTTCCTTCAATCAGGGTATTCCTGACATCCTTAACCGCATCCCTGATGTAAACAGAGTTGTCCCGCACCATTTCCAGCTGCACGCCGGGCGGCAGCTCCTGCTTCACCTCTGCCAGCACCGCTTTGATCCTGTCCGCTACCTCCACCGTATTGGCGCCTGATTGTTTAATGATATCAATGCCAATGGCCGGCTTGCCCTGGTAACGGGATAAACTGTCCGTCTCCTCTACGCCGTCAACCACTGTGGCAATGTCTTTAACATATAACTGAACACCGTCCCGCCGGGCCACCGGCAGGTTGGCAAACTCCTCCACCCGGTTGATGCTGCCCACCGTCCGGAGCGTCATTTCCCGGTCACCGTTGCCCACCTTGCCGCCGGGCACCTCCATATTCTCGCTGCGCAGGCTGTTGATCACTTCGGCAGTGGTCAGCCCATAGGCAGCCAGCTTATATTTGTCCAGCTGCAGATGAATTTCCCTTTTGACATCCCCGTAAATATCAATGGCGCCCACACCGTTAACGGTTTCCAGCCTTCTTTTAATTAAATCCTCCACCACTGTGGTTAATTCACGCTGTGATAAGCTGCCGGTCACCGCCAGCGAAGCAATGGGCATGGCTGAAGGGTCAAACCGGGCAATAATGGGTTCCTCAATATCCTGGGGCAGCTCACCCCGGATCGTGCCAATTTTATCACGCACATCCTGGGCCGCTACCTCGGGCGAGGTTTCCAAAGAAAACTCCGCAAAAACAGTGGCAACTCCTTCCCGGGCTGTGGCATAAATATGCTTGACGCCGGAAATTTGGCCAATGGCTTCTTCCAGTTTGCTGACAATTTTGCTTTCCACCTGTTCCGGCGAAGCCCCGGGCTGCACTACGGTTACCACCACATAGGGAAACTCCACCTCGGGATAATCATTAATGTTAAGACCAATATAGCTGATGATGCCCACTGCCAACAGCGCCAGGACAGTTACCGTGGCAAAAACCGGCCGTTTTAAGCTAAGGTTTGTTAAAAACATAGTTTACCTCCTGTTACCGGGCAATCTCTACCCTATCCTGATCCTTCAGCTTGTTGACATTGGTAATTACCACCTGTTGGCCCTCGGTCAGCCCCTTTTTTATTTCTACTGATTGATTAATAATTTGGCCGATCTCCACCTGCTGCCGCTTGACCCGGTTGCCCTCCGGCACAAAAACAAAATACATGCCCTGCTTGGTTGTAAGGGCCGCCTGGGGAACCACCAGGGTGTTAACTGCCTCACCGGTTTTTAACTGCACCCTGGCAAACATGCCGGGCTTTAAAAGATATTCCGGGTTAGCCACTTTAATTTTGGTTTCAAATACCCGGGCCCCCTGTTTGGCCACCGGGTTAATCACTTCCACCACGCCCTTAAACACTTGATCACCATAGGCATCCACCGTAACGTCAGCCTTTAAGCCGGGTTTTACCCTGGCCAGGTCCTGCTGTTCAATATTTACAACCACATAAACCGATGCTATGTCTTCCACCGTCATCAGGGGAGCCCCCTGGGGCGAAACCATTTGACCCACCTTAACATCACGGTTGGCCACCAAACCGCTGATGGGCGAAGTAACAGTGGCGTTTTGCAGGGCCTCCCGGGCGGCGTTGACAGCCGCCGCCGCCGCGGCGGCATCCGCTTCGGCCATGTGCCAGGCGGCTGTTACCCCCTCAAACTCCTTGTCAGAAACAGCGGCTTGCTTGTGCAGTTCTTGAAATCTGTGATAATCCGCCCGGGCCATAGCTAAGGCGGCTGCCGCCTTCTTTAAGGCGGCTTCGTTAACAGCCAGGGTATTGGCAAAGTCACTGGTTTCCAGCTGCACCAGCGGCTGGCCGGCTGTAACCGGCTGCCCGTTTTGTACCGCCACCCGGCTCACCCGGCCCGCCACTTTGGCGTGGATAACCGCCTGCCGGTAGGCTTCCAGATTACCCGTCAGGGAAATTGCATGATCCATCTTAACCCTGGCGGCTGCTGCCACAACTACTTTTGGCACAGGAATTTCCCGGGGGCTTTCGTTTTTCCCCCACAAACCGCCCCCTTTGAAAGCAGCCAGGGCCACCACCGCCAACACCGGCACCAGCCATAATTTCCACTTGCCTTTCATAACCACTTCCCCTTCACAGTATTTTCCGTACTTTCCCTTTTGCTTTGTTATACCCGGTTTTCAACATATCACCCTCTTGATTTGACAGTCAAGTTATTTTTTTCTAAAAACAGGTTTAAATATTGAGCCGGTTAACAATAAATAAGATAATAAATACGTATCCAAAAACAATGCCTGACAAAGAGAGGTATCTTTTATGGTGATGTCATTAAACATTACTATCCGGCTCAAGTTATCCAACCGGCCGGGTACTTTGGCCAGAGTATTAAACGTCATTGCTGCGGAGGGGGGCAGCCTGGGGGCCATTGATTTAGTGGCCGCCTCGCCTGCCACCGTTACCCGGGATTTAATGGTGCGTTTGCGGGAGCGGGACCACCTGCCGGAGCTGCTGGAAGCCCTGCAGGCCATCCCCGGCGTGCAGGTAATCCGGGTAGCCGACCGGGTGTTTACCCGCCACCTGGGCGGCAAAATTGAAATCAACCCCAGGCGGCGCATTGAAAACTGGGAAGACCTGTCCCTGGTGTACACTCCCGGTGTGGCGGTGATCTCAGAAACCCTGGCCCAGGAGCCGGAGATGGCATATAAATTGACCATGAAGGGCAACACTGTGGCCATTGTAACTGACGGCTCGGCGGTACTGGGGCTGGGCAACCTGGGCGCCACCGGGGCACTGCCGGTAATGGAAGGTAAAGCAGTGCTGTTCAAACAGTTTGCCAATGTGGATGCGGTGCCTGTTTGCCTGGACGTGCAGGCGCCGGATAAAATTATTGAAGCGGTCACCGCCCTGGCACCGGCCTTTGGCGGCATTAACCTGGAAGACATTGCCGCCCCCAAATGTTTTGAAATTGAGGCAAAACTAAAGCAAATGCTGGATATTCCGGTATTTCACGACGACCAGCACGGCACCGCCATTGTCACATTAGCCGGCCTGATCAACGCCCTGCAGGTGGTGGGCAAAACCCTGGACGGCGTAAAAGTTGTTATAAGCGGCGCCGGCGCCGCCGGTGTGGCCATTGCCAAAATACTGCTGCGGGCCGGTGTGCGCCGGTTGATTGTGTGCGACCGCAAGGGTGCCATCAGCCGCCGCAACCTTCCTGCGGAGCCTTCTAAGGCCTGGTTGGCTCAACATACCAACCCGGACGGTGTGCAGGGCAGCCTGCAGGAGGTGATTGCAGGGGCGGACGTGTTTATCGGCGTCTCCGGGCCGGGTGTGCTAACCCGGGCGTCTGTTTTGCAAATGTCCGCCCAACCCATTGTGTTTGCCCTGGCCAACCCCGACCCGGAAATCCAGCCGGAAGAAATTTATGATATTGCCGGCGTGATTGCCACCGGCCGTTCAGATTATGCCAACCAGATAAACAACGCCCTGGCTTTCCCCGGGGTTTTCCGGGGTGCCCTCAACTGTCATGCCCGCACCATTAATGAAGAAATGTGTCTGGCCGCCGCCTACGCCCTGGCCGGCATTGTTACCGGCGAACAGTTGACGGCCGAAAATATTATCCCTTCGGTTTTTAACGAAGAAGTTGCTCCGGCGGTGGCCCGGGCGGTGGAAGAAGCGGCCGAACGTACCGGTGTGGCCAGGAAAATAGCCGCCGGCTCTGCTGACGAAGTTTTTCGACCTTAAAAATTATAAATCCCAGGGTTATAAATAACCAAAGGCGACAGGTTCATGTCCTGTCGCCTTTGGTTTGCTTATTTTATGAGTTTTTAGCGGGATCTGCAACCAGTGTGCCTTTATTCATGCCCAGCACTTGCTTGACAAACAATCCGATGGGCAGCAGGGCCAAAGCAAAACCTAAGGGGTAGGCAATGCCGGTGGCCAGCTTAAAGCCTTCGGGCGCCATCAGGATGTAGGTGAAGGTTACCACCGTCATAAAAGAAGCAGGCACGGCAGCCACCCAGTACAGTTTTCTCTCCTGCGCCAGGTAAACAGCCGCCGCCCACAGCATGATCATAGCGGTGGTCTGGTTGGCCCAGGCAAAGTAACGCCACAGGAAGTTAAAGTCAATCAGGGTCAGCAGGTAGCCCACAGTGAACAGCGGAACGGCAATGGCCAAACGTTTGGCAAAGGGCTTTTGATCCATTTTCAGGAAGTCGGCAATCAGCATGCGGGCACCCCGGAAAGCGGTGTCACCCGAGGTAATAGGCAGTACAATAACTCCCAGCACCGCCATGGTACCACCCACTGCTCCCAGCATGGTGGTGGCTACCTCTTTAACCACACCGGCAGGGCCGGGGCCGCCGGGCGCCAGCACAGCTGCCAGGCCTTCGTAGCTGCCGTAGAAGGACATACCGGCAGCCGCCCAGATCAGGGCAATGATGCCTTCAGCAATCATCATGCCGTAGAAAATTTTACGGCCGTATTTTTCATTCTGGGTGCAGCGGGCAATAATGGGAGACTGGGTCGCGTGGAAACCGGAAATGGCACCGCAGGCAATGGTGATAAACAGCAGCGGCCAGATGGGGGAACCTTTCGGGTGCATATTAGCCAGGGTCAGCTCAGGGATGTGATAACCCTGCACCAGCAAAGCGCCGGCTACGCCAAAGGCCATAATCAGCAGCAGGGCGCCAAAGAACGGGTACACCCGGCCGATAATTTTATCCACCGGCAGCAAGGTGGCCAGGACATAGTAAAGCAGGATAATACCAACCCAAACGCTCAGGGTCATCCAGCCCGGTGTCAGGCTGGCCAGCAGTTTCGCCGGTCCGGTCATGAACACGGTGCCTACCAGCACCAGCAGCACCAGGGCAAAAACGTTGGTAAAGGCCTTCATGCCCTTGCCCAGGTACTTACCGACGATATCCGGCAGGCCGGCGCCGCCGTTTCTTACTGAAAGCATGCCGGAGAAGTAATCATGCACCGCACCGGCAAAAATGGATCCCAGGACAATCCACAAAAAGGCCACCGGTCCCCACAGGGCACCCATAATAGGCCCGAAGATAGGACCCAAGCCGGCGATGTTCAGCAGTTGAACCAGGCTGGCCCGTTTCCATTCCATCGGCACATAGTCTACGCCGTCCTGTTTGGCGTAAGCGGGGCAAACATTGTTTTCATTTACTCCAAACACTTTTTCTACGAACTTGCCGTAGGTTAGGTAACCAACAATGAGTAAAATAATTGCAGCTAAAAAAGTAAACACGTGCGTTCCCTCCTTTATGCTTAGTTATTTGGTGAATACAACCTGATTGTAAGACATGAGGTAAGCACGTTGTTTAATTTATGTCTAATTTGTCAAATAGCCTGTCTAATTGGTTAAGCAAGCTGTCTGAACAGGCAGCTTGCTCTAAATGCCCAGCAATCGTTTCATTTCTTTCATGCCGCTGCGGCTTACCGGCACCCGGGAAGCAGTGTTGTCTTTCATCACCAGCTGGTAACCCTGAAAGGCCGGCTCTATTTTTTCAATTTTATTTACGTTTACCAAAAAACCGTGGTGCGGCCGGAAAAAAAACTCTGCATCCAAGCGCTGTTCCAACCCCTGCAGCGTATAGTTTACCTTAAACTCCTGATCGTATGTTTTAACAAACACCTCCCTGCCCCGGCGGCCGGCAAAAATAATATCCGCCGGGTCCAGCAGGGTAATTAAATCTTCATTGCTGACCGCAATCTTGTTTTGCAAGGGATGCGCGTCCGCCTTCCTTTGCTTAACCAACCGCCTTAACTTGTCAATTGTTTCCGCCACCCGCTGCTCGGAAAAGGGCTTCAGCAGGTAGTCTACCGCATTGACCTCGAAGGCCTCCAGAGCATGGCGGTCGTAGGCCGTAGCAAACACCACCAGAGGAGGATGGGCCTGGCGGGCCAACTGCCGGGCCACCTCCAGACCGTCCCCGCCGGGCATGGAAATATCCAAAAACACCGCATCCGGCCGTTCCCGGCGCAAAACCTGCATCGCGCTTGGCGCATCCTCCGCCTCCCCTACCACCTGCAGCCCGCCATGCTGCTTTAGCAAATAGACCAGTTCATCCCGGGCCGGTGCCTCATCATCCACCACCACAACTTTCATCGCTGCACCTCCTGCTGTACCTGCAAGGGTATCTTAAACCGCACGGTTGTTCCCTCTGCCGGTGTGCTTTCAATAGCAAGGCCGTAGCCGGGGCCGAAGATTCCTTGCAGCCTGCTGTGCACATTAATCAGGCCAATGCCCCCTTCCCGGCGGCTAACCGGTTCTGTCAGCAAATCTTTTAATTGTTCCGGCGGGATACCTGCACCGTTGTCCCGCACGGTAATCAGCAGATCTGCCTGTTGTTGTGCCGCTTCTATACAAATCATCGACTGTTCGGTAAATTTGCTGAAACCGTGCCGGACAGCATTTTCCACCAGGGGCTGCAGAGTGAGAGGCGGCAAAGCCACTCCCAAAAATTCATCCGGCACCTGAATTATAACCTTCAAGCGGTGGGAAAAGCGGGCCTGCACCACCGCCAGGTAAGCCTGTACATGCTGCAATTCGGTGGCCAGGTTGGTCCATTTATTAAGGGAACTTTTTAAATTTTGCCGGATATAGTTACCCAGCTCAATAAGCACCCGGCGGGCTTCCTGGGGATTGGTTCGAATCAAAGAAACCACCGTATTTAAAGCATTAAACAAAAAATGCGGGTTTATTTGGGCCTGCAGGGCTTTAATTTCCGCATCCTGCAGCAGCCGGGCCTGCCGTTCTGCTTCCCCCAGCTCCAGTTGGGTGGAAAACAGCTGGGCTAAACCCCGGGCCAGCTCCACCATTACCTGGTCCGGCCGGCGTTTTTTTACGGCATATAATTTCAGAGTGCCGATCACCTTGCGTCCGCTGTATAAAGGCACCACAATGGCGGACTGCAGGGGGCAGTGCCGGTTTTGGCAGGAAATTTCCGCCGGGCCGGTGGCAACCTGCAGTTGTCCGTAGGTCAGCACTTGTTTGGTAACTTCAGTTAAAATAGGCTGCCCGGGCAGGTGGTGATCCGCCCCCGCCCCCACATGGGCCAGAATAACCTGATGGTCGGTAATGGCTACCGCCGCTGCACCCGCTTGTTCGTGAATAATCCGGGCGGTGGCCAGGGCAGAATCATAGTTCAGCCCGGTTCGTAAATGAGACAGGGTTTTGTCGGCAATGGCCAGGGCCTTTTGCGCCTGCAGAGCGCCAATGGTTTTTTCCCGTTCTGCCACCGCTTGAATAATGGCCATAAACAGCGCAATCCCCAGGCTGTTGGCTAAAATCATGGGCAGGGCAATAATTTGCACCAGGTAGAGGGCCTTGGCCAGGGGCCTGGCCACCAGCAAGATAATGGCCATTTGCCCTAATTCGCCGACAACGCCGGTGGCCAGTGCCGCCCAAGGTGAGATCATACCGTGCCGGCGTGCTTTGGCGTAAACCAGTCCGGCCAGCAGCCCTTCATAAACGGTTGATATACCGCAGGCCAAATCGGTAAAGCCCCCCAGGGACATGCGGTGCAAGCCGGCTATCAAACCGGCTCCCAATCCGGTCAAGGGACCTCCCAGCAGCCCCGCCACCATCACGCCGATAGCCCGGGAGTTGGCAATGGCATCTTCATAAGTAAGGGCGCCGGGAAACCGGTGCTGCACCTCGCCCGGGCTGACGGTAATACCTGTATATGTGCCGACAATACCAAAAAGCCCAAATACCAGAGCAAGCATAAACTTGCTGCGGGGATCCGGGCGGTTCTCCAGCAGGCTGCGAAAACCCGGCCAGCGGGTAAATAAAAAGGCAATGGCCACAATTATACCCATCCGTTCTACCATGGAGAACAACAGAAACCAGGACAAGCCCGCCACCTCCTTGCTTTATAGGTTTTCAAAAAAAAATTAATATATAAAAGGTTGCCTGGCAATATAAAACATTGGCGGCAGGCTTTTAAATTTTTATTGAATTGTTATTGACATATGTCAAATATGATTTATAATTAGATTAAAATGACATATGTCATAAACAAAGGAGGTTGCTTATTATGCCAAGACAAAACGGTGGCGGTCCTCTGGGCAGGGGTGCCATGACCGGCAGAGGCCTGGGGCGGTGCAACGCAAATGCCAAACAACCCAATACCTTCAGCAGCCCGTCAACAGGCTTTGGCTGCGGGCGTGGTCAAGGCAGGGGTTTTGGCCGGTGTTTAGCAGCCGGACCCCACCCGCTGACAACTCAAAAAGAGTTACTGCAAGAACAGAAAAAAATGCTGGAAGACAAACTGCAGCTTATTAATCAACAGCTTGCCAACCTATAATACCGGCACCCCCTGTTAGTGTTACTTCCTTAAGTGACTGACAGGGGGTAAAGCAGTTTTCCTGTTACTTTTTTTGTAGTTGAGGTGAGGCTAAATTGCCCCGTCCCAGAAAGTGGCGAAAAGTATGTTGTTTACCGGAGAGAACCAGTTTTGGGCCGGTTAATGGCTTGCATGACCCGGCTGCGTTTATCACCATGACCATTGACCAATACGAAACCATTCGGCTAATTGATTTAGAAGGTTTGACACAGGAAGAATGCGCCAAACAGATGAACATAGCCCGTACAACTGTTCAGGGCATATATAACGAAGCAAGAAAAAAACTGGCAGACTTTTTGGTTAACGGCAAGGGCCTGAGAATTGAAGGCGGCGACTATAAACTTTGCAGCGGTCAGGAGCATACCTGCGGCAGTGGCGGCTGCCGCAGGCACAGACACGGCCAAAACTGACTGGAGGGATTGGTATTTACTCAGATAAAGTAATGGAACACTTTATGTGTCCGCAAAACGCCTATATTATGCCGGATGCTGATGCTGCAGGCAGTGCCGGGGACCCGGCTTGCGGCGATGCTTTAACTGTTTTTATCAAGGTAAGAGACAATATTATCCAGGAGATCAGTTATCTGGTGTTTGGTTGCTGCGCCTCTATCGCCACATCCAGCATGACTTCGGTGCTGGCAAAGGGCAAAAGTTTAGAGGAAGCACTAAATATTACTGAAGAAGATATTATCAAGGCACTGGATGGTCTCCCTGAAAATAAAGTACACTGTTCAAACCTGGGCGTAACTGCTTTACGCAAGGCCATAAATAATTATTATAAAAATCAAGCGGCTAAGTAGCTAAAGCGGCACCGGATCTATACCGGTGCCGTCAGATTGTTGACAAAAATTACCGGTGGTCTATGATCCCCTTTGGCTCAGATCTACGCACCGGCAGCGCCTTGCCGGGCTGACGGAAAAAGCTGAAATTTGCCGGCAGCTTTAGGGGCGAAAGGTCTCACTGTACAGGGTAAACCGGTCAATAATTTCCCGCACCGGCTGATAGCCGATGCCGGGCCGGTCCGGCACCTGTATTAGCCCTTTCTCAACCGTAACCTCCGGCTGAATGATGTCTTGCTCCCAGTAGCGGCTGGAGGCGGCGGTGTCACCGGGCAGGGTAAAGCCCGGCAGGGTGGTGACAGCCACATTATGAGCCCTGCCCACGCCGGCTTCCAGCATGCCGCCGCACCAGACAGGAATGCCCTGCTCCCGGCAGTATTCCTGAATGCGCCTGGCTTCGGCCAGCCCCCCCACACGTCCGACCTTAATATTTATTATGCGGCAACTGCCCAACTCAACAGCTTTGCGGGCATCCTCCGGCGAGTGAATGCTTTCGTCCAGGCAAACAGGAGTTTTAATGTGCTTTTGCAGCACAGCGTGATCCACAATATCATCATGGGCCAGGGGTTGTTCTACCATCATCAGGTCAAACTGATCCAGTTGCCGCAAGCGCTCCAGGTCTGCTAAGGTATAGGCTGAGTTGGCATCTGCCATTAAGGGTATCCGGGGGAAGCGGTTGCGTACCGCAGCCACCGCTTCAATATCCCAGCCCGGCCTAATTTTAATTTTTATGCGGCGGTAACCCTGCTCCACATACTGTTCCACCAGAGCCAGCAGCTTGTCTACCGATTCCTGGATGCCAATACTGATGCCAACTTCAATGGTTTGGCGCCGGCCGCCCAGGGCCTGGCTGAGGGGAATGCCCTGCTGTCTGGCATAGAGATCCCAAACAGCCCCCTCCAGCGCCGACTTGGCCATGTTATTGCGCCGGATATGCTGAAAAAGAGTTGATACTTCCTGGGGATGGGCCGGCGTCCTTTGCCACAGCAAAGGTATCAGAAAATCCTTCATCATGTGCCAGTTGGTTTTTACGGTTTCTTCGTTATAAATTGGTTCCCGCATGGCCACCGATTCGCCCCAGCCGCTGCGGCCTTCGCTATCACGCACTTCCACCAGAATAAAGTGTTTATCCCATTCAGTACCAAAACTGGTGGTAAAAGGCGCTTTCAATCGCATTTGCATAGCCCGCAGAGTTATCGAGTGCATCTTCATGGTTGTTCTCCTTCCTGCCAGGGCGCCGGGGGAATGTTTAAGGCGGCCCGGGGTGCCAGCACATACTCATGCACCGGTTCCCCCCGGCGGAGACAGAAGCCCGCCACCGCCCAGCCGGCAGCAAAAATATTAAGAAATATTTGCCGGGTACAGAGGCGCCATTCCCCGGCCAGCGCCAAATCTTTATTTTTTATATCCTGATAATAAGCCGGCACAGCCACCCGCAGCAAAGAGGCTCCTGCCACATCCTCCTGCAGCCGCCCGGGTACCGGTAAACCTCGGTCGTTAACATACCAATCCAACAGGCTGGCGGACCGCCCCTGTGGCAGGGCCAGTCTGGGCCGATCCAGCCACCACTCGACTTTGAAACGGTCGGTGGGCAAGCCTTTGTTCATGGGGTCGTTCATTTCACCATAACAATTTTCCAGGTAGGTGGAACAAATTACACCCAACTTGCCTACATTGAGATAACCGTTAGGGGTTAACAGGGGGTCGTAGGTCCAGGTCATCATGCGGTAACCCATGGCCAGCGCAGCTTCCGCTTGGGCCCGCTTTAATTTTTCGCCAATGCCCAAACTGCGCAGCTCCTGCCGTACAGCCAGGGAATGGGAGCATAAATAAATTTGGTTGTTGAAAAAACCCGGGAAACTGTACAGCATGCCCACCAGTTGCTGATCCAGCCAAGCCCCCAGCACAACGCCGCCGTTTTTTGCCACCGTAATAGTATGGTTAACAGGGGTAGGCGGTTCGTTCTCCCACACGGTTTGTTCTAATTGCTGCATAGCCCTGAAATCCGCCACGCTTGACAAAGGTCTGATTATAACTTCATCCATGCTGCTGTATCCTCCCGTATATATGTACATTCCTGTTTCAGCCGGCAGCGGCGTAACAAACCGCCCGGGCCAAAATGGCCGCCCCGTCCGGCAGGTACTGCCGCTCAAACACCATGTCGGGGTGATGCAGTCCCGGCGTCAGCCGGCAGCCCAGCCCTAACATGGTTGCTTTAACAGCCGGCCGCAGCCAAGTGTAATAATGAAAATCCTCAGCGCCCGGTGTTTGTACAGGCGGCGCCAGGTTTGGCTCACCCAGGGTATCTGTAATGGCGCGCGCTATAATTGCCATAGCCTGCTCATTAACCAGCGCCGCCGGTGTCACAGCCTGTTGGGTTAGTTTGATAGCCGCTCCATAAATGCCGGCCAGGCCGGCCGACATTTGTTCTACCGCCTGTACCAATTGCTCCAGGTGCCGGTTGGTTTGGGCCCTGACATCCAGGGTAAAATCTGCCAGGTCGGGAATTATATTGCCCGCTGCCTGGCCGGCCTGCAGGGAGGTCATTTTGACGGAAGCCGGCTGCCGGGGATCCCAGCGCAGGCCGTTGATCAATTGTACCAGCATGGCTGCCACTTCAATAACGTTAATCCCCAGGTGGGGCCTCGCCCCGTGGGCGCTTTGGCCTTTAACAAGGCCCTGCAGCAGGCAGGCCGCACCGTTTTGAATGGCCGGTGCCGCCCGGCCGGCAGCCAGTTCCTGAACGGGACGCAGATGAACGCCAAACAAAAAATTAACGTCATCCAGCAACCCCTTTTCAACCAGCCGCCGGGCTCCCTGGCCGGTTTCCTCGGCCGGCTGGAAAATAATCTTCAGCCGGCAGTTTAGCCGCGGCAAGATTGGCCGCAAGGCCGCCGCTGCCGTAAGCACCATGGACATATGGGCATCATGCCCGCAGGAGTGGATCAGCCGGTCGCCTTTATCTGTACGGTGGCAGAGGGCGTCCATATCTGCCCGTAAGGCTACCGTACAATTGCCGCTGCCCAGTACCCCCACCACACCGGTGCAGTCGGCAAAAGTAATGGTTTGATAACCCAGGGACGCCAGCTGCTGCTGCAAGAATTGAGTTGTTTTATATTCCTGCCAGGCCGGTTCCGGCATGGCGTGCAACTGCTGAAACACCTGCTCAAGATAGGGCTGCCAGCGCTGCCGGTCAAACCTGAAATCCATCTCTGCTGACCTTCTTTCTGGCAAAGTTGCCTTTATTTTCTATCAGTCCGGCTTGCCTAAATTATAACATAAGCTGCCGGCAGAAAAATAACCTTCTCTGCTTTTGGGAAGTAGTAATTATAACCTGACTATTGCTTGGGCTGTTTTAAACAACGTCATGTATATTGCTGTTTGAAAAACAAAAACACTTGCCCATTGGGCAAGTGCTATGGGTTTAGCTTTGTTTGGCCTGTTCTTCTTCCGCCAACACCCGGCGCAGGATTTTGCCCACCGCTGACTTGGGCAGTTCGTTGCGAAACTCCACCTGCTTGGGTACCTTGTACGGGGTTAAATACCGGCGGCAGAATTTAAGGATGTCTTCCCGCCGGGCTGTGGCACCTTCCTTCAATACAATAAAAGCTTTGAGAATTTCCCCCCGGGTGCGGTCTTTGACGCCGATAACCGCCGCTTCCCGCACAGCCGGGTGCTCATAGAGGATTTCTTCCACTTCCCTGGGATAAACGTTATAGCCCATGCTGATTACCATATCTTTTTTACGATCCACCAGGTAAGTGAACCCCTGCTCGTCCAGCCGGGCAATATCTCCGGTGTACAGCCAGCCGTCCCGCAAAACTTTGCCGGTTTCTTCCGGCATATTCCAGTAGCCCTGCATCACCTGGGGCCCCTTAATACACAATTCGCCAATCTCGCCGGGCGGCAATGCACGGCTGCCGGTTTCCAGATCGACAATTTTAATTTCCGTACCCGGCATGGGCAGGCCAATGGAACCGCTGACCCGATAACCGGCCACCGGGTTGCAGTGGGTCACCGGGGATGCTTCGGTTAAACCGTAACCCTCCACCAGCCTGGCTCCGGTTAGGGCTTCAAATTGCTGCTGCACTTCGGCCGGCAGGGGCGCCCCGCCGCTTACACAGCAACGGATGGAAGACAGGTCGTACTTCTTTACTTCCGGATGGGAGATAACCGCCACATACAGGGAGGGTACCCCCTGAAACACCGTGGGTCGATACTGCTGAATTTGTTTTAACAAATTTAAGGCTTCCAACCGGGGAATCAAAATCATGGCAGCCGCCAGGTGTACAGACAAGTTCATACAGGTGGTCATGGCAAACACATGGAAAAAGGGCAATACACAGAAGAATCTCTCCTTCCCCTCTTCGCAAATGTTCAGCCAGGCTCCGGTCTGGATAACGTTGCTGATCAAATTCCGGTGAGTTAACATGGCCCCTTTAATAACACCGGTGGTGCCGCCGGTATACTGCAACAAAGCCAGATCCCGGTGGGCCGCCAATGACACCTCGGGCGGCGCCGGCGGGTACTGCTGCAGCAGTTGTTCAAACCGCAAAATAACCCCGCCGTCCTCCTGCGGGCCTATGTCCCCTGTGGCGGGCAAATCCGGCGGCAGGGACAAGTAATCCTGGAAACCGGTCAGCACCACCCGTTTAACTTGGGTTGCCGGCAGCACATTCATTATTTTAGGCTGCAACTGGTCCAAACATATCACGGCCGACGTCCCTGAATCGGTTAACAGGTAGGTCAGCTCCCGTTCGGTAAACATCGGGTTTACCATCACGCCCACCGCTCCCAGGCGGGCCACCGCATAGTAAGAAATAACAATTTGCGGGCAGTTGGGCATCATTAAAGCTACCCGATCACCCTTTTTAATGCCCAGCCGGTGCAGGGCTGTGGCAAAGCGGTCCACCCGGTCCAGCAGCTGGCTGTAAGTAAGCCGCTGATCGAAAAAAAATATGGCCGGGTTATCCGGATACTTGCGGGCAGCCTGTGCCAATAAATCATACAAAGACATATCGGGCACAGCAACCTGGGTCGGTATTCCCTGCGGGTAATGCTTATGCCATAGCTGTTCTTTGGTCATACAGAAACCCCCTGGGGATTAAAATATAAAACCTTCAAGAATTTTTCCTTGAAGGTTTCTTTAAAGCAGGCGGTTTTCCCTTTTAGGTTGGCATATAAATTAAATTTTTTTAATTTTTATTGGTCTTTAAGCAGGTCAGCAAAATTATAGCCGGCCAGTTCCCGGTTCAAGGTTTGCTGTATGGCCAAAAGAGCCTTGTGCAGCGGGCAGCGGGCAGTAAAGTTTTTGCTGCATTCCTCCGGCGCCACCAGACAGCGGTTTACCACCGGCGGCCCCTCCACCGCTTCCACCACATCCTGCATGGTAATTTGATGCGGTTCCCGGGCCAGGGCATAACCGCCGCCGACCCCCCGGAAGGATTCTACAATACCCGCAGCGGTAAGCAAGCGGAGAATTTTTAACAAAAACCTGATGGGAATTCTCTCCTGATCTGCAATGACCTTGGCTTCCACCGGCTGCCCCTTGGGCAGCCGGGCTAAAAACAAAACGGCCCGAAAAGCGTAATCCGTTGCCTGGCTTAGCTTCATCTGAACTAACTCACCTGCAAAGTATACTGTTTAAGTTTACTTTTAGATACTATAATAGATTTCTTGCCTAATTGCAAGCGGCTGCCGGATACCCGCCGGGCAATAGTTGCCTCAAAGCAAATTCAAATTTTGCATGATCTGTTAATTTCGGGACAACCTAAAATCAGCAGCGTGGGAGGTGATCGGCTTGTCTTGGCAAGACCCCGAAACAAAGGAAAAATTTCGCCGCCTTGATCAAGTGTTAGATATTTACGGACGGGATTCGGAGCAGTTGATCCGCGTTCTGCAGCAGGCGCAGGAAATTTTCGGGTACCTGCCCGAGGAAGTACAGGCGTATATTTCGCATAAAATGGATATACCCGTCAGCACCGTTAACGGTGTGGTTACCTTTTATGCCCTGTTTTCCACCCAGCCCCGGGGCAAGTATAACATAAACGTTTGTCTGGGCACCGCCTGTTATGTGCAGGGGGCCCAACAGATTTATGACGGGCTGCGGGAACAGTTGGGTATTAAAGAAGGCGATACCACCCCGGATATGCTTTTTACCGTGCGCAGCAGCCGCTGCGTCGGGGCTTGCGGCCTTGCCCCGGTGGTCACGGTTAATGAAGAAGTCCACGGCAAACTAAGCCCCCGGGATGTGGCCAAACTTATCAAAAAATACCAAAAGAAACAAGCGGCAGGTGAGAAACATGAAGATCAAGAACTTGCAGGACCTGGAACATATCAGGCACCGTCGCCTGCCGGATCTTAGCGCTCGGCTGGGTAAAACCTCGCCGCCGGGTTATCAGGTTATGTGCTGCACCGGTACCGGCTGCTCCTCCGGCGGCAGTGAACCGGTAATTGCCGCCCTGCGTGAGCAAATTGACCGGCAGGGTTTGCAGGAAAAAGTGCGGGTTTTTAAAACCGGCTGTTTTGGTTTTTGCAAAATGGGACCTATCCTGGTGGTGCACCCGGGGCAAATTTTTTATTGTCTGGTGCAGGCCGGAGATGCCGCGGAGCTGGTGGAACAGCATTTTAAGCAGGGCCGGCTGGTGGAACGGCTTCTTTACCGGGAACCGGGCCGGTCGAAAAGGTACCTGCGCCTGCCGGACATTCCTTTCTTCCAGGCCCAAAGGCGCATCGCCCTGCGCAACTGCGGGTTAATCAATCCGGAAGATATTGAAGAATATATCGCCAATGACGGGTATTTTGCCCTTTATGATGTGCTTCATCATAAAACTCCCGAACAAGTTATTGAGATCATCAGCCGGTCCGGCCTCCGGGGACGGGGCGGCGGGGGTTTTCCAACCGGCAAAAAATGGCAGTTTACCGTTCAGGCGGCGGGAACACCCAAGTATGTGGTGTGTAATGCGGATGAAGGCGACCCTGGCGCCTTTATGGATCGCAGCATTTTAGAAGGTGATCCCCACAGTGTGTTGGAAGCCATGGCCATTGCCGGCTACAGCATTGGCGCCAACCAGGGTATTATTTATGTGCGGGCAGAATATCCCATTGCGATCAAGCGTTTGGAACTGGCTATTGCACAGGCCCGGCAGGCGGGCCTGCTGGGACATCATATTTTAGGCAGTGATTTTGCTTTTGATATAGAACTGCGTTTGGGGGCCGGCGCCTTTGTCTGCGGGGAAGAAACAGCCCTGCTGAAATCGGCCATGGGCCGGCGGGGCGAACCCCGCCCCCGGCCGCCCTTCCCGGCGGTATGCGGCTTTCGGGACAAGCCAACCCTGCTGAATAACGTGGAAACCTACGCCAATGTCCCGGTCATCTTACGACAGGGCTGGCAATGGTACGCCGGCCTGGGTACTGAAAACAGCAAGGGCACCAAGGTTTTTTCCATTGCCGGCAAGATTAACAATACCGGGCTTATAGAGGTGCCCATGGGCACCACCCTGCGCACCGTTATTTATGATATTGGCGGGGGTATTCCCGGCGGCAGGCAATTTAAGGCGGTACAAACCGGCGGCCCCTCCGGCGGCGTTATTCCTGCCAGCCTGCTGGACACCCCCATTGATTATGAATCCCTGTCCCGGGTAGGCTCCATGATGGGTTCCGGCGGTTTAATCGTGATGGATGAAACCGACTGCATGGTGGATATTGCCAAGTTTTATTTGGAATTCAGCCAAGATGAATCATGCGGCAAATGCACCCCCTGCCGGGTAGGCACCAGGCGCATGCTGGAAATTATGGAACGCATCACCCAGGGCAAAGGCGAACCGGCCGATCTGGATGAACTGGCGGAACTGGCCCACGATATCAAAGACGCTTCCCTGTGCGGCCTGGGCCAAACGGCCCCCAACCCGGTTTTATCCACCCTGCGCTTTTTCCGGGAAGAATATATCGCGCACGTGCGGGATAAAACATGTCCGGCCGGGGTTTGCCGGGAGCTGACAGACTTTGTCATTGATCCCGCCAAATGTATTTCCTGCGGCCTGTGCGCCAAAGCCTGCGGGGTACAGGCCATCAGCGGCGAGAAAAAGCAACCTTTTTACATCGACCGGCAGAAATGCATCAAATGCGGTGCCTGCCAGGCCCGCTGTCCGAAAGAGGCCATCTTTAAAGCAGCCATAGGAGGTGAAATTACTAATGCCAACCGGCCGGGAGACAACCGGACTGCCTACCCTACCGCATGAGCGGCCGGTGGGACAGCCCCCTATAGAAAAAACAGGTGAAAAGGTAACTATTTATATCAATGACCAACCGGTGCAGGCAGATAAAGGCACAAATGTGCTGGAGGCTTGCCGGGCCGGCGGTTACGACATCCCCAGCCTGTGCTACCTGCGGGATCTGAACACGGCCGGCTCCTGCCGGGTTTGTGTAGTAGAAATCGAGGGCACCCGTACGCTCCAGGCAGCCTGTGTTTACCCGGTGGCCGAGGGACTGCGGGTGCATACGCACACCGCCAGGGTGCGCCGGGCCCGCCGGCGGGCGGTGGAACTGCTGTTATCCGAACACAACCGGGAATGCCCCACCTGTGTGCGCAGCGCTTCTTGTGAACTGCAGGCCCTGGCCCGCAAGGTGGGTGCCCGCTACAGCCGGCTGGCCAGCCAGCCCCGCTGTGAACCAAAAATTGTCAAAAATCCCTTTATTGTGCGGGATTACAGCAAATGCATCAAATGCCGGCGGTGCGAGGCCGTGTGCAAAAACATGCAGGGTATCGGTGTGTACACCCCCCTTTACCGGGGCTACGAAACCGTAATTGCCCCTGCCTTTGAGCGCAACCTGGCGGAGGTGGCCTGCATCGCCTGCGGCCAGTGCGTGCTGGCCTGCCCCACCGGCTCCCTGACCGAGCGCTCTTACGTTGAGGAAGTGTGGCAGGTGATTGATGATCCCGCCAAACATGTGGTGGTGCAGGCGGCACCGGCCATCCAGGTAAGTATTGGCGAGGAATTCGGCCTGCCGGTGGGTACGGCGGTAACCGGCCAGCTGGCCGCCGCCCTGCGGCGCCTGGGCTTTGACAGCGTTTTTTCCACCGACTTTGCCGCTGACCTTACCATCATGGAGGAAACCCACGAATTGCTGCACAGAATTGACAAGGGCGGCCCGCTGCCCCTCATTTCCTCCTGCAGCCCGGGCTGGATTAAAATGTGCGAGCATTTCTACCCGGAATTTATCGACAACCTGTCTACCTGCAAATCGCCCATGGAAATGTTCGGGGCTCTGGCAAAAACCTATTACGCCCAAAAGCTGGGCCTTGACCCCCGGGAAATGGTGGTGGTGGGCGTCATGCCCTGCACCGCCAAAAAGTACGAGGCAGCCCGGCCGGAAATGAAAACCTACGGCCTGCCGGATGTCGATTACGTCCTGACCACCCGGGAGCTGGCCGGCATGCTGCGCATGGCCGGCATCCATTTAAACAAGCTGCCGCAAGAGGAATTTGACCAACCCCTGGGCCTTGCTTCGGGTGCCGCCAACATTTTCGCCGCCACCGGGGGGGTCATGGAAGCGGCCGTCCGCACCGCCCTCGCCCTCACCGAGGGCAAAGAAACGGGCCGCCTGGAGTTCACCGAATTCAGAGGCAGCAGCGGCATTAAAGAAGCAACCGTACGCCTTAAGGGCCGGGACATCCGCCTGGGGGTGGCCCATGGCACCAATAATGCAAAAAAGCTGCTGAACCGGCTTAAGGCGGGCGAAAAATTCCACTTTATCGAAATTATGGCCTGTGCCGGCGGCTGCGTGGGGGGCGGCGGCCAGCCCATTACCGGCGACCCGGCCAAACCGGAACTGACCCTGGAACACCGCCGCCAACGGGCAGCCGGCTTGTATGCCATGGATCTGGGCAAAGAGTTGCGCCGCTCCCACGAAAACCCGGCGGTTAAGCAGGTATATGAGGAATTTTTGGGCGCCCCCATGAGCAAAAAGGCGAAAGAAATCTTGCATACCAGCTACACTGCCCGGGGCAAACTGCCGGGGTTTGACTTGACAAATTTACAAGCTCCCGCCGGCAACCTGCCCGGCATGCTGCATTAAAGGGCTTGTGCGGCAAGAGAAACAGGCTGCTCCCGGGGTTAATCCCGGGAGCAGCCTGTTCATGCCACGTCATGGCTTTCCATCATATTAATAAAAACATTTACCAGGTGAGGGTCAAATTGCTCACCGGCGCCCTTGGCCAGTTCAGCCAGGGCAGCCTGCCGGGGCATGGCCCGGCGGTAGGGCCGGTCACTGGTCATGGCGTCATAGGCATCCGCAATGGCCAGCATGCGGCATTCCAGGGGTATTTCTTCTCCCTGCAGGCCCAGGGGATAGCCTTTGCCGTTCCACCACTCGTGGTGCTTTAAAATCCAATCGGCAATGGGCACCAGATCCGGCGCTGACTGGGCAATACGGTGGCCGATTTCGCAGTGCCGCTGCATCTCTGCCACTTCCTCAGGCGTCAAGCGGCCCGGTTTAAATAAAAGGCGATCCGGAATACCTACTTTGCCAATATCGTGAAACCGGGCCAGCAAGCGGAGATCGCCCCAGCGGCTGGCCGGCAGGCCGATTTTTTGGGCCAACCCAACCAGCAATTCCTGCAGGCGTTGACCATGGCCCTCGGTAATAAAATCCCGGGCTTCCAGGGCCTTGATCAGGGTTTGCACAATGGCGCTGCGGGTGCTCTGGCTGTGGTGCAGTTTTTCCCGGTACATATTGTTGTCTGCTTCCTTAAATAAGTTATGGATGTCCCTGGCTTTGCCCGCCGCCAAACCGACGGAAACACTTAGGGGCAGCTGCGGATGGCCGGCATTGTAGACATCCAGGGCATTTTTAACCCGCTGCACCATATCCTCCAGCATGGCCCGGTCAGCGTCCGGCAGCAAAACGGCAAATTCGTCACCGCCGATTCTCGCTATAACATCCTGCTGCCGGAAGCAGTGCTGAAAAACATCGGCAGCGGCCCGCAGCAGGGCATCCCCGGTGTCGTGCCCCATGGTATCGTTAACCAATTTCAACCCGTTTAAATCACACAGGATAATGCCCACCGCAAGATGCGCCTGCGGCAGCCGCTTCATTTCCTGTTCAAAAAAAGTGCGGTTGTACAGGCCGGTCAGCGAGTCCCGCAGGCTGAGGTATTGCAATTTTTCTTCCGCTTTCTTTTGCTCGGTAATGTCTTTATAAACGCCATACAGTCCCACCGGCCGGTTGTTCAGGAAAATAGGGTAACCCAGCAGGTGGACATGAATTTCGCTGCCGTCTTTTTTCTGCCGCACGGTTTCCCTTAACACAGATGCCTGGCCCGCCAAAACCTGCCGGGACAGCTCAGAGGCTTCTGCCACCAGCCGGCCGGGCACAATTAAATCGTTAATATTGCGGCCCCGGACTTCAGCGCCGGTATACTGAAAGATTTCCTCAAAGGCCCGGTTGCAATTGACAACCCGGTCTTCGTTATCCAGCATAACAATCGCATTAGGTGAATTATCAAACAACTGCTGCAAACAAGCCTTCTGCAGCAGCAACTGCTGCTCCGTCTGCTTGCTTTCGCTGACATCCCGAATAATCACGCCAATATAGAAACTATCGCCGATAGTGATAGGAAATTTAATTTCTTGAATATAACGCACCTGGCCGTCCGGCCGGTAAATAACAAACTCCTGCGGTTTATTAAACAAAGGCGAAGCCTGACACCTGAGGGCTGCTAAAATTTTGGCCTGAAAATCTTGATAAAGGGCCGCCTGTCTTTTCTCCGGGCTGGCAAAGGAAAACACCACATCCCATAAAAACCGCCCCAGCACCTGCTGCCTGGCCGTTCCGGAAATATTTTCCATGCCACTGTTCCACTCAACTATCCTGCCCTGCCGGTCGGCCAGAACAACTCCGTCAACTGATTGTTCGACAATATTGCGGTACTTTTCTTCACTGGCCCGCAGGGCTTGTTCCGCAGCCAAACGCTCGCGCATTTGCCGCCCAATTAAATAAAAAAGCAGCAAGCCGGTGGCACTGACAAAAACTATTCCTTTGTAGGTTTGCCAGATGGTTAAGAGGTGTTTATCCCGGACCAGCATGTTAAGTATATAATCGGAAAAATAAACCCAGCCGGTGCTGACCAGAACATATACCAGGGAGATTTGCCAGGCTGCGCGGGTAAACTGTTTGCTCATACTTCCTCCGCATTTTAAATCAGGCTTATATAATATTCTGGCCGGACACAACGAATTCCTACAAAGCTGTAAAAATCTCTTTACCCAAACCCTCGGCCCGACCCTTGGCCTGACTGTGCTTTCTTTACACCATTATACAACTTTCGACTTATCCACACAAAAGGCTGCTTTTCCACAGATTTATCCACATTTTATCCACGGCAGCGGTGTATAACTCCGGGACTTTTGCCCCGGTTATGGGGGACTGTCAGATACGCCTGCCAACAACCTGAACCATGTTATTTTTTTAATAAAATTACCCTTTTCTGCAAAGGATATTCTACGAACATCAAGTTAAATATGACAAGGAGGTTACCAAAAATGAGCCCTGTTAAAGCTAAACCAGAACCTTTTCGCATTAAAATGGTGGAACCCATTAAAATGATTTCACGGGAGGAAAGACAGGCGGCACTGGAACGGGCCGGCTATAACCTGTTCCTGCTGAAAGGTGAAGAGGTGTACATTGACCTGTTAACCGACAGCGGCACCGGTGCCATGAGCGACAACCAATGGGCCGGCTTGATGCTGGGGGACGAGGCTTATTCCGGCAGCAAAAACTTTTTTAACCTGAAAAACGCTGTGGAAGACATTTTCGGTTATAAATTTACCATTCCCACGCACCAGGGCAGGGGCGCCGAGCAGGTATTGTTCCCCGTTATCATTAAAAAACCGGGCGACCTGTTTATCAGCAATATGCACTTTGACACCACCAAAGCCCATGTGGAAATGGCCGGCGGCCGGGCGGTCAACTGTGTGATTGAGGAAGCCTTTGACACCGAAAAATACCACCCCTTCAAGGGTAATTTTGACCTGGCAAAACTGGAATCCATTATTAAAGAAAAAGGCCCTGAAAATATTGCTGCGGTGATTATTACGGTTACCTGCAACAGCTCGGGGGGCCAGCCGGTATCCATGGAAAACATTCGCAAAACCAGCCAGCTGGCCAAACAGTACGGCATCCGGGTATTTATTGATGCTGCCCGCTCCTACGAAAATGCCTATTTCATTAAAAACCGCGAAGAAGGCTACGCCAATAAGTCGATCCGGGATATTGTCAAAGAGATGTTCAGTTACGCCGAAGGCTTTACCATGAGCGCCAAAAAGGATGCCATTGTAAATATCGGCGGTGTGCTGGCCATCAAAGAGGACGAGGCTTTGTACCAAAAATGTGCCGCCAGAACCGTCCCCATGGAAGGCTTCATTACCTACGGCGGTCTGGCAGGCCGGGATATGGAAGCGCTGGCCAGGGGCTTGTATGAAGGCATGGACTATGACTACCTGGATTACCGAATTGGCCAGGTGGCTTATCTGGGCGAAAAATTGCGGGAAGGCGGCATTCCCATCCAGTATCCCACCGGCGGGCACGCCGTCTTTGTCGATGCCAAAAGGCTTTTGCCTCATATACCCTACTACCAGTTCCCGGCCCAGGCCCTGGGCAATGAGCTGTATGTGGACACCGGCGTGCGGGCGGTGGAAATCGGTTCCTTCCTGCTGGGGCGTGACCCGGATACCGGGGAAAACCTGGAGTCACCCATGGAACTGCTGCGCTTAACCATCCCCCGCCGCACTTACACCAATAACCATATGGATGTGGTGGCAGACGGCTTAATTGCCATTAAGGATAAAGCCTCCACTCTCAAAGGGTTGGAATTTACTTACGAACCTCCCATCCTGCGGCACTTTACGGCCAGGTTGCGGCCGGTCCAATAAAAAATGATACCCGGCCGCCCAACCGGGCCAACCGGGTAGAGTAAAAGAAAAGAGGTGTTTTTATGGCAGAACGTGAAGCGTGGTCAAGTAAAACCGGCTTTATTCTGGCCAGTGTAGGTGCCGCCATGGGGCTGGGGTCCATCTGGATGTTTCCCTGGCGTATTGGCGCTTACGGCGGCGGCGCTTTTCTGGTACCCTATTTCCTGTTCGTTTTTGTGCTGGGGGTAACCGGCCTGATGGGCGAATTTGCCTTCGGCCGCAGCCAGCAAAAGGGGGCTGTGTCAGCCTTTGAAAACGTCTTCCGGGAAAAGGGAAACGCCGGGCTGGGCCGTACCCTGGGCATCATCCCCGTCCTGGGCGTGAGCGGTGTGTTTACCTTTTATCTCATTGTTTGCGGCTGGATTTTGAAATTTTTTTGGGTAGGCCGTAATGGGGCCTTTGGCCGGCATTGACCCGGGTCCTTTATTTCGGCGGTTTTGCCGGTCAAGCCGAAAGCATTTTCTGGCATGCTTTGGCACTGATACTCACGCTGGCTATTGTGATTAAAGGGGTTTCCGGCGGCATAGAGGCTTCCAACAAAATCATGATGCCCGGTTTGTTTATTATCCTGCTGATTTTGCTGGTGCGTTCTCTTACCCTGGAAGGGGCCGCCAAAAGCATCCGGTTTTTTAACCCTGCCCGATTGGGCCAAAACTGGGCCAATCCCGTTACCTGGGTGCAAGCCCTGGGGCCAGGCCTTTTTCACAGTTTCTCTGGGCGGTGCGGCCATGCTGGTGTACGGCAGTTACCTGCGGGAAACGGAAGATATTCCCTCTTCCGCTGTGCACACAGCTTTCTGGACCACCGTTGCTTCGCTGCTGGCGGCCTTTGTGACCATTCCCTCGGCCTTTGCCTTCGGTCAGGATCCCCAGGCCGGCCCGCCGCTGCTGTTTATCACTATCCCTTATATTTTTAAAACCATGACCGGCGGTTATATCTTTGGGGCCCTGTTCTTTTTGGCAGTGGTTTTTGCCGCCATATCTTCTGCCATCAACCTGATGGAAGTACCGGTGGAAGCCATTATGGACCGCTTTAACATGAGCCGCATTAAGGCTTCGGTGCTGGTGGCGGTGCTGGGCTTTTTGGTGGGCATACCGCTGGATATTAACTTAAACTTGTTCGGCAAGTTTGCCGACCTGGTAACCATATATATTGTACCTTTCGGGGCGGTGCTGGCATCCATTGTGTTCTTCTGGGTGTACGGCGTGGAACGGGCCCGTGCCCAGGTTAATAAAGGAGCCGTTAAGCCCCTGGGCCCCTGGTGGGGTTACCTGGCCAAGTATGTATTTACCGGTGTAGCCCTGTTTATTCTGGTCATGGGTATAGTCATGGGCGGCATTTAATTGTCTGATGGCAAAAGGAGGTGATTTAATGCCCAAGCAAAAAAGCCCGGTGCCAAAAGCAGCCCGGGAAAATAAGGCACTGCAGTATGAATTAAACAGCCAATCCAGCAGGTATAAAAAAGGTGACTATGCCAGCTTGTCCGACGGCATGGTTCCCTAAGTGTTAAACCACGTTTTCCGGTTTGCAAATCGAGTAGAGTAACGCCGTAGTAATTTGCTACGGCGTTATCCCTCTCACAGAACCGTACGTACGGGCCTCGTATACGGCTCCTGATAAACCTCAGTCATTTCTCCCAGAAATGATGCAAAATGCCGACACTATACTTAGTCAGGTCAATTAACCCCATTTCGTCAAACCACTTGTTGGGTAGGGCCATATTTATTAGCGGACTAGCCGAGTTTCTCCATCTTTGCATGGATATTTTCTCAAATGTCCCCTTATAACCCCGCCTTCTTAGTGCTTTGTGAAGTTGCTTCCAACTTTTCCATTCTCTCATTTGCTTCATTCGTAGTCGTCGCCTTATCCACTCCATGAGTTGCTCCACTATCTTCTTGCAGTTTGCCACTCTGAAGTAGTTGCTCCACCCTCTTAGCACTGGATTTAGCCTTCTTATCATTTCTTCAATGTTCATCCCGTGGTTTCTCGGTGTTAGTTTCTTGATTTTGTCTTTTATACTCTTGATCTTTTTAGGATTTATTGAGATAAACTTTGATCTAATGATAAAGCCTAGATAGGCAACTCCTTTACTCACATTTGTAATGTGTGTCTTCTCCCTGTTGACTGTTAATTTTAATTCGCCTTCAAGGATTTCTGTGGCTATCCGTTTATATTGCTTTGCTTCTTTGAGGGTTTTGCCGAATATGAGAATGTCATCGGCATAGCGAACGATGCGAATTCCTTTATTCTTCATGGCCTGATCAAAATGGTCTAGATATATATTAGTAAGCAACGGGGATATTACCCCGCCTTGCGGGCTTCCTAAATCTGTTCCTTCCCAGGCACCATCTTTCATTACTCCTGCAGTGAGGAATTTGCTTATCAGTTTTAGCACTTTTCCATCACTGACTTTTCGGGCTACCCCTTTTAGTATTAGTTCATGATCCAGTCGGTCAAAGCATTTCGATAGATCCATGTCTACTACGTGTTCCAGCCCATATTTGTTAATAAACATCTCTGCCTTGGCTACTGCCTGATGGCAGGATCTATTTGGTCGGTACCCGTAGCTTGAGGGGTGAAAGTCTGGTTCGAATATCGGTTGCAAAATGTTGAGTAATGCCTGTTGGACTACCCGGTCCTTTACAGTGGGTATACCTAGCGGCCGCTTACTTCCGTCCGGCTTTGGTATTTCCACTCTCAGTACCGGTTGTGGTTCGTATGTGCCGGTTTTCAGTTCATAATGAAGTTGGCTTAGCCGTTCCTCTAGGTTCTCACCGTAGGCTTTCACGGTCACCCCGTCTGCTCCGGGGGCTCCTTTGTTTGCTCTCACGGCTTTGTATGCCTTTTCGAGGTTTTCAATTCGATAAACCTTGTCTATCAGGCTGTACCATTTCTTCATTATTTCACCTACTTTCGCTATGCTTCCTTGGTCTCTCCCAATTGTGTGACAGTCTCTTCTTGCAATTTCCCGGCGTTTCTAGCTCTGGGCAATCTTACCTTGGATTTATTGCAATACTCTGTCTGGGCGGACGCTAAACCCAGCGAGTTCGTCACTCCCGATTCTAGCGTTCCTCTTGGCATTTCAGCCTTGATTGTCTTCCCTCTCACAGTTGCCAGATCCGTTAGTTGCATACTTTGGTTTATCTTCGTCCCTTCGCAGATCATAATGGCTTTTGGCTCATTATGGCTCATTGCAATTAGATGCAATGTCCCCTCAGTTTTGTCCTCAGGTCTGTTACCAGCCTTCATTGGCTGTGGGTTTATCGCTACTACGGACTCATCTGCCACCCAACACCACGTCTTCTCTCCCTTGCGTTTCCGCTTGTTTGAGCTTACCTGCAGGGCAGGATGATATTGGGCTTCCCCGGTTAAGTTTGCTTGCCTGAACTTGAACGCATCCGTCCTAACCTTTCGAGTTATCCAGCTTTTGGGCTTTCCCATATATTGCAAGGTTACCCACTCGATAGGCCAACATCGGTTCGCTTTCGCTATGTTCCAAGTTCCCTCTTCAGCTTCCTTCAGACCCCACCGTTACCAGTGACGCCCTTGCCTACGAGTTGTCTTCCCGCTGGTTAGGTGACAGGGTTTCTTTCAACCCATCGGCTCGGCAAACATGCCGGGCGAACAATAAGGCACCGCTGCCACAGCGGTGCCTCAGTCTTTGACAAACCTCGGAAAGGGACAAATTTTCAGGCGTAAAAGCAAAACTTACCTCTTTTACTGCGTTATGTTTTCTTTTATCATCTTAAGCATGCAATTTACCAAGTTTTTTCTTTTTTTATCATATTTTCCTAATATGTTAATTGTCAATAGATTTGCCCCGTCTTGTGCAAATAAATTTGCCCCGCCTAAATACCCATGCCGGCAAACACAGACGGGGCAAAGTGACTTCCAGACCACTTTGCCCGGTATGTCCCGCCTCACAACCCCCAGACGTCCTGCAGGCGCTCGGCCAACCAGCGGCGCAGGCGCTCGGCCGCCCCGGGACCGGGTACCAGGCCAAGTTCGCCGCCCGTAGTGCGGCTGCGCCGGGCCGGGGGGTAGTAGTCATCCGGATAGACGGCCCAGGCCTCGCGCACAGGAAAGTCCCACTCATCTTCGAACTGGTGGGGGGAGGTGCGGCTGCGGATAGTGTCGGTGTAGTATTGCTTTTCCTGCAGCTTACGCGGGTCGTGGCTGAAAGTAGCGTCCAAGGTAATGATCTCGGGCGTAGGCACACCGGGCGGGTAATATTCTATGGCCACGTCCGGACAGTCTTTGCACTGCCAGCTGCCAGCAATACGGTAGGGATATGCGCCCAGCAGCGCAGCCGGCGAATAATCCAGGCGGGGGTAATGGCGGGCGTACCAGACCAGCAGGTGCCCTCCCCTTTTGGCCTGCAGTTCCACCACACCGTTTTCCTTCAGGTTGTAATTGAAGCTTTCTTCATCCCCCACCAGTTGCGCCCCGTTTTTGACCAGCGGTACAAAGCCCAGTTCAACCAGTGCACGTACCACACTCATAGCCACCCAGTATTCGTACAGGGTATTGATACTGCGGGTATGTACGGGCAGTGCCGCCTCATCCACCGCAATCACCTGGTCGGCCAGACGCAGGCCGGACTTAAGTCGCCGGGCCAGGCGGCGGGCCTGGCGGTAGAGCGGGTGCAACGTCTGGACGTCCCGGCTCTGGCACAGGGTGAGGACGGGCAAATAGCGCAAGAAGCTGCTCTGCATCAGGCCATCCATGGTGTTTTCCACTCCGGCCAGATACTGCACCCCACGCCGCGCCCGGGCAGCCTGTTCCAGCACCCACTCCCGAAATCCGCCCTTAAGCTCGGCTGCCCGGCGGGTCTGATGGGCGATCTCGGCAGCCAGCTGTTTCTTTAAGAGCGTGGCTTCCCGGCGCATTTGCCCCACCAGCTGAAGCAAAAAGCGGTTGTCCGGCGTGTCGTAGGAGACCACATTTTCCTCCACCGGCAGCAGGGCGGGTAAAAGCACCCGGTCGACCGGCCCATCCAGCCACTGCCATTGCCCGGTTCGGCGGGCAGCTTGGTCCAGCATGTGTAGCGAAACACGCCCGGCCCTATGCAGCGGCTTGTGCACCGTAATCCGCTGTAAAGCGCGTTGCGGGTCGCGCTCAATGCGGCGGAAAAGGGGCAAAAACTCATCCACCACCCGGCGTAACACCTCAAAGCGGGCCGCGGCCGCACCGGGCGGCAAGTGACGGACCAGTTCCTGCAGATCCCGACCCATACCGTAAAAATCCAGCAAAGAAATATTTTGCACCGTCAGCTCATTGCGCATAAAATTGATTTGCTGAACCGTGAACTGCCTAACTAGAAAACGCACGGTGAAAACTTTATCCTTCAGCAGTTCCCCGCCGTAGGCCAGGGCCAGCTGGCTTTCGCCCAGGAACTTTTGCCCGGCGTACTGCTGTACCTGTTCGCTCTCCGGACGCAACACACCGGGAGTGGCCCGGAAAAAGCGCAGCGGATACCCTCCCAGCCCGGGGTCGTAGTCCAAGAGCAGGTGTAGTTGGCTGGGATCCAATTCGCCTCCGGGTAGACAATCATAAGTGTGTTCAGGTCGGCCGCTTCAATTTCCGGCGGTTGCTCCATATCCACTCCGGTTACCGCTGGCCCAGCAGGTAGACCTGTACTTCCTGCAGCGCCGCCGTCAGCCAGTGCGGCAGCTCAGATCTGGCCAAGGATGAATTCCTCCTCCCTCACCCGCTCATTCAGGCGCTCCACATATTCGCGGCACTGCGGAAAGGCCGTTTCCTCGGCGCCGGGCAGCTTTTCGTCCTCGAAAAAGCCCAACAGCTGCGCCACCATGTCGGTGTCCGCCCGGCGACTACGGGCCACCTGCAGTTTGGCAAGCACCTTCTGCTTGATCTGGTAGTCCAGGGCAGTGTAAAAGCCAAAGGCAGCGCTGGTCAGGGCATAGTCCACCCAGCGGATGATCTCGGTGGCCGTGCGGTAACCGAACTGCTGGTCGGCGGCGCGTAAAATGTTGTTGATACGGCTCAAATAGTCTACCAGCAGGTGGGCTGATTCTTTATTGACCAGGGGCGGCTGCCAGTATTTAAACAATTCTCCCAGGGACTTTAAATCAATTTCCTCCAGTTTGATAAAGTTGGAGCGATCCAGCACCTTGTCGCTAAAGGTGTGGGTGGTCTCGTCAATATTCACCGTGCCCGTGATGGACAGATTAGGCGGTACAGTCACCTCCCGGGGAAAGCGGGGATCCTCCACCGGGTGGTCGTAAAAGCGGATGCACCGCATTTCAGGCGGCAGCTCCATCTTGCTCAAAAAGTCGGAAAAGTAGTACTCCACCCGAGCTAGGTTCATCTCGTCCAGCAACACCATGTACTGGCGGGGTTGGCGGCTTTGCTGCTTCGCCAGCTTGCATTCCCGCTGCGCCGCCAGCAGGAACTCGCTGAAGGGCGTGGGTACAAAGGAATTTTGCAAAATGTTGTAGGCACCCAGCAGGCTCTCATTGCTGGTCCAATCGGGACGCACAGCCACGGGTAAAAGCTCGGCACCGGTAGCCCGGGCATAGGTGAGTACCAGTCGGGTTTTGCCACCACCCGAAATGCCGGCCAGAATAACAAAGGGTTTGGTCTTTAAACTAATGTGGTAGCGTTTAATAAGGCCGTCGGAATAATACAGACCGGCCGCCCGGGCTTCATCCTGCACCCTAGCCACCACCTCCTGCAGGGAGCGCTGTTCTTCCTCCAGCACCCTGCCCTGCACCTGAATAGCGGCCGGCGGCGCGACAGACACCACCCCGCCCGCTGTCTTTCCGCCAGTGGCCAGGCCAGGCGAGCCCCCTTTACCCGTTCGGGCGGCTAATGAACCCGCTTTGGTGCTACCGGAGGCCACGGCCGACCCGACAGACGCACACGCCATGTCCAGGCCGGTGGGAGTGTCGAGAGCCAGCTGCTCCAGCAGTTCGCGCAGTTTAAGCAGAATTTTCTCCCGCTCTTGGCGCAGGCCGGGCTCCAGATTCATACGGGCAAAGACCTCACTGTACATGTCAATTAATATACCCAGGCCGGTGGCCACATAGTTGCGATTAACCCGATGGCAGACACCCCGGCTGCCTTCGGTGTGGTGCCAGAGAAAATCGTTGTCCTGGCGCGGGTCGGGGAAGCGCAGGGCCCAGCCTTCCAGGGGAGTGAAGGTGTATTCCCAGTCGTCGCCGCTGTAGCCTACCAGATACCTGTCCACCTGGCCTACCACATATAAGCCGGTAAGGATGTTGCGCCGCCCGCTGCTGGTATAGAAAAAGACCAGCGGGTTTTGCCCCTGCTTGCAGGCTTGGTACAGCTCAGATACATATCCATCAACATCCACATCACGTCCCCGCTTGTAAAAGGAGGGATGGGCCACATCAAACAGACCCATGTCGTAGCATTGCTTGATCTGACGGGCACAGTAGTTGGCCCGGAAGTTGGCTGTGGCACCGCAGTCGTGCTTGCGCGGGTTGTCACAGATATTGCCGTCGTAGGCGCGGTTGTGATTGTTCACTTTCATGATAAGGCAGTTTTCCACCGAGATCATAACAGATGGCTCCTTTCCGGGCGACGCCCGCCGGGTTTTTAGCACAAAGCATTAAGGCATATATGGTTCTACTGCAAAAAGAGGCTTTTTTTCTTCTCATTTTCCTTTTGCAAAAATTGCTTTTCCAGTAATATTATCGTTAATTTTTTCAATATAATAGTTGAATTTTTTCTCTGTATGGCCGACAAATCCTTTGGATTATTTGTTGTAAATGCTCAAAGGTATAAAAATTATTAATAATTACTGCGTCAATTTGAAAATATTGTTGTGCCATTGCAGATGGAATGCAGTCATTAGGGCCTTCACTGAAAAACTAAAATCTTTGGAAAACAAAAAAACACCCTGGAGAGTCGCATATTAAGCAGCAAGAACAAATTATTTAATTTGAAAATATAATTGCAAGTTTTCGGTACTTGTTTGGCAGCAAAAATTTACAAAAAAAGAACTGACAAAAAGTCAGCCCTATACTCCTATCAGTTTTTTCATTACTTTGATTTCCCTTTTATTCTGTGCGGTATCTTCTTTTAAAATATCCACATCTGCAATTAAGTAGGGTAATTTTCCGTTAATATCATCAAGGCAGTTATTCACCTTTGCAAATTCCACTCTGACTTCCTTCTGGAATTCCTTGGTTTCTTTTGAGTCAGCTAGAAGCTCTAAAGCAGCGGTCTCCAGACGGTTGAAGCGTTCCTGATTTGCCCTCTCCATCTGCTCCAGTTTAGAGTCAATTACTTCTAATTTCGAGGGTATCCCTTCTAAAAGCTCCAGCTTTCCAAGAATCTGCTTTAATAGTTCTTCCATTTAGCACCACCTCTTAATAGTAATTATATCAGCCGGAGCCAGCTTACGCCAGTCCCAGCTCCTTCTGACATGATATCCGCAGTCTTTAATTATCCTCTCTGATTTGCCCTCTGCCTTCTTTCCGTAACAAAATCCAATGACACTGTTCTGCTTTCTTACAACCGACCCTGGCTAGGCAGTGTCGTTACCGGGTTACCGGACTATCTTCGGCCAACACCACAAAGGCAATGTGCTTGCAGATCACCTGGCGGCGCATGTTACAATTGTTGAATAACCCAAGGCCCTTTAATATTTTCTTAGCAATACATAACAAAAGGGTTTTTATTAACCAGGTAGAAATATTGTCAAAAATAATATATTTTGAGGTTTTATTGCATGAATAACAACTTATTGAAACCAATTGTTGAATTAAGTTATTTAAACGCTCAAAATGTTGACCGTTATCGTTGTATTATGAGATGCTTTTACGAGCGCCACCGGCGACTACAATATTGGCTGCGGCCGGAAGAAGTATACAAAGGCGTCTTATCTTACGGGTTGCTGGAAAATTATACGATGGAACAATGCCAGCAGGACCTCAATCAGTTAGTGGAGTGGAAAAACCTTGTTCCCCAACACGATGGCGGCCGCTCTACCACTGTGGAAGAATACTTGCGTAAAAAATTTCGTTATATGATGACACCTTACTCCGTGGAGATTGAACGACTGGTGGTAAACCTGGAGAACATCCGGGGCTACGGTGGCTCACTGGAGCCTTCCCTTTTCGAGAGCATCGCCTTGTCACTGCAAAAAATGAAGGAACTCCCCCCGGAAATTACTCCCCAAGAAGCCCTGGCCCTGTGGGAAAATATTTACGAAACCTTTACCAAGCTTACCGAAAACGCTGCCGACTATATTGCCAGCCTGCAGAGCAGCAAAACCGAAGAACTAATGCAAACGGAAGCCTTTTTGGCCTATAAAAATTCTGTTACCGGATACTTACAGGGTTTTGTCCAGGGCCTGCAGCGCCATGCCTATCGCATTGAAGGACTCCTCCCCCTGTTCCAGCCGGAATTTCTCAGGGATTTCTTTCATAATGTACGTGATGCTCTGGCCTCTCGCCCCCAATTGGATGAGCCGGTAACTCCGGAAGAATACATGCACCGCTTGCAGACCCAATGGCACAGCCTGAACCGTTGGTTTCTTGGTGAACCCGGCGAAAAAAGTGACGTTTATTATTTGGAGCAAACCACCAAAGATACCATTGCCCGCATTGTGCGGGCCGCCCTGCGGATTCAGGAAAGACGCCGTTCCGGCATCAGCCGGCGGCGGGAACTGGACTACCTGGGACAGTGGTTTTTCTCCCTGACTTCCATCGAGGAGGCTCACCGACTGGCTGCCTACGCCTTTGGCCTGTACCGCTGCCGCCACTTTCAGGGAGAGGATGATAAGGATACCGAATCTACCGATATCTCCATGTGGCAGGCCGGCCCCAACATTCGCGGTTTGCGTTCCCGCAGCCGGAAAAAAGGCCGTAGCTCCGGCCCGGACCCGGTGAAAAGCCAGCACACACGGCAACAAAGGGCTAAGGAAGAATACCTGGCTCAGCAGCAACGGCAGGCAGAATTGCTGCAAAAATTTCTGGCCCAGGGGACTGTAACCATTTCCGATTTAGACACTGTCCCCGCTGCCACCAGGCAAGTGCTGCTTAGCTGGATCGGCCTGTGTCTGGCCAATAAGTCCAGGCAAATCCGCACACCGGACGGCATCGAAATCAGCCTCCTACTGCCGGATCACCGACAGCGCACCATTTTGCACTGTGAAGACGGGGAGCTGGATATGCCCGACTATACCCTTTACTTCCGCCCAACCGGCGACCAATAACCAGCAGAAAAGAAAGGGAAGCACATGGCCCGTATAGCCCGTAATAATCAGGAAGAAATAAAGAATTGTTTTATCGCCTTGCTCAACCGCCCCTGGGTGACCAAGGCGGATGACCCGGAATTATACCAGAGCATTCGCAGTCATTACCAGGAGCTCAGGGACTGGTTTCAAGAATATTGCGGTTTCAGCCTGCTGTTAACGAGGCAACTGGCCAGGCTGGAGAAATTTCCCGGCCAAGCCCATGCCTGGATGGGTTTGGAATTATTCAGTGACCCATTGGACTATACCCTTTTTACCTATTGTCTCTGGTACCTGGAAGGTAAAAATGAAACAGACCAATTTTTGCTCACCGAAATGATTGAAGAAATCAAAAACCATTTGATCGGCTCCCAGGTATCGCTGGATTTTACCATGTACCACCACCGTCAATCCATGTATCGGGCCCTTAAACAGTTAAAGACACTTAAGGTACTGGTGGCGGTGGACGGGGATGAAGCGGAATGGGCCCGGGTAGGTAACGACAAAAACGTTCTCTACGAGTGCTCCCCTTTATCCCGCTATGTACTCCGGCATTTTCCGCAGGATTTGACCACCTATCAAACTCCGGCATCCCTGGGGGAATTAGCTTATCCCGATGACCAGGAAGGACAAGTTCGCCGACGCCGACACAGGGTTTACCGCAGGCTGCTGCAGGAACCGGTGGTGCACGACTGGGAATGGAGCCAGGATGAACGCTATTACGTACTGACCCAGCGACATACCATCCTGGAACACCTGTCCGCTCGCTTTGGTCTGGAAGGCCGGCGTTACCGGGAAGGATTGATCTTTTTTCACCCCGACCACTCGGCAGAAATAGAACTTTTCCCCACCGCCAAAAACATCTCCGATCTGGTATTGCTGCTGGCAGGAGAAATCCGTCGCCTGCTGAACCAGTCGGATACCGGCATTTATACAGATGAACGCGGGTGTATCCCGCTGACCCTGGCGGAGTTGGAGGGACTGCTGCTGCGCCTGAGGGAAAGACACAAATCACTATGGAGCCAGCAATTGCGTCAAGCCAAGAGCAATGAACTGGCCCAGGAAATACTGGCGCACTTAACCGATTGGGGTCTGGCTACGGTAAATTCAGAGCAAATAATTTTACTTAACCCGGCCCTGGGCCGTTGGAACGGAAATTATCTAACAGATGAGGATGAGGAATGATGCGCAACCGCTGGCAAATGAATCTGGCCGGTATTTTTAATTTCTGGTATTACACCGATGAAGTTCAGTTTAAGTTAAGCGATGGCCGCCTGGTCCTGCGGGGGGCCAATGGTTCCGGCAAATCCGTAACCATGCAAAGCTTTTTGCCGCTGGTGCTGGACGGCAATAAACGCCCTTCCCGTTTAGATCCCTTTGGTTCCAAGGATCGCAAGATCGACTATTACCTGCTGCTGGAGCCGGATAGCGGTATTCAAGACCGGATTGGTTATCTTTATCTGGAATTTTATCACCCGGAACAACAGCGCTACCTTACTATTGGTATTGGGCTTAGGGCCCGCCGCAATGCCAACACCGGTTTCTGGGGCTTTGCCATCACGGATAACCGTCGCATCGGCAAAGATATTCTGCTTTATGAAAGGGACTACAGCCAAGGACAAGAGCAAAAGATCCCTCTCACCCGTTCCCGGTTGGAGGATGTCATCGGCGAAGGCGGACAAGTGGTCACCGAGCAAGGTAAATATATGGAAATGGTCAACAAACTGCTCTTTGGCTACGGCGATTTACAATCCTTCCAGGAGCTGCTGGACTTGCTGATTCAACTTCGCAGTCCAAAACTGTCCAAGGATTTCAAACCCACCACCATTTATGAAATATTAAGTAACGCCCTGCCTCCTCTGCAGGATGATGAACTGCGCCCGCTGTCGGAAGTCATGGAGGATATGGACCAGATTAACGACCGCCTGGAGGAGGTCTGCCTGCACCGCCGGGAAGCAGAAAAACTCCAGCAGGTGTATAACCGCTACAATAAATACCTGCTCTACCACCAGTCCAGCCAACTGCTGCAGGCCAAAAGGCAGTGGGACAACCAGCAGAGCAGCACCCAGGAACTGGAGGCTAAACTGCAAGAGATCTCCCGCTCTTTACAGGAACGAAACGAGCGACTAACAGAACAATCCACCAAACTCCTGGAGGTTAATGCCCGGCACCAAGTGCTTGCTGCCTCGGAGGTGCTGGAAAAACGGCATGAACTAAACCGGCTGCGGGAGGAAAAAGAGAGAACCAACCGGCAGGCCGAACGGCTGGCCAAAAGCCTGATGTACTGGCAAGGTAAACAAAAGGAATACCGGCGGGATCAAGAGAAGTACACCGCTGAAGCGGCGGAATATACCACCAGGCAGCAGGCGACCCTGGCTGATTTAGAAGACATTGCCCGGGAATTTGATTTTTCCCGGCATGATGTGTACCACCGCCGGTGGGATCGGGATATGCCCCGGGAATTCAATCAGTGGCACAACTGGCAGCAGGATTTGTCCGAACAGGAGCGGCAAATTAACCAAGCGCTGGAAATAGCCCGTCGGGTGGATCACAAAAAGTATGAGCGGGATCTGGCGGAGCGGGAAGTGGGTAATGCCCGTCAGCGGCGGGATACCGCTGAAGAATCCTACCGCTTTGAAGAAGAAAACTGCGACCTGGTGCAAAAATCCTACCAAGAACAAATCTTTGCCTGGCGCAAAAATTTACTGGAACTTCATCTTAGCGATGAGGAACTACAAAAAACTCTGCACCGCCTCTCCCTGTTCCCGGAAGTCTCCTACGAATCCATCAAGGAACCAATGCTGGAGGCCTTCGACCACCGTTATTTGGATTTGCAAAAACAAAAGGTGGCACTGGAGCAACAAAGAGACCGACACCAGGAAGAACAGAATCAACTCCGGGCAGCCTGGCAGGAATGGAAAAACCATAAGGAGCCGGAACCGCCCCGTTCCGCCGCCCGGGAGCTGTCCCGCCGCCAGCGCGGCGAAGGTGCCCCCCTCTATGCACTATGCGAGTTTCGCGAAGGGGTTAGCGAAGAACTTAAAGCCTCCCTGGAAGCGGCCCTGCAGCAAAGCGGGTTACTGGATGCCTGGGTCAGCCCCCAGGGACTGGGTATCCTGGGGACTAATGAAGAGGAAATCTGGATTGCTCCTAATCCACAATTCTTTGGTTACACCCTGGCTGATTACCTGTACCCCACTCCCCCGGAGGATGGCTCGCTGAAAGCTGAAATCATTGACCAAATCCTCCGCACCATCAGCCTGGGAGACATCAGCAGCGGGGATAATGTGGGTGCCGCCGTTAACGAGCAGGGCTATTTTCGCCTGGGAGCCCTTTGCGGCAAGGCGGCGGCCAAGGAACGGGCCGAATTTATCGGTAAAGAAACCAGACACCGCACCCGGCTGGCCGAAATGGCCCGGCTGGAGGCGCTGATGGAACAAGAACAGCAAAATATTGATGATTGTAACCGGCAAATCCACCGGATCGAGGAGGCACTGACCCGACTGACCCAGGAAAAATCCTGCTTCCCCGCCGGTGATGAACTGCAAGAAGCCTTCTCCAGATTGGCCCAGGCCAGGAGAGAAATGGAGTCTGCCCTGGAGGAAGAAAGACAAAAGGTGGAACTTTTCCGCCAAGCATCCCAGGCCTATCAGGAGACTGCAGCCGAACTGCACACCTTCATGCAGGGTTGGACCATTCCTAAAAATACCGCCGGCCTGACCGCTGCCCGGGATCAACTGCAAACCTATCGCCAGCTGCTTGGTGAACTGCATTCCCACTGGTCCAGCTACTGCATGAGCCAGGCAGCTTTAGACCGGGCCCTGGCTGGATTGGCCGAAGCAGCAGAAAAGATTGCCGAGGAAACCGATGAACTGGCGTCCCTGCGAGAAACCTTACACCAAATTAACGCCCAAATCTCAGCCTTTGAACAAGCCCTTAAAGATTTGGGCATTGAGGATATCGACCGGCAACTAAGAGAACTGGAGCAGCAACGGGATGCATTGCAAAGGGAAATTAATGCCCTGGATAAAGAAATTCGTCAGCTAGAAAAAGAGCAGGGCATCGAGGAAAGCAGGCTGTCCGCTGCCCGGGAACTGTTAAAAGAAAAAGAAACTGCCCTTAACCAGGCTCGGCAGGCCTGGCTCTGCGAATGGAACCGGCGGTTGGTGGCAGATTGGTCAGAAGTCACCGTTTCCGAAGCCAACCTGCCCGGTTTATACCGTGTGGCTCAGCAGGTGCTGCAACAATATCGGGATGAAAAATACCTTCAGAAGAGCAAGGATAGCATTACCAACGACCTGTTTCTGGCCTTCCAGGAATGCCGCGGCAATCTGCACCCCTACGGACCTGAGCTGATGCTGGACGAAGAGCACCGGCGGAACCTGGTGCTGTTTATGCGGGACCGGCATAATCCCTTGCCACCCCAGGCCCTGGTACAGGAACTGAAAACCACTGAGGAAGAGCAGCGATTGCTTTTAAGCCAAAAGGACCGGGAACTGTATGAGCAGATTATCATACACAGTGTAGGGAAAGCCATTCGCTATAAAATACTGCGGGCCGAACAATGGGTGCAGCAAATGAACCGGCTGATGGAACAGCGGGATACCTCCAGCGGCCTGCGCTTACACCTCAAGTGGGAACCCAGGCCGGCCGCCAATGAAAAGGAACTGGATACCCTCCAGCTGGTTAATTTATTAAAGAAAGACCCCCAAATGCTGCGAAATCAGGAAATAGAACAAATGATTGAACACTTTCGCTCCCGCATCACCTGGGCCAAACAGGAGGCAGACCAGCATGATACCCTGCGCCAGTGGATTTACCGACTGCTGGATTACCGGGAGTGGTTCCGGTTTACCCTCTATTATGAAAAGGGCGAGCAGTCTCGCAGGGAACTTACCGACAGCCGTTTCAATGCCTTAAGCGGCGGTGAAAAGGCCCTGTCTATGTACATCCCATTGTTTGCCGCCACCTATTCCCGCTACAACGACTGTCGACCGGAAGCCCCCAAAATTATTTCCCTGGACGAAGCCTTCGCCGGTGTTGATGATGAAAACATGCGGGATATGTTTGGGCTGTTAACCCAACTGGATTTTGATTACATGATGACCAGCCAGGTTCTGTGGGGTTGTTATGATACAGTACCAAAGCTGTCGGTTTATGAAATCTACCGTCCCAAAGATGCCAGGTTTGTGACCTTGATTCAGTATTACTGGAACGGCTTCCGGCGTATGCTGGTGGATGAAAGTATGGTGGAGGAGAATGCTTGACTATTTGCGCCAGCCTTGTTTTGAGAAACTGTTTAACCTGGCCAGGAAAAAGATCCAATCCTTAAACGGTCTCCGGGGTACGGTTACTCTGGACAACCTTTCCCCGGTGGACCAGGACCTGATCAGCGGTTTTCTGGGCAAGAACTGTTTGGGGCGGACCAGGCTAAAAATCCCTTTGCATGAAATAGATGAGGTTCTGAAAAACAGCCCCCTGGAAATGGGACTATACCCTTTCCTGGAACTATATTTTAATGAAAGAATTCTGACCAGCCAGGAAATTTACGCAACCCGGAAATACCGTTGGTCCCGGTTTTTTGCCCAACTGCAAGAACAAGCCCAAACCCCGGTAACCCAAGACTGGTTGGCTCAACTTTGGCAAGGGACCGGCAGAGGCTACCGCACCCTGCTGGCCCTATACCAGGATAACCCGCAGGCTGCCCTTGATGAGGCTTTCATCTGCGTAAAAGCACTGGATTACTTAGCCACCCATCCCGGTGAGAATTTACGCATTCCTGTTTTTGCCGCCAAATTAACCGGTGACCCCCATGCCCTGGACCTGGAAAACTCGTTGGGGCGGCTACTTTATTACGGTCTGCTGCACTTCTTGGACAAGCCGGAAACAGACTATACTGCCGAAGGAAAGCGCACCCTGTTCCGGGAGGCCGGGCTTTTGGACGATGATGTTTCATCCAATGTGCTGGCAGCCGGCCTGCGCGTATGCCAGGCTGACCCCAGGTTTACCGTTTTTGATGTGGCCAATGCCACCGGCAGCCCTTTAATTTTACCCCTGCGCTTTCTGGCAATGCCCACCCGCTGGCAACCCGGACAAAAAATTTATATGACGGAAAACCCGGCGGTATTCAGCACCATTCTGGATGTCTGCCCTGCTGCTTTCTTACCCCCAATCATCTGCGGCAGCGGCCAGCCCAGTGTGGCGGCCCTCACCCTGTTAGACCAACTTGTCCAAGCCGGATGCATTATTTGCTACAGCGGGGACTTTGACCTCAAAGGACTGGAAATTGCCATCCGCCTGGCTCAGCGCTATAAACAAAATTTTCGGCCCTGGTGTTATGATAATGAAACCTACCTGGGGGTACCCCACGGCAAACCGGCGGCTGCCAATCAAATAAACAACCTGAGAAAGCTTGATGTCCCTTGGGACAAGCAATTGGTTCACCGCATGTCAGAGAGAAAGTTGTTCGTTTACCAGGAATCCTTTATAGATAAACTGATAAACCAATTCAACAACCGGCACCTAAAGCTCGCCATCACCAAAGAGTGAACCATAAGAAGCACGCCGGGGGGCATCTGTTAATGTACAACAGCAGTGATTTATACTGCCGCCGCTCCCACCCGCTCATCGCTATAGGTGCTGTACAGGCAATAATAAAAGCCGGAATTGCTTATTTTATTACAGTAATCCGGCTTTTATTATATTGTTCCAATACCTACCTGGGGTGTGTAAATATTTTCGTGTAAATGGTTTTGGTCCTTTTAGATAAAACCGGGGCTAATTGGAATATGTTTTAAAAAAACTCAAGCAAGACATTTTCAGTGATGAAACTAAGCCAAAGTTAGCTAAAAAGCTTTATGACTTTTACTCAAATAGTAAGAAAGCAGCAGCTGGTGAAGGGGATTATTTAAAAAAGGAATTAGCCGAGGTTGACCGTCAAATTGAAAATATTGTTGATGCCATTGCAGATGGAACTGCAGTCGTTCGGGGTGATGATCCGCTTGTGGTCAAACAAGTAATCGAACGATTTGTTAAAAAAGCCATAATAAAAACAGACACCATCGAAGTAAATCTCATGGTGTCTGTGCATACGACTGGTGGAGGCGGGGGGAGTTGAACCCACCGTCCGAAAGAGCAACCACAACAGGCTCTACGAGCGTAGACTATGCTTTAGATTTCGCTCCGTTGGCGGCCACAGTCAGCCTCCGCTGTCGCTATCCCGGCAGTCTTAGCTATAGCCCTCCGGGAGGCAGGCTATAGAGCATCCCGCTGATGTGACCCCCTAATCCCGCACCGCGGGCGCAGCAGGTAGGAGGTTAGCTGAATTAAGCAGCTAAAGCGTATTCTTCGTTGGCAATTATTGTTTGTTCACCGTTTTACGGGCTGGTGAGATCCCGGCTCGCTCCTCTTGCCATTGCATCCCCCGTCGAAGCCATTTCGCCCCCTTGTAATATTAATGCTGCTTGCCAACATAGGTTGATGTTTATATTTTTTGCCGTTCCCGCAATGCCCGATCCATCTCCCGTTTGGCATCCCGGGCGGCAATATCCTGCCGTTTATCGTAGGATTTTTTGCCTTGGGCCAGCGCCAGTTCCACTTTTACGCGGCCTCTGGGGTTAAAATAAACTTTCAAGGGTATCAGGGCCAGCCCCTTTTCCCGCACCTTGCCATAAAGACGCAAAATTTCCTGCTTATGCATTAACAACCGGCGGGTTCTTTTAGGCTCGTGATTAAACCGGTTGCCCTGCTCATAGGGGCTTATATGCATATTGTATAACATCATTTCACCGTTTTCAACCCGGGCAAAACTGTCTTGCAGGTTAGCCCTGCCGGCCCGCAGGGATTTTACTTCGGTGCCTGTCAGGGCAATACCCGCTTCGTGGGTTTCCAGTATATGGTATTCATGCCGGGCCCGGCGGTTTTCCGTAATGGTTTTAAATACCTTGGCGGATAATGCAGGTTTAGCTGCCATAAAATAACACCCCTGACAGATAAAGCCCAGTTCTCGCTTGAGACTCGGGCTTTACACAATTGCAATCTTTTAGCAAGTAAATATATTATAACAAACCAGCCTCATCTGTCAAGATTAAGTTGCTTTAAAGACCCAATTGTTCTGCAATATCCTGCATGGCAGCCAAACTTAGCCCTAAAAATTCTTCCAGCTTCAGGCCCAATTCGCTGCAAGAACGGATTTGCTCCCGGTTGGCACCCCGGGCAAAGGACTTTTCATGCATGCGGTTAATTAAAAATGCTACATCAATGGCGGCCAGCTTTTTCTCCGGCTTTATCAGAGCGCCGGCCACAATCAGCCCGGTGGTGGGATCAGCCGCATACAGCGCTTTATCCATTAAGCTGTTGCGGGGCAGGCCGTGCCTTTCATTATGTACCTTAACGGCATACACCACTTCTGCCGGCAGGCCCAGTTCCTCCAGCATTTGGGCGCCTACCAGGCTGTGCCGTGCCGGGTCATCCTTGGTTTCGTCATAATCAATATCATGCAGCAGTCCTGCCAGGGCCCAGTTTTCCTGATCTTCGCCAAAATGCCGGGCCAGCCGCCGCATAACCGCTTCCACCGCCAGGCAGTGATTAAGCAGGTTTTTATTCTTGAGGTTCTGTTTCAGCACTTGAAGTGCTTCCTCCCGCTGCAATCTGTAATCCCCTTTCTGTTTTTATAAATTTAGCGGTTGCCCGGGCCACCTGGGTGCCGTCGGCCAGGGTTACTTCCGCAGCCATGTGCGCTATGCGTCCCCGGTCGGCCTGCAGCCGGGCGGTAACCACAATGGGTTCACCAATGGGCACCGGTTTAACATAGCGTACGGTCATCTCCACCGTCATGGCGGGCATGCCCCTGCTCCAGAGCCAGTGTGCCATCACTTCATCCATTATGGTAGAAAGCAAACCGCCGTGCATCACATTAAGCCACCCGGAATGTTCCGGTTTTGGTGTAAAGGTGGTATAACAAATATCTTCTTTATGTTTAATGGCCAGTTTAAGCCCGATGGGGTTGTTTTTACCACACGCAAAACATTTATTTACCTCCTGCCACTGTCGGCTGTTATACAGGTCTTGATAGCTTTGCATATTTGTCACCCCCATGAAAGTTTCTTCATTGTATTTTACTAAACTATGCGGCATCTGGCAAGAAAATGGGCTTTAATGGAAAAGCCGGCCCAGCGGCCGGCTTTTCATGCTTATTAGAGTCTGGTGAGCAGGGGACCAAGGATCAGGGAGATGGTACCTGCAACCTTGATCAGCGGGTTCATAGCAGGACCGGAGGTGTCTTTGCAGGGGTCGCCTACAGTGTCACCAACAACGGCAGCCTTGTGAGGATCGGACTTCTTGCCGCCCAGGTTGCCTTGCTCGATCCATTTCTTAGCGTTGTCCCAAGCGCCGCCGGCGTTAGCCAGGAACAGGGCCAGCAGCACACCTACGGTGGTTAAGCCGCCCAGGAAACCGGCCAGAGCCTTGGCACCCAGCAGGAAACCTACCAGAACAGGAGCGGTAACAGCGACGATACCAGGAGCAATCATCTTAGAAATAGCAGAACGGGTAGCAATGTCTACGCAGCGGGCGTAGTCAGCTTTAGCGCCGGGCTTGCCTTCCAGCAGGCCGGGAATTTCACGGAACTGACGGCGAACTTCTTCAACCATACCGTAAGCAGCTTCACCAACCGCACGCATGGTTTGGGAACCTACCAAGAAGGGTACAGCACCGCCAATGAAGATACCAACCAGTACCATGGGTTCGGTCATGTTCACAACGAATTCTTCTAAACCAAACTTGTGCTTAACGCCGTCAACGTAAGCGCTGAACAGAGCCAATGCGGTCAGGGCAGCAGAACCGATGGCAAAGCCCTTGGCGATAGCGGCGGTGGTGTTACCTACAGCGTCCAGTTTGTCGGTCTTAACACGAACTTCCGGCGGCAGTTCAGCCATTTCGGCGATACCACCGGCGTTGTCAGCCACCGGACCGAAGGAGTCCATGGCAACAACCATACCGGCGGAGGACAGCATACCCATAGCAGCCATCGCAATACCGTAGATGGCCCACTCGGCTGCCTTATCAGCAGGAGCGGCAGAACCTACTGCCCAGAAGGCAAAGAAGATTGCGCCGGCAAACACCAGCATGGGAATGAAGGTGGATTCCATACCAACAGCCAGACCGTGGATAACGTTGGTAGCCGGACCGGACTTGGAAGCCTCAGCAATACGGGTAACGGAAGCTTTGCCGGTACCGGTATACAGCTCAGTTAAGTAACCTACTGCTACGTTAACAATCAAGCCGGCTAAAACAGCCATAAATACGCCGGTGGCGATGGAAGCGGTTTCACCGATGAAGGTAACTTTCGCCAGGAAGAAGGTACCGGCAGCGGTTAAGATGTTGGTTACCCAGAGACCTACGTTCAGGGCAGCCTGCGGGTTGCCGTCTTCACTGGTGCGTACAAAGAAGGTACCGATAATGGCAGCGATAATACCGATAGCGCCTACTAACAGCGGGAAGATAATGCCGGGGAAACCAAACAGGGTGTTACCGATCAGCATAGCTGCGATGGTGGTGGCAGCATAGGATTCAAACAGGTCGGCACCCATACCGGCGGTGTCACCGACGTTGTCACCGACGTTGTCAGCAATAACCGCAGGGTTACGGGGGTCATCCTCGGGGATACCGGCTTCTACTTTACCTACCAGGTCAGCACCTACGTCAGCAGCTTTGGTGTAGATACCGCCGCCGACACGGGCGAAGAATGCAATGGCGGAAGCACCGAAAGCAAAGGAGTTGATAATCAGCGGGTTGCCGAAAATAATGTACAGCACGGAAACGCCCAGCAGACCCAGACCGGCAACCGACAGACCCATTACAGCACCGGCACGGAAGGATACGTTGAGGGCCTTGGCCAGGCCGTGGCTGCGGGCCGCCTCAGCAGTACGGGCGTTGGACTTGGTGGTGGAGGTCATGCCCAGGTAACCGGCAACGGCAGATAAAACGGCACCTACCAGGAAGGAAATAGCGGAGGCAGGACCTACCGGCAGGTGGCTGCCGGGTTGTTGTTCAACAAAATACTGAGCAGCCCAGAGAAGAACAAAAATAATGAGAGCAAAAGGAATCAGAGTTTTGTACTGGCGGTTTAAGTAAGCCATGGCACCTTCGTGCACAGCTTCGGAGATTTCACGCATTTTGGGTGTGCCCATGTCTTCTTTCAGGATGCTGGCCAGCGTAAACAGGGCAAACACAAGAGCCAGCGCACCGGCACCCGCAGCGTAATAAGCGAGCATCATGTTTTGTTCCACTTGAAAGTTACCCTCCTTGTCCCAAATAAAATAAAATCAAATCACACCTACTTCATTACCACTAAAATCATGGAAGTCAAACCAAAGGCAACAGCAATGAAGGCCGTGAGCCTGCCGAGTTTTTCATCTAAACCCTTTTTCTTTCCTCCGAATATTGCCTCGGCACCACCGGCAATCGAACCGGACAAGCCGGCACTTTTACCAGACTGCAGCAAGACGGTTGCTATTAATGATAGTGCAATAAGTACATGAATGGCAGTCACAAAACCCTTTAACAAAACCCCACCTCCTTTTGAAAATTTATGACAATAACAGACTTGTATACTTAGTAATTATAGCACAACGTGAAATATGTGACAATCTGTATTCATGTAAAAATAGGCAGCCAAGGTTTACTCAGGTAAACCCTGGCTTTGTCTGACGGCTATTTTGTGATTATGTTAACAAACTCTAACCCCGCAGGTTATAAAATACCTCCCGGCCCCGGTACCTGGCCAGTTGGCCCAGCTCTCCCTCAATGCGCAGCAGCTGGTTGTATTTGGCCACCCGGTCGGTGCGGGAAGGGGCGCCGGTTTTGATCTGCCCGGCATTGACCGCCACCGCCAGGTCGGCTATGGTGGTGTCGTCTGTTTCGCCGGAACGGTGGGAAACCACTGCGGTATAGCCGGCCCGCTTGGCTGTTTCGATGGCATCCAGGGTTTCGCTTAAGGTGCCGATCTGATTAACTTTAATTAAAACAGAGTTGGCCACCCCGGCTTTAATGCCTTTGGCCAGGCGCTCGGTGTTGGTGACAAACAGGTCGTCACCCACCAGTTGGATTTGCTGCCCCAGGGCGCCGGTCAGTTTGGCCCAGCCCTCCCAGTCGTCTTCCGCCAGCCCGTCTTCTATGCTGATGATGGGGTATTTGTCTGTCAGTCTCCGGTAGAAGTCGATCATTTGGTCGGAGGTATAGGTGACTCCTTCGCCCTCCAGGATGTATTTGCCGTCTTTGTACAGTTCGGTGGCCGCTACATCAAGGCCCAGGAGGATGTCTTGCCCGGGTTTGTAGCCCGCTTTTTCGATGGCTTCCATGATTACTGCCAGGGCTTCTTCGTTGCTCTTGAGGTTGGGGGCAAAGCCGCCTTCGTCTCCCACGGCGGTGTTAAGGCCGCGGCCTTTCAGTACGCTTTTCAGGCGGTGGAAGATTTCCGCCCCCATGCGCAGCCCTTCCGAGAAGCTGTCGGCACCCACCGGCAGGATCATGAATTCCTGAATGTCGACGTTGTTGTCGGCATGGACCCCGCCGTTTAATATGTTCATCATGGGTACCGGCAGTTCCCGGGCGTTAACGCCTCCGATGTACTGGTAGAGGGGCAGCCCGCTGTAGTTGGCGGCTGCCCGGGCTACGGCCAGGGAGACGCCCAGGATGGCGTTGGCCCCCAGTTTGCTTTTGTTGGGGGTGCCGTCCAGTTCTGTCATTAGCCGGTCAATGCCTGCCTGGTCGGTAACGTCCAGGCCGATCAGTTCCGGCCCGATGATTTCGTTGACGTTGTCTACGGCCTGGCTGACGCCTTTGCCCAGGTAGCGGCCCTGGTCGCCGTCCCGCAGTTCTACCGCTTCGTAGGCCCCGGTGGAGGCGCCGGAGGGTACCGCCGCCCGGCCCATGGTGCCGTCTTCCAGCCATACTTCTGCTTCTAAGGTGGGGTTGCCCCGGGAGTCCAATATTTCCCGGGCGAATATTTCGCTGATGATGCTCATGGTGGTTACCTCCCTTGTTTGGGTTGTGTTATTGCGGCTCGGCCAGCAGGCTTTTGCCGGTCATTTCCGGCGGTTGGGGCAGGCCCAGAAGCTCCAGTACGGTGGGGGCAATGTCCGGCAGGCTGCCGTCCGGCCGCAGCCGGGCCTTTTGGTGGGCCTGGCTCACCAGGATGAAGGGCACCCGGTTGGTGGTGTGGGCGGTATAAGGCCCCCCCTGTTCGTCCTGCATTTTTTCTGCGTTGCCGTGGTCGGCGGTGATGATGACGATGCCTTGTTTGGCCAGTACCGCCGGTACTATTTGCCCCAGGCAGCGGTCTACGGTTTCAATGGCGGCTATGGCTGCCGCCAGGTCGCCCGTATGCCCCACCATGTCCGGGTTGGCAAAGTTGGTAATGATGACGTCATATTTTTCTTGTGCCAGGCTGTTTAAAAAGGCTTCGGTTATTTCCGGGGCGGCCATGGCCGGCTGCCGGTCGTAGGTGGCCACTTTGGGCGACGGTATCAGGATTCTTTCTTCGTTGGGGTTAGGCGCTTCCACGCCGCCGTTGAAGAAGAAGGTGACATGGGCGTATTTTTCGGTTTCGGCCAGCCGCAGTTGTTTCAGGCCCTGTTTGCTCAGCCATTCGCCCAGGGTGTTGACCGGTTGCTGGGGCGGAAAGGCCACCGGCGCCGCTATGGTTTTGTCGTACAGGGTCAGGCAGACAAAGTGCACCCGGGGCCGGCCTGCTCCCCGCTCAAAGCCGCTGAAGTCTTCGTCTGTCAGGGCCCGGGTGATTTGCCTGGCCCGGTCCGGCCGGAAGTTGATGAAGATGACCGCATCGCCTTCTTTGATTTGAGCCACCGGTTGTTTGTGGTCGTCTGTGATGACGGTGGGCTGCACAAATTCGTCTGTTTCTCCCCGTTCATAAGCTACGTCGATGGCTTCCACCGGCGAGTTGGCCCGCAGCCCTTCGGCATAAACCATGGCCCGGTAGGCCCGGGCGGTGCGTTCCCAGCGGTGATCCCGGTCCATGGCATAGTAGCGCCCGCTGACGGTGGCTACTTGTCCCACGCCCAGTTCTTTGGTTTTGGCCAGCAGGGCCCGCATGTAGTTCTTGGCGCTGGCAGGCGGCACATCCCGGCCGTCCAGAAAGGTGTGCAGGTAAACCCGCTCCAGCCCCTGCCGGGCTGCCAGCTGCAGGGTGGCAAAAAGGTGTTTGATATGGCTGTGCACCCCGCCGTCCGACAAAAGCCCCATGATGTGCAGGGCGCTCCCGTTGGCTTTGGCCTGTTGCACCGCTTGCACCAGCACCGGGTTGGCAAAAAACTCGCCCTCCTGAATGGCTTTGCTGATGCGGGTCAGTTCCTGGTAGACCACCCGTCCTGCCCCTATGTTCAGGTGCCCCACTTCTGAGTTGCCCATCTGACCCGGCGGCAGACCCACCGCCAGACCGGAGCACTCCAGGGTGGTAAAGGGGTACTGCGCCAGGTATTGTTTTATGTTGGGGGTGGCCGCCCGGGCAACGGCGTTGCCCCGGTTATCCTCACATAACCCCCAGCCGTCCAAAATGATTAAGGCCAGGGGGTGTTTGGCCTGACTCAATGGTTGTACCTCCTAATTCAAGTTAAAAACCGTCCCCCACGGCTTGTATAATGCCCAGGAAATCTGCTGCCTTAAGGCTGGCGCCGCCCACCAGGGCGCCGTCAATATCCGGCTGGGCCAGCAGGCTGGCGGCATTAGCCGGCTTAACGCTGCCGCCGTACAGGATGCGCACCGCTGCGGCGGCCGCCTGGCCGTACTGCTCGGCAAGCAGGGCCCGGATGTATTGATTAACCTGCTGGGCATCTTGCTCCGAAGCGGTTTGCCCGGTGCCGATGGCCCACACCGGCTCATAGGCAATCACCAGCCCCGCCACCTGTTCCGGGGTCAGGCCCGCCAGGGCCGCGGCAGTCTGGCTGCCCACCACCGTTTCTGTCAAGCCGCCCTGCCGCTGGGCCAGGGTTTCACCCACGCAAACCACGGGCAGCAGGCCGTGGGCCAAAGCCGCCTTCACCTTTTGGTTCACCTGCCCGTCGGTTTCGCCAAAGTATTGGCGCCGCTCGGAATGGCCCAGGATGACGTACCGGCAGCCGCAGTCTTGCAGCATCAGGGGAGATATTTCGCCGGTATACGCCCCCTGGTCGGCCCAGTGCATGTTTTGCGCCCCCAGGGCCAATTTGCTGCCCGCCAGGACTTCCGCCACCGCCGCCAGGGCGGTAAAGGGCGGGCAGATGACTACGTCAACCCTGGTATCACCCAGGTTGTTCTTTAGTTCCTGCACAAAGCTTACCGCATCTGCCCGGCTTTTATGCATCTTCCAGTTGCCGGCAATAATCTTCTGCCGCATCACGCTACCCCCTTACGCAGGAGAAGTGAGAAGCTGTTTCTTCTCAGCAGGCTGTGGACAAACATTTACTGTGGTTTATGATCCCCTTTGGCTCCGGTCTACGCACCGACAGCACTGTGATTCGCTCCGGTCGCCCTTGGGGTCGCCTCAAACGGGCCCTCCTGGCCCGGTTCGGCTGGCGCCCACGTCCTGTGGGCGCCACCCCAATGGCTCCTTCGCTCATCAAGTGCTGTAACCGGTGCTTCGACAAGTCGCCGGCAGGGGATCATAAAACCACTTTGACTTTCCTTTGTCCACAGTCTGAGCGAGAAGCTGTTTCTTCTCACTTCTTTCTGTTAACAAATCTCTGAAAAGGTTCTCTCTATTTATCCTGCAGCACAGCCACGCCGGGCAATTCTTTGCCCTCCAAAAACTCCAGGGAGGCGCCGCCGCCGGTGGAGATATGGCTGATCTTGTCCGCCACGCCCACCTTGTTAACCGCCGCCACCGAATCGCCGCCGCCGATCACCGTCAGGGCAGGGGAGTCGGCTAAGGCCCGGGCCACCGCTTCGGTGCCCTTGGCAAAGGGTTCCATTTCAAACACGCCCATGGGGCCGTTCCACACAACGGTGGCTGCCTGCTTAATTACCGCCGCAAACTGTGCCGCGCTGGCCGGCCCGATGTCCAGGATCAGCCAGCCCGCCGGCACTTCGCCGGCCGGCACCACCCGGTGCGGCGCTGTGGCTGCCAAAGCCTCCGCCACCACCACGTCGCCGGGCAGCAGCAGTGATACCCGGCGGTTACGGGCCCGCTCCATCAGTTCCCCGGCCACCTCTACTTTATCCTCCTCCACCAGGGAGTTGCCGGTTGGGCAGCCCTGGGCCCGCAAAAAGGTGTTGGCCATGCCGCCGCCGATAATTAAGGTATCTACTTTATTTAACAGGTTTTCTATGACGCCGATTTTATCCGATACTTTGGCGCCGCCGATAACGGCCACAAAGGGCCGGGCAGGGTTGTTGACCGCCTGGCCCAGGTTCAGCAGTTCTTGTTCCATCAGCAATCCCGCCACCGCCGGCAGGTAGGCGGCCACACCCGCCGTGGAGGCATGGGCCCGGTGGGCCGCCCCAAAGGCATCGTTGACAAAAATATCCGCCAGTTCTGCCAGTTGCCGGGCGTAGTTGGCATCGTTTTTGGTTTCTCCGGGCTGGAAGCGGACGTTTTCCAGCAGCAGCACATCCCCGTCTTGCAGGGCGGCCACCGCCTGTTTCACTGCTTCGCCCACCGAATCGTCAACCTTGTTCACCGGCCGCCCCAGCAGTTCAGACAACCGCCGGGCCACCGGGGTTAAGCGGTATTTTTCCACCACTTCGCCCTTGGGGCGGCCCAGGTGGGAGGCCAGGATGACCCTGGCCCCCTGCTCAATGAGGTATCGGATGGTGGGCAGCGCCTTGCGGATGCGGGTATCATCGGTAATGGCCTGACCCGCCAGGGGTACGTTGAAGTCCACCCGCACCAGCACCCGCTTACCTTGCACCGCAATATCCTTAACCGTTTTCTTGCGCATGTTTTACAGCCCCTTTTCAGCCACCAGCAGCGCCAAATCAAGCACCCGGTTGGAATAGCCCCATTCATTGTCGTACCAGGCCACCACTTTGGCCATGTTGCCTTCAATAACCATGGTGGACAGGCCGTCTACAATAGAGGAATGGGGGTTGCCGTTGAAGTCTTTAGATACCAGCGGCAGCGGGTTGAAATCCAGGATGCCTTTCAGCTCGCCCTCGGCGGCCGCCTTTAAGGTGGCGTTAATCTCCTCGGCATCAACAGGTTTTTGCAGTTCCACCACCAGGTCCACCACCGATACATTGGGGGTGGGTACCCGCATGGCAAAACCGTTCAGTTTGCCCTTTAGTTCAGGCAGCACCAGGGCCACTGCTTTGGCCGCGCCGGTGGTGGTAGGAATGATCGACATGCCTGCCGCCCGGGCCCGGCGCAAATCCTTGTGCGGCAGATCGAGAATCTGCTGGTCGTTGGTATAAGAGTGTACGGTGGTCATCAAGCCTTTAACAATGCCGAATTTATTATGCAGCACTTTAGCCACCGGCGCCAGGCAGTTGGTGGTGCAGGAAGCATTGGAAATGATGTGGTGCCGGGCCGGGTCGTAGGTGTGGTGGTTGACGCCTATAACAAAGGTGCCGTCCACTTCTTTGCCGGGTGCGGTAATGATCACCTTTTTGGCGCCGGCCTGCAGGTGCTTGGCAGCGTCCGGCCCCTTGGTGAAGCGGCCGGTGGATTCAATAACAATGTCCACGCCCAGTTCACGCCAGGGCAGGTTGGCCGGATCGGCCTCGGCATAAACCTTGATTTCTTTGCCGTTAATAATGATGGTGTCCTCGGTGGCAGTAATGTCTGCATTGAGAATGCCGTGTACCGAATCATACTTTAACAGGTGCGCCAGAGTCTGCGCATAGGTTAAATCGTTGATGGCTTTAAAATCCAAGCGGCGGGATTTATGGTTGACCAGGGCAACCTCGAATTCCCCCCGCTCAATGGCGCAGCGCAAAACGTTCCGCCCAATCCGACCAAAACCGTTAATCCCCACTTTAATTGGTGCCATTTAATTACCCACTCCTTCGGATTTTAAGTATGTCACAATGCAGCAGCCCCTATTAAATTGTATGTCTTATTAGCTAAAATATTTCCACGTTAATTGCCATATCCCTGCTGAAAAAGATATTTTTAATATCTTTTTCCAGAGTGTCGACAAACATTATTAGAAAAAGGATATTTTTAATATCTTTTTCTTCTGGCGGTGGCAGGAATGCCCAGTTCGTCACGGTATTTGGTAACCGTACGGCGGGATATGTTAATGCCCCTTTGTCCGAACAGTTCGGCAATTTTCTGGTCGCTCAGGGGATTGGCGGGATCTTCCTGCTGAATAATTTCCCGCAGTATTTTCTTCAGGCTCTCGGCGGACACCTGGGCACCGCTGGCATCGCTGAGCCCGCTGGAGAAGAAATATTTCATTTCAAAAACACCCTGCGGGGTCTGCATGTACTTGTTGGAGGTGGCCCGGCTGACGGTGGATTCGTGTACCCCCACCAGTTCAGCCACTTTTTTTAAATTGAGGGGCTTCAGGTATTTCACACCGTGCTCCAAAAAATCCCGCTGCAGCTCCACCAGACAATTGGCCACTTTGTACAGGGTCAGCCGGCGCTGTTCGATACTGCGAATCAGCCAGGCCGCTGCATTTAATTTTTCCTCCACAAACTGTTTTGTATTCTGATCGGCGGCACTATTTTCAGCCAGCACGGTGCGGTAGGTCTGGTTAATGGTCAAGCGGGGAACCGCTGCATCATTTACTAAAATAATATACTGGCCGGCCACCTTTTCCACCACCACATCCGGCACAATATACCGGATTTCGTCATGTTGGCTGAAATTGCGGCCGGGTTTGGGCTCCAGTTTTCTTAAAATATCCGCCGCCCGCTGCACCTCCTGGGGGGATACCTCCAGCCGGGCGGCAATTTTAGCCAGCCGGCCGGCGGCCAGGTCTTCCAGGTGATCGGCCACCAGCTGCCGCACCACCGGATTGTTTTCCTGCAGCACATCCAGCTGCAGGGTTAAACACTCCTGCAAGTTGCGGGCCCCCACACCCGGCGGCTCAAAACCCTGCAGCACCGCCAGGGCCTGCTGCAGCCTGGCCAAAGGCTGCCGCAGCCGGGCAGCGGCTTCCGCCAGGTCAATGCTCAGGTAGCCCCGGGCATCAAGGTTGCCGATCAGGTAGCGGACAATGCTTTTTAGTTCCTCATCGGCCCGGCTTAGGCTAAGCTGCATATGAAGATGGTCTGCCAGGGTGGGCGCCTGACTGACAAACTGCTCATAGGCAGGCTGTTCGCTGACCTCCCGCTGCCCCCGCGGCAGGCAAAAACCCAGGTCGCTGCTGTCGGCAAAATACTCCACCCAATCCGGGTCGAATTCTTTCCTGTCGGCTGCCGGCGGTTCGGTTTCCCGGGCTGCTTCGGCTTCCTCCGCCCGTTCGCCGTCATGGTCCCGCAGTTCTAACAGGGGATTTTCCAGCACCTGCTGTTCCACATATTCGGTCAGTTCCAGGGCAGACATCTGCAGTACAGTGATGGCCTGGCGAAGCTCCGGCGTCATAATTAATTTTTGCGTTTGTTCCAAATTCAGGCCAAAGTCCATTCGCAAGATCCATCACCTCCCGTTATTAATGTTTATTTGAAAAACTCATCAACAGCCCGCTTGGCCCGCACACTTTCCGCCAAACGCTCCAGCTTGCGCAAGCGGTGGTTAACGCCTGATTTGCCCAGGGGCGGCTCCCACAATTCCCCCAGCTCCTTCAGGCTGGCATCCGGGTACTGCAGCCTTAATTCCGCTGCCTCCCGCAGCGGCTTGGGCAATTTAGCCAGTCCCACCGTATCAGCCAGGTATTTAATATTTTCCAGCTGCCGCACCGCCGCGTTGACCGTTTTGTTTAAGTTGGCGGTTTCGCAGTTAACCAGGCGGTTAACCTGGTTTCTCATATCTTTATAAATGCGGGCGTTTTCAAAATCCAACAGGGCCCCATGGGCCCCCATGTAGTTAAGACAGGCAATAATTTGTTCACTGCCCTTGAGATAAACAACATACCAGTTTTTGCGGGGGCTAACCCGGGCCGGCAGGTGAAAGCTCTGCATCAGCCGGGCCAGCTCCAGGGCGTGTTGCTGGCTGTCCGTAATAATCTCCAAATGGTAGGTGCCTTCGGGGTTATTTACCGAGCCGCCGCCTAAAAAAGCCCCCCTCAGGTAGGCTTTGCGGCAGCACTCCCGGGCAATTAACTCCCGGTTGATGCCTTCTGCGGCAATGGCTGCGCCTGATGCGCCGATCCCCAGGGCTTTAAAAATTTCCTCGATGCCCGGCTGAGAAGGAATCCGCACCAAATAAACATTGTTTTTGCGCAACCTGACCTTGCGCCGTACCAAAATCTCGGTGGACAAGCCAAACAGGTTTTTCAGCAATTTAAATATTTTCCGGGCAACGGCGGCATTTTCTGTCACGATGTTCAGCGACAGCTTCTTCTGGCCGCTGATCTGCACACTGCCGTCCATTTTAATTAAGGCAGCCAGCTCTGCCAGCCGGCAGCAATCTTTGCTGCCCACCACCCGGGCCAGTTCGTTCTTGGTAACTGCCGAGAAGGACACGACAACCCCTCCCTTTGATCATATTATACCACAGAAAATTGGCACAATATGGCCTTCTTGCAATTTTTGTGCCCGGTGTAGCAGGCAAAAAAAAGCTGACCGGGTGGTCAGCTGTGTTAACAATCTTGGCAAGGCGGTGGTTTTATAATCCCCTGCCGGCGACATGTTGCAGCACCGGCAACAGCACTTGAAGGGCGCAGGAGCTAAAGGGGTTCATAAACCCCCGGCAGGATTGGCCGGCCAATCAGCCCCTTAATACTTATGCAGCTCCTCAATAAATTTCTCGTTGCTGTAGTGGCCGGTAACCCGGATGCGGCGGAGCTGGAAGGGGTTGTCCCCGGCTTTGGCCAGGCCCAGCCGGGTGGTGACGGCTGCCCGGTAGCCGGCCTGTTTAACCAGCTCTGACACGGTGTCGTTGTAGCTGCCGTAGGGGTAGGCAAACACCGTTACCGGTTTTTGCAGGCCGTGTTCCAGGGCGCGCTTGGATTCTTCAATCTGGTGGCGGGCTACCTCCGGCGGCACTTCCGCCAGGTGGGGGTGATCCACCGTATGGGCCCCGATGGTAAAGCCCGCTTCAGCAAGTTCCCGGATTTCGTGCCAATCCATCATTTTGTTTGCCGGCTGCAGTTTCTTTTCCACGTCAAAAAAGTTGGTGTTGCCGATGGCTTTGGAAACCACAAAGACTGTGCCGGTAAAGCCGTATTGCTTCATTATGGGATAAGCAAACTGATAGTTGTCTTTATAGCCGTCGTCAAAGGTAATGACAACCGGCTTGTCCGGCAGGTGCTTCCCCTTTTCAAAGTGATCTATCACGTCTTCCAAAGAAACAGTTTGATAACCGTTCTTAGACAGGTACCTCATCTGCCACTCAAATTTATCCGGCGGCACCCGCAGCCCCAGGCCGCCGGTGCGGGGGTCAGGGTTTACTTTATGGTACATTAAAATAGGGATGCCCTGTAACTGGGGGTAACGGGCATCCGAGGGGATGGCTTGCTTCTGATACCGGTACCACATGCCTGCGCCGGTAGCAAGTAGGGCTGCAACGGCCAGGCTGACCAGAAAGATTTTTTTTACTGCCGACACTCGGGCCACCTCCAAAAGAATATTCACGCAGGCCATGGCAACGGGCCGGTGCAAAGCCCCGGCCAGGCAGCTGAAAAACGCTGCCGGTAAGAGCCGGTCAGCGCTGCCGGGCCGGCCGGTAGATTTTCACCGGCGCCCGCTCCAAAAGGGCGGTTTTCGAACCGTAATATATTTCCATCACCGCCCGGGCCAGTTTTTCCGGCTGGTGCCGCACCAGGTTGCTGTGCTGCACCAGGTATTTGTATCTGATTTGTACGCCCAGTTTAGCCAGGGCGGCACTGTCCACTTTAACCGGGGCCGCCCCCTTATCCCGGTATTTTTTCAGCAGGCGCCCCGGGATTGGCTCGCAGTTGACCAAAACCAGATCAACCAGCGGCCCCACATGGTCGAAAATGGCCTGCACATGGTCAGCGGCGGTATAGCCCTGGGTTTCGCCCGGCTGGGTCATGATGTTGCAGATATACAGTTTGGGGGCCGGCGAGTTGCTAATGGCTTCCGCCATGCCCTGCACCAGCAGGTTGGGAATTACACTGGTGTAAAGGCTGCCGGGGCCCAAAATGATGAGGTCCGCCTCCTGGATGGCCGCCAGCGCTTCGGGCAGCGGGCGGCACCGGGCCGGCTGCAGAAACACCCTTTTAATGGGAGTGCGGCTGGCCGAAATATTGCACTCTCCGTACACCAGGGCGCGGTCCGCCAGTTCGGCGCCCAGCACCACGTTCTCCAGCGTTACCGGCAGCACCTGGCCCCGGATGGCCAGCACCTTGGACAGCGCCCGCACAGCGCCGTCAAAACCGCCGGAAACGTTATGCAAACCGGCCAGCAGCAGGTTGCCCAGATTGTGGCCCGCCAGTTGGCCGCTGTCAAAACGGTACTGCAGCACTTCTTCCATCAGGCTTTCTTTATCCGCCAGGGCCACCAGACAGTTGCGAATATCCCCCGGCGGCAGGATACCCATATCCTCCCGCAAACGGCCGGAGCTGCCCCCGTCGTCCGTCACCGTGACAATGGCGGTAATATTGCTGGTATATTCCTTGATGCCTTTAAGCAGGCAGGACAGGCCGGTACCGCCGCCGATGGCCACCACTTTGGGCCCCCGCTTGAGGGAGCGGTGGTGGTAAATGGTTTCCACCAGCCGTTCTGAGGGGTCCGGCCGGATCACCGTCATCACCGATTTAAAGGCCGTTAACAGCCCGCCCCCCAGCATACCCAGGCCCAGCAGGGACAGCAAAAGCCCCGTCAGCCAGTGAGGCAAGCCGGTCAGTCGGTCAGTCAGCCAATCCATGGCGGTGCCCATCAGCCCCACCAAACCGCGGTCCAGCAGCGCCAGCCCCAGTCCCAGCAGCAACATGCCCGCCAGGGCCAGCAGCAGCCAGCGTTTGATGTTCATGCCCGGTGCCAGCCATTTCCATAATGAGGCCAAATTTACCACCTGCCTACACTCGCATAATATCACGGTGCCTTACATTTACCCGGCAGCCCTTTTCGGTCAGCACATCGCCCAGTTTATTGGCCAGGGTTACCGAACGGTGCCTGCCGCCGGTACAGCCAATGGCGATCATCAAGGTGGCCTTACCCTCGTTTTGATAATGGGGAATTAAAAAGGTAACAAAATCAATTAATTTTTCCATAAATTCTTTGGTTACATCCTGGTCCAGCACATGCCGCTGCACCGGTACGTCGTTGCCGGTAAGACAGCGCAGTTCCGGAATGTAATGGGGATTGGGCAAAAACCGCACATCAATCACCAGGTCGGCATCCAGGGGCAGGCCGTACTTGTAACCGAAAGACATGACGGTTATCAGCAAACGGCCGGTCTCTTTTTCCCCGCCGTACTGGCTGATAATTTGTTCTTTCAACTGGTTATTGGATAGGTTGGAAGTATCAATGATTTTGTTGGCGCGGCCCCGGATTTCCCGCAGCAGTTTCCGCTCCTCCCGGATCACTTCCAGCACCTGGCCCTGGGTATCCAGCGGGTGACGGCGCCGGGATTCTTTATAACGCCGCACCAGGGTTTCATCGGATGCTTCCAAAAACAGTATTTCGTACCGGTAGCCCTGCCGGCTGAGGTCGTGCAGCACCTCGGTGGCCTGGCTGAAAAAGGCCCCGCCCCGGATATCCACCACCAGGGCCACCTTATCTATTTTGCCGCCGGACTGGGAAACCAGCTCGGCGAATTTCGGAATGAGGGCCGGCGGCAGGTTATCCACACAAAAGTAGCCCAAATCTTCCAAGCTCTGCACGGCCTGTGTTTTACCCGCTCCCGACATACCGGTGACAATTAGTAAGCCTGGCTCGGCCACGGCGGCACCCCCTTTAAGACAAGCTGCGTCATCTCCTTTATTGTAAACGGTACCCGGTAAATTGGCAAACTAAACACTTATCCTGAAGGGGCAGGAATTGCCAGTTATGCTGTTGTTGCCACCGCCTACCCCATTATAGTAAAATAGCACCCTTTTGGTGCTATGTGCAAAAGATTTTAGCTTTGCAGTTCCTTTGCCAGCATCTCCCCCAGCACCTGCAGGGCCTGTTCGGCATCCGGCCCTTCGGCGGTCAGGGTGATCTCGCTGCCGGCCCGGTGGGTTAATTCCAGCAAACCCATAATGCTTTTGCCGTTAACCCGGTAGCCGGCTTTCTCCAGGCTGATGTGGGCCTTGAACTGATGAGCTGCTTTAACAAACCGGGCAGCTGCCTGTGGGTCCAACTTGGTTGTGCTTGGCAAAATTTTTGTCATCACGCATCAGTTCCCTTGTTTGCAATGTTGTTTCCTTCCTTAATATTCTCCGTCCCGGGCTGTTCCATCCTCCAGGATAAACCTGGCAATAACCTCCGCCACCCCGTCCTGGTCGTTGGTCAGGGTAACATAGTCGGCTTTTTCCTTTACTTCCGGCAGGGCGTTGCCCATTACCACCCCCAGGCCGGCATAGGCCAGCATTTCCAGGTCGTTGGGCGCATCCCCGATGGCAATAACTTGCTGCGGTGTCAGGCCCTGGCGCCGGGCCAGGGTGTCCAGGGCGTGGCCTTTGGTGGCGGCGGGATGGGAAAATTCTAAAAAGTGTGGCTTGGATTTGGTAACGTGCAAACGGCCGGCAAAATACCGCTGCATTTGTTGCCCCAGTTGGCTCAGCGCATCCGGTTCTCCCACCAGCAGCACCTTGGTGGGCGGTTCCTGTAAAAAGGCCAGCAAATCGCCCACCGGATGGGGGGTGATGCCGGAAATGCGCCGGTAGTTTTCCGCCTCCGGCGTTAGTTTGGCCACATACAGGGTATCGTTAACATAAACATTAATGTGATAGCCCCGGGACCGGGCCAGCCGGATTACCTCCCGGGCCAGTTCCAGCGGCACCGGCCGGTGAAGCAGTGTTTCACCGGTGCCTGCTTCCTTTACCAGCGCCCCCTGGTAAGTAATTAAGGGCAGGTTGAGTTCCAGTTGCCGGGCATAGGGCAGGGCGGAACAATACATGCGCCCGGTGGCCAGGGTTACATATACCCCCGCCTGCCGGGCCCGCCGGATATATTCCTGGTTGCGCTGTGATATTTCCAGCCGGCTGTTAAGCAAGGTGTCGTCCAGGTCGATGGCCAGCATTTTATACTTGGTCAAGGGACAGCCTCCTTTATTAACGGTTATGGTTTTGGGGTTACTCCTGTTCCCGCAGAAACAGGTATACCGCCTCGGCGGCCTTTTTGTTCATGCCGGGCACCCGGGCCAATTCTTCCAGGGTGGCCTGCTTGATGGCCTCCAGGCTGGCAAAGGCCTTGTACAGTTCCCGGCGGCGCACCGGCCCGATGCCTTCTATTTCATCCAGGATGGATTTAAGATTGCGCTTGCTGCGCAACTGCCGGTGGTAGGTAACGGCAAACCGGTGGGCCTCGTCCCGCAGCCGCTGCAGCAGTTGCAACGCCCGGGATTCCCGGGGCAGCCGGATAGCCTCCGGCCGGTCCGGGGCAAACAGCAGCTCTTCCTCTTTGGCCAGGCCAAAGGCCGGGATGTGGGCAAAGCCCTGGGCCGCCATGGCCTGGCGGGCAGCGGCCAACTGCCCTTTGCCGCCGTCAATAATGATGAGATCCGGCAGGCTGCTGAATTTGGCCTGGTGGACAGCCAGCGTGCCCGCCGCCAGTTGTTGCTGCTCCTCCCGGTACCGGGCCAGCCGCCGGCTGATTACCTCCTGCATGGCGGCAAAATCGTTGGGCCCTTCCACCGTGCGGATTTTAAAACGCCGGTATTGCCGGCGGGCCGGTTTGCCCTCCTCAAACACCACCATGGAGGCCACCGTTTCCGCCCCCTGGATGTTGGAGATATCGTAGCACTCCAGGCGCCGGGGAGGTTGGGGCAAGCCCAGGGCCGCCGCCAGTTCGCCCAGGGCATCGGCAACCGCCTGCCGGTCGGCCTGGCGTTCCAGCCGCGCTTGCTCCAGGGCCAGCAGGGCGTTCTGGGCAGCCATGGCCACCAGTTTGTGCTTATCCCCCCGCTGCGGCACTTTTAGGTAAACTTTGCCTCCCCGCAGTTCGCTCAGCCAGGCCGCCACCAGATCCGCCCCGGCAATTTCTTCCGACAGCAAAATTTCGCCCGGCACAAACTCGGTCTGGTTATAAAACTGCTGCACAAAGGCGGCCATCACCTCGCCCCGCTCCCGGGCATCGGTGCCCTCCAGGAAATAATTTTCCCGGCCGATGAGCTTGCCGCCCCGGATGAAAAACACCGTCAGGCAGGCCTCGTCAAACCCCCGGGCCATGGCAATGACGTCCTGGTCCACCGGGTCGGTGGCAACCACCTTCTGCCGCTCCACGATTTTTTCCACCGCCTGCAGCTGGTCCCGCAGTTCGGCCGCCTTTTCAAACTCCAGGTGGTCCGCCGCTTCCTCCATGCGCCGGCGCAGTCGCTTAATTAAATCCTCCTGCCGCCCTTCCAGAAACAGCACCACCTCTTTAACGGTTTCCCGGTAAGCGGCCCGGTCCACCAAATTACAGCAGGGCCCCAGGCAGCGCTTGATGTGGTAATTCAAGCAGGGGCGCTGCCGGCCGGCCGGCTGCCGCTGCTGACAGCTGCGCAAGGGAAAAATTTTCTTTAACAGCCGCAGGGTTTCGTGCACCGCACCGGCGCTGGTAAAAGGGCCGAAATAGCGGGCACCGTCCTTTAAAACCCGGCGGGTCACCTGCACCCTGGGAAATTCCTCCTGCAGGGTTACTTTAATATAGGGGTAAGTTTTATCATCTTTTAATAAGACGTTATATTTGGGCCGGTGTTCTTTTATCAGGTTGTTTTCTAAAATCAGGGCTTCCATTTCCGAATCGGTAACAATGTACTCCAAGTCGGCCGCCCGGCGCAGCATAGCCTGCACCTTGGGCGACTGCCGGGCCCCTGCCTGAAAATAGGAGCGCACCCGGTTTTTTAAGGAAACCGCTTTGCCCACATAAATTACCTGCCCGGCCTCATCTTTATAGAGATAAACCCCCGGGCGGGCGGGTATGTTTTTTATTTTGTCTGCTAACGCCAAGACCATCCCCCCAAGGATGATTGTAGCCTGTCCGGCCGCCGGTGCCAATTATGAGCGCATCTGGATCAGATTAATTTTACTTAACTCCGGAGTGCGGCCAACATTTACGGCGCTGCGGCAAGTCGCCGGCCGGGCAGCATAAAACCGCCCTGCTTTTTTATAACCTCGTCTGCAGCCTGCTAACTCATAGTATTTCCTGTTTGACCTGGCTTTTCCTGCCGGCCGGTGACGGTAAAAATTTTACAGCGGCACCCCGGGCAGGGCCGGCACCCTCTTGACAGACGCGCCGTACAGGCGCACAATAAGGGCAAGTAAGTAACCAGTTAGTTACTTTTTCGGTAAGGAGGGTGACATGGCTAAAGGGGCTGAGGACAGCAAAAACCGCATTTTGCTGGCAGCGGCAGAAATTTTTTCCCGCAAGGGCCTGGACGGCGCCCGGGTGGATGAAATTGCGGCCGCCGCCAAAATTAACAAGCGCATGATTTACCATTACTTTACAAGTAAAGAAAACCTGTATGTGGAAGTGCTGCGCTACAATTACCGCAAAATTTCCGCCCTGGCCCAGGGAACTTACCTGCCCGGCGACCACCCGGCGGACAACGTAACCCGGGCCCTGCGCCGGTATTTTTACTTCCTGGCCGGGGATGAGGAATTTGTGCGGCTGGTTAACTGGGAAGCCCTGCACCAGGGCCGCTACGGCCGCCTGGTGGGGCCCCAGCTGCTGGATTTGCTGCAGTCCGACCTGGCACAGATTTTACAGGACGGCATTGACCGGGGGGTATTCCGGCCGGATCTGGACATCAGGCAAACCCTGTTAAGCATTCACGGCCTCTGCCTGATTTATTTCAGCCGCCGGGAAGTGGTGCAGCCCATCTGGCCCGGTGACATGATGTCGGAAGAAATGCTGGCGGCCCGCTGCCGGCACATTATTGATTTTACTCTGAACGGTATCCTGAAACACAAGGAGGAAGCAAAATGACCCGACCCAACAAATGGTTAGTTGCGGTAATGGCTGTGCTGCTGCTGTTGACCGGCTGCACCGCACCGCCGGCTGCTTCGGAAGAACTTACCGGGATGGTGGAGGCCCGGGAAGTGGATGTCAACACGAAAATTCCCGGCCGCATTGTGAAAATTTATGTGCAGGAAGGCCAACAGGTGCAAGCCGGCGATTTGCTGGCGAAAATTGACGATGAGGATCTCAAGGCCAAAGAAGCCCAGGCCCTGGCAGGCATTGCCGCTGCCAAAGGTGATATTGCCAAGGCGGCGGCGGGCAGCGGTTTGGCTGCCGCCGGCAGTGCGGCGGCGGTGCAAAAGGCCGAGGCGGCCCTGGCCAAGGCTAAAGCGGATGCTGAGCTGGCCACTAAAACTTACCGGCGGATGTTGGAGCTGCACCAAGCCCAGGCCATTTCAGACCAGCAAATGGACAGTGCAGCCAAGGATTATCAGGCAGCCCTGGCCGGCGTGGCGGCCGCCGAGGGTGACCTGGCCAACGCCCGGGCCTCCCGCCTGCAGGTGGATGTTTACCAGGCTGACCTGCAGCGGGCTGAAGCAGCCCTGGCCAAAGCCGAAGCGGATTTGCAGCAGGTGCGCATTAACTTAAAGGAAACCGAAATTAAAGCACCCTGCGCCGGCACCGTTACCTCCCTTAATGTGGAAGAAGGGGAACTGGTTTCCACCGGCCTGCCCCTGATGACCGTTACGGATTACAGCGACAACTGGGTTAATGTGAAAGTAAAGCAATCGGTGCTGGATAAGATTCAAGAGGGCCAACAGGCTGTATTAACACCTGTCAGCCTGCCGGATAAGAAGTATACCGGCAAAATTGTTGATATCAGCCGCAAGCCGGAATTTGCCACCGCCCGGGCCACCAACGACCGGGGTGAAAAGGACATTGTCACATATAACGTGAAAATCCGGGTAAATACCGCCCAATTGCGGCCGGGCATGTCGGTGCAGGTAAAATTTGACTAGCCGGGAGGGTTGCGCATGGCTAAGATCCTTTCCATAGCCTCCCGGGAATGGCAGTACATCCGGGGCAACAAGCGTTTGTTGTTGATTATGTGCTTCATTCCTACCCTGTACATCCTGCTGTTTGGCCTTATGTACAGCAATCATGTGGTTAAGCACATTAAAACCGTGGTGCTGGATTACAACCAGACTGCCACCAGCCGTCTGGTCATCCAGGCCTTTCAGGATTCGGAAAAATTTGATGTGGTGGGCTATGCCGGCAGCGAACAGGAACTGCGCCGGCTGCTGGACAACCGCCGGGTTACGGCAGCGGTGGTATTGCCCGGCGATCTGGACAGCAATTTGAAAAAGGGGCAGGGTTCCGAGGTGCTGGTGATTGTAAACGGCAGCAACATGCTGTACAGCAATGCCGTTATGTCGGCGGCCAACGAGATTGTCGCCACCCTGTCGGCCGGCGCCAGCATGAAGACGCTGGAGGCGGGCCAGGCCCTGCTGCCTGAAAAGGCGGCCGCCACCGCCCTGCCCTTAAAGTACCGGCTGCGGGTGTGGTATAACCCCACTTTCAACTATAGCAACTTTTTGCTTTTGGGCTTGGCCTGTACCGCCCTGCAGCAGGTAATCCTGCTTTACATGGCCATTGCGGTGGCCCGGGAAAAGGAAACCGGCGCCCTCAGAGAGCTGCTGGCCGCCGGCTACCGGGCCCACCATGTGGTGCTGGGCAAAATGATACCCTACTTCCTGTTAAACATAATCAGCGCCAACGTGGTGCTGGGCCTGTGCTTTACGGTTTTCCGGATACCTTTCCGGGGCCATTACCTGTTGCTGTTGCTGCTGCTGGGGGTGTTTATCCTGGCCATTTTAACCCTGGGCATCTTTCTTTCGATTGTCTGCCACAACGAACTGGAAGCTACCCAGTTGGCCATGCTGGTGGCCATTCCGTCCTTCCTGTTTTCCGGCTTTACCTGGCCGGTGCAGTCCATGCCGTTGCCGGCCAAGCTGATTTCCGGCGCACTGCCCCTCACCTATCTGGTGTCGGATGTGCGGGACATTGCCCTCATGGGCATTGGCTTAACTCAGGTGCTGCCCAACCTGCTGGTGCTGGCGGGCCTCTTTGCGGTGCTGCTGCCGGCCTCTGTCTGGTGCTTTAACCGCCAGTATCAAAAAATGGCCGCCCCGGCAGGACAGCCGCCCGGCCACCTTTCCCGCTAGGACACACGCAAGCGGGGACGGTGCCAGACCGTCCCCGCTGAGTATAGAAAACCTGGCCGGTGGTTTATAATCCCCTTTAGCTCCGGTCTTCGCACCGACAGCACTAAGATTCGCTCCGTTCGCCCTTGGGGTCGCCTCAAACGGGCCCTCCTGGCCCGGTTCGGCTGGCGCCCACGTCCTGTGGGCGCCGCCCCAAGGGCTCCTGCGCTCATCCAGTGCTGTTACCGGTGCTTCGCCAAGTCGCTGGCAGGGGATCATAAAACCACCTTATGTTTTTACGGTTTCTCAACTTTATCTGCGCCCTGTGGGGGACGGTTTGGCACCGTCCCCCTTTCCCGTCAGTTACTGCGCCAGTACCGGTTGCAGGAAGCGGCCGGTATAGGATTGGGGCACCCGGCAAATTTCCTCCGGCGTGCCGGCAGCCACCAGCGTGCCGCCTTTGTCGCCCCCTTCCGGGCCCAGGTCGATGATGTAATCGGCTGTTTTAATGACATCCAGGTTGTGCTCAATCACCACCACCGTGCTGCCGTTGTCCACCAGGCGGTGCAGTACCTGCAGCAGCCGGTGGATGTCGGCGGCGTGCAAGCCGGTGGTGGGCTCATCCAGAATATATATGGTGCCGCCGTTGCTGCGCCGGCTCAGCTCGCCGGCCAGTTTAACCCGCTGGGCTTCGCCGCCGGACAGCTCGGGCGCCGGCTGGCCCAGCCGGATATAGCCCAACCCCACGTCCTGCAGGGTTTGCAGGCGGCGGTGAATCTTCGGTATGCTGGCAAAAAACTCCACCGCTTCATCCACTTCCATATCCAGCACATCCGCTATGCTCTTGCCTTTATATTTAACCTCCAGGGTTTCCCGGTTGTAACGTTGGCCCTTGCACACCTCGCAGGGCACATAGACATCCGGCAGGAAGTGCATCTCAATTTTAATAATACCGTCCCCCTGGCAGGCCTCACAGCGGCCGCCCTTCACATTAAAGCTGAAGCGGCCGGGTTGGTAGCCCCGGGCCCGGGACTCGGGCAGCTGGGCGAACAACTCCCGGATGTCGTTAAAAACCCCGGTATAGGTGGCCGGGTTGGAACGGGGCGTGCGGCCGATGGGCGCCTGGTTGACATCAATAACCTTTTGCAGGTGCTCCAGGCCCAGGATGCCCAGGTGTTCGCCGGGCTTGTCTTTGGCCCGGTGCAATTTCTGGGCCAAGGCTTTATACAAAACCTCATTTATCAGGGTGCTCTTGCCGGAACCGGATACACCGGTAACGCACACAAACATGCCCAGGGGAATGGTTACGTCGATGCCCTTCAGGTTGTTGGCCGCTGCCCCCTGGATAACCAGGCTCTGCCCGTTGCCCGGGCGGCGCCGGGCCGGCACCGGAATCCTGCGGCGGCCGCTCAGGTACTGACCGGTGAGGGAGGCCGGCTCCTGCATAATATCCTCCGGCCTGCCGGCCGCCACCACCCGGCCGCCGTGCCGGCCGGCACCGGGCCCCATATCAATGATATGGTCGGCCACCCGGATGGTGTCTTCATCGTGTTCCACCACAATCAGGGTGTTGCCCAAATCCCGCAGCCGCTGCAGGGTGGCAATCAGTCTTTCATTATCCCGCTGGTGCAGGCCGATGCTGGGCTCGTCCAGAATATACAGCACTCCTGTCAGGCCGGAGCCAATTTGCGTGGCCAGCCGGATGCGCTGGGCTTCACCGCCGGACAGGGTGCCGGCAGAGCGGCTTAAGGTTAAATAATCCAGGCCCACGTTGACCAGGAAACCCAGCCGCTCCTTAATTTCTTTCAGAATCTGCCGGGCAATCAGGCGTTCCCGTTGGCTGAGCCGCAGGCTGTTAAAAAAATGCAGGGCTTCCGCCACCGGCAAGGCCGCCACCTCGGCAATATTTTTGTCCCCCACTTTTACCGCCAGGGCTTCCGGCTTCAGGCGGGCCCCCTGACAGGCGGGGCAGGGCTTGATGCTCATATATTTTTCAAATTCTTCCCGCATGGCCTCGGATTGGGTTTCCCGGTAGCGGCGGGACAGGTTGCCGATAATGCCTTCAAAGGGCACCTCATAACGGTGCACATGGCCGTAACTGTCGGTGTAGTGAAACTTTACTTTTTCCTGGCCGGTGCCGTATAAAATAACCTGCAGCTGCTTTTGAGTAAGCTGTTCCACCGGGGTATCCAGGCTGAATTGGTACTTTTCGGCCAGGCCCGCCAGGTAAGCCGCCGCCACCTGCCCTTTATGCCAGCCTTCAACAGCCCCCTGCCGGATGCTCTTGCTCTTGTCCGGGATAATTAAATCCGGGTCGAACTCGTGGTTAAAGCCCAGGCCGGTGCAGGCCGGGCAGGCCCCGTGGGGGTTGTTGAAGGAAAACAGCCGGGGGCTGATTTCGCTGATGTTAATGCCGCAGGTTGGGCAGGCAAAGTTCTCGGAGAAGATATATTCCGGGCCGTCTGTCACCGCTGCCACAGCCAGGCCGCCGCTTTGCTTGAGGGCGGTTTCCAGGGAGTCGGCCAGCCTGGTTTCGCAGCCGGGGCGGATGATTATGCGGTCCACCACAATATCAATGCGGTGCTTCTTTTTCTTGTCCAGGGCAGGCACTTCGCCTATTTCGTAAAGCTCCCCGTTAACCCGCAGCCGCACAAAACCGTTGCGGCGGATATCCTCCAAAACCTTGGCATGCTCGCCCTTTTTGCCCCGCACCACCGGGGCCAGCAGCTGCAATCTGCTGCCCTCGGGCAGCGCCATCAGTTGATCCACCATTTGCTGGACGGTTTGCCGGGCTATGGGCTGGCCGCATTTAGGGCAGTGGGCCCGGCCCACCCGGGCAAACAGCAGCCGCAGGTAATCGTAAATTTCGGTCACTGTGCCCACGGTGGAGCGGGGGTTGTGGCTGGTGGTTTTCTGGTCAATGGAAATGGCCGGCGACAGGCCTTCGATGTAGTCAACATCCGGCTTGTTCATCTGCCCCAGGAACTGCCGGGCATAGGCAGACAGGGATTCCACATAGCGCCGCCGGCCTTCGGCGTAAATGGTGTCAAAGGCCAGGGAGGATTTGCCCGAGCCGGACAGGCCGGTAATCACCACCAGCTTGTCCCGGGGGATGACCACGTCGATGTCTTTCAAGTTGTGGGAACGGGCGCCGCGAATAATAATTTTATCTTGCATGACTAACTCCTCTTTAAATTAAGCAATGGCTGTCGGGAACCGCAATCCACTTACCAATATACTTAAAAGAAAGCAAAAAGGCAACCGGACCCAGAACATTTGTACGATATTTGTAATAATTATGTTAATTATTGACAGTTTTCTATGCCTAATACTCTACCTCCGGCAGTGCCGGTTTAATTTCTTTGGCACCCCGCAGCTGCAGCCGCAACTCGATAATGGCATCCCGCAACTGGGCCGCCCGCTCAAACTCCAGGTGCCGGGCCGATTCTTTCATTTCCTTTTCCAGTTGAGCAATCATCTTTTTAATGTCGGCTTTGCTCATTTTGCCCGCTTTGTTCTTGGCCAGATAAGGGGCCGGCTGTTCGGCCGCCCGGGTGGCCTCAATGACATCCCGCACCGCCTTGCGTACGGTTTGCGGCGTGATGCCGTGCCGCTCGTTATATTCGGTTTGGATGCGGCGGCGGCGCTCGGTTTCGCTGATGGCCCGGCGCATGGATTCAGTCATTTTGTCGGCATACATAATCACCTGGCCCTCCGCATTGCGGGCGGCCCGGCCGATGGTCTGGATTAAGGAGCGCTCCGACCGCAAATAGCCTTCTTTGTCCGCATCCAGGATGGCCACCAGGCTTACCTCAGGCAAATCCAGACCCTCCCGCAGCAGGTTGATGCCCACCAGCACGTCAAAGGTGCCCAGGCGCAAATCCCGCAGGATTTCCATGCGCTCGATGGTATTGATATCCGAGTGCAGGTAGCGCACCCGCACGCCGTTTTCTTTAAAGTAATCGGTTAAATCCTCGGCCATTTTTTTGGTTAAGGTGGTAACCAGCACCCGCTCGTCCCGGGCCACCCGCCGGCGGATTTCGCCCAGCAGATCGTCAATCTGGCCCCGGGTGGGGCGAACGGATACAGCCGGGTCTACCAGGCCGGTGGGACGGATAATTTGTTCCACCACCTGCTGGGCGTGGGTCAGTTCATAACTGCCCGGCGTGGCGGAAACATAAATCACCTGGTTAACCTTTTGTTCAAATTCGTGAAATTTCAAAGGGCGGTTGTCCAGGGCGGAGGGCAGCCGGAAACCGTGTTCCACCAGGGTGGTTTTGCGGGACCGGTCCCCTTCGTACATACCGCCGATTTGCGGCACCGCCACGTGGGATTCGTCAATGATTAACAGCCAGTCCGGCGGGAAAAAATCCAGCAAAGTAAAGGGCGGTTCCCCCGGCGCCCGCCCGGTTAAATGGCGGGAGTAGTTTTCAATGCCCGAACAAAAGCCCATCTCCGCCATCATTTCCAGGTCGTAGCGGGTGCGTTGTTCCAGCCGCTGGGCCTCCAGCAGTTTGCCCGCCTGCCGCAATTCCTGCAGCCGCTGCGTCAACTCCGCTTCAATGGAAGCCAGGGCCCGCTTCAGGTTGTCCTCGGCGGTAACAAAGTGGCTGGCAGGAAAAACCGCAATATGCTGCCGCTGCCCTAAAACCTCGCCGGTCACCACATCAATCTCCAGCAGCCGTTCCACTTCGTCCCCGAACATTTCCACCCGCAGGGCCCGCTCGCTGGCATTGGCCGGGAAAATTTCAATCACGTCGCCCCGCACCCGGAACTTGTTGCGGCTGAAGTTAACATCGTTCCGCTCGTACTGGATATCCACCAGTTTTCTGATAATGGCCTCCCGGTCGTAGGTGCCGCCCACCCGCAGGGATAAAACCAGGTCCCGGTAGGTCTCCGGGTTACCCAGGCCGTAAATGCAGGAAACACTGGCCACAATAATGACATCCCGCCGCTCCAGCAGGGCGGTGGTGGCTGAGTGGCGCAGTTTATCTATCTCATCGTTAAGGGAAGAATCCTTTTCAATGTAAGTATCTGTATGGGGAATATACGCTTCGGGCTGGTAATAATCAAAGTAACTAACGAAATACTCCACCGCGTTGTGAGGAAAAAATTCCTTCATTTCGCTGCACAACTGGGCCGCCAGGGTTTTGTTGGGGGCTAAAATCAAGGTGGGGCGCTGCACCTGCCGGATAATGTTGGCCATGGTAAAGGTTTTGCCGGTACCGGTGGCCCCCAGCAGCACCTGGTGCTTAAGCCCCCTGTTCAGCCCGTCTGTCAGCTGCCGGATCGCTTTAGGCTGGTCACCCCTGGGTTGAAATTCAGATTTTAGTTTAAATTCCATCTCGCTCACCTGCTTTCTTTCCATCCTATATTATATCATTCCGGTCAAGATCAAAAACCAGGGAGTACCGGCATAATTAACCAGGTGTTTGCTAAAGTGTTTTAAAGTGAAAAAATTTGTGCTAAGATTTAGGTAACATGCATGGACGGGCACCGGTACTTATTGATGGGGGGGATGGTAAGTGAGCGAAGAACGTCTGGAACGGATTGAGCATCTGGTTAGTGATCTGATTCGCATTGTTGGCCATACCAATTCACTGGTAGAAGAACTTAATTCGAAGGTAGAGCGGCTTGATGCAAAAATAGAACGGCTTAATGCAAGGGTAGAAGAACTTGATGCAAAAGTAAACAGGCTCGATGCAAGGGTAGAAGAACTTGATGCAAAAGTAAACAGGCTTGATGCAAAGGTAGAGCGGCTTGAAGCACGGGTTGAAAATCTCGAACTAAGGGTGGAAAAGTTAGAAGCCAATCAGGATTTCTTTAAGGATCAGCTCTCCTCCCTGCGTGAAGAAATGATTGACCGCTTTATGCGGGTTGAAGACAAATTTGACTTTATTCAAGAGAAATTAATGGAACATGAACAAAAGCTATATTACCTCAAAAAAGCTGCTGCCAAGTAAAGGCAGCAGCTTTTTGTGTTAAAGAAGTCCTACTCTCGTGCAATCTTTCCTGTTAGCCGCAGGTATTCTTCCTGTATTTTTTGAAAATCTTCCCACACCGGGCGCCTTTTATTGGGGTCGCGCAGCACCGCCGCCGGGTGGTAGGTAGGCATGATTTTTATGCCGCTGCGGGACTCCAGCCACTGGCCCCGCATCTTGGTAATGCGGGCCTCCGGGCCGATCAGGTTGGTCAGGGCGGTGCTGCCCAGCAGGACAATAATGGCCGGTTTGATCAGCTCAATCTGCCGGTACAGGTAAGGCAGGCAGGCCTGGGCTTCCGCCCGGGTAGGCACCCGGTTGTTGGGCGGCCGGCATTTGACCACATTGGCAATATACACCTCCCGGCGGGTGAGGTCGATGGCGGCCAGAATCCGGTCCAGCAGCTGCCCGGCCCGGCCCACGAAGGGCAAACCCTGCTCATCCTCGTCTTTGCCCGGCCCCTCGCCAATCAGCATCATGCGGGCTGCCGGGTTGCCCATGCCAAAAACCACTTTATTCCTGCCCTGGGCCAGGCCGCAGCGGGTACAGTGCTGTATATCCAAAGCCAACTGCTCAAGCGACATCAAACGTACCTCCGTTAAATCCCGGCCCTGCCCCGCAGGGCCAGACTTTTATTTCCAGCAATGTATAATTTACCTGCCGGCTGCCAAACTATAATTAACCCGACAATCCCCACAGGCAGCAAAAGAAAAGGAGGAATTAACATGCTGGATTTAAGCAAAGCCAACACAAGCTGGGAAAACTGGAAGAAATACCTGGGCCAGGCCATGGAATTTGCCGAAGAACTGGGCATCTCCCGGGATAAAATCCAACAATATGCGGTAACCGCCGGTTCCATCCTGGCCGACAACGTGCAGCCCGCCAACCCCGAGCAAAAAGCCCTGAAAGAGCTGTGGGAAGTAGCCGACCGGGACGAACAGGAAGTAATTGCCCGCCTGATGACCAAACTGGCCGGCCGTTCCCGTTAAAGCTGCGCTGTTCAGCACCGCTTCTTGTATCATAGTGAGGCCACACTTACCCAGGGTGGTCTCAGAGTGTCGACAAACTTTATCGGCGGTTTATGATCCCCTTTGGCTCCGGTCTACGCACCGACCGGGGGATCATAAAACCACCTCATTTTATTTTACAACCTTTGTTTACAGTCTGAGACCACACTTACCATGGGCGGTCTTTTTTATTGCCGCCGTTAACCGCCTGGGCTCAGGCATCCCGCCGAATAAACCGGTTGTTCAACCAGCGGCGGAAGGGGCCCCGGGTGGACAGCTCCATATAACTTTCCTCACCGCCTTCCGGCACCGGCAGCAGCCCCAGCAGCTGCTTGCCTTGATAATCAATACCCTCCCGGTAAACCCGCCGGTCGCCAACCGAATAGTAGGTTAGCTGGATGTGCGGGTAGATGCCCAGGGCAAATTCCAGCCCCTGACGGCTGCTCACCGCCATGCCGTTAACTTCCATAATAATATCGCCGGAACGGATGCCTGCCTGCCAGGCCGGGTAGCCGGGCAGCACATCCAGCACCTTAACCCCCTGGGCAACCGGCCGGTAAACGGCCTTGCCCGCTTCCAGCCGCTTGCCCAGGCAAATCACCAGTTCATGGCCCAGCGGCGAAAACAGCGCCGCCACCACCGCCAACCCGGGCTGCCGGTCGGCCAGCACAGCCAGGCCCAGCAGCAAAAGGCTGTAAATGCCCAGGATGCCGGCAGAAATCCTGCTTTTTTGGCGGGGCGTGCGGGCCACCGCCAAATCACCGTAACCAAGGCCGGCCACCACCGGCATAAGCCCAAACATAACGGTATCAACATGCTGCCCCAGGCCCTGCCTGATGAGCGGCCACCAATCGGGCATGCTGATGCCCCCGGCCGCCCCGCTGCCGTGGCCCACCACCACCAGGGCGGTCAGCGGGATGGGCCATAGTTTTTGCAGGGCAAAGCCGCCCACCACCTGGCCCGCCTGGTTTTTTATAAAAATCGGGGTGGCCCCCAGGTGGCCGCTGATTAAAATCAGAAAAGCCTCCACCAGGTGCAGGATGGCCACCAGGCCAAGCATCTGGGGCACTCTGATGTCCGGCCAGCCAAACAACAGCGCGCTGAGGGCCAGGAGGCCGCCGGCATAGGCAAAGCACAAAAACCTGGCATCAATCAGCATTAACAAAAGAGCCAGGGGCCACAGGTAGATTAAGCCGGAGCCGGACAGGGTCAGCCCCACCCCAACTATCAGGTAGCTGGCCAACAAGCCGCCCAGCAGGCCGAAAAAAGTTGCTTGCAAAACATCCCGCCATACGCCGCGGGGTGGCAAGCCAAAGAATTTCTCCCTTACTTTGGCGATGCGGTAATACTGCAGAGCCACAATGGCCAGCACCAGCAGGAACAACCGGTTGATTTGCGGCTCGCTGAAAACTGCCGCCAAGGTCTGCAAAATTTCCGGGGTAACCGCCCCGAGAGGAAACGTCACATAAACCACCTGCCCTTTGGCGAGGGTGAAGTGAGAGGTGGGAAAACATCCCACCCCGGCCTTTATTTTTATTTATGAAGCTTTTCCCTTAACAATTTAACAGCAGTCTCTAATTGTTGATCGACCCGGTCATCCGGCCCTTGTTCCACCACCACGTCCGGCGCAATGCCCTTTTTATTTATATCATGCTTCTTGGGCGTTAGATAGCGGGCGGTCGTCAGTTTAAGCCCGGCGCCGTTATCCAGGGGGAACACGGTTTGCACCACCCCTTTGCCAAAGGTTTTGGTGCCCACCAGGGTGCCTGCCCCGGCATCTTTAACAGCGCCGGCTAAAATTTCCGAAGCGCTGGCGCTGCCCTTATTCACCAGCACCACCAGAGGTAAAGCCAGTTGATCCGGTTCGGCATGGAAGGTATAATCCCGGCCGATGCGGTAATCAATATGCACGATGGGGCCCTGGCTTAAAAATTGGTCGGCAATTTTAATGGCTGAGTTAAGCTCGCCGCCGGGATTATCCCGCAGGTCCAGCACCAGCCCGGACATGCCTTGCCGGCGCAGTTGCTGCAGCATGTTCACCAGCTCTTCCCCGGTATTCTCGGTAAACTGGCTGATGGCAATGTAGCCCAGCTTATCATTGCCGGGCAGCAGGCGCCCTTCCACGGTGGGTACGCTGATTTCCTGCCGTGTCAAGGCCACCTTAAAGGGGTCTTTAACCCCCTCCCGCAAAAGGGTCAGCTCCACCACGGTACCCACCGGTCCCCGCATCAGGCTGACGGCGGTTTCCGTATCCATTTCCTTGGTGGGCCGGTCACCGATCTGCAAAATAATATCCCCGGCCTTAATGCCTTTTTCGGCGGCCGGCGTATTGGGGAAAGGTTTAACCACCGTTAAAAAGTGATCCTTTACCCCCACCAGCACCCCGATGCCGCCAAAGGAACCCCGGATTTGCTCCTGCAGGTTGGAATAAGTGCGGGCATCCAGGTAAACCGAATAGGGGTCATCCAGGGATTCCACCACCCCTTTAACGGCTCCTTCCACCAGCTTTTCCGGTGTCACGTCAAACAAATACTGACCCTTGATCAGGGTCACCACTTTCACTAAATTGCCCAGCCCTTTGTAGTTGGCGGCCACGGTACCGCCCAGCAGCAGCAGGATGACAAACACCATCCCGGCCAGGGCAATGGCCAGCCGGCCCCAAAAGGCCCATAAATCTCTTTTCACATTAACACCTGCCCGTTGCCTTTATCTCTTACACAAGTATTATACTACACCAGAATCAGATAAATTACAAAGACTTTTCCAGTTTCTGGTCGGCAAAAGCCGGGCAGCGGCCCGGCTTCTTACAGGTAGTTATGGGGATTGACCGCCGTACCGTCTTTGCGTACTTCAAAGTGCAGGTGCGGCCCGGTGGACATGCCGGTGCTGCCCACCCGGGCGATGGTGGCGCCCCGCTTAACCGCCTGGCCGTTGCCCACCAGCTGGGCGGACAGGTGCCCGTACAGGCTCACCACCCCGCCGCCGTGGTCAATCATTACCACCTTGCCGTAGCCGGTCATGGTGCCGGAATAAATCACCGTTCCGTCAGCCGGCGCAATCACAGCGGTACCGGTGGGGGCAGGGATGTCAATGCCGGTGTGAAAACGTACTTGCTTCAAAATAGGGTGCACACGGTTGCCAAAGGGGGAAGAAATGCGGCTGTAGCCGGGCACCGGCCAGCTAAACACGCCGCCCTGGTAATTGCCGCCCTTTTTGGCGTTTTCCAGGGCAATTTGCCTTAAAATGGCGTTTTCCTGGGCCTCCAGGCGGTCAATTTCCGCTGCCGTCTGCTTGAGGTCCTGTTTGGCTTCTTTCAGCAATTGCTCCTTCTCGCTTTGGGCCTGGGCCAGCATTTGCCTGGCGTATTCCTGCTCGTTTTTCAGGCTGGCAATTTGGCGGGTGCGGTTTTCCAAAGCGCTTTTATACTCCTCAATTTGCTGTTTTTCACTGGCAATGCGATCCACAATGGCCTTATCGCTCTCCACCATCCGCTGCAAAAACTCCAGCCGGTTGGTAAAATCCGCAAAGCTGCCGGCACTTAACAGAACTTCCAGGTAACTGACCGGCCCGCTCTGGTAAATGCCCTTGACCCGCTTCTTCAACTGCTCGTTGCTCCGGGCCAACCGTTCTTCCGCCGCTGCCAGGTCCCGCCGGGTGCTCTCCAGGCGGCTCATGGCAACCTTGAGCGAACCCTGCAGCTGTTGGATCTGCTCGGTTTTCTGGTTAATGGATTGATTCAGGGAGACCAGCTGCCGGGTATAGTCTTTCACCACTTGCCGGGTTTTTTGTTCCTCGGCCTTTTTCCGGTTTAACTGTTGTCTGACTTGATTCAACTGCTGGTCTAAAGAAGGCGCAGCCAATACCGGCGTCCCTGCCAGCAGGGCCAGCGCCAGACTGCCGGCCAGTATCTTGTGGCTCCACTTATGCCGCACAGGTATCACTCCCTAACTTGCCTCTGTGGTTGGACAGCTAAAGGTGTTACACCCTTAAAAACTTGCGCAGGGAAAACCAGCTGCCCAGGGCGCCGATCATTACCCCCAGCCCTGCCATACCGCCCAGAATGGTTAAAATAACCCGCGGTTCACTGACTAACTGAATAAAGGGCAAGGAGATTTTTAACTTGTTAATTAAGGAAAGATAAGCCAAATCCACCGCCAGCACAGCCAGCAGCCCTCCCGCCAGCCCCAGCACAATGCCTTCCAGTATGAAGGGGAAGCGGACAAACCAGTTGGTGGCGCCCAGTATTTTCATAATGCCGATTTCCCGCCGCCGGGCAAATACCGACATGCGAATGGTGGTGGCAATTAAAAAACCGGCCGCCAGGGTCAGCAGGGTCACGGCAACAGCGCTGACATAACGAATCCAGCGGGTCACATTAAGTAGTTTTTCCACCACACCCTGGCCGTAGCGCACCTGTTCCACGCCTTTAATTTGCTCTATCTGGCGGGCAACCGCCGGCACGGCGGCAGCCTGGTGGGTTTTAATACGGAAAGCATCCGGCAGGGGATTGGTTTCCTCCAGGGACTCCAGAATATCTGCCCGTTCCCCGAAACTTTCCTTCATTTCCTTAAGGGCCTGTTCTTTAGAAACAAACTCCAGGCGGGCCACCTCCGGGCTGCTTTTAATTGCTTCCGCAATCCGGTCGCGGTCCACCCGGCCCACGTTTTCTTCCAAAAAGGCGGTAATTTCCACGCTGCTTTCCACCGATTGGGTGAGTTTTTCGGCATTTACCGCCAGCAGCAAAGATACGCCCAGGATAATCAGGGAAACCGTCACAATGCCGACGGAAGACAGGGATAACCAGCTGTTTCTGATCAGGGAGGTAAAGGCCTCCCGGAAAAAATACCTCAGGGTGTTAAGGTTCACAGCGGTACACCCCGCTTTCTTCATCCCGCACCACGCAGCCGTTGGCCAAAGCAATTACCCGTTTTTTCATGGCATCGACAATTTCGGAATCGTGGGTGGCCATTAATATGGTGGTGCCCCGGCGGTTAATCTCCTGGAACAGCTTCATAATCTCCCAGGAGGTATCCGGGTCCAGGTTGCCGGTGGGCTCATCGGCAATAATCAGCAGCGGACGGTTGACAATGGCCCGGGCAATGCACACCCGCTGCTGCTCGCCGCCCGACATCTGGCCGGGCAACAGGTGGCCTTTGTCTTTCAGCCCCACCTGTTCCAGCACCTCCGGCACCGCCCGTTTAATTTCTTTGCTTGACGCACCGGTAATTTCCAGGGCAAAAGCAACGTTTTCCGCCGCTGTTTTCTGGGGCAGCAGGCGAAAATCCTGGAACACCATGCCGATTTTACGCCGCATATGGGGAACCTCCCGCCCCTTCATGCGGACAACGTTTTTGCCGTTAAACATAACCTGCCCCCGGGTAGGCAGTTCTTCCCGGAAAACCAGCTTAATCAGGGTAGACTTGCCGGCGCCGCTGGGGCCCACCAAAAAAACAAACTCACCCTTTTTTATATGCAGTGTTAAATCCGTTAACGCCTTAACCCCATTGTCGTAAACCTTGGAAACATTGTAAAACTGTATCATCTTAACACCTTTCCAAGTCTTAATTTCCGGACAACACCTATTCCGTTTCGACACTAAAAAGTAAAATTCCTTTAAAAAACGCCAAATTTATGGTTGCCTGGTACCACCTGCCTAACCTTATTTTGGCAAAACAACAAACATCCCGCCCCACTTTTCCAGTGCAACGGGATGTTGTTTGTTTATCCGGCCGCTTTATTCATCAGATGCGCCCTTCATTTTGAGTACCTTATATACGGCTTCCACAATGTGGTCGGCGGTGAGGCCGTAGCGTTGCAGCAGTTCCCTGGGGGAGCCCGACTCGCCGAAGGTGTCCTTAATGCCTACCCGCCGCAGGGGGACCGGGCAGTGTTCGGCCAGGGTTTCGGCCACCGCGCTGCCCAGGCCGCCGATCACAGAGTGTTCCTCGGCGGTAACCACCGCCCCGCATTTTCTGGCGGCTTCCACCACCGCCACAATATCCAGGGGTTTAATGGTGTGTACATCCAGCACCAGGGCGCTGATGCCCCGCTGGGCCAGGGTGTCCGCCGCTTCCAGGGCAGCGGCCACCATCATGCCGGTGGCCATAATGGCTGCATCGGTCCCTTGCCGCAGGGTAACCGCTTCACCGGGAATAAATTCAAAGTCTTCACCGTGCAGCACCGGCACCCCGGAGCGGCCCAACCGGATGTACACCGGCCCCTTAATGGCTGCCGCAGCCCGGACGGCGGCGGCGGTTTCCACCGCATCAGCCGGCACAAACACAGTCATGCCGGGCAGCGCCCGCATAATGGCAATATCCTCCACAGACTGGTGTGACCCGCCGTCTTCCCCTACGGTAATGCCGGCATGGGTGGCGGCAATTTTTACATTCAACCGGGGGTAGCAAATGCTGTTGCGGATTTGTTCAAAGGCACGTCCGGTGGCAAACACCGCAAAGGTGCTGGCAAAAGGAACCTTGCCCACCGCCGCCAGGCCGGCCGCCGTGGCCATCATATTGGCTTCGGCAATGCCCATGTTAAAAAAACGATCCGGGTAGTGTTTCATAAAATCATGGGTTTTGGTGGATTTGGACAGGTCAGCGTCCAGCACCACCACGTCTTTATTCTCAGCGCCCAGGCGCACCAGCTCCTGGCCGTAGGCGTCCCGGGTGGCAATTTTCTTAGTCATGGTAAACCTCCAGTCCTTTGGTGATTTATGGGATATTTAGGCCAGTTCCTGCAGGGCCTGGGCCACCTGCTCCGGTTTGGGAGCGTTGCCGTGCCAGCCCACCTGGTTTTCCATAAAGGAAACCCCTTTGCCTTTTACCGTTTTGGCGATAATAACGGTGGGTCGGCCTTTGGTTTGCTGCGCCTCCGCCAAGGCCTGCAGGATTTGCGGTATATCGTGGCCGTCAATTTCAATCACATGCCAGTTAAAAGCCCGCCATTTGTCGGCCAGGGGCGCCACATTCATAACCTGGTCAACCGGCCCGTCAATTTGCAGGTTGTTGTAATCCAAAACGGCGGTGAGGTTGTCTGTTTTAAAGTGGCCGGCCGCCATGGCAGCTTCCCAAATTTGCCCTTCCTGCACTTCACCGTCCCCCAGCAGGGCATACACCCGTTGGTCGCCGCCGTCCAAGCGCAGGCCCAGAGCCATCCCCAGGGCGGCCGATAAACCCTGGCCCAGGGAGCCGGTAGACATCTCCACGCCGGGCAGCTTTTTCATATCCGGGTGGCCCTGCAAGCGGCTGCCCAGCTTGCGCAGGGTCAGCAGTTCTTCCGGGGGGAAGAAGCCCTTTTCCGCCAGGGCAGCGTACAGCACCGGCGCCGCATGGCCTTTGGACAGCACAAAGCGGTCCCGCTCCGGCCAGTGGGGGTTGTCCGGGTCTAACCGCATGGTATCAAAAAAAAGCACGCTGACAATATCCGCTGCCGACAGCGAACCGCCCGGGTGGCCGGAACCGGCTTCGCCCAGCATGGTTATAATATGCCGGCGGATAGCCCTGGCCCGTTCCTGTAAATAAGATATTTTTTGTTCCATTTGTTTCCCTCCAGCAAGTAATTTATTTAAAATTTATGGGCGTCTTCCCATTGCTTAAAGCCTTCGCCCAGCACTTCATGCACGTCGGCCAGGATGATGAAGGCCCCGGGGTCTTCCTTTTTAACCAGCTCCTTAAGCCGGGATACCTCCGCCCGGCCCACCACCGAAACAAGCACTTCCTGCTCTTGGCCGGAATACATGCCGGTGGCCTTCCAGGCGGTGGCACTCCGGTCCAGCTCCTGAATTATGCCCCGGGCAATGGCATCCGCTTTCCGGGTAATAATCAAAAAGGCCTTGGCTGAGCTGAAACCCTCAATCACCAGGTCAATAATCCAGGCGGTGAGAAAAATGGTTATCAGGGCATACATAGCCAGCTCGGCGGAATTAAAGACGATGCCGGCCCATAAAACCACCAGCCCGTCAATGATGAATAACAGCTGGCCGATGTTGATGCCCATATAAGACCTTAAAATGGCCGCCAGCAGCTCGGTGCCGCCGGTGGTGCCGTTGAAGCGGAACACCAGCCCCAGGCCAATGCCCGATAATACTCCGCCGTATAAACTGGCCAGCAGCAAGTCCTCGGTCAGCAGGGGGAGATAGGGGGCCAATAAATCAACAAATACCGACAGGGCAACGGTGCCGTATACCGAATTAACCGTAAAGCGCCAGCCCAGCCGGATCACAGACCAGATAAACAGGGGCACGTTCATTACCAGCATGCTGAGGCCCACCGGCCACTGGGCTATATGGTAAAAAATTGTCGCCACACCGCTTAAGCCGCCGGCAGCAATTTTAGCCGGCACCAGAAAAGCATCCAGGCCCACAGCGGTTAAAATAACGCCTACGGTAACACCTGCGTAATCTTTCAGCCAGCGCAGCAGCATATCTTAGTCCCTTCACTGTTTTCCTTTAGCATGCCCGAAAAAGAAAAAGCCTATCGCAGCATTTCCCGGCATTCCCAGTATAAGTGTTCTTGCTTTTGGTGCTAAATCCTTCCATCAAACAAAAAATCTTGTCGAAATCAAAAGAGGGACGGTTCCCGGCCCGGTCTTCGCGGCAGCGAATTCAGGTTTCGGAAACCGCCCCTGCTGGTATTGCTAGCGGTTGGCTTTTTGTTTAAGGCAGGCGGCAATAAATTCTTCAATCCGGCCGTCCATCACCGCCTGGACGTTGCCTGTTTCCACCCCGGTGCGGTGGTCTTTCACCAGGCTGTAGGGGTGGAAGACATAAGAGCGGATCTGGTTGCCCCAGGCAATGTCTTTTTGCTCACCCCGCAGGGCCGCCAGTTCCTCTTCTTTTTTGCGCAGCTCCAGGTCGATGAGCTTAGCCTTCAGCAGTTTCATGGCCGCCATGCGGTTGTAAGTTTGCGACCGCTCGTTCTGGCAAGCTACCACAATACCGGTGGGCAGGTGGGTGATGCGCACCGCCGAATCGGTTTTGTTGACGTGCTGGCCGCCGGCCCCGCCGGACCGATAAGTGTCAATCTTTAAGTCTTCCGGGCGAATCTGCACTTCCACTTCTTCCTCCACCACCGGCAGCACATCCACCGAAGCAAAGGAGGTGTGGCGGCGGCCGGCGGCATCAAAGGGGGAAATGCGCACCAGCCGGTGTACCCCTTTTTCGCATTTCAGGTAGCCGTAAGCGTTGGGGCCGGCCACCTGGATGGTGGCGCTTTTGATGCCCGCCTCGTCCCCCGGCAGCAAATCCAGCACTTCCACCTTATAATTGTGGTTTTCGCAGTAGCGGGTGTACATGCGCAAAAGCATCTGGGCCCAGTCCTGGGATTCGGTGCCCCCCGCTCCCGGGTGCAGGGACAGGATGGCGTCGTTCCGGTCGTAGGGCCCCGCCAGCAGCACTTCCAGCTCGGTATCTGCCAGCCGCCTGGCCAGGTCCTCCAGCCCGGCCGTCAATTCTTCCTCCAACAAGGGGTCCTGTTCTTCCTGGCACAGTTCCAGCATCACTTCTAAATCCTGCAAGGCCGACTCCAGGGAGGCGAAGCGGGCGACCCGGTCTTTCAGGCCGGCCAGCTGTTGGTTCAGCTGCCGGCTGTGCTCCAGGTCGTCCCAGAAACCCGGCTGCAGCATGGTCTGCTCCAGTTTGGCTATGGCTGCTTGCTGTTGGTCGATGTCAAAGAGAAACCCTCAAATCTTGGATGCGCTTACCCAGCTGTTCAAGGTTGCGCCTTACTTCTGCATCCAGCACACACACTCATCCTTTCTTGATACCCGTACCTAAGTTATTAAGTTACTTGCCGCAGCATTTTTTGTATTTCTTGCCGCTGCCGCAGGGGCAGGGATGGTTGCGGCCCACCTGCTGCTCTTTGCGCAGGGGCTTGCGGGGGCCCTCGTCAGAGGTGCGGTTTTCCACCACCACCCGCTGTTCCCGGGGCTGTTCCGGCACCAGGTTAACCCGGTAAATATAACGCACCACATCGTCCTGGATGTTGGCAATCATGTTGTTAAACATTTCGTAGGCTTCAAATTTGTATTCAATCAGGGGGTCCTTCTGGCCGTAAGCCCGCAGGCCGATGCCTTCCCGCAGCTGGTCCATGGCGTCCAGGTGATCCATCCACTTTTCGTCCACCAGCCGCAGCAGCACCACCCGCTCGATTTCCCGCATGGTTGCGGCCCCCAGCTCGGCTTCCCGGGCTTTATACAGCTCCCGGGCCCGCACCAGCAGTTCTTCCCGCAGGGCATCCCGGCCCAGCCCCTCCAGATCGGCCACCTGCAAGTTATGGCCGGGCAGGTAGAGCTGGCCGGCATAATCCAACAGGCCGGCCAGATCCCATTCCTCCTGGTGCACCCCTTCGGGACAGTAGGCGTCCACCGACCGGGCCACCACTTTGGCAATGGTTTCCTGAATGTTGTCGGCTATATTTTGGCCGGTCAGCACCTGGCGCCGCTGGCTGTAAATCAGCTCCCGCTGCTGGTTCATCACGTCGTCGTAATTTAAGACATGCTTTCTGATGTCGAAGTTGCGGTTTTCCACCCGTTTCTGGGCGGTTTCAATAGACTTGGTAATCAGCGCGTGCTCGATGGGCACATCTTCTTCCATGCCCAGCTTTTCCATTAAACCGGCAATGTTATCCGAACCAAACAGGCGCATCAAATCGTCTTCCAGGGAAATGTAAAACTGGCTGGAACCCGGGTCGCCCTGGCGGCCCGCCCGGCCCCGCAGCTGGTTGTCAATGCGGCGGCTTTCGTGCCGTTCGGTACCGATAATGTGCAGGCCGCCCAGTTCCACCACCTGCCGGCGTTCTTCCTCGCACTGCTGTTTGTACTTGGCCACCAGGGCCTGATAAGCAGCCGGGTCGGCCGCCTCGCTTTGGCCCTGCCGGCGCAGTTCGCTGAGGGCCAAAATCTCCGGATTGCCGCCCAGCAAAATGTCGGTGCCGCGGCCCGCCATATTGGTGGCAATGGTCACCGCTCCCAGGCGGCCCGCCTGGGCAATGATTTCAGCCTCTTTTTCATGGTATTTGGCATTTAAGACCTGGTGCGGCACGCCTTTCTTTTTCAGCATGCTGCTGAGCAGCTCTGATGTTTCAATAGAAATGGTACCCACCAACACCGGCTGGCCGGTGGCATGGCGCCGGACAATTTCTTCCACCACCGCCCGGTATTTAGCCTCTTTGGTTTTATACACCAGGTCGGGCATATCGTTACGGATCATGGGTTTGTTGGTGGGAATCACCACCACGTCCAGACCGTAGATTTTGCGGAATTCCTCCTCTTCGGTAAGGGCGGTGCCGGTCATGCCGGCCAGCTTTTTATACATGCGGAAGTAATTCTGGAAGGTGATGGTGGCCAGGGTTTGCGACTCCCGCTCAATCTTAACCCCTTCCTTGGCCTCAATGGCCTGGTGCAGCCCGTCGCTGTAGCGGCGGCCAAACATCAGGCGGCCGGTAAACTCATCCACAATCACCACTTCGCCGTCCTTCACCACATAATCCCGGTCCCGCTTCATCAGGGCATGGGCCTTGAGGGCTTGATTGAGGTGATGGGTCAGCTCCAGGTTGCTGTCGTCATACAGGTTCGGCACGCCCAGCAATTTTTCCGCCTTGCTTACTCCTTCCTCGGTAAGCAAAACCGTATGCGCCTTTTCATCCACGGTATAGTCGGTATCTTGCACCAGTTTGGGCACAATGCGGGCCATGGTGTAATAAAGGTCGGTCGGTTTATCCGCCATGCCGGAAATAATCAAGGGGGTGCGGGCCTCATCAATTAAGATGCTGTCCACCTCGTCCACGATGGCATAGTGCAATTCCCGCTGCACCAGTTGTTCCGGGTGCAGGGCCATGTTGTCCCGCAGGTAGTCAAAGCCAAATTCGTTGTTGGTGCCGTAGGTGATGTCGGCGTTGTAGGCCTGGCGGCGCTGCTCCCAATCCAGGCCGTGCACGATTAACCCCACCGACAAGCCCAGGAAGTTATATATTTGCCCCATCCACTGGCTGTCCCGGGTGGCCAGGTAATCGTTGACCGTCACCACATGCACGCCCCGGCCGGTTAAGGCGTTGAGGTAAACCGGCAGGGTGGCCACCAGGGTTTTGCCTTCGCCGGTTTTCATTTCGGCAATGCGGCCCTGGTGCAACACTATGCCGCCGATTAGCTGCACGTCATAATGGCGCATGTTGTGCACCCGCCGGGCGGCCTCCCGCACCACCGCAAAGGCTTCGGGCAGGATGTCATCCAGGCTGCGGCCGTTGGCCAGCTGCTGCTTGAAGTGGGCCGTCTTGCCCCGCAATGCTTCATCGGTTAATTTAGCGACGGCCGGCTCCAGCCCGTTAATTTCATCCACCACCCGCTGCAGCCGTTTAACTTCTCGGGCGTTATCATCAAACAAATTTTTAATAAACTTCAGCACACTGATCCACCTTTCAGGTTTTCCCTTGCCGCCGGCAGGCGGTTCCTGCCCGATACCGGCGGCAAATTCATTCTATCACCGGTGTCCCGGCAACGCAAGCAATGGCCATGCAGCAGAGGATTCGCCGCCGGGCCGGGGATTCCTCCCGGCCCGGCCCTGGTAATGTCAGGATTCTCTTTTGCAGCCCGGCGGCTGCCGGTCTGCCCGGCCGGCCCAAAACAGCCCAAAAGCCTGAGGGGGCACGCCTGTCTGGCGTGCCCCGGTAGTTCCTTTAAAAGGTCGGTTCAATTAGTCCGTAGTTGCCGTCTTTACGCCGGTAAACCACGTTGGTTTGTTCGGTTTCTGCGTTGGAAAAAACAAAAAAGTCATGCCCCAGCAGGTTCATCTGCAGGATAGCCTCGTCCAAAGACATGGGCTTGATGGCAAACCGCTTGGTTTTAATGACCTGGGGTGCCTCATCCGCCGGTTTATCCGCTTCAGCCACGGCACCGGTTGCGCTGCGGCCGCTGCGGCGGTTAATCCTGGCTTTGTAGCGCTCAATCTGGCGCTCCAGTTTTTCCACCACCAGATCCACCGAGGAATACATTTCGCCGGTGGCTTCTTCGCCCCTCAACAGCATCCCGTTAACCGGGATGGTAACCTCAATCTTATGTGAATCGCCTTCCACTACCAGGGTTGCTACGGCTTCTCCCATATTATCCAGGAATCTGTCCAGCTTGTTTAAACGCTTTTCCACATAGTCCCGCAGGGCCGGAGTCACTTGAATGTTCTTACCGCGAACTTGCACTTTCACAAGCACCACTCCTTTCGCAGTGTCAGTAGGAAGTAAATACCTGTAGTTAGTATTCCCGAAAAAAAACCGAATTCCTGCATTAAACTTAACATAATTTTAAAACCCTGGCCGGACGGCCAGGGTAGAAAGTTCTCAATTTTTTATTAACGTTTAACAACGTTAGCAGCTTGAGGCCCGCGAGCTCCTTCAACGATGTCGAATTCAACTTCTTGACCTTCAGCTAATGTTTTGAAACCTTCTTCTTGAATGGCGGAAAAGTGGACGAAGACATCGCCGCCCTCTTCTCTTTCAATAAAACCATAACCTTTTTCCGCATTAAACCATTTTACCTTGCCGAGCATTTACATTCCTCGCTTTCAAAATACTTTCCAGGAGCCCAAGGGAACTCACATGCCGTTATCTTATCACTTTGCCGGGGTTCTGTCAAGGGTTGCCTGCCGTGGCGGATAACTGCCTGTTTGTCGAAAAATTTCTTGTTGAAAAAGCATTTTTCTGTGGACAATGTGGATAAGTCTGTTAATAACCCATTAAATGGGCGGTTTTTCTGTGGACATTAAGTGGATAGAGGTGTGTATTTTGTCAAAAGGAGAGAACCGTTGGCATAATTTTTGTAGAAGATTTTTATTTTCCCATATATAAAATATAAACCCAGGGAATTTTGCTTGGCCAAGCAAGTCGTATTGTTGCCGCTGCCGGGCGGCAGCAGCGCCGGGCGTGGGTTTTTCCCTCCCTTTTTAGCACTTTGAACCGGCCCGGTCTTGCTCGGTGTTGGCCGCTGTCAGAACATACACCCCGGCCGCCCCGTGCTGTTTAAGCAGGCCCGCAACGGCTGCCGCCGTTGCCCCGGTGGTAAAAACATCGTCCACCAGCAGGATGCGGCGGCCGGCAATTTGCGCCGGTGCTGTTACCTGAAAGGCTCCCTGCAGGTTTTGCTGCCGCTGCTGCCGGTTCAGCCCGGTTTGGGGCGGGGTGTCAAAGCTTTTTACCAGCAGGCGGTTGGCCAGGGGCAGGTTTAAGCACCGGGCTGTTGATGCGGCCAGCAGCTCGGCCTGGTTAAAGCCCCGCTCCCTTAAACGCCCCCGGGCCATGGGTACCGGCAGCACCAACTGGGCATCCCGCAGCGGTGAGTGGGCCGGCAGGCTTGCCGCCATGATTTGGCCCAGCAGCGGCGCCAGGGATTTGCGGCCCCGGTATTTTAAAAGGTGAATGGCCTGCCGCAAGCCGCCTTCATAGGGGCCCGCCGCCCGGGCCAGCTCAAAGGGCGGCAGCCTGCGGCGGCAGCGGCCGCACAGGACAGCCTGCTGCTCCGGCAGGGCCAGGGGCCGGCCGCAGACCCGGCATTTGGGTTTGGCCGCCCAATCCGCCAGCAGTTGCCGGCAGGCCGGGCATAAATCCGCCGGGCCGGCCCGGCCGCACAGCGGGCAACCGGGCCGCCGGGGAAACAACAAGTTAAGCAGCGCTTCCCACAGGGGGTGCATGGTTTTTCTCCCCTTAACCAATTTTTGGCCTGTCCTCTCCCTGATTCTCCGGCCATCCCCGGGTCTCCTGCCCGGGCTCGCCTTTGCGGCTGTTTTTAGTATCGTAAACAGCCGCTTCCAGGCGGGCGGCTATCATGCTTTCCAAATCCCGGCACAATTGCCGCAGGGCCTGGCGGGCGGCCTGGGAAAGCTGGCTGAGCACCAGCTGCCGGGCTTCCCTTTGCAGTTCCCGGATTTGCTCCGCTGTTAAACGGCCGTTTTGGTTCTGGCATTTCCACCGTTCCACCCGGGGCATCAAACTTTTAACGGTAACGCTGACGGTTTGCTCTAAAAGGTTAAGGTAAAACCAATATTGCCCGGCCGCCCGTCTTTCTTTAAGGTAGTTGACCAGCTGCCGCACCAGCATCATAAGCCCGCCGGCCAACACCGGTGCGGCGGCCAGGGCAGCATCCAGCAGCAGTTGGCTTACAGCGTCAGTCATTGGCACCGCCTCCTTCGGCTTACAGCCTGCCGGCGGCCAGGTTGAGCGCCAGCAAAATCAGGGAAGCCGTAACCCCGCCCATTAAACCCAGCAGCCACAGCAGGATTTGCCCCAGCCTGGCCTCCAGCTTTTCCAGGGCGGCGGTCTGGCGTTCCTGCCACTCTTTCAGGTGGCTGACATCCGCTTCCAGGGCGGCAATTTGCCTGGTCAGGCTTAAATCCAGGGACACGGGACCACCTCCTTATAGTTAAGGGGCGGGGTTACCCCGCCCCTCAAGCATTAGACAATATCCATTTCGGTTACATCCCGGCTGACCAGGCGGGCGCCGGCCACCCCCACCAGGCTGCCGCCGGGGCTGGTGAAAATATCTTTGGCCACAATTTGCTCCATCACGGCCCGCACTTCAGATTCCAGCAGGTTATCCCTGGGTTCGGCCACCCGCAGGGTAACCTTGCTGCCGGCAGTGTTGACAAAAATCAGTTCCAGCGTTTTGCTCATAGGTTATACCTCCCTTTAGATTATTGGTTGATTAACTCGCCGTCATCCACCCGGTAAACACCCAGCAAGGTTTGCGCCTGCAGGCTGCTGATGGCCTGGGCTACCTCATAGATGGCCTGGTCGCCGGCGGTCAGTTTTACCCGCTGATAGGTTCTGTTTACGTAAACCGGATCGCCGTTAGCGTTGACGCCTTTCTGGTAGCGCAACTTCAGGCTGCAAGAAAAGGGCTGTTTTACCACTGCCATTGCATTTCCTCCTTTTTATTTGGGGCCGGCCCCGTTTGATTTCAGCGCTTAAACTGATTGTAGCGGTTTCCTGCCCAAAAGAAAAAAGCCCGGTTGCGGCAGGTTGAGGTTCAACTTGCCGCAACCGGGCAGCCTGACTGCCCGCACAGCAGCCACTTGCTGCAAGTGGGCATGCCACTTTAAGTAACTGCTGAAGTTGGATCCCGGTTTGCTTTTAATTTTACCGTCTGGCTGTAGGCAATGGCCCGGTCCCGGCCCAGCTCCCCGGCCCGGGCCAGCGCTTGTTCGGCGGCCAGGAAAAGCCGGTCCGGCCGGTTGGTATCCTGGGGAAACACCGCCACCCCCACCGCCAGCGTTAACCTAAGCGGCTGGGGCGAATTTTCCGCCACCCGGCAGTCCCGGGCAGCTGCCCGCAGCCGCTCGGCCAGCTGCAGGGCGGCCGCTGTGTCGCAGCCGGGCACCAGAGCAGCCAGCCGGCTGCCGCTGTAGCGGCCCAACAGGCAATCGGGGCGGCTGATATCCCGCAGCACCCCGGCAGCAGCTTGCAAAACCGCATCCCCCGCCCCATGCCCGTAACGGGCGTTCAGCAGCGGCAGTTCATCAACGCCGGCCAGCAGCAGGGCAGCCGTTTCCCCGGGGGCCAGGCCCAGCAGCCGGTTTACCGCCTGGCGGTAAAACCGGCGGTGGTTAAACAAACCGGTCAGCGGGTCAACCACCGCCATCTGCTGCAACTGCTCGGCCAGCATTTCGTTAGCCAGCAGCATAGCCACCTGGCTGCCCATGATACTGACAATTTGACCCTGCTTTTCCTCATAAAGGCCCGGCCGGGTGTCGCCCAGCACCAACAGGCCGCTTGCTTCCCCCCGGGCCAGCAGGGGAACCGCCAGCACTGACCGGAAATGCCGGCAAGGGCCTGCCGCAGCCTGGTCAACTTCTTTGCGCACATCCTCTATCACCAACGGCTGCCGGTTAATCAGGGCTTGTCCCAGCAGGCCCTCGCCGGGAACCACCACGCTGCTGCCCAGTTCAGCCCGCCAGGGCCCCTGGGCGGCACAGGGCAAAAACAACTGCCGCCGGGGCGACCGGAAATACAGCACCGCCCCTTGAAAGGTCAGAAAGCGCCGGCATTCCTGCAAAAATACTTGAAAAAAATCATCCGGCGCAACCTCCTGCCGCAACCGCCGGGCCACCTGGTAAAGGGCGGTCAGTTGCCGGTTGGCCAGTTCCATGTGCACATATTTGCGCAGGATTACCTGGGCCACCGGCACCGGCAGGAACAACAGCGCCGCCCAGCCGGTGCCCGCTTTGTCAAAAAGGGCGGCCATCAAGATACCGTAAGGGGTGGTTAAAAGATATGTATAAGCGTCCCAGCGCAGGGCATCCCAGCCAAATATATCCGGGTGATCCCGGCGCCCGGGCAGCAGGTAAAGATAAACCAGCAGGTGGTTGACCATAAAATATACAACGGTAAAAATAAGGACGGGCAACACCTGGCCGGTTGCCAGCCGGTAGGCGGCATCCGCCAGCGCCGCCGCTAAAACGTGCTGCGCGCTGTTAAACAGGATGGTGCGCAGGGGGTTGCCGCGGTTGGCAATGCCCAGCCCCAGCAGGGCCACCAGGCCGGTGACCCAGGCGGTGGCCGCCCCGCCGCAGGTCAGTTGGCAGGCCGCCACAACTATGTAGCTGCCGGACAGGTAGCCCCGGGCCAGAGGAACCGCCAGCCACTCCGCCAGGATGCCCAGGGCAAGCAGCAGGGCCAGGGTACTCCCCTGATCCAGGTTAAGCCCGGGAAACACCAGCCACAGCCAGCCAAAGCCAAGCCCAATCACAAGCCACGTATATATTAAGCCGAAGCCGCCCGGTCGGGCCATGACAGCCACCTCCTTCAATCTGCAATATTCGACAATAAATGGTAATTTACCTCCAGCCCTGGCAGAAAAATACACGAAAAACCTTTTCCGCCAGCATGGCGCTGGGCAGTTTGCGCAAATCCACCACCCACACCAGGGCATTATGGCAGTACAGCAGCCCGTTAAGCAGGGCCCGGTCCGGTTGGCCGGACTGTTCAGCCGCCGCAGCCGGTTCCAGGGTTACCAGGCGAAAGGCCAGGTTGCCCTGCAGCCCCCTGAGAATACCCGCTGTATCATCCCGGGAACCGTCATCCACCACCACCACGTCAAAATTTACCCACTGCTGGGTGCGCCAGGCCGCCAGCCGGCGCATCAGGTACTCCGCATCCGCCGCCCTGTCCTGCAGCACCACCAGCAGGCTCACCGGCGGTCCGGGCCGGTGCCTGACCAGGCGGCCCAGGTCCTGCACCAGGTAAAACACACCGTAGCAGGCCAGGATTAAAATAAGCAAAAAGCAGACAGTCTCCCACATAACAACACCCCCTGTGTTTTAGAGTATGTTTACGCCAACACAGGGGGTGAGCGGTAACTTATGGTTGAGGTTGAAAACGGACCAGGAAGGTGCTGCCTTTAGTGCCGGTTTCCACCACAATATTGGCATTGTGCCGGGCGGCAACGCTGTAGCAAACCGCCAGGCCCAGGCCGGTACCATGGTCTTTGGTGGTAAAAAACGGTATCCCCAGCTTGTTCAGCACATCCACCTTGATGCCTTTGCCCTGGTCCTGCACCGCCAGCACAACATCCGGGTCGTCCAGAAAGGTTTTAACGGTCAGGTTGCCGCCTTCCGGCATAGCTTCCAGACCGTTGTATACCAGATTGCAAATAAGTTTGCTGATTTCTTGCTCGTTCAGCCACAGCGGCGGGATGTTGCCCGGTTCAAACAGCACTTGGCTGCCCGACTGCCGGGCCTGGTGGGCAATGGCAGGCAACAGGTCAAACAAGAGGTCGTTGAGTTGAAGCAACCTGGTCTTAGAGGCTTTGGCAGGCGCCAGCAGCAGCACTTCGGAAATGACGGCGTTGGCCTGATCCAGTTCCCGCAGCATCACCTGCAGGTATTCGGCAAAACCGGGACAGGCTGCTTCTTTTTCCAGCACCTGCAGCAGCCCCCGCACGGCGGTCATGGGGTTGCGTATTTCGTGGGCAATGCCCGCCGCCATTTCCCCGGCCAGCTTAATTTTTACCGCCCGCATGATATTGCCGGCGTACTCCGGGTAGCGGGTTAAATCTTCCTTCAGCAAAAGACAACCGCCCTCACCTGCCTGGTTTTTCGCCATGCGCAGCGCCTCCTTATGCGTGGTCAGACCTTATTAGGCACTGTTTGCCACGCATACCATTTTTTGTATTATAACACAGGTGTGGGAAGAACCCTGCTGCATCATGTCGAAAGCAAATAAAAATTTACCCGTTAATTTGCTACCCGTCCCTTACGGGCATATTAAAAGGCGCTTCACCTCTGACAGTGAAGCGCCTCAGATTGCCGATAACCCTTTAACGGTTTATGCTTGCCTTTGTCTATTTGAGACCGGCTTCTGCCCGCAGGAGGGCGGCTTTGTCGGTGCGCTCCCAGGGCAGGTCCAAATCAGGGCGGCCAAAGTGGCCGTAGGCTGCGGTTTGTTTGTAAATGGGCCGGCGCAGGTCCAGGGTTTTGATAATGCCGGCGGGGCGCAGGTCGAAGTGGCGGTTGATGAGCCGGATAATTACATCGTCACTGACTGTTCCGGTGCCGAAGGTTTGTACCCGTACGGATACCGGGCGGGCTACCCCGATGGCATAAGCCACCTGCACTTCGCAGCGTTTGGCCAGGCCGGCGGCCACAATGTTTTTCGCCACATAGCGGGCTGCATAGCTGGCGGAACGGTCTACCTTGGTGGGGTCTTTGCCCGAGAAGGCGCCGCCGCCGTGGCGGGCCCGGCCGCCGTAGGTATCGACAATAATTTTACGGCCGGTGAGCCCGGCATCCCCATGGGGGCCGCCAATCACAAAACGGCCGGTGGGGTTAATGAAGAAGCGGGTCTGGTTGTCTACCAGCTCCGGCGGCAACACATAACGGGCCACCTTTTCAATCATATCCTGGCGAATAACAGCCAGCTCTGCTTCCGGGTGGTGCTGGGTGGAAATAACCACTGTGTCAATGCGGGCCGGCCGGTCGCCGTCGTATTCCACCGTCACCTGGGTTTTGCCGTCCGGCCGCAGGTAGTCTACCAGGCCGGTTTTGCGCACTTCCGCCAAGCGGCGGGCCATTTGGTGGGCCAGGGAGATGGGCAGGGGCATCAGTTCGGGTGTTTCGTCGGTGGCGAAACCAAACATCATTCCCTGGTCGCCGGCGCCGATGGCTTCGATTTCTTCCTCGGTCATCTCGCCGGTTTTTGCCTCCAGGGCCTTGTCCACACCCATGGCAATATCGGGGGATTGTTCGTCAATGGCGGTGAGAACGGCGCAGGTGTCACCGTCAAAGCCGTATTTGGCCCTGGTGTAACCGATTTCCAACACGGTTTCCCGGGCCACTTTGGGAATATCAACATAGCACTTGCAGGAAATTTCCCCGCCCACCAGCACCAGACCGGTGGTCACAAAGGTTTCGCAAGCAACCCTGGCCATGGGGTCTTTGGCCAGGATGGCATCCAATATGGCATCGGAAATTTGATCCGCCACTTTATCAGGGTGGCCTTCAGTTACGGATTCTGAAGTAAAAAGTTTTCTGCTCAAAGGCATTCCCTCCCTCTATTAACTTTTCCGCTATCATCAAGAAATAAACCTCTCCGGCAGGAGAGGTTACTTTTCCCAGCATTTTCTCACCTTGACCTCATCTGTCAGGAAGCAGCTTCCTGCAGGATTTGGCACCTTCCGTGAGGTTGCCGGGTTTCATCGGGCCAGTCCCTCCACCTCTCTTGATGAGCACAGAAATATCAGCAAAATGCCAGATTTATTTTAGCAAAGCAGGTACTTTGTGTCAAACAAATTTATTTTACTTCATAATAGGAACGATCCATGGGTTCCAGCTCCACCAGGACGGTATCCAGGCCGAACTTTTTCACCAGTTCCCAGGGAATCACCATATCTTTGCCCGACCGCACCAGGCCGAAATAGCGGCGGGGGGCCTGCAGCACCAGGGCCACCACCCGTCCGGTGGCCGGATCAATGTGCAGATCCTTCACCGGCCCCAGTTTGGCGCCGTCGCTGAGGTTGACAATATCCTTGACTGCCAGTTGGGTTGCTTTTAACATGGCACGCACCTCCCCTATGCCATGTTATGCGCCGGGGTCAGTTTTGGTGCGCCGGCCCCGCAGGCGGGCCAGCCATTTGCCGCCGTACCGGGCCGCCAGGGTGGCTTCTTCCATTTTCAGCAGGAACACCGCCGCCACAAAAACCAGCAAACCGGTGCCGATGGCCGCCCCCACCTGCAGCGCCAGCCCCAGGGTGCCGTGGGCCGCCGCCAACCCCGCCGCCCCGGCCTGCACCGACCAGGCCGCGGCCGCCATGGCAGCAGTGGCCAGGGCAGTTTGCCCGGCAAATTTAGCCAGACCGGCATTGAGCAAACCGGGTAGGCGCCGGTTGAGGAACCAGGCCAGCATGGCGGTGTTGGCCAGGGAAGCAAGGGAGTTGGCCAGGGCCAGGCCGCCGTGCTTTAAGGGGCCGATGAGCAGCAGGCTGAAGGCCAGGTTGATGGCCACCGTAACCGCCATCAGTTTCACCGGCGTCCGGGTATCCTGCTGGGCATAAAAGGCCCGGGTAAGAATAATGTTGGCCGCCTGTCCCACCAGGCCGACAGCATACATGGAGAGAGCAAAGGCGGTCATCGCCGTGGCCCGGGGGGTAAATTGGCCGTGCTCAAACAGCAGCTTGATGACAGGGGTGGCTAGCACCATCAGCCCGATGCCCGCCGGCAGGGAAAATAAAATAACCATCCGGCCGGCCCGCACCACTGTATCCGCCAGTTCCTGCCTTTGCCCCCGGGCGGCCAGGGTGGTGATGGCAGGGTAAAAGGCGGTGCCCACCGCCAGCACAAAAAAAGTAATAGGCATCAGGATAATCCGGTTGGCATAGTTGAGGGCGGAAATACTGCCCTCCGCCAGGCCGGAGGCCAGGATGCGGTCGATAATCAGATAAATCTGGTTGAGCGAGGTGCCAATGGCCACCGGCAGCACCAGGTGCAGCACCTGGCGTACGCCGGGATGCCGCAGGTCGATGCTGAACCGGAAGCGGAAGCCCACCTGGCGCAGTTTGGGAAGCTGCATCAGGGCGGCCAGCACAAACCCCAGCACCGTCCCGGCGGCCAGGCCGTCGATGCCGTAGACGCTGCCCAGGGTCAGGGCCGCCGCAATAATGGTAAGATTGGTGACACTGACACTGAGGGCCGGGATGCCAAATACCTGGTTGGCGTTTAACAGCCCCTGAAATACGGTGGACAAACCGTAAAATACCAGGATGGGCAGCATAATTACGGTCAGCCGGGTGGCCAGCCCGGCCACTTCGGCGCTTAACCCCGGGGCGGTCAGTTTAACCAGCAAGGGCGCCGCCCAAACTCCCACCAGGGTAAACAAGGAAAAAACAATCACCACCAGGGTAATGACGGTGTTGAACAGCCGCCAGGCCTCCTCCCGCCGGCCCTGGGCGGCGTATTCGCTGAACACCGGCACCACCACGGTGGCCAGAGCGCCGATGATAATGGCAAAAACCGCATTGGGAATGTTATAGGCCACCACATAGGCGTCGGTGACGCCGGTGGCGCCAAACATATAAGCTATCACCTGTTCCCGCACAAACCCCAGGATGCGGGACAGCAGGTTAATTACCGCAATGACCAGGGTGGCCCGGGCAATGACTTTTCCGGTGGACAAAATTAAAACCCCCCAATTAGCCGTTAGCTCAACCTGGAGCCGGAATTCGACAACAATCGTAGTATATTCTACTTTAGTTGCCCATATCCTGCCTTTTTAAACAGGCAGGCAAAAAGAAACGCCTTCCGGCAGCGGGAGGAAGCCGCAAACTGCAGAAAAACTCGGCCGGCGGAAAATCCGCTAACCTACCGGTTATTCTCCCGGTAGGCCAAAAGCCGCACCAGCACCGTAACCGCCTCGGCCCGGGTGGTGAGGGCCTGCGGGGCAAACAACCCTTCGCCGCGGCCCCGCATCAGCCCGGCCTGGGCTGTCACGGCCACCGAGGTTCCGGCCCAGGGGGCGATGCTCTCGCCGTCTTTAAACAGTCCCGGCGCCAGCGGGCTGTCCGGGATTACCCGCAAACTGTTAAGCCGCAGGGCCCGCACCAGCATAGCCGCCATCTGTTCCCGGGTAATGGGGTCGTTGGGGCCGAAGGTGCCGTTGCCATAGCCGGCCACCAGTCCCATTTGCGCGGCGGTAGCCACCGCCCCGGCACACCAGTAGCCCGGCGGCACATCTTGAAAGCCGGTGGCTGCGGCATCCTCCGGCAGGCCCAGGGTTCTTACCAGCATAACGGCAAACTGGCCCCGGGTAACCGTTTCATGCGGGCCAAAGGTTTCCGAGGTGACCCCCCGCACCACATGGCGGGCCGCCATGATTTCAATGTTGGGCCGGGCCCAGTGGCCGGCAATATCGTTAAAGGTGCGGCTGGCCTCCAGAATGGCAAACCGGCCAAACCTTTCCGTCATAAAGGATGACTTGCCGGTATCCGGGTTGTAATTGCTGCTGATAAACTCCCACCGGCGGGTCAGCTCATTAAGGCGGTAAGCGCCGATTTTTTTAATATTTAAGCCGGCGGTGGCGCCCACCGGGGTGGTTATGGTAAGCCGTACCGGGTTTTTCGGCTGGCTGACCGGCAACTGGCTGCCGTCCGGCCAGACAATGGCCGGCCGCAGCTCCACCAGGTAACCCGCCGGCCGCAGGTACATTAAGGGATCGGTGCCGGGCAAGGCTTGATCCCCCACCGCCTGCCAGGTTACCCGCAGCTGCAGCTGGGCTGTCCGGTCCGGCTGGCCGTTGCGGCCAAATTCGGCCGCCGGTATCTCCACGCTGAGGCCGGGCAGCTTCAGCTCCACCGGCCGCCCGTTGCGGTACAATTCCTCCGCCATGGCCGCCCCAAAGGCCAGAGTAACCGGCTCGCCCGGGGTACCCTCGGCAGCAAGCACCACCTTGCCGGTGGCATGGGATTTTTCGATGGCCTGCCTGACCTCCTGATCCGGCAGGGCCAGCGGCAAATAGGGTGAATGATCCGGCAGGCTCTGGATATCAATGCGCCACACCCGGGCGGTAACCGGGTTGACGGTCATTTTAACGGTCGCTTCAATGGGCAGCTCGGACCACTTAACGTCATTATCCCCCACGTATATGCCGGCTTCGTCCGCCAGGGTCCAGCGGGTGCCGTCATAAATAATCAGCCGGTTGCTGCCTTCTTTGGCCTGTACTTTGCTGACAACCGTGCTGTACAGGGCATCCAGGTGGCACACCCGGCCCGCTGCGTCAAAGGCCAGGTAAACCTCCGCCCCGGGCGGCACATCCTGCAGCCGGGCGTTTTTAACCGTCTTGCTCCCTTCCACCAGGCGCACCGTTGCCCCGGCTGCCGGTTGAAAAACATCCCCGTTGGCAAAGACCAGACTGTTGTCCTTAACCTTTTGCAGGGTACCCCGGTAAGGCTGGGTGCCGTAAACCAGGGCAAAGGTCTGCGGCCCCTTAACCACCTGGCAGCCGATCACTTCAATGGTATAGGTTTCGCCCGGCTGGGTCTTATTAATCGTAATTTCTTCCGTATTGTTCAGCCGGTCGCCGTCGATATAGCCGTTGCCCCAATATATTTCCTTGCCGTCCGGCCCGGTAATTTTTAAATCCAGGTCGTTAACCAGGTCTTTGCCGATGCCCGGCGTTTTGGGATAGTCGGTGTAAGACAGCACTGCCTTAAAGGGCCGGCCGTTGCCGGTAAAGGTGTAGGTTGCCCGTTGCCCGGTTTGCAGGCCCGGGTTTTGCAAGCTGCGGGCCTCCCCCTTTTCCAGGGCCAGCAGGGAAGTTTCCACATCCACCCGGCCAAAGCCCTGGTCTAGCGATGAAACGCCGGGCAGCCGGCGGGCGCCGAAAATCAGCAGCGCCTTCAGTTGGGCGGCGCTGGGCGATTCGCCCCGCTGCACCAGGTACTGGCGCAGCAGCGCCAGGGAGCCGGCCGTCAGGGCGGTGGCCATGCTGGTGCCGCTCATGTAAGCGTAATACTGGTTGTACATGCCGATATAGCTGTCCCGTTCGGTGTCCGGCCGGGTTTTGCGGGTGGACAATATCCAGGTGCCCGGGGCCAGCACCTCGGGTTTAAGGCGGCCGTCCAGGGTGCCCCGGCTGCTGAAGCCCGCCACCTGATCCGGGTTGTCTGAATTGCTGTCCACCCCCCGCACCCCCTCGGCAGCCCCCACCGTAATGGCGTTTTTCGCCGCCCCGGGGGAGCTGACAAAGGGTTTGGCTGTTTTGTAGCCGTTGCCGGCGGATTTTAAAACCACCATATCCGGGTGTTCCCAGACAAACTTGTCCAAACTGTAGGTGTCCCAGTCGTAAATGCCGTCGCTGAAACTGGCACCCCAGCTGTTCACATGAATGCGCGGCCGGCCGGGTGCCTGATAGGCATCCAGCAGCAGTTCATAAACCGAGGGAATATGCAGTTTGTCTTCTTTGGCATTGTAAGTAGCCTGAAAATACAGGCCCGCCTCGGGGGCCAGGCCCTGTACGCTCCCCTGGGAGCGGGCGCCGCTGCCCACAATGCTGCCGGCAATATGGGTGCCGTGCCCGTTGGGATCAGCCCAGCCGTCGCCGCTGAAATCCTTCACTCCCACCAGGCGGTCTTGCAAATCCGGGTGCAGGGTTTCCCACGAACCGCCGTCCAGCCCGGCATCCGCCACCGCAACCACCTGACCCTGGCCGGTGAGGCCGGCGCCGTTGGCGCCCCGCTCCAAAGACCACAGGCCGGGTACCCCCATCATGCCGGCGGCCAAGTTATTTTCAAACCGGTAAGCCGCCAGGCCGCCTGCCCAGACCGGCCAGGGCAACAGCAAACAGGCCAGCAGCAGGCTGAGGCAGCCGGCCAGGCGTTTTGATTTGTATCGCTGCTTAAATAACAAGTTATCACCCCGTTACAGGACATCCCAAGGAAACAAAAAAGGCAATAAAAAAGACACCATCGAAAATTGTTCGACGGCATCGTAAATAAGTCCTTTTAAATAAACAAATAACTTAAAATACCCGGCTGAAATATGCTGCCAGTCAAAACATTTGCTGCCAGCCGGGCTGCTGACAAACCCTCTGATCTCGGCTTGATCAAACACGTTCAGCAAACGCTGTTGCGGCACGCCGGCAGGCACCGGCAGGATTATAATCCTGCCCGGGGTTTTAGCCTTTGCCTGCCGGCCCTTGCGGCAGCCTATGATTATGTTAACTTAATTGCAGCAACTGCTGCACCTGCTGCTGCAGCTGCACCTTCTGGCCCAGGCTGTTGGCTTCCACATAAAGGCGGAACAGCGGTTCGGTGCCCGAAGGCCGGATAAGCACCCAGGCGCCGTCCGCCAGCACCAGCTTGGTGCCGTCTATGGTAATTTTTTGCTGCACCGGCCGGCCGGCCAGCTCAGCAGGCGAAAATTCCTGCAGCCGCTGCAGCACGGCCTCCTTTTGTGCCGGCGTGGTGTGAATATCCAGCCGCTCGCTGTACAGCCGGCCAAATTCTTCGTAAACCTGCTGCAGCAGCTCGCTGAGGCTGCGGCCATGGCAGGCCACCATTTCGGCCGCCAGCAGGCCGGCTAAAATACCGTCTTTCTCCGGGATATGACCCTTTACGGATAAGCCGCCGCTTTCCTCGCCGCCCAGTATGCAGCCTTTTTCCAGCAGGTTTTGGCCGATGTACTTAAAGCCCACCGGCGATTCGTACACCGCCTGGCCGTACCTGGCCGCCATGCGGTCCAGCAGGTGGGTGGTGGCCACCGTGCGGGCCACCGGGCCCCGCCAGCCTTTCACGGTCAGCAGGTGGTAATAAAGCAGGGGCAAAAACTGGTTGGGGGTAATATAAGCCCCGTTGGCATCAATAATGCCAAAGCGGTCCGCATCCCCGTCCAGGGCCAGGCCCAGCTGGGCGCCGCCGGCCTGGACCCGGCTTTGCAGCTTGCCCAGGGACTGGCCGGTGGGTTCGGGCAGGGTGCCGCCAAACAGCGGGTCCCGGTAATTGTTGAAAACCTCCACCTGCACGCCCGCTTCTCCTAAAATATGCTCCAGGTAGCCAATGCCCGCCCCGTACATGGGGTCGATGACAACCCGCAGCCCCGCCCGGCCAATGGCCGGCAGATCCACCAGGGATGCCACATGCTCCACATAGGCTTGAAAGGGCTGCTGCAGGCTGCAGCCGACAGCCGGCGTTGGGACGTCGTCCGTCAAATTGCCGTACCGGCCCCGGGGCGGTACTGACCGGTAAGCATCACAGGGCTCTGCCGCCAGCAGTTTGGCTATGTTTTCTTCAATTTGTCGGGTAATGTGAGGCAGGGCCGGCCCGGCATATTCCGGAATAAACTTCAGCCCGTTGTAGGGGGGCGGGTTGTGGCTGGCCGTCAGCATTACCGCCCCGGCCGCCCCGTAAATTTTAATGGCGTAGGCCGTCACCGGGGTGGGGGTTGCGCCGCAGCACAGGTATACCGGTATGCCCTGCTGCACAAATTCTTCCGCCACCGCCTGGGCAAATTCTTCTGCCAGGAAGCGGTTATCCCGGCCCACCACCAGGCCCTGCCGGGCACTGCCCCGGTCCTTGATATAGGCGGCCACCGCCCGGGCCACCAGCCTTACATTGTCAAAGGTAAAATCTTGGGCGATAATGCCCCGCCAACCGTCCGTACCAAAGGATATTTTATGACTCACGGTTATCTCCTCCGCAACAAGTTAATACAAAAACAGGCTGTAGACAAAAGAAAGTCAATTACAGTTAACGCTTGCCGACACTTGATACAAAATATATTTTATGATGCCGGCACCGTTATTATGCACATTATACCAGCACTGGCAAGGTTTATCATGTCGATTTAGCGGGCATACTATGGTTAGTTAGCAAAATTTTACCCAGGAGCTGGTTTACCATGGCCAAAGCCGTAGATATTAAAGCCCTCAACCGCCGCCGCCGGATGCTGGCAGCCTATGTGGCAGCGGGCAGGAAACAACAGGCCTCAAAAAACAGTACCAAAAACGGCCGCTAAGCCGGCTGCCTAAACCGCCGGCCGCGATTTAGGCAAAAATCCCGAGGTGTTTTATGACGGGAATCACAAACCACCGTAAAGGGAAATTCAGAAAAAGGTTGCCCTGCAGCCAAACCGGGCAACCTTTATTGTTTTTTGTTATTAACCAAACAGCTTGCGTTCTAAATCAGCCAGTTTGTTGCGCAGAATGTTACCATGTATTTGACGCAAATAAAAGGGTTGGCATCCCCTTGAGCCAACCCTTAATTCTTTTTATTCAAGTAATAGGCCACCGTTTCCCGCAGGCCGTCGGCCAGGTCATAGCGGGGCTGCCAGCCCAGGCAGGCCACCGCCGCCCGGTTGTCCAGATAGCTGTGCACAATGTCGCCCGGCCGGGGCGGCCGGTAAACCGGCTCCAGGTGGGATGCCGTCTGCTGCCGGATTAACTGATACAACTGCTGCACGGTCACCGCCCGGCCGGTGCTGATATTCAAAATCCGGCCGTCACCCCGCTCCATGGCCAGCAGGTTGGCGGCCGCCACATCTTTAACATAAACAAAGTCCCGGGTCTGCTGCCCGTCGCCAAAAATAACCGCCGGCTGCCGGCGCAGCAGCCGGTCAATAAAGATGGCCACCACGCCGCCTTCGCCCTGGGCATCCTGCCGGGGGCCGTATACATTGGCATAGCGCAGGGCGGTCCAGCGCAGGCCGTAAAGTTCCCCGTAAGCAGCCAGGTATTTTTCCACCGCATATTTGGCCACGCCGTAACCGGACAGGGGAGCAGCCGGGTGCGATTCGTCCAGCGGCAGGCAGCGGGGGGTGCCGTAAACAGCCGCTGAAGACGCAAAAACAATTTTGGCTACACCGTGCTGCCGGCAGGCTTCCAGCAGGTGCAGGGTGCCGATAATATTGACGCCGGCATCAAACACCGGGTCCCGCAGGGAAACCGGCACCGCCACCTGGGCCGCCTGGTGCATGATCACCCGGGGCTTAATTTCCCCCACCAACCCCACCACAGCCGGGTCAGTAATATCCTGCCGGCAAAATGTAACCCCCGGCGGCAGGTTGGCTGTGCTGCCGCCGGCTAAATTATCAATCACATACACTTCATGGCCGGCCGCCAGCAAGGCCTCCGCCACATGGGAGCCGATAAAGCCGGCGCCGCCGGTAACCAGTACACGCACGATTACGCTTCATCCTTTACTGTTTGGTTAACAATTTCCTTTAAATATGCCCGGAAATCCGCCGCTAAATCCGGCCGTTCCAGGGCAAACTCCACCGTGGCCTTTAAATAGCCCAGCTTATCTCCCACATCATAGCGCTTGCCCTCAAACAAGCAGCCGTAAATGGCTTCCGCCTGCACCAGCTTTTTCAGGGCATCGGTCAGTTGAATCTCGCCGCCGGCGCCCGGCCGGGTGGCCGCCAAAATATCAAAGATGCGGGGGGTTAAGATATACCTGCCCATCACCGCCAGTTGGGAAGGGGCCTGGTCCACCGGCGGCTTCTCCACCAGGTCGTAAATGCGGCAAACCCCCTGCCGTTCCGGGGCGGCTGCCACAATGCCGTACCTGTCCACCTGCTGCCGGGGTACCTCCTGTACCCCCAGCACGGTATAGCGCACATCATCGTACAGGTTAAGCATTTGTTTTAAACAGGGCACCTGGCTGCGGATCACATCGTCCCCCAGCAGCACCGCAAAGGGTTCATCCCCGATAAACTTGCGGGCGCAGTAAACCGCATGGCCCAGGCCCAGCGGCTCCTTCTGGCGGATATAGTGAATATCCACCATTTCGCTGATGTCCCGCACCAGCCCCAGCAGTTCATGCTTCTGCTTGCTGCTCAGCTGCATTTCCAGTTCCAGGGACTTGTCAAAATGATCCTCGATGGCCCGCTTGTGGCGGCCGGTAACAATAAGGATGTCTTCAATGCCGGAAGCCACCGCTTCCTCCACAATGTACTGGATGGTGGGCGTGTCCACAATGGGCAGCATTTCTTTGGGCTGCGCCTTGGTGGCCGGCAAAAACCGCACGCCCAGGCCGGCTGCCGGTATAATGGCTTTGCGTACCCGCATGGTATCCTTCCTTTCAGAGATGGCTCTGACTGCTAAAACAAACAGCGGCCCTACATTTTCGAGGACCGCTGCTGCAAAGTCCGGCTTGCTGCTACAGAGGCCCGGCCGGCCTTACCGATGACGCCTATCTTGTTGGCGGCCACAATCACCGCCACCGCCAGCATGAACAGCAGCAGCACCGCCTGGCTGGTGGTCAGCATGGTGAGAATTACCGCACTGATGCCAAGCACCAGGTTAATGGCATAAATGGCCAGCACCGTTTGCTTGTGCGACAGGCCCAAAGCCATCATCCGGTGGTGCAGGTGCTCCTTATCCGGCTGGAAAATGGGCCGGTGGCTCTGGTAGCGGCGCAAAATGGCAAAAAACACATCCAGCAGGGGAATGCCCAAAATTACCATGGGAATAATAACCGAAATGGCGGTGGCGGCCTTGGCCACACCCATTACCGCCAGCACGCTTAAAGCGTAACCCAGGAACATGGAACCGGTATCCCCCAGGAAAATGCGGGCAGGGTAAAAGTTATGCCGCAAAAAGCCCAGGATAGACGCCGCCAGGATGAGGGCCAGGCCCACCACTTCCAAGCCGGCCCCGCCCAGCAGGCCGGCCTGCCGCCAGGTCACCGCCGCCAGGGTCAGGGCGGCAATAAAGGAAGTGCCGCCGGCCAGGCCGTCCAGGCCGTCAATCAGGTTAATGGCATTGGTAACGGAAATAATCCAAAAAACGGTTACCGGAACCCCCCAAACACCCAGTTGCACCAGGTGGCCGTTAAAGGGGTTGGTGATAAACTCCACTTGAATACCAAAGGGCACCACCGCAGCAGCAGCGGCAATCTGCCCTGCCAGCTTGACTTTGGCGGGCAGCCCCCGGGTATCGTCCAGGATGCCCAGCCAAATAATCAGGCAGCCGCCTGTGAGCAAACCAATTATTCGGTTATCTAACTGACCAAACAGCAAAACGGTCGCCGCAAAAGCAATAAACACAGCCAGGCCGCCCAGGCGGGGCATAATTTTGCTGTGCACCTTGCGGTGATCCGGCCGGTCCACCGCGCCGATACGAAATGCAACCCGGCGCACCAACGGGGTAACACCAAGGGCAATAACCAGCGCCAGGCAGACAGCTATGGGTAAAGAGTTAAGCACGATTTATCCCTCCATTGGGCTGCCATGTCAAATCTTATTTATTCTACCCCAACAGGTACAAACGTGTACAGTAAGAAAAGAGGCCGCAAACCTTGAGATAGACCCAAAAAAACCTTTGACATGACAACAAAAGCGTTAACCTGACAATATGGTTAAAATTCGCCTCGCCGCTTGTTATTGCTGCCCCATAGCAAACATTAGTTCCGCTTCCGCAGCCAATTCTTCTCCCACATAGGCCCTGGCCGTACTCTTGCCCACCGAACCGCGCAATTTCAGCACCTCCACCTCAATGCGCAGGGTATCTCCCGGCAACACCTGCCGGCGGAAACGGGCCTTATCGATGCCGGCAAAAAAGGCAATACGGCCGGCGTATTCGGGCATACTGAGGATGGCCACCGCCCCCACCTGGGCCATGGCTTCAATAATTAAAACCCCGGGCATTACCGGGTAGTTGGGGAAATGGCCCTGAAAAAAGGCTTCGTTGGCCGTAACATTTTTTATCCCCACAACTCTTTTGCCCTGTTCCACTTCTAAAATACGGTCCACTAACAAAAAGGGGTAACGGTGTGGTAAAATTTGTTGTATAGCGTTAATATCCAGCATGTCAGCCTCCGGTTTGAATGTTTATACAGGGTTGTTTTCGCCAATATTATAGTGATTCCTGCCGGAAAATACAAGTTTTAAGGATATTTCATGTGCTGTAACCGGTGCTTCGACAAGTCGCCGGCAGGGGATCATAAAACCGCCTCGACACGGAAATATAATTTGAAAGCTGCCGGCTTTTGGTTATGGGAGGGTTTTGGCTATGAGAAAAATCTTGCCGGTTTTATTGCTTGTTTTGCTGCCGCTGCTGGGCTACGGGTTGTTTGCCTTAAGCCAGGTGCTGCGGCCGGATGTGGTGATTATCGGCGCCGGTTTGGACGGCTGCGCCGCCGCCCGCAGCGCAGCGGCGGCAGCACCGGATAAGAAAATTTTGCTGGTGGTAAACGACCCCGTACCGGAGCTGGGCGGCCTGGCCACGGTAGGCGGCCAAAACTTTACAGACATCCGCCTCTGGCAGGGCCGGCTGGTTACCCAGGGCTCCTTTGGGCGCTGGTATGCCCGGGCCGGGCAGTTTTACAATACCGGCCGGCTGGCGCAAATTATTAAAGAGGATTTAAGCCGGTTCCCTAACTTAAAAATTCTTTACGGCCATGACATTGAGGATGTTGTTGTGCAAAACGACCTGATCAAGGAGGTGCGGCTGCGCAAGGTTATCCGGCAAGCCAGCGGGAAAACGGTGTGGGCCGAGAACCGGCAAAGGGTTAAAGGTAAGATTTTTATTGACGCCACGCCGGACGGCCGCTTAACCCGGTTGGCCGGCAATCCCCTCAGCACGGGCCGCCGGGATTGGCCGCCGCAGTTCCTGCCGGCGGACGAAAGAGAGGTTGCCCGGCAGCAGGCCGCCACTTTAATGTTTCAGGTTACCGGCGTGCAAACACCGCCCCGTCCTGCCCAAATCGGCGACTGGGAATTTGTGCGGGACGCCAAAGGCAGCTGGGGGCTGGCGGGGGGCAAGCAGGTGTTTGCCGGCAACCCGCAGGTCATTGCCTTTAACGATAAATACGGCCCCCAGGGCTTTGCCATCAAACCCGTTAACGCCGCCAGCAACGGCCGGGACAGCCGGACCTGGTGGGTTAATTGCCTGCTGGTTTTCCATGTGGATGCCCGGGCCCATGACCGGGACGCCGGCAGCCGGCGCTACCCGTCCGACACGCTGCCGGGGCATTTAACCACCGACCAGGCCTGGCAAAAGGCCCGGCAACTCCTGCAGAACCCTGAATTTTTGCAAGCCCTGCGGCAGTTTAAAGTGCAGGACCCGGCCAGCGGCCGCTGGTACGGCTTTGGGGAAGCCTCGCTGGTGTTGGACAGCCAGGGCCGGCCGGTGGTGGGCCAGGTTTTATATATCCGGGAATCTGTCCACAGCCCGCTGCGGCAGGCGGCAGGCCCCGGCAGCGAGAATACCGGGTTTGCGGTTACCGCCCGGCAAGCCCAGGGGGCCGGGGCGGCCGCCGCCCAGGGGGCGGATGCCGGCCATTACGACCGGCGCATCGGCCTGGGCTACTACATGATGGACATTAATGCCTTTTGCCCCGGCGATCTAAAGGCTGCCGGCAGCTATCGCTGGCCGGTTACCGGGCACCTGCGGCCGGACTGGCTGGCGGCCGGCGGCGAGCCGGTTAACCCGGTTTACCTGCCCTTCGCCGCCCTGCTGCCCGCCCGCACCGAAAACCTGCTGGTGCCGGGCTATGCGGCCGGCATTTCCTCCTTTGCCTGGGCGGAGCTGCGGGTACTGCCCAATCTGGCGGTGCTGGGTGATGCAGCCGGTGTGGCCGCTGCCCGCAGCCTGGCCGTTCACCGGACGCCCCGCCGGTTTACCGGGGCAGACATCGCCTGGCTGCAGCAAAAACTGGAGCAATTCGGCGCCCGCCTTGATAAATAAAGCCGGGCAGCTGTGGCTGCCCGGCTTACTGTCGGCAAACCTTACCGGTGGTTTATGATCCCCTTTAGCTCCGGTCTACGCACCGACAGCACTATGATTCGCTACGGTCGCCATTGGGGTCGCCTCAAACGGGCCATCCTGGCCCGGTTCGGCTGGCGCCCACGTCCTGTGGGCGCCACCCCAATGGCTACTTCGCTCATCAAGTGCTGTGACCGGTGCTTCGACAAGTCGCTGGCAGGGGATCATAAAACCACCTCGAATTTTTTTGCAACATTTGTCAGCAACCAGGCCAAGCCAGAAGCTGCCCGGCTTTATTTGTTCTTTTCCAACACGGCTGTCAGCTTGGCCTTGTAATCCTCATATTTTTCCACCATATACTTCTGATACAGCTCTTTAACTTGCTCATCCGTCAGCGGCTTCAACTGCTTGGTTTCGGCATCCATAACCCCTTCGGTGGCCATAAAGATAAAATTATTGACAGCGGTGCGCAATTTATCCCCGTAGGCCAGACCCTCCTGATAGACGGCCTGGTTTTTCTTGTCCTCCGGGAAGCTGTTAACCTCCATGTGCAAATCGTATTCCTTAATTAAACCCCTGACAACCCTTTTCGATTTTGTTAACTGCTGCATAAAATCTTCCCGGGTGGCCTGACCCTGCTGCCAGGCGCTAAATAACGAGCCGATTTTAGCATGCTCCGCATCCAGGCGGCCCAGCCATTCCCTTTCTTTAATGATCAGGTTTTGTACCGGGTCACCCTCCATCCTGGCCGCTTCTTCCGGTGTTTTTACTTCCACTTTGGTTTTGGATTGGCCGCAGCCCATCACCAGCAAGCCGGCAGCCATAATTAAAACCAGCCATAACGTTATTTTTTTTCTCACAAGATTATCACCTCTGCTGCCATTGTAACAATTTTGGGTTAACATAAAATTAACTGTCTTTAGCCTAAGTATTTGACAAGCTGCTTTAGCCTCCCTTGCTGCGAATAAACAACTTGGTTACCAGGTATCAAAGGCATTTCAAGTTATCTCAAGTTCTTCCCAAGTCATTCTCAAGTTATTCACTTTTTATTCCCAGGTTATGCCGGTTACCCGGGTGCGTCCGGTAACCATGGTGGCGGCAATCAATACGCTGCCGTCGTCCGCCGGCCGGGCAAACCAGAGGTCGCTGACCGCTGCGGTTTTATACAGATCGGCCCAGCTTTTGGTCTGCAGCACCCGGCCCCGGGGGTCAACGTAAAAAAGCAGATCCTGTTTCTTATCGGTTACCAGGGTGGTGCCGTCCGCCAGCCGCCGGGCATCCAGGGGCTCCCGCAGGGCAGGCTGGCTGCCGGAGGCAGCCGCCGGTACCGCTGCCAACTGCCAAACCACCTGCTTGGCGGGAGTTACTTCCAGCACCCGGCCGTTGCCGCCATAACCCCGGTCCACAATCAGGGTGTTGCCGTTGGCCAGGCGGTGGGCCCGCCAAGGGCGCACCAGACCGCCCGGCGTACCGGGCCGCCCGGGTTTGCCCGGGCCGTACTGCCACACCACCTTTTTCTCGGGGGTTACTTCCTGGATGGCAAAGGGCAGCACCACCAGGGTATTGCCGTTGGACAGCCGCTCCGCATAACGGGGCGCCTGGGCCAGGGAGGGCAGGGTGTACTCCCAGGCTTTTTTGCCTTCCCGGGTCAACTCCACCACCCGGGGCACATAGGGCGCTCCCGGTGCCCCGCTGTCCGCCACCAGGGTGTTGCCGTTGGGCAGCCGCAGGGCGCTGTTGGCCTGGATGCCGTAATATACCCACACTTCTTTGCCCTGGGCATCCACCTCAACCAGGCCGGGCTGCCAGGCGCCCACCCGGCAGAGCAGCAGGTTGCCGTTGGGCAGCAACTGGGCATGGCCCACCAGGTTGTGTGTGATGTTGGCAATATAGTCCACCGTCAGCCGGAACGGCTGCCGGTTTTCCGCCTGCTGTCCCTGCTCCATGAGAAATTGCTGCAGCTCCGGCGGTGTCTGCTCAGCCGCCGCCGCAGGCAGCACCGGCAAGACAAAACACAGCAGGCTGCAGATAATAATTCTTAGCTTATTGACCATCACCGCCGCCTCCCTCCGGGCTTTCAATGTACACGGCCTGCACCGGGGCGGCCTGGTAATTTACCCGGGCCCCCAGGGCTTCACTGACAAACCGCATGGGTACCATGGTGCGGCCGTTAATCACTTTGGCCGGCACATCCAGCTTAACCTTTTTGTTATTCACCAGTGCGGCGGTTTGGCCCACCGTCAGTTTAACGGTACAATCTCCTTTAACGGCGGTCACGGTTTTGCCGGCTTCATCCCAGGCCACAGCAACCCCCAGCCGCTCAAAAATCTTGCGCATCGGCACCAGGGTGCGGCCCTGTTCAATTACCGGCGCCACGTCTAAATACAGCCGCTGCCGGTCAACATATACCGGCATTTGCCGGATCACCAGCAGTCCGTTGGCCAGGGGCCGCTCCTTTTTATCGGAAGGGCTGTTCAGGATTTTGCCCTTAACCCAGATTTCGCTGGAACCGCCGCCGTCCAGGGCCACCGCCCGCCGGGCCCCCAGGTCAAGCATCAGGTAGGACAGTTCCTCCAGGGTTAACCCGGCGCTGCTTTCCTGGCGGCCGTCCACCACCACCAGCAGCACCTTCCCCTGGGCGGTGACTCCCAGGGCGGTGCGCGGCGCCGGCTTCAACAACTGGCCCCACAGCCCTTCCTGGAGCGCCTGTTCCACCGGCAAACCGTCTTCCACCAGCAGGGGGCCGGCGGATAAAGCATGGCGCAGGTTGCCCCAGCCCGCCGGCAGTTCTGTCACCACCTTTACTTTGGCGCCGGCCGGCAGGGACATCACCTGGCTGGCGGCAGCCCCGCAACCGCTCAGCACATAACCACCTGCCGGCGGCAAACTGCCGCCGGCCGGCTGCACCAAAAACAGCCCGCCCCCGGCCGGTGCCAGGAACACCCGGGCATCACCCGGCGCCGCCTGGCCATAGGCCCGGGAATACAGCACCAGGCCGTCGCCCGGCGCCCGCAGGTTGATGCCTTGCACCGCCAGCCTGCCCTGGCCGGCAACTTCCACAAACAGCTTGGGATTAAGGTAGCCCATCTTAACACTGCCGTCGTAGGCAAAGGCCAGGGAGGTGCGCAAAATATCCGAAATATACTCGGCTTGGCCGTCAATGAACAGGTTACCCACCGGCAAACCGCTTACCGTATCAAAAAAACCACCGTTAACAGCAGCCACTGCCCCGGTGCGTTCAGCCATGCTGCTGAGGGTTTCCTTGCTGCCCAGCACTTCATGGCCGGGCACCACGCGGATTTCGGTATTTTTTTGCAACGGGTTAACCTCCAGCACATAACCTTTTACAGGTTTGCCATCCCAGTTGGTTCGCTCAAAGGACCACTGACGGATACCCGGGGCCACCTGTTCGGCGGCTCCGGCCGGCACAGCGCACACAATAACAAACAACAGGCACAACAACAGCGGCCACTTGCTTAATTTCATAAACTACCTCCTGCAGGCAAGTCGGGGGCGATTCCCAGCTTGCAGGCAAGTTAAGAATCGTCCCTGACTTGTCTTTGTCTTATAGATATTTGGTGGGAGACCGCTGCAGCAGCTGCAGGGCCAGGGTGGCGGTATGCTGGGCCCGCCGGCGCAGGGGCGCCACCTGCCGCGCCAGCTCCTCCCGCACCTGCCAGGGCTCGCACAGCACCGCTTCCACCGCCTGCCACAAGTCGTCATAGCTGGGGTTGTCGGCTGTGGTGGCGGCCGTGCGGCCCAGCAGCCCCATAAAGCGGTCAATCTTGGGGTCGTAAGAAACCGCCACCGGCGGCACATGCATAACCGCCGCCAAAATCAGGGCGTGCAGCCGCATGCCGATCAGCAAATCCATATTGGCAATCAGGCTGGCCATCTCTGCCACCGAATAGCTGCCCTCCAGTACGGTGGCCGGCTGTTCCAGCAACTCTGCCACTGCCCGGGAGGCCGCCAGGTCGTCCGGGTAATGCATGGGCAAAAACACCACCTGGTAGCCCAGCCGGCTCAACTTGTCGCAAACCTCCGCCAAGGTTTTTTGGTAGGCGGTCAGCTCCTGCCACTGCCGCACTGACACGCCCACCAGTTTTCTCTCAATGGATAAATCCAGCCCGGCTGCTTCCAAGACGGCCCGGCCGAGGGCTTTGTCCACAAATTTTTCTTCCAGCCCCAGCACCGGGTCCGCCGTAACTTCAACGGGCGGCCGGCAGACGCCCATTTCCAGCAAATCCTGCCGGGATAATTCATCCCGGACGGTAATGTAATTAACCCGGTTGGCCACCAGCCGCATGGCCAGGCGCCCCAGCCGGGAACGCACCGGCCCGATGCCCTGGGCGTAAAAGAAAACCGGTTTGTCCAGCCGCCGGGCCAGCCAAATTACCCCCAGGTAATAAAGCAGGCTTTTCAGGCCGGTAACATCCTGCAGCAGGCTGCCGCCGCCGCTGAGCAGCAGGTCGCACTCCTTGAGGGCCCGGTAAACCTGCAGCGGCTGCCACCGGTTGGCGGCGGTTACCTGGTAAATCTCAGCGGTTTTTTCCGGCCGGTGGGACAGCACTTCAATGCGCAGCCCGATGCACTGCTCCCGCAGGGTTTTTAAGATGCTGAACAGAACCGCCTCATCCCCCAGGTTGTCAAAACCGTAATAACCGGATATGACTACTTTAGCCATGGTACACCCCTCTCCCGTAACGGTACACCAGCTTAATCAAGCAATACGCCGCCAGCCCCAGCCCAATGCCCAGCCAGATGCCGTGGCCCGCCCGGATGAGGGACACCGCCAGCGGGGTGTGAATGTGGGCAAAGGTATTGACCAGGGAAGCCTGGCCAATGACCCCCAGCAACAACAGGGGCAACAGGCGGTTATCCCGGTAGCCGTACAGCAACAGCAGCAGCAAAGCCGGGTGCCCCAGCAGGAATTCTTTGGTGCGGGGCCGCACCCCCAAAATTTGGTCCAGCAGGCTGCGGAACTGCAGCTCCAGGCCGCTGACCGGCAAGGCCTCGTTGCCGGTGCGGGCCACATAAACCGCCACTGCCACCGCCATCAAGGCGCCCGCCAGGGCCACCCCCAGCAGGACAGGCCGCTTCAACAGCCCGGCCAGTTTGTCCGGCAGCCCTTCGCCCTCGGCCGCCTGCAGTGAAAAATACAGCAGCACCGGCAGCAGGGGCACCACATGGGCCAGTTTTACCCCGGCAAACTGGTCCAGCTTCAGCATAAAGGCGGCATCCGCCAGCAGGCCCACCATAAACAGCGCCCCCAGCAGGGAAACCAGGCAAATGCTTACAAAGTGCCGGATCGCCGCCCCCGGCGCCAAGCCCCGGGGGCCCACCAGGGAAATTACCGACAGGCTGGGGAAAATAATTACCGACAGCAGCGCCATCAGCTTTCTGGCCAGGTTTAAATCAACATACAGGGCGGCCGGCCAGAGCAGCAGCCAGGCCGCCCCGACAAAGGGCAGCAGCCTGGTCAGCTTCAGTTTATCCAGCAACAGCAGGCCGCCGGCAATTACGCCCAGACCGCTGAGCAGCACCAGCCAGCGGGAAACCGGCACCGGCGGCAGGTCCGCAGCGGTTCCCAGCGGCAGCCCCTCGGCCGCCAGCCGGTCTGCCAGCCGGTCAATAAACTGCAGGTTGCCGCTCAGCAGGTCACCGCCGGTTAACCAGGGGCGCACCAGCAGGATGCGGTGGTTCCGCTCGGCGGCTGCCAGGGCGTAGCGATCCAGGGCCTCTGCCGGCGTCATTCGCTTCAGTTCGCCGGAGGGGATGGTATGCAGCCGGACAACGTTTTTGTCCAGCAGCAGGCCCACTTTGTTCAAGCCCAACTGGGGAAAGAATTCCACCTGTACCAGCGGCACCCCCAGCTGCTTGATTTGCGCCGCCAGCTCCGGCAGCAGGGCCGGGTAACCCGGCAAAGTGTCATCATTAAACATGACGGCCGATACACCCGGAATGTTGCGGTAAGATGCAAAAACTTTGTCGATGCCGGTTTGGGTTGCCCCCGGCCACTGGCGTACCTGCAGTATGACAGACATGCCCGCCTGCCGGGCATCCGCTATGGCGGTGGCAGGAAAACCCGCCCCCAGGTCTTTAATAGCTAAATACGGCGCCGCCACCTCAAAAGCGTAGGCAGAATCGCCCACCGCCATAAATTTTACGCCCGCCAGTTTGGCCGGCAGCTGTTCTTGCAGTTGCCGGCAAATATCCGGATCAAGGGTGATGATATAGGTGCTGTTTTTTACCGGGGCGGTTTTTTGCAGCAAACCGGCCAGCCAGGATGGAGCGGTGTGGCTGTTCTGCAGGTTTAACAGCCCCTGCCCGGTATAAATTTGAATGTCGCCGGCCAGCCGCAAATCATCCAGGGTGGGTTCCCGCAGCACCACCCCGGTAACGCCGTGCCGCCGCAACTCCTGCAACCCCTGCAGGGCCGTCATACCCTTTAAGCCGGCCAGCGAGCTGACCTCGTCATAGTTAAAGACCAGCTGCACCCGGGTATGTTCCCTTTCCACCATATAGCGCTGCCAGAAGGCCACATGGGCCGCCGCCAGCACAGCCACCGCCAGCAGCCCCCACAGGCCGTAACGCCACCACTTGGACAAACTATCTACCTCCTCTGAGAAAGTCCTTATCTATTATATCTCGCTCAACAAACCGGCACAAATAAAGCCGCATCATGGCACGGCACATAAGGAAACAAATCTTGCCGGTTCTTTGTGATCTGTTGTTTTATGAAGGGTGCGCCACTTTATCGGTTAGGCGGTTGGGGGCGCCCCAGCAAATAACCCTGAAAATGACGGCAGCCCATGTCCTGTAAGGCCGTCAACTGCTGCCTGGTTTCCACCCCTTCAGCCACTACAGCCACCGACAGGCTTTCCGCCATCAACAATACTGCCCGCACAATGGCAGCACTTACCTGGTTATTTAAAAGGTCAGCCACAAAGGAACGGTCTATTTTGATAATGTTCACCGCAAAATTTTTTAAGTAGCTTAATGAGGAGTAGCCGGTGCCGAAATCGTCCAGTGCCACTTCTACCCCCAGTCGTCGAAGGCCGTTAATATGTTTTATGGTTTGCTGTAAATTGCGCATGGCCGTATTTTCTGTAATCTCGATAATTAACCGGCCAGGCGGCAAACCGGTTTCACGCAATACCGACGCCACCTTGTCCACCAGGTTGGGCTGGGCAAATTGTAAGCCAGACATATTAACCGCCACCTGCACATCCCAGTTGGCGGCCTGCCGGCAGGCCGCTTGAAGCACCCAGTCGTCCAAGGGCAAAATAAGGCCGGTTTCTTCCGCTACCGGAATAAACTCAGCGGGAGAAATACATATCCCCCCAGGACGCTGCCAACGCAGCAGTGCCTCCCGGTATACCTCTCGTCCCTGGCGATCAAGCACCGGCTGGTAAAAAAGCGTAAACTCCCGTCCCGCCAACCCTTGGCGCAGGGCCTCTTCCAGTTCTAATTGCCGCTGTACCGTTTCTTGCAGCTCCGGCGTATATAACCGGTAACTGTTGCGCCCCTGTGCTTTGGCCCGGTACATGGCCAGGTCGGCGTTTTTTAGCAGAGTTTGTACATCTTTGCCGTCATCCGGGAATAAAGCAATACCAATGCTGCAGGTCACATGCAGTTGGCTGCCCATGACATTAAAGGGTCGCTGAAAGGTTTGCAGCAATGCCTCGGCATATTCCACAGCCTGCTGCGGCACCGTCAGATCAGGCAATATAATAATAAACTCGTCGCCTCCCAGGCGGGTCAGCATACCCTGCCGGTTTAAAAGCCCCAACAGCCGTTCCCCCACTTGTTTGAGCAATTCATCGCCTGCCGTATGCCCCAATGTATCGTTGGTCAGTTTAAAACGGTCCAAATCCAAAAACAGCACCGCCAAACAGCTGCCCAGCTGTTCCGCCCGTTTAATTTCCCGGGCCAGTTGTTCGGTAAGACTTAAACGGTTGGGCAACCCGGTCATGGCATCGTGGTAAGCCAAAAACTTTACTTTTTCTTCAAAACGCTGCCGTTCGGTAATATCCTCGCCGATGCTGGCCGTTCCTATGGCTCTGCCTTGTTCGTCATATAAAATTGTATTATTCCAGTAAATCAGCCGCTGTTCGCCCCGGCGAGTAAGGATAGAGTTTTTAAAATTGGTTTCTATGCAACCTTCCTTAATGCATTGGCAAAACCTGCCTGACATTAGTTGCCGCTCTGCGGGCAGGATAAATAATTTGAAATAATCTTGCCCTAAAACCTCCTGGCGTCGCCAGCCGGTTAAGTTTAAAAAGAAATCATTGATGAAAACAATCTTCCCCTGTTGATCCAGCAACACCGCCAGCAATTGGATATTCTCCAACAGGTTGCGAAAACGCCGTTCCCACTCAGCCAGTTGCCTTTCTCTTTCTTGCATCAACACATAATTCTGGCGCAGTTCCTCTTCGGCGGCGGTTAGTTCAGCAATGGTTTCTTCCAGTTCTTCATTGACGGCGCACAGTTCCTGTTCCATGGCATGTCGTTCAGAGATATCCCGGGCAATCGCCACCAGGTAGCTGTTTTCTTGAAACCGCAACAGCCGGGCCTCAATCTCCAGCACCCTGGGATCCGACGCCTGGCTGCCCTCGGATGGGTTAAAATAGTGGATAAAGCGCTGGACATAAGGCTCTCCCCGCTCCCAGGCAACACAAGCCTCCTGCCAGACAGGCAAGCAGGCCAAACCAGGCAACTGGGGTGCCGTTTTTTCGTAAAAAGCACTCATCTCCAACTCCAGCAAAGTACAGGCCGCCTGGTTGACATCCACAAAACGCCAATGGGGCGCTTCCAGTACCAGTATAGCCTCCGACACTTGATCCAACAGCGCCCGGAAGCGCTCACTATCTTTTAAATGCTGCTGCAACTGAGGATAATAATTTTTTCGCTGGGAATGTTAGCCCAACCCCGCCAACTGCAAACGCAATTGTTGTAAAAGTGCTTTATTTTGATCTGCAGGTTCTACCATAACACACCTCTAAATCTGACCTGGTCAACCAACAGGGATTGGTCAACAGGCAGGGATCCTGCTCTGCCCGATCGGCTAACAAAGCAATTTCCTGCACCTGCAAGTTGCCAAGGTTGTCTGTGGTTATACCAAGGCGTTGTCTAACATCATGCAAATATTGCAGCAATGCCGGCAGCACCAAGCCTTCATCCTGCTCCGGCCGCCAGCAGCCCAGGTGCACGGCTACCTCCCGGTAACGTGCCGCTGCCGCCGCATAATTAAACTCAACTACACCGGAAAGGAGGGTTGCCACACACTGGCCGTGGGGTAAATCCAGCCAGCCCCCTAAGCTGTGGGCCAGGGCATGGGCTGCCCCTAAAGAAGCGTTGGAAAAAGCCGCTCCGGCGTAAAAACTACTCAACAGTAAATCTCCTCGCACAGTTTCACTCTCCCGGTACTTGTGAAAATTCTCGATGGCCCGTGACCACCGGCGCAGAGATTGAAAAGCAAAAACATCGGTCAGAGGCGAAGCCAGGCTGGAAACAGCTGCCTCAACAGCATGTACCAGAATATCTGCAGCGCCATAGGCTGCCATAGCCATTGGTACGGTTGCCAGGGGTTGCTGATCTAAAAAAGCGGCATCCGGCACCAGGGCTTTGCTTACCAGCACATATTTATGACGGCTTATTTCATCAGTAATAACGGCAAACTGTGAAATATCAGCCGCACTGCCGGCAAGTGTGCAAACAGCCAGCAGCGGCGGCAGCGGTCGCAATACCTTATTAATACCCGCATAATCTAAAACATGTCCGCCGTTACTGACCACTGCACCAATTCCTTTGGCGCAATCTATCACGCTGCCGCCTCCCACTGCCAGAATACCTTGACAAAACTCCTCACTGTAGCAGGTCGCCCCGGCCATTACCTCGGTGACCCGGGGATTGCTGCTGAGCCGGCGGAATACCGTAACATGAAAGCCTTCTTTTTGAAGCGTATAATGCATCTCCTGCCCCCAGCCGGCCTGCCATACCCGCTCGTCAGTCACTAATAAAACCCTTGTCACCGCCAGTTGTCGCAGGTACTGGCCCACCAGCAAACGGCAACCGCTGCCCCCGAATATCTCCGGCAGCAAAAGCTTGTAAAGCTCCTGGTTTGGTATTACCTCCCTTTCCATGACTAACACCTCCTCTGCCAGGTATGGTACATTTTCTTTAATATGTAAGAATATGTAAGCGCTTGGTGCAAAGCCAAGCGCCACTTTAAATCTGTTTTTAACAATTTAACAAACATGCTCTTAATTTTTTATTGTAAAAAGTTTTTCTCATAAAAAGCAATTGCCTCATCAATGTGCTTTTGCAAATGCGGTTTTAGTTCTAAACATTTTTCCTTGGCTGCGGCCGCATCATAACCGGCGTCTATGAGAAAAGCAAAGGTGCTGACCATCTCCAAAAACTGTGAGTTTTTCTCAGCCAAAAGATTAACCAAAGTCTTCTTTATTTCAAATTGATAATGGAGACATTCAGCCAGTTTCTCTTTAAACCTGCGTCCCTGATCCGTCAATGAATATACATAAGTATCGTTTTCTTTTTTCTCCGCTAAAAACCCATTGTATACAAGGGAGTTTATTTCCGACTGCAGTTGAGCAGAATAAGGGCCGTAATGATGATACTCGTACTTAAAAGGAAAAGCTACTCCACCTTTTTTTAGTAAATGCACCATTTTCTGTAACTTTTTTCGCCCATGTATTTCACCAACCTGGCTAAATAAATTCAGTAACTTAAAAGCAGCATCAAACATTTAAACATCACCCCCAAAAATTTCTTTTTTGTATTCCTCAGGTACAAATAACCTTTCAATATGTATCTTTTTGTTTCTGATTTGCCTAATCACGTCAGATATGTCGGAAAGTTCCTGCGCTTTTCCTTTCCGGTCAAATAAAAATATCTGTTCTGAAGCTTCTTTCTCTGTCTGTTGCTCGTCAATTTTGGGTTCAAGCAAATAAGGATCTTTATAAGAACTAGTACTTGCCTCGTCTCTTAATATTAAATAAGATTGCGGGATGCCTGTTTTGTCGGCCACCCGGTTAGCCTTTTCAACCAGTTCAAAAGGATCAACCTTTTGCGTAACGGCTTTATACAGTTTTCTTGTAATAATTCTTTTGCATAAATTTTTTAAAATCGGATCATCGTTTTGCTGCCACAAATAAATGTAATGCCAAAAAGTATCATCTGTTAATTCAAGATATTTATTTAAAGTGTGGTCAGAGATGCCGTCGCTTAAAACTAAGTTTAACCCTTCCGGCAAGATATTTTGTTGCTCCTTGTGCAGCTCCAGGGCCCTTTGAAATATTTTATTTGCCATAAGTTCAGCACTTTTGGTAGTTTTATGGAAATATACATTTATATACATGTAATACCGAGCCATTACAAAATCCTCAGCAATGCTTTGCCCCTTTTCCCTATCCAAGCCTATTTCTATATCTTCGTTAATTTTGCCAATCCTTAGTACGTTCAAAATCCATTCTAAATCAAAACTGCCATAACCGGCACCTGTCATTTTTGAGTCACGAAGCAAGTAATCCATCCGATCTGCATCCAGTTGACTGGATAGAATCTTTACCGCAGCTTTTAAATGATGGGTGCGTTGAATCATCTCTGCCACATCGTGAGGATTAATACCATGCGCAGTCAAAACTTGATTGACTTCTGTTTTTCCTTTAATTATTTTTTTCGTCCATTCTTCGTGAGGTATATGGGTAATATGTTCTAAAGCATGGGAAAAAGGGCCATGGCCAATATCATGCAGCAACGCAGATGCAACAATTAGCAACTTGCGATCAATAAGGTCTTTGGCAAAGCAGCGATCTGCCTTAACATAGCTTATCTTTTCAATAAATCTTTTAGTTAAGTGAGCCACTCCGATAGAATGAATAAACCGAGTGTGTTCAGCCCCGGGGTAGGTGAAGGAAGAAAAGCCAAGCTGTCTGATGCGGCGCAGTCTCTGAAATTCCCTGGTGTCAATTAAGTCCAGCAGCACTTTTTCTTCCGCTTTGTCAAATAAAATTATATTATGAACGGGATCCCTTATAGCCTTCACATTGTCACCACCGGCAAATACCAGTTTTTTGTATCTTATCACTAAATAATGTAACTTGACAAGGGAATGCTTTACGCAGCTCGCCTAAATAAAACGCCCCCTGGCACCAGGGAAGCGTTTCCGGCATAAGTAATACCAACTTGTTAAACACAGCCTTGTTTACCGGCCGGCGGTGCCCTCCCGGTCGAGCCAGCGGGCAAAGTCGCGCAGCAGCATGTAACCGGCGCCCACCGTAACAACGCCCCGGTTTTCCTGCACCCGCTTAATAATTTGCGGATCCCAGAAACCCTGGGCCGTCAGGTAATCGTAAGCCTCGGCCTTGTTGAACCGGTGGCCGGTATAGCAAGCCAGCATGTAGGCCACATCCGGCAGGGTCAGTTCGTTGCCCTCGGCATACAACAGGGGCGGCTGCTGCACCGGCGCCCCGGCCAGCCGGGCCACCCAGTGCAGGCCGTTAATAAACTGGGTTTCCGGCATATCTTCATCCAGCCGGTAGTTGTTGCTGTAGCCGCCGGCGGCCAGGCCGTAGCGGCGCATAAACTTCAGGCCCTCATAGGCCCAGTGGCGGGTTTCCGGCGGCGGCGGCAGCGGCTTGGCCTGCAGCGCCACGCCCTGGGCCATCAGACGCTCTTGCAACTGCTTAACCAGACCGGCATCCTGGGCCAGCCGGGCAAAGGAAACATCCGCCTGCAAACTTAAGGCGGCCGCCACCCCGGCAGCCTGGCCGGTGGCCATGCCCACCGGTATAACCCGGGCGCTGCCGTGGGCCAGGGAATCAAAGCCGGCCGACCGCCCCACCACCAGCAGGTTGTCGGCTCCCCGGGGCACCAGGCAGCGGAAAGGCACCGCATAGCGGACCGGTACGCCCACCACATTGCCCCGGAAATGCGGGTCGGTGGCCTGGATGTCAATGGGATAAGAGCCAAAGGCAATGCGATCGGGAAAATCCCGGTTTTCCAGCACGTCATCCACCGTTAAGCGGTACAGCGCCTGGATGTGGCGGGTTTCCCGCACATACAGCTCCGGGGCGGTGGCCGCCAGCCGGGCGTTGTGCAGGCCCGGCACGTGTTCTTTAATATACTCGACAATGCGGGGCAGCTCCTGCCGGGCCAGGGCCACCGCCTGCCGGCGATCCTCCCGGCGCAGCCCGTCGATGCCGTACACCTGCAGGGCATTAACCAGCACGCTGCCGTCCCGCTGCCGCCCCAGGTTAAGCCCCCGCATACCCACCTGGGACAGCGCCGGCTGATAATCCTTCATTATATTATCAAAGCCCCAGGCGCTGTGCCAGTTGGCGCCGCTGTGCCGTTCCGCGCTGTCCGGCGGCGCCTGCAACCGCCTGCTGTTCAAATGCGCCATCAGGCGAACCCAGTTAGCATTGCTGATGCCTTCCAGCTTGAACACCAGGGTCACCGCCATCACCTTGTGCGGGTTGCCCAAATCCTCCTGCCCGTAGGTAAAGGGCACGCCCGCCGCCGCCGCCAGGTCGGCGTCCTGGGTGGCGTCTATCAGCCGCCCGGCCAGGATGTTTTTGACACTCCGGTCTGCCAGCACCACCTGCACGCCGTTGAGGGCCGGCTGCGCTCCCGCCGGCCGGCCGGCCACAGCCGGCTGCCGGGCCGCCAGGGGCAGCACCTCGTCGGCAGCCAGCTCAGGCGCCGCCGCCGACTGGCCGGGCCGCCGCAGGGGCCGGGGCACGCCGTCAACAATGGGGAACACCGCCCTGGCGCCGGGCAAAACATCCAGGTTGGCCTCCCGGTTAACCAGGCGGTGCAGCACATTGGCGGCGGTAATCACATCAAAGGAATCTCCTTCCACACCGGCAAAAAACTCCTGGAAAATACCTTTATTTAAAATTTCTTTATCCGGCCCGTAATTCATATCCAGGCTGTTCAGCCAGCCCCGGGTCATCAAGCCCCCCAGCACCGGCCGGGTATCTACCAGCAGGGTTTTTTGCCCGCTGCGGGCGGCTGCCACTGCCGCCGCCACCCCTTCGGGATCTCCCCCCACCACCAGCACATCGTAACTATCCTTAACGGTGCTTTGTTTAAGGGGCACCACCTGTCGCTCAGCCTGGCGGCCGCCCGCCAGCCAAAGCAGCGCCGCAGCCAGCAGGGCTGCCGGCAACAGCAGCCACACCTTGTTTATCTTGTTCATAAATTAAGGTCACCCCTCTAACATTATGTAAACTGCCTGCCGCCTGCTGTAAAAAAAGCGCCTGCCGATATAGCCGGGCGCTTTTTGAAAAGGGCAACTTGTTTAGTCGGGCAGGTATTTTTGCAGCAGCTTGGCCAACTCTTGCACATTAATCTTCTCATCCCCCACTGCCACCCGGGGCAAACTCAGCGGGTTCAGGCCTTGTTGCACCGCTCCGGGATAAAGGGTGAAACCCAGGGCAAAACCCTCCTGCCGGGCCAGCTGCAGCAAAGGCCCGTCCCAGTGCCCGTAGGGAAAGGCAATGGCATCCACCGGCCGCCCGGTATGGAAGGCCAGCACATCCCGGGACAACTGCAGGTCATCTTGCACCTGCCGGGCGGGTTCCGCCAGCAGGGCAGACTTTTTGCCCACCAGGTAATGCATATTATATGTATGCGACTGGAAGTCCACCAGCCCGCCGGCCGCCAGTTCCTTGACCTGGGCCCAGGTTAATTTGGGTATTTCGTTGGGCGAATTGCTTACCTTGCCCACAATGGTAAACATAACCGCCGGAAAATTATACTGTTTCAACACCGGAAAGGCATGCTCGTAAAAGGAAGCATAACCGTCGTCAAAGGTTATCAGCACCGCCCTCCGGGGCAGCGGCTTGTTATCAGTATGCCCCTGGGCCGGCCCTTTCAATAAATAATCTTTCAACTGCTGCAGGCTGATCACCTGGTAGCCCTGTTCCTTTAAATACTTCATGTGTTCGGCAAACAAAGCGGGCGAAATGGTGGAGCTGGTTCTCGGCCGGGGGTCCAGGTGGTGGTAATTCAGCACCAGCACCCGCCCCTCGGCCGCCGCTGCCGGGGCCGGGGCAGCCGCCAGCCAGCAGCACAGCAACAGGCAGGTTAAGATGCGGCTGATCATGTTTGGCATACACTCTGACTCCTTATGTATTAAATAATCCGCTGGGTCTGGTTTGGTTAACGCCGTACAGCAGGCCGGCCAGCGCCGTCCTCTCCAGCAGCCGGGTAGTCAACCAGGAAAGGACGGTTACCGCCGCCAGGCCGCCGGCCACCGCCAGGTGCAAGGCTGCCGGGCTATGGGGAACCACCAGTTTTTGCCACATCAGCAGGTAAAAGGGGTGGATCAGGTAAATGCCGTAGGAATAACGCCCCAGCCACCCGAAGAAGCCGACTGCCGGGCCCCCGGCCGCCAGCCGGCGGGCCAGGAAAATAACTGCTGTACCCAGGGCGGTAACATACAGGGCCCAGGCCATTTGATAATAAAAGGTGCTTATTTTTACCCCCGCCAATATGGCAAAATGCCGGTTCAGATAAAAGGCCCCGGCGGCGGCCGCCAAGACCAGGCAATACAGCCGCCGGCGCCGCCACCAGGCGTCCCAGCCGGCAGTGTTGTAGCCCAGCCAGAGGCCGCAGCCAATGGGCAGCCAGTAGCTGAACAGCAGCGACCCGGTATAAGTAAAATGCTGGTATAAGTACAGCCGGTTCAGCCAGTAAAAGGCCACCTGGCCGGCGCCAAACAGCAGCAGCACCGTCAAAAAGCCCGGCTGCCAGGCCCGCCACCAGCGGTGCAGCAGCGGAAACAGCAGGTAAAACTGGATGACCACCGATAAAAAATACAGGTGGAAGAAACCTTTGCCAAAAATATACCACAGCAGGCCCTGTTTTAATGAAAAATAGGGAATGTCATGCAGCACCCAGAAGCGCAGGGCTAAATAAAGGGTGGTCCAGACCATAAAGGGCAGCACCGCCCGCCGCCAGCGCCGTCGGTAAAACTCAGCCAGGCAGAGGTCGGCCTGGCCGCTGCGGTAGGCCAGCACCAGGGCGCTGATCATCAAAAAGAGGGGCACTGCAAACTGCATTCCCCGGTTAAGCAAGGTATAGAAAAAATGCTCGCCGCTGCCCGGCGCCAGCAACCGCAGGGGCAGGCCGCTAATATGAATCAGCAAAACAGCCAAAATGGCCATGCCCCTGGTTATCTCAACGGCCGCCAGGGACGGCTTGTCGGTAACCTTCATAAAAATTCTCCCGCACTCAGAATCCGCCCGGGCTTTAATACACCAGCAGGCTGTACAGGGGCAACAGCCCGGCCACCAGGCCGGGTACCCAGGCCCAGTTAACCTGCCCCGCTGCGGCCTGGCCGCCATCGCCCGGCAGCGGCCCGGGTTCGCCGGCGTAGGAAAGCTGCAGCGCCCGGGCTGCCTGGTTATAGCTCACCCGGTAGCCAAACTCCTGCGCCACCTGCCGGGCCGGCAGGTAAACACGGTTTTCCTGCAGCAGGGGCGCTGCCTCCAGCTGCCTGACCGCGGCCCGGCCGCCCCGGATGACGGTGTAAGAAGACCGGTTCAGGCGAAGCACCAGTCCGCCATCGCCCTTTCTTAACATCAGCAGCCCCTGCCCGGAGCCGCCTACCCACTGTACTTGCACCCCCAGGGCCTCGCCCAGGTAGCGCAGGGGCACATAGGTACAGCCGCCGCTGACAAAAGTTTGGGCTTCCATGGGCTGCGGCTGCCCGTTCAGCAGGTAAACCTGCCGGCCCACCGGAAAAACCGCTTCACCGGCTGCCGCCGCTGCCGGCAGGCCAAATAAAGACATGCCCAAAAACACCAGCATTAACACATACTGCCGTAAACCTGGCACCTGGCAAACTCTCCTTTGCAAAGATTATGCAAGAACTGCTCCCGCATCGCCCTTAGAGGGGGGCGGCGGGCAGCCAGCTGCCGCTGCCGGATCCGCCTTCGCCGGCGGGGGCGGCAGGCGGCTGCTGCTCGGCGTTGTTGCTTTGCCCGGGTGCCGCACCCCCGGTTGGGTTAACAATGATCTGCACGCCGCTGTCAGCCTGTCCGGCGGGCTGCTGCCTGCCGGTTGCCGCATCCTCCTGCCGGTAGCGGGCAGTTCCCTCCCGGCCGGCCGTTTGCTTAACAGTGCGGTCAGCGCTCTCGCGGGAGGCGGTTTCTTTCGCGGCGGCCTGCCGGGCCGGGGTTTTGTCGTTAATGTTTTCCTCGCCCAGCACCACCTCATACACCTTGCCGTCCCGGATCAGCGACTCGGCCACCTGCCGGGCCTGTTGGGGATCCACACTCCAGTAGCTGACGCCGTTCAGGTTGAGGAACTTGCCCGGCATGGTTTGGGTGACAATTTCCACATTGCTTAAATTTTGGGCCGCCCGGGCCAGGGTAATCATCTGGGAGAGGCCCAGGTTGGTATCCAGGTACTTATTAATGGTGGGCACCAGCTTGGGCAGCTTGGTGATGGTGGAGGGCTGCATCATTTCCTTGGCCAGGGCTTTAAGAAACTTTTGCTGCCGCTCGGTGCGGGCCACATCCCCCAGGGCATCGCTTCTAAAGCGCACATACTGCAGCGCCTTGGCGCCGTCCAGCCGCTGCACCCCCGGCTGCAAGTCAATCTTGCGCAAATCCGGCTCATCGTAAGGGTCGTAGTGGTACATCCGCTTTTCCACATCAATGGTAACGCCGCCCAGGGCATCCACAATATCCCGGAAGCCCCGCACGTTAGTCATTAAATAATGGTCAATTTTCACTCCCGTCAGGTCAGATACCGTCTGCATCACCAGCTCCGGCCCGCCGAACACGTTGGCCGAGTTAATCTTGTCGTAACCGTGGCCGGGAATCTCCACCCGGGTATCCCGGGGAAGGGAAATCATGGCAATGCGGTTGTGCTCTTTATCCACGCTCACCAGGATGAGGCTGTCGGTGCGGGTGCGGGTTTCCCCCTGCCGGGCATCAATGCCCATGAGCAGGAAATTCATACGTTTTTTCAAAACATCCTCTTCCTTGGGCTCATCCGGCACCAGGCCCAGGGGGTCCCCCCCGTCAAACAGGAACTGGTTGGCCAGCACATAGCCGGTGCCGATCACCAGCACCAAAAAGGCACAAAACAGCATAAAGGGCAATATTTTCAGCTTTCTGCGTTTTCGGCGTTCCATGCTCGCACCTCTTTCAAATACAAAGTGGCATACCAAAGGTATTGTATCATTATTCAACGGCAAGATTCAACGCCAATAACAGGCACTTGGCCGGGCAGGCCGCCCGGCCGCCGGAATAATATTGTTATAATTCGACACCAAGGGTTAACCACCTGCATTTATTTGTTAATATAGACGGCGGCCGCCGCAAAAAATAACGCCCCGGCCAAAACTTTTCAGCCCAACCTTGCAGCAGCCGGTGTCGCGGCAAACTATGCCGGGCCACAGCAAAAAAGACCCCCTCACCGTCGAGGGGATCTTTTGGGGCAATAACTTGCTAATTTAAGGGCCAGGCACCGCCAGGCAAATTTGGGCAGCACCAGTTGCCGCCGCCAGCGGGAGGGTTCCTGCAGCAGGCGGCCCAGCCACTCCAACTGCAGTTTTTGCAGCCAGGGCGACACCCGCCGCACCCGGCCGGCAATGACATCCAGGCTGCCCCCCACCCCGATGGCCACCGGCACACCCAGCAGGTCTTTATGGCGGGCGATCCACTGCTCTTGCCGGGGCATGCCCAGGGCCACAAACAGCAAATGGGGCCGCGCCTCTTTAATTTGCTGCAGCAGGGCGGCTTCCTCGGCCGGCGTAAAATAGCCGTGGCGGCTGCCCACCACCTGCAAGCCCGGGTACTGCCGCTGCAGGTTAGCCGCCGCAGCCGCCGCCACCCCGGGCGCCGCCCCCAGCAGGAAGACCCGCCAGCCCGCCCGGGCGGCCACCGGCATTAAAGCCAGCATCAGATCAATGCCGGTAACCCGCTCGGGCACCGGTGTGCCCAGCAGCCGGCTGGCCCAGACAATGCCGGCCCCGTCCGGGGTAACCAGGTCGGCCCGGTTGACCAATTGCAGCAGTTCCGGTTCATGCTGGGCCCGGTAAAGATACTCGGGATTAAGGGTAATCACCTGGCAGGCCCGGTTCCCCTGGTTGATGAAAGAGGCAATTTTCGCCACCGTATCCTGCATGTTCAAGCCGTCTATGTTAGCTCCCAGAAGATTGATGCGCACGCCGTATCCTCCTGTCTTGTACAGGCACATTTAATAAATATCCTGGCCCATGGCCAAGGGAAAAAGGGTTGCATGGTTTAGGGTTATTATGCTGTTTGCCCTTAGCCGTTATTTATGTTTTAACCGCAATGCAAGCAATCACTGCTTGCCGGATACCGTTAACCGGCAAAGATGGCGCAGCAGGTCTTCCTGCAGGTTGGCAATCATGTGGTTGAACATGCGGTGGGTTTCGTATTTGTATTCCATAAGCGGGTTTTTGTTGCCGTAGGCCCGCAGGCCGATGCCCTGCCGCAGTTGTTCCATGGCGGCAAGGTGTTCCAGCCAGTGCTTATCCACCAGTTGCAGCATCAGCAGGCGCTCTGCTTCACGCAGGGTGTCGCTGCCCAGGGCGGCCTCCCGCTGCCGGTAGAATTCTTCCGCCCGTTCCGCCAGCTCGTCCTGCAAGCCCTGCTTGCCCATCTCCTCCAGGTCGCCGGGCTGCAGGGTATGCCCGGGCAAATAAACCTCGTTGGCGTAGGCCAGCAGGCCCGCCAGATCCCACTCCTCAGGATGAACCCCTTCGGGGCAGTAAAATTCCACCGACCGCTGCACCACGTCCCGGATAATTTGCCGGACGGTGTCAGCCGGTTGCGCGCCCTCCAAAACCTGGCGGCGCTGCCGGTAAATCACCTGGCGCTGCCGGTGCAGCACATCGTCGTATTCCAGCACATGCTTGCGCATATTGAAGTTTTGGCTTTCCAGCCGTTTCTGGGCCGTTTCGATGGCCCGGGTGACCAGGGTTGATTCAATGGGCGCCTCCTCCTCCATGCCCAGGCGTTCCATCAGCCCTGCCACATGGTCGGCGGCAAACAGCCGCAGCAGGTTGTCTTCCAGCGAGAGGAAGAACCGGCTGGATCCCGGGTCGCCCTGGCGGCCGGCGCGGCCCCGCAGCTGGTCATCAATGCGGCGGCTTTCGTGGCGCTCGGTGCCGATAATATGCAGCCCGCCCAGTTGCACCACCTGCTGCCGCTCCGCCTCGCACTGCCCGGTGAATTGTTCCAGCAGGGCCTGGTAGGCTTCCTGGGCCGCCGCACCGGTTAACTGCTGCCGGCGCAGGGCGGTTTGCGCCAGCACCTCCGGGTTGCCGCCCAGCAAAATATCCACCCCCCGGCCGGCCATGTTGGTGGCAATGGTCACCGCCCGCAAGCGGCCCGCCTGGGCAATAATCTCCGCCTCTTGCTCATGGTGCCGGGCATTTAAGACCCGGTGCGGGATGCCCCGGCGCTTCAACAGGGCGCTTATTACTTCCGATTTGGCAATGGAGGTGGTGCCCACCAATACCGGCTGGCCGGTCTGGTGGCGGTTGGCAATTTCCTCCACCACCTGGCGGAACTTGACCGCCTCGGTTTTATAAATCACATCAGGTAAATCCTGGCGGATCATGGGCTTATGGGTGGGGATTTCCACCACCGGCAGGCCGTACACCTGCTGCAGCTCCGCCGCCTCGCTGCGGGCGGTGCCGGTCATGCCCGCCAGCTTTTTATACATGCGGAAATAATTCTGGAAAGTAATGGTGGCCAGGAGACGGGATTCCGGCCTGATGGGCAGCCCCTCCTTGGCTTCTAACGCCTGGTGCAGTCCGTCGCTGAAGCGGCGGCCAAACAACAGGCGGCCGCTGATTTCATCCACAATTACCGCCTGGCCCTCCCGCACCACATAATGCACATTGCGCTGCAGCAAATAACGGGCCTTGAGGGATTGGTTAAGATGGTGATTCAAATTAATATTTGCTTCATCATACAGGTTGTCTAAGCCCAACTGTTCTTCCAGATACGCCACCCCTTCTTCGGTGAGGGTGACGGTGCGGGACTTTTCATCTGTCACATAATGCACGTCCCGGGTTAAGCCGGCCACCAGCTTGTCGGTTTGGTAATATAAATCGCTGGGCTGTTCGGCGCCGCCGGAAATGCCGATGGGCGTGCGGGCGTCATCCAGCAAAATGCAGTCAACCTCGTCCAGCAGGGCAAAATTCAACTGCCGCTGCACCAGCTGGGAGGGCTGCAACACCAGGTGATCCCTTAAATAATCCACCGCAAATTCCTTGTGGGTGCCGTAGGTAATGTCCGCCCCGTAGGCCCGCCGCCGCTGCTCCGGCGGCAGGCCCTGCACCACCAGGCCCACCGACAGCCCCAGGAAACGGTACAGCGGAGCCATCCAGCGGTAATCCCGGTCGGCCAGGTAGTCGTTGACGGTTACCACATGCACCCCCTCGCCGGTAAGGGCGTTAAGGTAAACCGGCAGGGTGGCGGCCAGGGTTTTGCCCTCGCCGGTTTTCATTTCCGCCACCGCCCCCTGGTGCAGGGCCAGGCCGCCCAGCAGCTGCACGTCATAATGGCGCAGGTTCAGCACCCGGCGGGAGGCTTCCCGGCAGACCGCAAAAGCCTGGGGCAAAATATCCTCCAGGCTGCTGCCCTGCTGCAACTTTTGCTTGAATTCTACCGTTTTTTGGGCCAGCTGCTCGTCCGTCAGGCCGGCCATGGCCGGCTCCAGGCCGTTAATATCTTCCACCGTGCGCTGCAGGCGCTTCACGGCACGGGCGTTGTCATCCCACAAGTTTTTTAATATGCCTAACAAGTATGTAACCACCTTTCAGGATACTATGCTTAATTAAGGTTTTTATTGTCAAATGTCATTATAATATATATCACCGGGCATCACCAGTTTAAAATAATTCCATTGCCCGGCGGCAGCAATAAACCTCCCGGCCTGCGGGAGGTTTATTGCCGCTCCTTTGGAAGCGTTAATCAGGGTTTCTCTACCTTCACCCTTATGGTAATGCTTCTGCCGCCGTAACCGGCGGTAACCGTGGTTGAACCGGGGGCAACCAGTTGCAGCTCACCGGCGTTGACGGTCACCACCTTGCTGCGGTTGGAACGCCAGCGGGCCTGCTGGGTAACATCCACCAGCCGGCCGCCGCCGAAATCCGCCAGCAGGGTAAGGCCCGCAGACTGGCCGGGCAAGCCTTTAATATAGGTGCTGTCGGCAGTTAATTTTTTCAGCCGGGCCACCTCAACGGTGCACTGGGCGGTAAAGCCCCCGTCGGCGCTGGTGGCGGTAATCACCGCTGTGCCGGTGCGGCGGGCCTTGAGCAAGCCGTTTTTATCCACCGCCACCACCGCCGGGTTGCTGCTGGCCCAACTGACCGCCGGGTTGCTGGCCTCTGCCGGTTCGATGACAGCGGTTAACCGCACCTGGCTGTTAAGGGGCAGCAGCAGTTCCTGCCGGTCCAGGGTCAGGCCTTGTACCGGAATATGCCGGCCGTCCTGCACGGTTATTTCGCAGGTTACCTGTTTAAAGCCGTAATCAGCCGTTATGACGGCTCTGCCCGGCGCCACCGCTTCCACCTGGCCGCCCTGCACCCGGGCCACCCCTTCGTTAAGGGAAGCCCAAACCGCCTGGCCGGTAATATCCTCAACGGTGCCGTCGGAATAGTCGGCCCGGGCGGTTAAGGCCGCCCTTTGGCCGGGGCTGAGGGTCAGCGCAGCCTGGCTGAGCTGCAGGGTGCCGGTTAAATCCTCCATGGCATGGGCCTCAAAAACAGCGTTAGCCAAATAGGCATAACTCATCCAGCCGTAACCTTGCCGGCCCCAGTCTTTACCCCAGGAATTTATAAATTTAAAGGCGCCGTTGCCGTCTTTGGTGGGATAGTTGTCATCATAGCCCACCAGGCAAATGGCATGGCCGCCGGTAAGATCATGCGGCAACTGCCAATTAATATCCGCCAGGCTGATGACGCCTTCCTGGCTGCCGTAATATTTGCTCCAACCGGCTTCCCAGAACACCAGCGTCCCGGCCAGCACCGGCCCCTGCTGCAGGGCTTGCTTCACCCGCTGCGGGTCAATGCCGCCGTCAGGGTTATAATCTATCGTCCACCAGCTTTTGCTGCGGAAATGATAAGCCCGCTGCAACTGGGCCGGGCCGGGCCGGCTCAGGTAATCATACTCACGGTAAGGAAAACCCTGCAGGGTATCGCAGCCCTGTTGGCTAATCAACTGAAGTGCATCATAAAAGGTGGCGCCGTTATCCCGGCCGCCGTTAATCTGATTATAGATAAAGGCCGGGCTGAATAAATGGCCGGCGCTGTTAAGCCCCCACTGCCGCTCCAGGTTCTCCTGGTAGGACTTGTAGGCATAAGCAACCGCCCAGGCCACACAACTGCCCTGCCGCCCCTGGTCGCCCGGCTCGGGCAGCAGGGCGGTATAATCCACCGCCGCCGGCGGCTGCAGTGAGCGCAGGGTTTTGGCTTCCCGGGCCAGCAGGCGGCTTTTCAAGCCGGCCTCGGGAGAAGGTACACAGTTTAGGGGATAGGGCCCGTCGGCCGCCCGGGCAAGCCCCGGCAGGCCAAGCAATAAGATAATAGTTAACAGCCAGGCCAGTGCTTTCTGCTGCATTAGCAAAACTCCTTTACCCAAATGTGTTTAATGATAAAAATATACCAGCTAATTAACTGGCAGGCATTTTTTTACATTATAACACCGCCCGGAACGGACAAGCAATTGGCTGGCTACAGCTTTTGGCAAATTATGAACAAAAATGTAATATCATATCTTGACATGTTTTGTCGAATTTTGTATGATGACAATAAAGGTGGTGGTTGGTATCATCCAACCAACCATATTGCTGTTGATTAAAGTTTCCGTTGCCCTTTCTTGGCGGTCAGGGTAACGGGTTCAGTAAAGCCTCTGTGGAGGCGCCCCTGCCAAACGGCAGGGGTTTTTAATTTTCTGCCTTGAGAGGTATTTGCTGTTTTTTGTCGAAATACGTAAGTATTTTCATACGGGAGTTAAAGTTATGCCCCACTATAGCCAAAGCAAATCCCGCCAAACCCTTACCAATTTAATTGTGGCTGTGAACATTTTAACATGCGTCTGCATTGTTATTGCTGCCTGGCTCTTACGCATGGACGACCTTACCCGGAACTCCCTGCTGGCGGCCGGCCTGCTGATGCCAAAGCTGCCCCAGGCAGAAAACTTACTGCTGCTGTTAAGCAGCGTGCTGGTACTCACCTCGATTTACTTTTTCTGCCGCTACAACCGTTTAGCCACCCTGGAACAGGAATATATAAAGGAAAAAATGCTGTGCGAAACCGCCCGCAACACAATCCAACTGCTGCGCTGCCACCGGCACGACTTCCTTAATCACATGCAGGTGGTGCTGGGTTACCTGCAGTTGGGCAAACCGGACGCCGCCCAAACATACCTGCTTAACTTAAACCAGGAGCTGCAGGCCATCCGGGAAATCAACCAACCGGACCTGCCGGGCATCGTTGTGCTGCTTTACTCCAAACAACAAGAAGCGCAGCGTCACAATATCCGGCTCACTTTTGAATTAAGAGGCAGCCTCAACCACCTGCAGGTGCGGGAAATTGATTTAACCCGCATCATGGCCAACCTGGTGGATAACGCCATTTATGAGCTGGCCCGCAATCCGTCGGCCGCCTCGAGGCTGATTAATATTATCCTGGAATACATTAACAACCGCCTGTACTTAACGGTTGCCAACACCGGCAGTTTTATTCCCGACACGGCAGCCATATTCAAATACGGGTTTACCACCAAGGGAGAAAGGGGGTCTGGCATCGGCCTATACAATGTAAAAAAAATTGTGGAGAAATACAACGGCCAAATATATGTGGAAAGCGATGAAACCGAAGGCACCTCTTTTACAATTGTAATTTAAGGTGATAAACATGACAGATGTCAGCTATGCGGCAGTCCCCGATGAACTCCGGCTCTCCTTTGGTTTAGTGCAGGCCTTTGTCATATTTTACTTAATGTCCAGGATTGCCGGTGTACATATACCCAACCATACCCTGCTGGCCTTGGCTTTAATCAAATGCTTCCTGAAAGATGCTCTATTGGCCCTGTTTGTCTTTAACATTTTTGTGTATTACCTGCTGTTTACCGTTATTAATACACTGTTTGTGGGCCTGGCCGCCCGGCAAAATTATTATCAAATTTTTGTCAGCGCGGTTATTGTTGACCTGATCTCCCTGTTAACCAAACCCACCGCCGCCCTTATTTTATCCCAAAACAATTTTACGGCAGCCCACAACCTGCCGGCCTACTGGCTGCTTATTAACCTGCCCCAACTGGCAATTTACCTGCTGGTTATTTACGCCTTCGGCAAAAAGCCCTGCCAAACCGGTTAACGGGCCACCGAAGGGTCATACTTAACAAAAAACATCCCGTTTCACCACAGAAGTGGAACGGGATGCTTGTTTTGGGCGGTTGTTTACTTAATCATAACCTTCCAACTGCTTAAATCAAGATCCGGTTTCAGCAGCATGTCGCCGGCAAAAACAAAGGTGTAAGGGCCGGCGGCGCCGGCGGGCAACACAAAACCGTACATGTCAAAAACCCCTTTGGCCACATAGCGGTTTTTCGCATCAATAACAGACACCGGCAGCTTTTCTATGCTCAACTGTTCTTCTTTGCCGTTGCGGAAAATCAGGGTAACGGCCAGCTCGCCGTTTTCCTTTAATTCGGCGCTATAAGGGTGTATATCCCCCCCCCCCTGACTAGTCAACGCGTGGCCATCGCCGGCCTGGTGCCCGTNGCCGTCGTTNATTTGCTTGAAAAAGTCCAGATCCAGCATTAACACGCTGAGGGGCCGGCCATATCTTTTGGCCCGGTTTACTTCTTCCTCCAGCCTTGCCTTCATATACTGGCGGTTATACAGTTTGGTCAATTCGTCCAAATACATGGGTTTGCTTAAAATACGAACAGCCCGGTAGAGGAAAAACCCTCCCAGGATGACAATAATGCCAAAACTTATAATTATGATATTTCTGACATAAAGAATATTTTTAGTGAATTCCTGGCCGGAAATATCCCCCCCCCCCTGACTAGTCGACGCGTGGCCATATCCCCCCCTCGGTGACTAGTCGACGCGTGGCCATCCCACTTGCTTTTTAAATGCTCACCGCAGACCGATTTTTTCTCGGCGTAGGCCTGCTGCCGCAGGGGGTCAGCTACATCGTAACGATCCCGGTTGGTGTAGCTGCTTTCGTCCTCACTGGTAAAGACATAAAAATATTCCAGCGGGGTGCCCGGGGGCTGCCCGAAAACATGTTCCTCCTCCGGGGTGACAAAATAACGGATTTGCGGCCCCTGCAGTTTGGTTTCCACATAGATAAATTTAATATCCTGCTGTTGCAGCAGGGGGGCCATTTGCTTTTTAAAGGCCAGGGTGGCCGGGTGGCGGCGGGAGCTTTGGATATCCAACCCCTGTTTTTTCGCAACCAGCTGCCGATCCAGCCGGACTAACTGCGCTGCCACCTGGGCTGTGGCCTGGGCCCGTAGCCCGACATTTTTGGCCAACAGCTCATAACAGGCGTGGTAAGCTGAATAGCCCAGGGTGGCCAGGGCCACTGCCATAGCGAAAAAGGACACAATAAAAATTTGCACCGGTGACGAAAGCTTGATTTTGCCCATCTTCCCACACGCACTTTCATTATGATTGCTTATATTTTAACAGGTGAAAAATATTTATGACAACGAACAATTCTGAATTATATAACTTAAAAAGGAAATCCCGTGCCGCCGGAGATTTCCTCTTGTTTACCCAGTTATGATTGTCTGCAAGTGATGCAATAAAATACGGTTTTCTTCCTGGCTGCGCACTGCCACCCTGAAATAATAGCTGGTCTAACCCCTGAAGTTGTCACAGTTTCCTGATCAGTATGCCGGCCGGCCCCCGGGGTGGCTTGGAACTGGGCCTGCCGTTAAACCCCCGGCCCCGGAAACCACCCAAAAGGAAATTGCAAGCACCCGGGAGGGGGCCCGAAGGCGGGGCAGGGCAGCCCAAACGGGGGGCAGAGCCAACTCTTCGCCCGGGGGGAAAACCTTTAAAGGGTGTTTTAAATGGAATCCTGGTATCCGGGCAAAAAAGGCCAGGGCCGGGCCGCCCGGGGGCCGGGAAAAAAAAACCCCCCCCCGGGGGGGGAAAAAAAGGCGGGGCACAGTTTGTTTTAAAAAAAATAAAAGGGGCCCCACACACCCCAAAAAATCCCCCCCAGGGGGGCGAAAGCCCGGGGGGGGGGGGGGAAAAAAAAAAATTTTTTTTGTCAAAGGGAGAGGGGAAAAAAAAAAATTATAATATAAACCCCGGGGGGGGGGGGGGGGGCGGCGGGGGGAAAACCAACACTTTTTTCGGGGTGCGGGGGGGA